>NZ_JBKBQG010000031.1:0-49481 GCF_046292825.1 Salinarimonas sp. | reverse complement strand
CCTTCGCCGCTCCCGCGGCGAATGACCCCATCCGACCCGTCGGCTTCGCCGCCGGGCCACCTTCCCCTGAGGGGAAGGAGAGCGGCGGCGCCTGGTCGCATCGGTCCGAGGCGGGGCTCGAGGAAAAGGTGCGGCGCCAAGCTCGGCGCCAGACTCAGCGCCCCGTGAAGCGCGGCGCGCGCTTCTCGCGGAAGGCGGCGATCCCCTCGTGGAAATCGTCCGAGAAGCCGGCGCGGCGCTGCAGCTCGGCCTCGAGCGCGAGCTGGGACGCGAGGTCGTTCCCGAGGCTCGCGCGCACCGCTTGCTTGGTCATCGCCTGCGCGAGCGCCGGCCCCTGCGCGAGCCGGCTCGCGAAATCGAGCGCCTCGCGCGCGAAATCCGCGTCCTCGTAGACCGCGTGCACGAGCCCCATCGCGCGCGCCTCCTCGGCGGGGATCGGATCGCAGGTGAGCATCAGGGCGAGCGCGCGCTTGGGCCCGACGAGGCGCGGCAGGATCCAGGTCCCGCCGGCGTCGGGAATGAGCGCGATCCGGGCGAAGGCCTCCTGCAGATAGGCCGAGCGGGCAGCGACCAGGATGTCGCAGGCGAGCGCGATGTTCATCGAGGCGCCGACCGCCGGCCCGTTGAGCGCCGCGACCGTGAGTTTGGGATAGCCGGCGAGCATCTCGATCAGCGGGTTGTAGTCGCGCGCGAGCGGAGGCCCGAGATCGATCCGCCCCTCCTCGTCGCGCGGCAGGTCCTCGGTGAGGTCCTGGCCCGCCGAGAAGGCGCGGCCCTGGCCGGTGAGGAGCACGACGCGCACGCCCTCGTCCTCCGCGCAGGCCGCGAGCGCCTCGCGCAGGGCGGCGTGCAGCTCGGCCGTGAAGGCGTTGAGCTTGTCGGGGCGCGCCAGCGTCAGGACCGCGACCGCGCCCTCCCGGCGGCTCTCCAGAACTGGCGTCATGCGGCGTCCTCCCCTCTCGATTCGCGGATGCCGAGGATAGTGGAAACCTCGGCGCGCAGCACGGGGAGAAGCGCCTCCTCGAACCACGGGTTCCGGGCAAGCCAGGCATTGTTGCGCCACGAGGGATGCGGCAGGGGCAGGACGCGGGGGCGCCGCTCCTCGGCGAGGATCTCGCGGAAGCAAGCGACGGTCGCCGTCATGCCGTCCCTGCGCGCCTGCGGCAGGTGCCACCCTTGCGCGTGCGACCCGATCACGAGGACGAGCTCGAGCGCCGGGAGATTCTCGAAGACGCGCTTGCGCCAGATCGGCGCGCATTCCCGCCGCGGCGGCAGGTCGCCCCCTTGCGCGTCCCAGCCGGGAAAGCAATGGCCCATCGGCACGATCGCGACCCGGCCGGCATCGTAGAACACGTCCTCGCCGATCCCGAGCCAGGCGCGCAGCCGCACGCCGGACGGATCCCGGAACGGCACCCCCGCCTCGTGCGCGCGGATGCCCGGCGCCTGGCTCGCGATGCACAGCCGCGCGGTCGCGCTCGCCTGCACGATCGGCCGCGGCTCGTGCGCGAGCGCGGGCCCGCGCGTCGGCGCGTCCCGGCACACCCGGCAGGCGCGCAGCTCGGCGAGGAGATCGTCGAGGGGGGATGACATGCGGGGGAGATAGGGAGGGGGCGGGCGGAGCTGAAGGGGGGAGACGCGCGGTCTCGATCCCGCGCCCCACCCGACCTCCTTCGGCTCCGCCTCGGAGGCCACCCTCCCCGACGGGGTACGGCATGCACATATGATCGATTCTGCACGTCGACGAAGGCCGCTCTTGTCCTTCCCCCTTGGGGGAAGGTGGCTCCGAGCGAAGCTCGGAGACGGATGGGGGTCGTCGAGGCGGCACCGTCACGGTTCCTCCTGCACGACCCCCACCCCAGAGGAGTCCCATTGCCCTCCCCCAAGGGGGAGGGGAGACCGTCGAGCCCGTCAGGAAACCTTGAGGATCTCCAGGACATCCAGTCGGGAGAGATGTGTGAACCTCTTAGAGCTACGGTGAGGGATACGTGCGGCCAATCCCTCCCCGTAGGGGAGGGTGGACGCCGGAGCGCAGCGACGGCGGCCGGGTGGGGCCCGTGCGCGACGGCCTGTCCATCGCCCGTTTGACGGCGCACGCGCGCGGCTCTATCTGCGACCTCATGAAGCACGTCGTCGTCGTGGGGGCCGGGCAGGCGGGCTCGGCGCTCGTCGCCAAGCTGAGGGCGGAAGGGTTTTCGGGGTCGATCGTGCTGATCGGCGCCGAGGACGTCGCGCCCTACAACCGCCCGCGCCTCTCGAAGGCCTATCTCCTCGGCGAGGCGTCGCTCGAGCGCCTCCTCCTGCGCCCGGCCTCCTTCTACGCGGACAACCGAATCGACCTGCGGCTCGCCACCACCGTCGCCGCGATCGACCGCGCGGCGCGGCGCGTCGTGCTCGCCGACGGCGAGAGCCTGCCCTACGACGCGCTGGCGCTGACGACGGGCGCCGTGCCGCGGCGGATGCCGGCGGCGGTCGGCGGCGCTCTTGCGGGCGTCTTCGTCCTGCGCGCGCGCGACGACGCGGACGCGCTCGCCGCCGAGATCGCGCCTGGCCGGCGCGTGCTCGTCGTCGGCGGCGGCTATGTCGGTCTCGAGGCGGCGGCGGTGTGCGCGCAGAAGGGGATGGCGGTCACCCTCGTCGAAATCGCCCCGCGCATCCTCGGCCGCGTCGCCTGCGCGGAGACGGCCGATTATTTCCGCGCGCTCCACCGCGCCCACGGCGTCGACATCCGCGAGGGCGTGGCGCTGGAGCGGCTCCTCGGCGAGGGACGCGTGACCGGCGCGCTCCTCGCGGACGGGACCCGGCTCGAAGCCGACCTCGTCGTCGCCGGGCTCGGGATCGAGCCGGACGTCGCCCTCGCGCAGGCGGCCGGCCTCGCCCTCGAGAACGGCATCCGCACCGACGAATTCGGCCGCACCAGCGATCCGGCGATCTTCGCCGCGGGCGATTGCGCCTCCTTCCCCCACGAGGGGCGCCGGATCCGGCTGGAGAGCGTCGGCAACGCCATCGCCCAGGCCGAGGCGGCGGCGCTCGCGATGCTGGGGCGTCCGACGCCCTATCGCGCGATGCCGTGGTTCTGGTCGGACCAGTACGATTGCAAGCTCCAGATCGCCGGGCTCGGCACCGGCCACGATCGCATCGTCGTGCGCGGGGAAGGCGCGGCGCGCTCGCACTGGTATTATGCCGGCGCGCGGCTGATAGCGGTCGACGCGATGAACGACGCGCGCGCCTACATGACCGGCAAGCGGCTGATCGAGAGCGGCCGGTCGCCGCCGCCGGAGGCGGTCGCCGATCCCGCGATCGATCTCAAGGCGCTCGCCGCGCTCTGAACGGCGCGAGGTCGAGCCCGAGGCTCTCGCCGACGGAGGCGAGATGGGCGCGCATCGCCTCCTCGGCCGCATCGGGGCGGCAGGCGGCGATCGCCTCGACGATGGCGAGATGCTCGCGGCCGAGCCGCGCGCGCCGATCGGGCGAGCGCGTCCCCTCGCGCATCCGCTGCCAGACGGGATCGTCGCGCACCGCCTCGAGCGCCTCGAACAGAGCCAGGAAGAGGCCGTTGCGCATCGTCTCGGCCAGCTTGCGGTGGAAGGCGCGGTCCCAGCGCTCGTAATCGGCGTCCGTCTGCGCAGCGTGCGAGCGCTCGGCGAGGCGGCGCAGGCCGTCGACGTCGACCGGCGCGGCGCGGGCGGCGGCGTGGCGGACGATGACGGGCTCGATGGCGAGGCGCACCTCCATGATCTCGGCGGGGCTCGTCTGGCTCGCGAGACCGGCGAGGCGCTTGGCGAGCGGGCTCGGCGGGGCCGAGACGAAGGTGCCCTGGCCCTGCCGGCGCCAGACGAGACCCTGCGCCTCCAGCGCGTCGAGGGCGCGGCGCACCGCGCGACGCCCGACGCCGAGCCGCTCGGCGATCTCCCGCTCGGGCGCCACCCGTCCGTCCTCGACGATGACGCCGCTCGCCAGAGCCGCGGAGAGGGCGGCGAGCACCGGGTCGCCGCGATCGGCGCCGGTCGCGTCGCCGTCCGCTGCGGCCGGGTGATGGACGGGGACGGACACGCGACCTCCGATCGTGGGCGGGCGAGGCGCGCCGGACGCGGCCTCATGGGGAATGTACCAATATTGAAATTGGTACGCGATCTGGCCCTGCGCTGTCGAGCCTAATCCGCGGGCCGCTCCGCCGTCATGATGGGCTTTTGCTGAACGGAATTCGTGCAGACGCACGCTTGAATGCGTTCGTATACGGGTCTAGCCTGATCCGGTTCCGCAGAGCGCACGCGTACCGAAGGCGCCGCGGTCCGATAATGGTTCGCCCTCGCGCGAGCCCGGCATGCCCCGAGGAAGGCTCACCCGTGCAGACCGATCGCGCCGTCCGTTACCCCTCCCGCCGCTCACCGGTGCTCGCCCGCAACATGGTGGCGACCTCGCAGCCGCTCGCGGCGCAGGCGGGGCTTCGCATGCTGCTTTCGGGCGGCAACGCGGTCGACGCGGCGCTCGCGGCGGCGATCGCGCTCGTCGTGGTCGAGCCGACCGGCAACGGGCTCGGTTCGGACGCCTTCGCCATCCTCTGGGACGGCGAGCGCCTGCACGGGCTCAACGCCTCGGGCCGCTCGCCGGCCGGCTGGAACCCGGAGCGCTTCCCGAACGGCATGGTCGAGCGCGGCTGGGAGAGCGTCACGGTGCCCGGCGCCGTCTCCGCCTGGGTCGACCTCTCGACGCGCTTCGGCAAGCTGCCCTTCGAGGCCCTGTTCGCGCCTGCGATCGACTATGCCGAGAACGGCTATTCCGTCTCCCCCGTGATCGCGAACCTGTGGGCGCGCGCCGAGCGGATGCTCGGCCGCCAGCCCGGCTTCGCGGAGGCCTTCCTGCCGAACGGGCGCGCGCCGCGAGCGGGCGAGATCTTCGCCTGCAAGCCGATGGCGGACAGCCTGCGCGCGATCGCCGAGAGCCGCGGCGAGGCGTTCTATCGCGGCGAACTCGCCGAGAAGATCGCCGCGTTCGCCCGCGCGCACGGGGCGGCGCTCACCGAGGACGATCTCGCGGCCCACGAGAACGATTGGTGCGGCACCGTGAGCGCGTCCTACGGCGACGTCGCGCTCCACGAGATCCCGCCGAACGGCCAGGGCATCGCCGCCTGCATGGCGCTCGGCATGCTCGCGCACCACGACATCGGTCGGCTCGCCCCCGACAGCGTCGAGGCGCTCCATCTCCAGATCGAGGCGACGAAGCTCGCGCTCGCCGATGTCGAGGCCTATGTCGCAGACCCCGCCGCGATGGTGGACGTCGCCGCCGCCGATCTCCTGGCGCCCGATTACCTCGCCGCCCGCGCGAAGCTCGTCGACCCCGCCCGTGCGCAGGATCGCGGAGCGGGCGCGCCGAAGGCAGGGGGCACGGTCTATCTCACCGCCGCCGACGAGAGCGGCATGATGATCTCCTACATCCAGTCGAACTATGCCGGCTTCGGCTCGGGCGTGGTGGTGCCGGGCACGGGCATCTCGCTGCAGAATCGCGGCTTCGGCTTCGTGACGACGCCGGGTCACCCCAACCGCGTCGGCCCGCGCAAGCGCCCCTTCCACACGATCATCCCCGGTTTCGTCATGCGAGGCGGCCGCCCCGAGATGAGCTTCGGCGTCATGGGCGGGCCGATGCAGGCGCAAGGGCATCTGCAGATGACGCTGCGAACGCAGGTTTGGGGCCAGGACCCGCAACAGGCGGCCGACGCCCCGCGCTGGCGCGTCGTCGCCGGCATGGAGGTGGCGATCGAGGAGACGGTCGGCACGGCAGTGCTCGAGGGGCTCGCCGCTCTGGGGCATGCGATCACGGTCGAGGAGCCCGACACGAGCTTCGGCTTCGGCGGCGCCCAGCTGATCCGGCGCATCGAGGGCGGCTATGCGGCAGGCTCCGACCCGCGCAAGGACGGCCAGGCGGTGGGGTATTGATGGGGCGGGCAGCGACGAGCGCGGGACGCTTCTCCTTCCCCTTGCGGGGAGGTGGCACGGCTTTCCCACGCCGTCATTCCGGGGCGCGAAGCGAGCCCGGAACCCAGATCCACGACGGTGGACCGAACGCGCATGCGCGCTCGTTGCGCGAGTGCGAAGCACCCGAAGGTCGAGGGACGCAGCCTATCGGCTGCTCGCCGAGCCTTGGAGTTTCTGGATTCCGGGCCCGCTTCGCGACCCGGAATGACGGCGTGGAGGAATATGGCGACAGCCTCTATGGCTGTCATCCCGGGCCGCGAAGCGGACCCGGGACCCATACGCTCGACGCTTGTCGGAGCGCGCATGCCGCGCTCGCTCCGCTACCTGTCAGTGGCTTCGGTCGTCGGAGAAACGCAGCCTATAGGCTGCGAGTGCAGCGTAGTGGATATGGGTCCCGGATCGCCTTCGGCGTCCGGGACGACAGCTCGATGCAGGCACGACCCCCATTTCCCACCCACCGAACCGGTTCGGAGCCCCCCCGATGACCTGGTCGATCGTCGCCAAGGATCCCGAGACCGGCGCCTTCGGCATTGCCGTGGCGAGCCGGTTCTTCGCGGTGGGGGCGCGGGTGCCCTATGTCGCGGCAGGCGTGGGGATCGTCGCGACGCAGGCGCTGATCAACCCGCTCTACGGCCCCGCCGGGCTCGCCCTCCTGCGCGCCGGCAAGAGCGCCGCCGAGACGGTCGCGACGCTCGTCGGCGCCGACGAGGGCCGCGACCATCGCCAGATCCAGGCGATCGACGCGAGCGGCACCGTCGCCGACCATACGGGGCGGGACTGCGTCCCCTATTGCGGTGCCACCTCGGACGATCTGTGCGGGGTCGCCGGCAACATGCTCGCGGGGCCCGAGGTGCTCGAGGAGACGGCGCGCGCGTATCGCGAGGCGGCCGCCCTCCCCTTCCCGCGCCGCCTGATCGCGGCGCTCAAAGCGGGCGAGGCGGCCGGGGGCGACAAACGCGGCAAGCAATCGGCCGGCCTCGTGATCTACGGCACGGAGGACTGGTCCGAGCTCGACCTGCGCGTCGACGACCATCCGGAGCCGATCGCCGAGCTCGCCCGCCTGGAGCAGGTCTCGCGCGAGCGCTGGGCGCTCTTCCGGCGCTATCTGCCCACCAAGGCCGACCCCGTCGGCATCACCGATCGCGCGCGCATCGACGCCGAGATCGCCGCCGCGCTCGCCGCGCGCGAGGAGGAGCGATGAGCGACGAGCCCATCCTCACCGTCGAGGACCTGCGGGTCACCTTCACGGGGCCGGACGGGCGCACGACCCGCGCCGTCGACGGCGTCGGCTTCGACGTGAGGCCCGGGCGCACGCTCGGCATCGTCGGTGAATCGGGCTGCGGCAAGAGCGTGACCTCGCTCGCGGTGATGGGCCTCCTGCCGAAGGTCGGCACCAGAATCGAGGGGCGGGTCGCCTTCGAGGGGCGCGATCTCCTCTCCGCACCCGAGCGCACGCTCCAGGACCTGCGCGGCGACCGGATCGCGATGATCTTCCAGGAGCCGATGACCTCGCTCAACCCATCCTACACGATCGGCGACCAGATCGCAGAGGCGATCCTGCGCCACCGTCCGGTCGGCCGGCGCGAGGCGCGCGCGCATGCCCGCGAGATGCTCGAGCGCGTGCGCATCCCCGAGCCCGGCGCGCGGCTCGACGAATATCCGCACAAGCTCTCGGGCGGCATGCGCCAGCGCGTGATGATCGCCATGGCGCTCGCCTGCGCGCCGAAACTCCTCATCGCCGACGAGCCGACGACCGCGCTCGACGTCACCATCCAGGCGCAGATCCTCGAATTGATGCGGGGGCTGCGCGAGGAGACCGGCACGGCGATCGTGCTCATCACCCACGATCTCGGCGTCGTCGCGGAGGTCTGCGACGAGGTGGTGGTGATGTATGCGGGCCAGGTGGTCGAACGCGCGCCGGTCGAGGAGCTGTTCGCCTTTCCCCAGCACCCCTACACGGTGGGGCTGCTCGGCTCGCTGCCGCGCTTCGACCGGCGCCGCGAGCGGCTCGCCGCGATCGAGGGCGCGGTGCCGGACATGAGCCGCCCGCCGCAAGGCTGCCGCTTCGCCGCCCGCTGCCCCTTCCGGATCGAGGCCTGCGCGTCGATGCCGCCGCTCGCGCAAGTGGCGCCGGGCCGGGCCGCCCGCTGCTGGCGCGCGCCGCTCGAAAGTCTCGTCGCATGAGCGCGACCCCCCGCCCCGTCCTCGAGGCCGACGGCCTCGTCAAGCATTTCGTGGCCAAGCGCTCCTTCCTCGGCCGCACGCTCGCGAGCGTGAAGGCGGTCGACGGTGTGTCGCTCTCGCTGATGCCGGGCGAGACGCTCGCGCTCGTCGGCGAATCGGGCTGCGGGAAGTCGACGCTCGGGCGCATGCTGCTGCGCCTGATCGAGCCGACCGAGGGCACGATCCGCGTCGAGGGCCGGGACGTCACGAGCCTTCCCGAGCGCGAGGCCAAGGGCTTGCGCCGCACGGTGCAGATCGTCTTCCAGGACCCGTTCGCCTCGCTCAATCCGCGCATGACGGTCGGCGAGATCCTCGCCGAGCCCTTGATGCTGCACGCCATCGTGCCCGCGCAAAAGCGCGCCGCGCGCGTCGGCGAATTGCTCGAACAAGTGGGCTTGCGCCCCTACCAGGCGGCGCGCTTTCCCCACGAATTCTCGGGGGGCCAGCGCCAGCGCATCGTCATCGCCCGCGCGCTCGCGGTGGAGCCCAAGGTGATCGTCTGCGACGAGCCGGTCTCGGCGCTCGACGTCTCGATCCGCGCGCAGATCCTCAACCTCTTGGAGGAGCTCAAAGGCCGGCTCGGGCTCTCCTACGTCTTCATCAGCCACGATCTCGGCGTCGTCCGCCACATCGCCGACCGGGTGGCGGTGATGTATCTCGGGCGCATCGTCGAGGAGGGGCCGACGGATGCCGTCTTCGGCGATCCGCGCCATCCCTATACGCGCGCGCTGATCTCGGCGATCCCGGCGCCCTCGCCGACGGCGCGGCGCGAGCGGCGGCTCCTGCAGGGCGACGTTCCGAGCCCGCTCTCGCCGCCGTCGGGCTGCCATCTGCGCACCCGCTGCCCGCACGCGACGCCGGCCTGCGCGGGCGAGCGCCCGCCGCTCCTCGCGGTGGGGCCGGGTCATGCCGCCGCCTGTCTCTACGCGAACGAGCTGCCCGACGCGGGCGATCTCGTGCCGCGCGAGACACCGACCGATCCGCGCCTCGAGCGGCTCTTCGCCGCCTTCGAGGGCACGAAACCCCATGCGCCCGCCGAGAATACGGCGCGCTGAGGACACGAAAGGCGGCCGCGACGCGCCGCCGACAAGAGAGGGAGACGGTATCGTGATGAAGAGGACCATCATCGCCGGCGCGGTCGCGGTCGCGACCCTCGGCCTCGCCGCCTCGGGGGCGAGCGCGCAGACCCTGCGCATCGGGCTCGCCGAGGACCCGGACGTGCTCGACCCGTCGCTCGGGCGCACCTATGTCGGGCGCATCGTGTTCGCCTCGATCTGCGACAAGCTGTTCGAGATCGACGCCGATCTCAACATCGTGCCCCAGCTCGCGCTCTCCCACGAGACCTCGGAGGACGGCCGCACGCTCACCATCCGCCTGCGCGAGGGCGTCAAGTTCCACGACGGGACGGACATGGATGCCGAGGCCGTCAAGTTCTCGCTCGACCGCCACCGCGAGATGCCCGGCTCCTTCCGCCGCGGCGAGCTCTCGATCGTGGAGAGCGTCGAGGTGGTGGACGACCTCACCGTCCAGCTCAACCTCGCGAGCCCCTTCGCGCCGCTTCTCGCGACGCTCACCGACCGCGCCGGCATGATGGTGTCGCCGACGGCGGTGGAGGCGGCGGGCGACGCGTTCGGCAATGCTCCGGTCTGCGCCGGGCCCTTCCGCTTCGTCGAGCGCGTGCAGCAGGATCGCATCGTCGTCGAGCGCTTCGAGGATTACTGGAACGCCGAGAACGTGCATCTCGAGCGCATCGAGTACCGCCCGATCCCGGATTCCACCGTGCGGCTCGCCAATCTCCAGGCCGGCCAGCTCGATCTCATCGAGCGCGCGCTCGCGACCGACATCCCCGCGATCGAAGCCGATCCGCGGCTCGAACTCGCGATCGTGACCGAGCTCGGCTATCAGGGCATGACGATCAACGTCGCGAACGGCGAGGGCGCGACGGGCCCGCTCGCGGAGGATCCGCGCATCCGCCAGGCGCTGAACCTCGCGATCGACCGCAACGCCATCAACCAGGTGGTGTTCGACGGCAATTTCTTCCCCGGCAATCAATGGGTCGCGCCGACGAACCAATGGTACCAGGAGGCCTTCCCCGTGCCCGAGCGCGACGTCGCCGCCGCGCAGGCCTTGATCGCCGAGGCGGGCGTGGCGACGCCGATCGTCGTCGACTTCATGGTGCCGAACAACCCGGAAGTGCGCCAGGTCGCGGAAGTGATCCAGGCCATGGCCGGCGAGGCCGGGTTCGACATGCGCATCCGCGTCGTCGAATTCGCCACCGGGCTCTCGGAGGCCGAGGCCGGCCGCTTCGGCGCCTTCATGCTAGCCTGGTCGGGCCGCCCCGATCCGGACGGCAACATCTATTCCTTCGCGACCACGGACGGGCCGTTGAACTACGGCAAGTTCTCGAGCGAGGTCGTCGATCAGGCCCTCGCCGACGCGCGCACCGCGACGAGCTTCGAGGACCGCAAGGCGGCCTACGAGCGCGCGGCGCAGGTGTGGATGACGGAGGGCTCGGTGCTCTACCTCTACCACCGCGCGATGCTCATCGCCCACACCGACCAAGTGTCCGGCTACGAGCAGCTGCCCGACGGGCTGGTGCGCGTGGTGGGCGTTCGGATGGATTGAGGGGGGCCTCCCCGCATCCGGGCGCTCTCCAGCGTCGATGAAGGGCGCGCGGACCTCCCCTCCCCTTGGGGGAGGGCGAGGGGAACAAGAGCTCGGGTGGGGGTCGTGCAGGATGAAGCGCCAGGGTGCCTCCTGCACGACCCCCATCCGTCTCCGAGCTTCGCTCGGAGCCACCTTCCCCCAAGGGGGAAGGACAAGACGGCACGGCGCATCCGGGTGCTCTCCATCGTGAATGAAGGGAGCGCGGGTCTCCCCTCCCCCTTGGGGGAGGGCGAGGGAAACAAGAGCTCGGGTGGGGGTCGTGCAGGATGAAGCGCCAGGGTGCCTTCTGCACGACCCCCCATCCGTCTCCGAGCTTCGCTCGGAGCCACCTTCCCCCAAGGGGGAAGGACAAGGTGTGCTTCAACACGCGTTCTCCTTTCTGGGCAAAGAACAGAGGACCAAACCCGTGCTCCAGCTCATCGGCAAACGCCTGATCCAGCTCGTGCCGACGCTCTTCTTCGTGTCGGTGCTGATCTTCTCGCTGCAGCATCTCCTGCCGGGGGATCCCGCGCTCGTGATGGCGGGGGAGGAGCGCGATCCGGTCGTCATCCAGCAGATCCGCGAGCAATACGGCCTCGATCGGCCGCTGCCGATGCAATATCTCACCTGGATGGGCAACGTGCTCTCGGGCGATCTCGGGCAGTCGATGCGCATCCGCGTGCCCGTCCTCGATCTCATCCTCGAGAAGCTGCCCGTCACGCTCCACCTCGCGATCATGGCGATGGCGATCGCGCTCTTGATCGGCGTCCCGGCGGGCGTGCTCTCGGCGGTGAAGAAGGATTCGCCCGCCGATTACGTGATCAACGTGGTGGGTCTCGCCGGCATCTCGACGCCGAATTTCTGGCTCGGGATCATGCTGATCCTGCTGTTTGCGGTGAATCTCGGCTGGCTGCCGGCCGGCGGCTACGTCTCGCCCTTCACCGATCTGCGCGCCTCGATCGCCGCGACGATCATGCCCGCCTTCGTGCTCGGCACCGCGATCGCCGGCGTGATCATGCGCCATACCCGCTCGGCGATGCTGCAGGCGCTCGCGAGCGATTACGTGCGCACGGCGCGCGCCAAGGGCCTGTCCGAGCGCGTCGTCGTCTGGAAACACGCGATGCGCAACGCGCTCACCCCGGTGATCACGCTCGGCGCGCTCGAATTCGGCACGCTTCTGTCGGGCGCGGTGCTGACCGAGCAGATCTTCTCGATCCCCGGCTTCGGCAAGCTGATCGTGGATGCCGTCTTCAACCGCGATTACGCGGTGGTGCAGGGCGTCGTGCTGGTGACGGCGAGCATCTACATCCTCCTCAACCTCCTTGCCGATATCGGCTACATCCTCGCCAATCCGAGGCTGCGTTCATGAGCGCCGCGACGACCCTCCCCGCCACCGACGACGCGCCGGAGCTGAAGATCGAGGGCCCCTGGCGGCGCGCCTGGCGGCGCCTGCGGCGCCGGCCGGCCGCGATGGTGGCGCTCGCCGTCGTCCTGATCATCGTCGCCGCAGCCCTCCTCGCGCCGTGGATCGCGCCGCACGATCCGACGCGCCAGAGCTGGACGGCGGTGCGCCAGGCGCCCTCGCTCGCGCATTGGTTCGGCACCGACGAGGTCGGCCGCGACGTGTTCTCCCGCGTGATCTGGGGCGCGCGCGCCTCGCTGGCGGCGGGCGTCGTCTCGGTGATGATCGCGCTCGTGATCGGCGTGCCGTTGGGCCTCCTCGCGGGCTATGTGGGGGGCTGGACGGACGCGGTGCTGAGCCGGCTCACCGACGCCATGCTCGCGATCCCCTTCCTCATCCTCGCGATCGCGCTCGCGGCCTTTCTCGGCCCGAACCTGACGAATGCGATGATCGCGATCGGCGTGACCGCGACCCCGATCTTCATCCGCCTCACCCGCGGCCAGGTCCTCGCCGCGCGGGCGGAGGATTACGTCGAGGCGGCGCGCGCGGTCGGCAACCCGCATTGGCGCATCGCGGTGCGGCATGTTCTCCCCAACGTGATGCCGCCGATCCTCGTCCAGGCGACGCTGACCATCGCCGCCGCCGTGATCGCCGAGGCGAGCCTCTCGTTTCTCGGGCTCGGCCAGCAGCCGCCGATGCCGAGCTGGGGCTCGATGCTCAATTCCGCCCAGCGTTTCCTCGGCCAGGCGCCGTGGATGGCGATCTATCCGGGGATCGCGATCTTCCTGACGGTGCTCTCGTTCAACGTTCTCGGCGACGGCCTGAGGGACGCCCTCGACCCCCGCTCCCGCTGAGGCGGGCGCCTCTCGGGGACGGATGCGATCTCATTCCACGCAGGCGCGGATCGCGTTCTCGAGATCGGCGGGGCGGAAGGGCTTGGCGAGCACCCCGCGCACGCCGTAGCGGCGGCCCTCCGCTGCGACGTCGCCGGCCCCCGACACGATCAGGATCGGCGTGCCGGCGAGCCGCACGTCCGCGCCGATCCGGTCGAGCAGCTCCCATCCGCTCAGGCGCGGCATCATCAGGTCGAGGACGATCAGATCCGGCCGTGCGCCCGTCTGCAGCGCCTCCCAGGCTTCGAGCCCGTCTCCGGCCTGGCGCACGGCATGGCCCATCTCGACGAGCACCTCCTCGAGGTATTCGCGGATGAAGAACTCGTCGTCGACCACGAGGACGTTCGCCATCAGGCGGCCCTCGCATCGGCGCGCGGCCTGTAGGCGAAGGCGAAGCGGCTGCCCTCCCCCGGCACGCTCGTGACCTCGATCGTCCCGTTCATCGATTCGGCGGCGTGGCGGACGATGGCGAGGCCGAGCCCCATGCCGGGCTCGTGCTTGTTGCGCACGCTGCCCGCCTCCTCGAAGGGCTCGAAGATGCGCGCGCGGTCCTCGGGCGCGATGCCGGGCCCGGTATCGGCCACGACGATCCGGCACTCGCGCCCGTCGAAGCCGAGGAGGACGTCGACGCCGCCCGTTTCCGTGAACTTCACCGCGTTCTCGAGGAGGTGCTTGAGCACGAGCCGCAGGAGCCCTGGATCGCCCGGCGCCGGTCCGCTCGCCTCCACCCGGCAGGTCAGCGCGAGACCCTTGCGCTCGGCGGCGGCGCGGAACGGCTCCAACACCTCGCGGCCCAGTTCGGCCAAGGCGACCGGCACGATCGCGGGGGCGGTGTGGCCCGGCGCGAGGCGGGTGTGCTCGAGCACCGCCTCGACGATGTCGACGAGCCGCTCCGTCGCTCCGTCGAGGGAGCCGATCAGCCCCTCCACCCGCTCGCCGGCGCCCGACCCGAGAGCCCGGCGCAGACGATCCGTATGGATGACGACGCTGGTGAGCGGGTTCCGCAGCTCGTGACTGACGAGCCGCATGAACTCGGATTTCGCGCGGGAGGCGGCCTCCGCCCGGTCGAGCGAGAGACGCATCGTGTCGGCGGCGTCCGCGAGGGCCTCGTTGCGGTCGGCCACCTCGCGGGCGAGACTTTCGAGGTCGCGCTGCTGGCTGTCGATCTGGGTCCGCAGCAGGTCCCCCGCGCGCTTGACGGAGGTGAGGTTCGCCACGCGCGCGACGAGCTCGTCGGAGGAGAAGGGCTTGACGAGGTAGTCCTGCACGCGCTCGCGCAGGAGCTCGAGCCGCAGCGCGTCGTCCGCCCGCGCCGAGAGGACGAGGATCGGGATGTCGTGCAAGGCGGCGTCCTCGCGGATCGCGCGGGCGAGTTCGGCGCCGTCCTTGCGCGGCATCATGATGTCGGTGACGACGAGATCGGGCACGATCGCCCGCGCCGTCTCGAGCCCCTCCTCGCCGTCCGCGGCGGTGGTCACGCGGAAGCGCGTGCGCAGCGTGTCGGCCACGAAGGCGCGCAGATCGGGATTGTCCTCGACGACGAGGACGGAGGGCGCGTCGGCCGGCGCGTCCGCGGGGGCGCTCGCGTCGTCGTCGGAGGCGGGCGCGCTCGTCGCGAGCTCGATGCGCATCTGGTCGAGCACGCCGCGCGTCACGTCGCCGCCGCCGAGGAGCTCGGCGCGCGCCGGCTCCGCGGCGCGCGCGCGGCGCACCCGGGCGCCGACGGGAGCCGTGCGCGGCAGCTCGACCCGGAACAGAGCCCCCCCGCCGGGCGCCTCGCTCACGCCGATCGTGCCGCCGTGCAGCTCGGCGAAGTCGCGGGCGATGGCGAGCCCGAGCCCGGTCCCCCCGCGTTGGCGCGAGGCGCCGGCATCGACCTGCCGGAAGCGCTCGAACACGACCGATCGCTGATCGACGGGAACGCCCGGCCCGTTGTCCGCGACCGCGATCACGACGCGCCCATTGGCATCGAGCGCGGCCGAGCACGCGACCCGCCCGCCGACCGGGGCGAACTTGAGGGCGTTGGAGAAGAGGTTGAGGAGGATGCGCCGCACCTTGTCCGCGTCGAGCTCGGCGGGGAGGGTGTCGGGCACCTCGATCGCGATGGCGATCTGCCGCTGCGGCGCGAGCGCCTCGAAATTGGCCGCCACCTGCCGGACGAGCGCGGCGACGTCGGTCTCGA
This sequence comes from Salinarimonas sp., assembly GCF_046292825.1. Lineage (GTDB taxonomy): Bacteria > Pseudomonadota > Alphaproteobacteria > Rhizobiales > Beijerinckiaceae > Salinarimonas. Next base: position 34,166 of record NZ_JBKBQG010000031.1, on the reverse strand, counting down.
CATAGTCGGGCGCCATCTCGCCGGCATCGAGCTTCGAGATGTCGAGGAGGTCGTTGACCTGCTTGAGCAGCACGGAGGCGTTGGATCGCACCACCTCGAGATCGCGGCGCATGCGCTCGTCGGGCGTGCCGTCCGCCAGGATGCGCTCGACGGGGCCCAAGACGAGCGCGAGCGGCGTGCGCAGCTCGTGGCTGACATTGGCGAAGAACTGCGTCTTGATCTCGTCGAGCTCGCGCAGACGCTCGAGCAGGCGCTCGAGCTCCCGGTTCTTGCGGGCGATCTCCTCCTCGGCGCGCTTCTTCTCGGTGATGTTGCGCCCCTCGGCGAGCAGCATCACGACCTCGCCCGCGCGGTCCCGGATCGGCACGAGCGAATAGTCGATGATGATCGTGTCCTCCCCGGCCGCGTCGCCGAAGATCTCCACGTCGTAGCGCACGAACTCGCCTGCGGCCGCACGGCGGATGCTGTCGCGAACGCCCTCCTGGATGGTCTCGGAGACCTGCCACCAGCGCGCTTCCCAGAAGGGCAGGCCGAGCGTCTTCTGGAGGTCGATGCCCGCGCCCTCGAGCGCGTTGCGGTTCGCGTCGATCAGGGTGCCGGCCGCATCGAGCAGACCGACGAACTGGTACATTTCGTCGAGAAGGATTCGCGCGAGTTTTGCGCGGTGCAGTTGTGAATCGTCCGTTTCGTGGAGGGTGACGTCGCGGATGTACAGCGCCGACTTGGTCTCGAACAGCTGCCGGTTCAATGATCGATCGGGCACGCGGCGAACTCCGGGCGAGATTGCCAAGCTCGTAACGTTCGTGCGCCGCCGATTGTTTCGCGGGGCTGCCTGCGGCGCTTCGGCTCTTCTCTTCATATAACCCGCTACGCCGCTCACTTGCAACGATGGGCACGGCCCCATCCCGGAAGCCCGGCCGTGCGGTGCGACGGAAAATCTTTCAAGCCTGAAAATTCGAAGCTTGAAACTTCTCGGCCCCGATGGCAGCCTTCTCGCCGATGCGCATCCCGAGCGTCAGCGACGCCTCGAGCTCGAAGGTGGAACGGGCCATGAAGATCCTCTGCCTCGGCGGCGGCCCCGCCGGCCTGTATTTCGCGATCTCGATGAAGCTGCGCGACCCCGCGCACGAGATCACCGTCCTCGAGCGCAACCGCGCCGCCGACACCTTCGGCTGGGGCGTCGTCCTCTCCGACGACGCGCTCTCGCGCATGCAGGAGAACGACCCGATCTCGACGCAGGCGATCCGCGATCGCTTCGCCTATTGGGACGACATCGCGGTCGTGCACGACGGCGTGCGCACGGTCTCCGGCGGCCACGGCTTCGCCGGCATCGGCCGCAAGGACATGCTGATCCTCCTCCAGGCCCGGGCGCGCGAGCTCGGCGTCGATCTGCGCTTCGAGACGGAGTTCCGCTCGGCCGAGGAGTACCGCCGCGACTACGACCTCGTCGTGGCCTCCGACGGCATCAATTCCGCGGTGCGACGCGAATATGCCGAGGCGTTCCAGCCGGACATCGACGTGCGTCTGTGCAAATTCGTCTGGCTCGGCACGCACCAGAAATTCGACGACGCCTTCACCTTCATCTTCGAGAAGACGCACCACGGCTGGGTGTGGGCGCACGCCTACCAATTCGACGCCGACACCGCGACCTTCATCGTGGAATGCGCGCAGGAGACCTGGGACCGGTTCGGCTTCTCCGACATGTCGAAGGAGGAGACGGTCGAGACCTGCCGGCGCATCTTCGAGCGGCATCTGGGCGGTCACGCCCTGATGTCGAACGCCGCCCATCTGCGCGGCTCGGCGGTGTGGATGAACTTCCCGCGCGTGATCTGCGCCCGCTGGTATCACGAGAACGTGGTTCTCATGGGCGATGCGGCGGCGACGGGGCATTTCTCGATCGGCTCGGGCACGCGGCTCGCCTTCGACAGCGCGATCGCGCTCGCCGAGCTCCTGCACAGCGAGCCCACCATCGAGGCCGCCTTTTCCCGCTATCAGGAGGAGCGCCGCCTCGAGGTGCTGCGCCTGCAATCGGCGGCGCGCAACAGCCTCGAATGGTTCGAGCAGGTCGAGCGCTATCTCGACCTCCCCCCCGAGCAATTCGCCTATTCGCTGCTCACGCGCAGCCAGCGCATCAGCCACGAGAACCTGCGCCTGCGCGATCCGGAATGGCTGGGGCGCACCGAGGACTGGTTTCAGCGCCAGGCCGGCGGGGAGCCGGGCCGCGCGCCGATGTTCGCGCCCTTCGCCTTGCGCGACATGCGCCTTCAGAACCGCATCGTCGTCTCGCCGATGGCGCAGTACAAGGCCGTGGACGGCTGCCCGACCGATTGGCACCTCGTCCATTACGGCGAGCGCGCCAAGGGCGGGGCCGGCCTCGTCTATACCGAGATGACCTGCACCTCCGCGCAGGGGCGGATCACGCCCGGCTGCCCGGGCCTCTACGCCCCCGAGCACGAGGCGGCGTGGAAGCGCATCGTCGATTTCGTCCATGCCGAGACGAGTGCCAAGATCTGCTGCCAGATCGGCCATGCCGGCCGCAAGGCGAGCACGCAGATCGGCTGGGAGGAGATGGACGCGCCGCTGCCCGACGGCAATTGGGAGATCATCGCCCCCTCGCCCGTGCCCTGGTCGCCGAGGAACGCCACCCCGCGCGAGATGACGCGCGCCGACATGGAGGCGGTGATTGCGGAATTCGCGGCGGCGACGGCGATGGCGAAACGCGCGGGCTTCGACATGGTCGAGCTGCACGCCGCCCACGGCTATCTCGTCTCCTCCTTCATCAGCCCCGTCTCGAATCGCCGCACGGACGCCTATGGCGGCAGCCTCGAGAACCGGATGCGCTGGCCGCTCGAAGTGCTCGCGGCGATGCGCGCGCAATGGGGCGAGGAGAAGCCGCTGTCGGTGCGCATATCCGCGACCGACTGGGTCGGCGACGAGGGCGTCACGCCCGACGACGCGGTGGAGATCGCCCGCCTGTTCGCCGCCGCGGGCGCGGACATCATCGACGTCTCCGCCGGCCAGACCTCGATCGACGCGCGCCCCGTCTACGGGCGCATGTTCCAGACGCCCTTCGCCGACCGCATCCGCAACGAGGCGGGCATCGCGACGATGGCGGTGGGCAACATCACCGAGCCCGACCACGTCAATTCGATCCTCCTCGCCGGGCGCGCCGACCTCGTCTGCCTCGCGCGGCCCCACCTCGCCGATCCGTACTGGACGCTGCACGCCGCGATCGCGCTGGGCGACGAGCGGACGCAATGGCCCCTGCCCTATCTCGCCGGGCGCGATCAGGCGCGGCGCCTGCAGGCGAAGGGCGGGGAGGTCATCCGGGCATGAGCGTCGCGGCGCGCGCGCGCGGGGACGCCTCCTCGAAGCGGCGCCTCAGGGCGTGGATCCGCCTCCTCGGCGCAACCCGCGCGGCCGAGGGCGCGCTGCGGGAGTTCCTGCGCGTCGAGCACGGCACGACGCTGCCGCGCTTCGACGTGATGGCCGCGCTCCACCGCCGCCGCGAGGGGGTGACGATGAGCCAGCTGTCGCGCATGCTGCTCGTCTCGAACGGCAACGCGACGGCTCTGATCGATCGGCTCGAGCAGGACGGGCTCGTGCGCCGGATGCCCTCGCCGAGCGATCGGCGCAGCATCCTCGTCGCGCTGACCCCGCTCGGCACGAGCCGGTTCGAGGCGCTCGCGGCCGAGCACGAGGCGGAGGTGGCGCGGCTCTTCGCGCCGCTCTCCGACGCCGATCTCGACCGCCTCGCCGACATTCTCCGGCGCCTCGCGCGCCACGATCCCGGCACGGCGCGGGAGGCCGTGCAGGACGCGGGAGCACGCGCATGGACAAGACCTTCCTGACCTGGCCGTTCTTCGAGGCGCGCCACCGCGCGCTGTTCGAGGAACTGGACGCCTGGTGCGCGGACCATCTCCCCGTCGCCCACGGGGACGTCGACGCCGCCTGCCGCGAACTCGTGGCGATGCTCGGGCGCGCGGGCTTCCTCGTCCATACCGGCGCGGACGAGGGCGAGCGGCTCGACGTGCGCACGCTGTGCCTCGTGCGCGAGACGCTCGCGCGCCACGACGGGCTCGCCGATTTCGCCTTCGCCATGCAGGGCCTCGGCATGGGGGCGGTGAGCCTGTTCGGGACGCCGGGCCAGCGCGCCTGGCTCGCGCGCACCCGCGCGGGCGAGGCGATCGCCGCCTTCGCGCTCACCGAGCCGGGCTCGGGCTCGGACGTCGCCGCGACGACGACGACGGCGACGCGCGTTCCGGAGGGCTGGCGCATCGACGGCGAGAAGACCTGGATCTCGAACGGCGGCATCGCGGACGTGTACGTACTCTTCGCGCGCACCGGCGAGGCGCCCGGCGCGCGCGGCCTCTCCGCCTTCCTGGTGCCCGCGGACACGCCGGGTCTCGCCATCGCCGAGCGGCTCGACGTGATCGCGCCCCACCCCCTCGCGCGGCTCTCGCTCGACGGCCTGGTCCTGCCGCACGACGCGCTGATCGGGCGCGCGGGCGAAGGTTTCAAGCTCGCGATGTCGGTGCTCGACGTGTTCCGCTCGACGGTGGGCGCCGCCGCGCTCGGCTTCGCCCGCCGCGCGCTCGACGAGGCGCTCGCGCGCGTCGCCGCACGGCGCATCCAGGGCCAGGCGCTCGCCGAGCTGCAGCTCGTCCAGGGCCACCTCGCCGACATGGCCTTGAAGATCGACGCCGCCGCGCTCCTCGTCTACCGCGCGGCCTGGACGAAGGACGCGGGCGCGGCGCGGGTCACGCGCGAGGCGGCGATGGCGAAGCTCTACGCGACCGAGGCCGCGCAGGAGGTGATCGACGCCGCCGTCCAGCTCCACGGCGGCGACGGCGTGCGGCGCGGCTCGGTCGTCGAGAGCCTCTACCGCGAGATCCGGGCGCTGCGCATCTACGAGGGCGCCTCCGACGTCCAGCGCGTCGTCATCGCCCGCAGCCTGCTCGGCTGAGAGTTTGAAAATCTTACCCCGCCCGTCATTCCGGGGCGCGAAGCGAGCCCGGAACCCAGATCCACGACGTTGGTTCGAGCGCGCATGCGCGCTCGCTCCGCAACCCGAGACAACTGATACCTCGAAGGACGCAGCCTACAGGCTGCTCATCAGAGGTCGGGAGTCTGGATTCCGGGCTCGCTTCGCGCCCCGGAATGACGGCGTGGAGGTTCTAGGAGAAAGATTCACAAACGCTGAGGGGCGAGGTGCGCGTCACCCCTCGGACACGATCGCCTCGGCCTCGATCTCCACCCGGTGGTCGCCGATGAGCCCGGCGACCTTGACGAGCGTGTTGGCGGGCTTGACCGTGCCGAGCACGCGGCCGTGCGCGCGCGAGACGTCGATCACGTCCTCCTCGTGGGTGATGTAGATGCGGGTGCGCACGATGTCCGCGGCCCGCCCGCCGAGCGCCTCGACCGCCGCGACGATGCGGTCGAGGATATAGGTCGTCTGCGCGCCCGCATCCCCCGGGGCGACGGCGCGGGCTTGGCCCGCGACCGCGGTCGTGCCGGAGACGAGGATACGGTCGCCGACGCGCTGCGCCCGGCAATAGCCCGCGACGTCCTCCCACATCGACCCGGTGAGGACCCGCCGCACGCCCGGCCGGCCGGGCACGTCCTCGGCGGCGAAGGCATGGGGGATCGCGTCGAGATGGTGCGAGAGATCCCCGGAGGCGGTGAGGAAGGGCGGCGTGCGATATTCGTCGCCGCAATCGCCGGGGATCGGCTTCGTCGCGGCGAAGGCTTCTTCGAGGCGGGCATGATCCTCCGCGTCCAGCGCGAAGGAGAACAGGCGCAGATTGTCCTGCGTATGGACCCGCTCGCCGAGCCGCGCGCCGATGATCACGCCCGCGACGCGCGGCTGCTCCAGAACCCAGCGCGTCGCGACGTTGGCGATCGACACGCCGTGCCGGCGCGCGATCGCGGCGGCCGCGCGCAGCACCGTCTGGAACGCGTCCCAGCCGCCGGCCGCCTCGATGAAGCGCCGGTACTTCATCCGAGACCAGTCGTCGATCCGCTCCGGCGCGGGCGCGTCGAGCCAGCGCTCGGAGAGGAAGCCACCGCATAGGGTGCCGTAGGCGAGGCACCAGACGTCGTGCTCCGCGCAGACGCGGGCCATCTCGCCCGCGGCGCGGCGGTCGATCAGCGAGAAGCTCACCTGATTGGTGCGCACGGGAACGCCGTCGGCGCGGGCGAGCCGCAGATGGGCCGCATCGAAATTGGTCACGCCGAGCTCGCCGATCGCGCCCTCCTCGCGCAACCGCGCGAGCTCGTGCAGCGCGTCGAGCCACGCGGGATGGCGGAAGCTCCACCAATGGAGCTGCAGGAGGTCGATGCGCGCGACGCCCAGCCGCTCGAGCCGCTCGGCGACGCCGGCGCGCACGATGTCGGGCGTCATCGGGCCGGGCGTCGGGCACCATTTGGTCAGCGCCCGCGCGGAGGGCGCGACGGAGCGGGCGAGGAGCCGACCGGCGACGATCTCGGCGCTGCCGTAATGGTCGGCCATGTCGAACGTGTCGAAGCCCGCCTGCGCATATTCCGCGAGCCGATCCGCGCCGGTCTCGGGGTCGATCGTCGTGCCGTCCTTCTCGATGTCGGCGACCTGCCAGAGACCCGTGAGGATCCGGGAGATCTCGAGCCGCTCGGTCAGGCGGAAACGTTCGGGCATGGCCGGCATTCGTGCTGTCCTCCTCGGAGCCCTGCGTGGCGCGCGTGCACGGACACGAAAGCGCGTTCGCCGGATCGCGGATACGCGCGGGAATTCCCAAAAGGAATGCCCGAATCGGGCGGCTTTTCAACACGCACGTGACGGCTAGGCTCGCGACGCGACCCGCGCGCCGGCCATTGACAGGGGCGCGAGCCTGCCGTGATCTAGGGCCTCGTCGAAGAAGAGACGCGATCGGGGGCGGGGGTGAGCGGGAGCGCGCAGGCCGGTTTCTGGCTCTACGACCTGCGGGTGGAGACCGTGCTCGACGGCCGCGTCCCGGTCTGCCGCCACGTCGAGGGCGAGAGCTTCCGCGTGATCGGCGAGAGCCTCGTCTTCGAGGCCGGTCAATCCGTCTCGATGTACGCGCTCGCCGCCCTCCTGCCGCTCCTGCCCGCCAAGCAGCGCGAGACGGCGCCGGGCGATTGGATGTCGACCGATGCCGAGGTCGCCTGCCCCGATCCGCATTGCGGCGGGCGCTTCCGCATCGTGCGCGAGGGGCGGCGCTGGTTCACCCATTCCGGGACGACGGGCCTGCCCGATGCGCGCGGCCGGCCCTATTGGCTGACGGACGAGGAGACGCGGTGAGCCCCGAGACGACCGACCTGCGCCCCGGCCACCGGATCTCGCGCGTGATCAAGGGCTGCTGGCAGCTGGCCGGCGATCACGGCCCGGTCGACCACGCCGCGGCCATCGCCGACATGGAGGCCTTCCTCGATGCCGGCATCACGACCTTCGACTGCGCCGACATCTATCGCGGCGTCGAGGAGATGATCGGCGCCTTCGTCGCGGACCTGCGCCGCAGGCGCGGGCGCGAGACGGCCGATCACGTCGTCGTGCACACCAAGCTCGTGCCGGACCTCTCCCGCCTCGCCGACATCCGCCCCGAGGAGATCGAGGCGATCGTCGACCGGTCGCTGGCGCGGCTGGGGATCGAGCGGCTCCACCTCGTGCAGTTCTTCTGGTGGGACACGGCGATCGGCGATCCGGTCGGCGCGCTGGAGGTCCTGAAGGAGTGCCGGCGCAAGGGCAAGATCGCCAATCTCGGCACCACGAACTGGGACGCCGACCGGATGGGGCCCTTCGTCGAGGCGGGGTTCGACGTCGTCTCCGCCCAGGTGCAATACTCGCTCCTCGACCGGCGTCCCGCGGGTCGCCTCGCGGATTGGGCGGGCGCGCGCGACATCCGCTTCCTGTGCTACGGCACGCTCGCCGGCGGCTTCCTCACCGATGCCTGGCTCGGCCGGCCCGATCCGGGCTTCGCCTTCGAGAACCGCTCGCTCGTCAAGTACCGCCTGATCATCGACGAATTCGGCCCCTGGGATCTGTTCCAGGAGCTCCTCGCCTGCCTGCGCGCGATCGCCGACCGACACGGGGTGTCCATCGCCTCGGTCGCGACCCGGTTCGTGCTCGACGCGCCGCAGGTCGCCGCCGCGATCGTCGGCGCGCGCTACGCCCGCCACCTGCCGCAGACGCTGGAGGTCTTCCGATTGGCGCTCGACGCGGACGACCGGGCGGCGATCGCCCGCGTCCTCGACCAGGCGGGCGGCCCCTCGGGGCCGGTCTACGGGCTCGAAGGCGATCGCACGGGGCGCCACGGGCGCATCATGAAGTACAACCTCAACACCGATCCGAACGCCCCCGTCCTCGGGGCGATCGCGCCATGAGCGCGGAACCGACGCGCGCCCCGCCGATCCTCTCCGTGCGCGACCTCACGCGCGATTTCGGCCCCTTCCGCGCCGTCGACAGCGTCTCGCTCGATTTCCGCGCCGGCGCCATCACCGGGCTGATCGGCCCGAACGGCGCGGGCAAGACGACGCTGTTCAACATGATCGCAGGCGAGCTGCCCCCCAGTGCCGGCCGCGTGTTCCTGCACGGCGAGGACGTGACGGGCCTGAGGCCCGAGGCCCTGTTCCGCAAGGGTCTGGCGCGCACCTTCCAGATCCCGCGGCCCTTCCGGCGCATGAGCGTTCTCGAGAACGTCATGCTCGTGCCGCACGGGCAGATCGGCGAGAGCGTGCTCGGCGCCCTCTTCCGCCGCGGCGCGATGGCGCGGGAGGAGGCGCGGCTGCGCGAGAAGGCGATGGACATCCTCGCCTTCATGACGCTCGACGCCCTCGCCGACCATCCCGCCGGCAAGATCTCCGGCGGACAGGCGAAGCTCCTCGAGCTCGCCCGCGCGCTCATGGGCGACCCGAGCGTGATCCTGCTCGACGAGCCGGCGGCGGGCGTCAACCCGGCCCTGACGCGCATCCTCGTCGAGCGCATCGAGGCGCTCAACCGGCGGGGCACGAGCTTCGTGATCATCGAGCACGACATGGATTTCGTCATGCGCCATTGCGACCCGGTGATCGCGCTCGCGATGGGACGCAAGGTGTTCGAAGGCACGGGCGAGGAGGCGCGCGCGAATCCGGTCCTGCTCGACGCCTATCTCGGCAGCGTCGCATGAGCGGGGGCGCCGCGAGCGACGCCGTGCTGCGCGTCGAGGGGCTCGTCGCGGGCTATGTCCGCGATCTGCCCATCCTGCGCGACGTCGACCTGTCGCTCGCACGCGACACGCTGACCGCGATCATCGGGCCGAACGGCGCGGGCAAGTCGACGCTGATCAAGGCGATCGCGGGGCTCGTGCCGGTCTCCGCCGGGCGCGTCGTCCTCGACGGGCGGGAGATCACGGGCATCCGGCCCGACGAAATGGCGGGGCTCGGCCTCGCCTACGTGCCGCAGACGGACAACGTCTTCCGAAGCCTGACGATTTCCGAGAACCTCGCCCTCGTCCTGCGCTCCGTCGCCGACCGGACGCGGCGGCTCGAGGAACTCTACGCGCTGTTCCCGCCCCTCGCCGAGAAGCGGCGCGAGCGCGCGGGAGCGCTCTCGGGCGGGCAGCGCCAGATGCTCGCGGTGGCGATGGCGCTCGCGTCGCGGCCAAGGGTGATGCTGATGGACGAGCCCTCCGCCGGGCTCTCGCCGAAGATCCAGGAGGAGGTCCTCGCCCTCGCCCGCCGGCTCACGCGCGAGGGCGTGTCGATCCTCCTCGTCGAGCAGAACGTGAAGCAGGCGCTGCGCGTCGCCGACCATTGCTTCATCCTCGCGGAGGGCCGCAACAGGCTCGACGGGCCCGCCGACCGGATCCTGTCCGATCCGGCCGTGGCGGAGATCTATCTCGGTGGCACGCGGGTGGAGCCGGCATGATCCAGAACCTCGCCGACGGCATCCTCACGGGCGCGATCATCTCGCTCGGCGCGATCGGGCTCACCCTGATCATGCACATCCTGCGCTTCGCGAACTTCTCCTCTGCGGAGCTCCTCGGCATCGGCGCCTACAGCGCGCTCGTCTTCGACAGGCTGCTCGCCGCGCTCGTGCCGGTCCTGCACGAGGCGATCGGCCCCTCGAGCCTCACCTGGACGCTCGCCGCCTCGATCGTCCTCGCGATGGCGGTCACGGGCGCCTCGGCGGCGCTGCTCGACAAGCTGGTGTTCAAGCGCATCCGCGAGAATGCCGGGCCTCTGTCGATGGTGTTCGCGTCCTTCGGCGTCGCGCTGATCCTGCGCAACGTCATCACCCTGATCTTCGGCCACCGTGCCGCGCTCTACTCGAACGACATCGCCTTCGCGATCGTGGTGAGCCTCGATCCGCTCCTCCTGATCAAGCCCGACCAGGTCGTCGTGCTCGGCGCGGCGCTCGTCCTGATGCTTGCGCTCCACCTGGTGCTCACCCGCACGAGCTTCGGCTACGCGCTGCGGGCGGTGGCGGAGAACCCCGATCTCGCTCAGGTGGCCGGGGTGCGCCTGTCGCGGATGGTGATCGCGGTCTGGGTGATCGGCGGCGGGCTCGCTGCGGCGGCGGGCGTGTTCTACGGGCTGACGAACCACATGTCCCCGCATATGGGGCACAATTTCGTGCTGCCGGTCTTCGCGGCGACGATCGTCGGCGGGATCGGGAGCGTCTACGGGGCGGTGCTCGGCGGCTTCGTGGTGGGGATCGCCTCGGGCCTCGCGCTCGCCGTGCTGCCGTCGGGCTACATCCCGGCGATGCCGTTCCTGATCATCATCGGCGTGCTCCTGTTGCGCCCCAACGGCCTGTTCGGCGAGGAGCTGCATCGATGATCGGCTTCGTCTCCTACCTGGCCTTCTTCCTCACCATGGCGGCGATCTTCGCCATCGCGGTGCTCGGCCTCAATCTGCAATGGGGCTATACCGGGCTCTTCAACGGCGGCGTCGTCGCCTTCTTCGGCGCGGGCGCCTACGCCACCATGATCCTCGGCGGGCGGCCCGACCCGACGGTGATGGGCGGCTTCGAGCTCCCCTTCCTCGTCGCCGTCTGCGGCGGCATCCTCGCGGCGGGGCTCCTCGCCTGGATCGTCGGCATCCTGACGCTGCGGCTGCGCCACGACTACCTCGCCATCGCCACCTTCGGCGTCGCCATCGCCTTCGAGAGCGTGACGCGCAATGCCGAGTGGCTGACCGGCGCGGCGCGCGGCCTGCGCGGCTTTCCGCGCCCGTTCGAGGCGGCGATCGGGAACACCTTCGTCTACAATCTCGTCTTCCTCGCCTTCGTCCTTGCGGTGCTCGTTCTCGTCTATCTGGGGCTCGAGCGGCTCGTGCGCTCGCCGTTCGGACGGGCGCTGCGCGCGATCCGCGACGACGAGACGGCCTCGCGCGCCGTCGGCAAGGACCCGACGCGGCTGCGGCTCACCTCCTTCGTCCTCGGCGCGATGATCATGGGAATCGCCGGGGCCCTCTACGTCACCTTCTACGCATTCGTGAGCCCCCAGGACCTCGCGCCGATCCTGACCTTCCAGATCTGGGCGATGCTGATCGTCGGCGGGGCGGGGAACAACCGCGGGGCCATACTCGGAGCTTTCGCGATCTGGGCCGTGTGGACCGCGAGCGGCTTCGCTCTGTCGCGATTCGCGCCGCAAGCGATGCAGATTTACTCCGGCTCGATTCAATTTATCCTGATCGGGTCGATCATCGTCGGCATGTTGTTGTGGCGCCCGCAAGGGTTGCTGCCGGAGCGCCTGGAGCGCTCGGCGGGCGCGCGACGACGGGGAGAGGCGGAAGCGGCCGCAGCCGCGCGCGCACAGAGGGGAGTGGTCGGACCATGAGAAAGAGACTAGCCGGAATCGTCGCCCTCGCCGCGGCGGCCCTGACCGCCCAGACCGGCGATGCCGCGGCGGATTGCACGCTGCCCGTCGGCATCGCCTATCCCATCTCGATCGATTGGGGCAAGCCGATCGCGGAGACGGCCCTGTGGGTCGCCGACATGATCAACGAGGCGGGCGGCGTCGACGGCTGCCGGGTCGATCCGATCCTGCGCGACACGCAGGCCGATCCGCGCGTCGGCGTCGACGCGGCGCGCGCGCTCGTCGATCTGGACGGCGTGCAGCTGCTGATCGGCGCGGTCGCCTCCGGCGTGACGATCCCGATCGTCACCTCCGTGACGGTGCCGGCTGGCGTGATGCAGATCTCGTGCTGCTCGTCGACGACGCGGCTGACGACGATCGCCGCCGAGGGCGGCACCAAGGGCCTCTTCTTCCGCACCTTCGCCACCACCAAGGTGCAGGCGGCGGTCGCCGCCAAGCGGGCGCAGGAGGCGGGCTACGAGAGCATCACCATCCTCTACAAGAACGACGATTGGGGCCAGGACATCGCCGCGCTCGCCGCGCAGATGTTCGAGGGCGCGGGCATCGAGGTGCGCGCGCGCGTCGCCATCAACGACGCCCAGCCGAGCTATCGCGCGGAGGTCGTCCAGGCGCTCGGCACGCGGCCGGACGCGCTCTATCTCGCGCTCTACCCGAAGGAGGGCATCGCCGTCGTCCGCGAGTGGATCTCGCTCGGCGGCACGACGCAGATGATCGGCGCGAATTCGCTGAAATCCGACGAGTTCCGCGAGGCGGTGGGGGGGCAGTTCCTCGGCGACTTCGTCGGCACCGACATGTCGACGCCGCGCGTCGGCTCGGCCACGGCCTTCGTCGACGCCTACACGGCGCGCTTCGGCTCCGCCCCGAGCGGCCCGGGCCTGCCAAACAGCTTCGATGCGGCCGCGATCGCGCTGCTCGCCTACCACGCCGCGGGTCGCGAGGCGACGGGCGCGGAGATCGCCGCCAAGGTGGCGATGATCACCGATCCCGCCGGGGAGAAGATCGACGGCGACGTCGAGGGCTTCCGCCGCGCGATGGCGCTCCTCTCCGAGGGCCGCTCGATCTCGTTCCAGGGCGCGACCGGCGCCGTCACCTTCGACCAGTACGGCGACGTCTCCGCGCCCGCCGTGTTCTGGCGCTTCGCCGAAGACGGGGCGATCGAGGAGGCGCAGTACGTGACCCTCGAAGAGGTCACCGAGTTCATCGCCTCGGTCGAGTAACGCGCTTGCGCGCGGCCGACCCGGACGGCGCGGTCCCGATCGTCGTCGTCGGCAGGGGCCGGATCGGCGGCGCGGTCGCCGATTGGCTCGCGCGCGGGCCGGATTACGACCTCCTCGCCGTCCTCGGGCGCGGCGAGGCGGTGCCGCCGGCCGCGGCGATCGTCGTCGACGCGGCCGGTCCGGCTTTCCTGCGCACGCACGGCGAGCGCCTGCTCGCGTCGCACGAGGTCTGGAGCGTGGGGGCGGCGGCGCTCGTCGATCCCGATCTCGCCGCGCGGATGCGCGCCGCGGCGCGTGCGGGCAGGGGGCGGCTGCGCCTGTTCACCCCCTGGATCGCCGGCCCGGCTCTGTGCCCGGCGGGCATCGCGGGCCGGCTCTTCGTCCGCCAATCCGCGCCCGGCCTCGCCGCCGCGCCCGGGCGGCTCTTCGACGGACCGCTCGCGGAGGCGGCGCGGCTCTTTCCCGATCACCTCAACACGGCGACGGCCGCGGCTCTGGCCGGACCCGGCATCGCGGCGACGCATGTGCGCCTGACCTGCTCGCAGCCCGGGCGCCCGCACGTCATCTCGTCGCGGTTCGAGATGCCCGGCTCGACGGTGTCGACGCGCATCCGCCTCGACGTCGCGCCGGGCGCCCTCCACCCCGTCGCCGCCGCGCTCGTCGCGGCGCTCCAAGCCCGCGCCGCGCGGGTCGGCTACGGCTGAGGGCGGAGCCTCAGAGCCGTTCCTCGTAGGCGGCGAGGAAGAGCGCGCGCGCCCCCGCTTCGTCGAGCGGCACCGGATTGCCGCCCGCCGTCGGATCGACGACGGCCATCGCCGCGATCTCGTCGGCCGCGGCGGGGTCGATCTCGGGGGAGAGGCCCTTGAGCCCGTGGGGGACGCCGAGCTCCTCGCGCAGGCGCAGGATCCAGGCGAGCAGCCCGTCGAAGCCGCCGTCGAGCCCGAGGAAGGCCGCGAGCCGCACGCATTTGTCCTCGATGGCCTTGCGGTTGTGCACCAGCACGTAGGGCATGAACACGGCATTCGTCATGCCGTGATGGGTGTGGAACAGGGCGCCGACCGGGTGGGAGAGCGCGTGGATGCCGCCGAGCCCCTTCTGGAAGGCGACGGCGCCCATCGCGGCGGCGCTCATCATGTCGCCGCGCGCGTCGATGTCGTTCGGATCGGCCGCGACCCGCGGCAGCGCCTCCTTCACGAGGCGCATGCCTTCGAGCGCGATGCCCTCGGACATCGGGTGGTAGCTCGGCGCGCAATAGGCCTCGAGGCAATGGGCGAGCGCGTCCATGCCGGTGCCCACCGAGATCGCGCGCGGCATGCCGATCGTCAGTTCCGGATCGCAGATCACGACCTTGGGCAGCATGAGCGGATGGAAGACGACCTTCTTCGTGCGGATCGCCTCGTTGGTGACCACGCCCGCGCGGCCGACCTCGGAGCCCGTGCCGGCGGTGGTGGGCACGGCGACGATCGGGGCGATGCCCTCCGTCTGCGCCCGCTTCCACCAATCGCCGATATCCTCGAAATCCCAGATCGGGCGCGTCTGCGCCTGCATGAAGGCGACGAGCTTGCCGACGTCCAGCGCCGAGCCGCCGCCGAAGGCGACGACGCCGTCGTGCCCTCCCGCGCGATAGGCGGCGACGCCCGCCTCGACGTCCGCGCCGACGGGATTGGGCGCGACGTCGCGGAAGAGGCCCGCCTCGAGACCCGCCTCGGCGAGGGCCGCGAGCGCGGTGCGCGCGATCGGCAGGTCGGCGACGACGGGATCCGTCACGACGAGCGGGCGGGAGATGCCGGCGGAGCGGCAGGCCTGGCCGAGTTCGGCGATGCGCCCCGCGCCGAAGCGCACGGCGGTGGGATAGCTCCAGGTGGCTTTCACGGACATGGACGGGCTCGTGTCGTGGGCGGTCGGCGCGATCAGCCGAGACGGCGCAGGTGGAAGGATTTGGGGCGGGTGACGGAGAGATAGCCGAGGCGCGAGAGCGCCGCGCCGCGGCCGGTATCCTTGCAGCCGGTCCAGCACAGGGCCGGATCGAGATAGTCGCAGCGATTCATGAAGACGGTGCCCGTCTCGAGCCTGGCGCCGATCGCGGCGGCGGCGTCGAGATCGGAAGTCCAGATCGAGGCGGTGAGGCCGAAATCGCTGTCGTTCATGAGCGCGATCGCCTCCTCGTCGTCCGCGACCTTCATGATGCCGACGACGGGGCCGAAGCTCTCCTCGCGCATCACCCGCATGCCGTGATCGACGCCGACCAGCACCTGCGGCGCGAGATAGGCGCCGCCATCGTCGGCGGGGAAGAGGGCCGGGTCGACGAGCGCCCGCGCGCCGGCCGCGACCGCCTCCGCCACCTGCTCGCGCACGAGCGCGGCGAAGCGGCGATGCGCCATCGGCCCGAGCGTCGTCTCGGGATCGAGCGGGTTGCCGAGCCGCAGCTTGGAGGCCCAGGCGACGGCGCCCTCGACGAAGGCGTCGTAATGGCGCGCGTGCACGTAGATCCGCTCGATGCCGCAGCAGCATTGGCCGGAATTGAACATCGCCCCGTCCATCAGCCCGTCGATCGCGGCCTCGAGATCGGCGTCGGCGCGGACATAGCCCGGGTCCTTGCCGCCGAGCTCGAGCCCCGTCCCGGTGAAGGTGCCAGCCGCCGCGCTCTCGATCGCCCGGCCGCCGCCGACGGAGCCGGTGAAATTGACGAAGCCGAAGGCGCGGGCGCGGATCAGCGCCTCGGTGGTCTCGTGGGCGAGGACGAGGCTCTGGAAGACGCCGTCCGGCACGCCGCCCGCGCGCATCGCCTCGGCGAGCCGCTCGCCCGTGAGCAGCGTCTGGCTCGCCGCCTTGAGCACGACGGCATTGCCGGCGATCAGGGCGGGGACGATGGTGTTGATCGCGGTGAGATAGGGGTAGTTCCAGGGCGCGACGACGAGCACGGTGCCGACGGGCTCGCGGGCGATCATGCGCCGGGCGCGCGGGCCGTCCTCGATCGTCTCGGGGGCGAGCGCGTCGGCGGCGATCGCGGCCATGTGGGAGGCGCGCTCCTCGACGCCGCCCATCTCGCCGCCGTAGCGGATCGGCCGGCCCATCTGCCAGGCGAGCTCCTCGGCGAGGAGAGCGCGCTTCTCGCCGAGCGCCGCGATGCCCGCCCGCACCGCCGCGACGCGCGCCTCGAGCGGGGTGGCCGCCCAGGCGACTTGCGCCGCGCGCGCTTTCGCCAGCGCCTCGCGCGCCGCCTCGAGCGACGAAGCCGGGCGCTCGGCATAGACCGAGCCGTCGACCGGCGAGACGAGCCTGATCGTATCCATCATGTATGCCCTCGAACCCTTCTCGTGCCGCCGCGCCCGTCAGGCCCGCTCGAAGCCGCGGATGCGCTCGAAATCGGTGACGACCCTGTCGTGCTCGGCGATCTCCCAGCGCGCCGCGTGGACGTAATGGTCGACCACCTCGTCGCCGAGCGCGGCGCGCAACATGGCCGATTCGTCGGCGAGACGCACGGCCTCGCGCAGGGTTTTCGGGATCTCGCGGATGGAGGCCGCGTGATAGGCGTCGCCGCGGAACTCCGGCTCGAGCGCGAGCTCCTGCTCGATGCCCGACAGCCCCGCCGCGACGAGCGCCGCGCAGGCGAGATAGGGGTTGAGGTCGGCGCCGCCGATGCGGCATTCGACGCGCACCGCCTTCGATCCCTCGCCGCAGATCCGGAAGCCCGCCGTGCGGTTGTCGCGCGACCACACCGCCTTGGTCGGCGCGAACATGCCCACGCAGAAGCGCTTGTAGCTGTTGACGTAGGGCGCGAGGAAGAGCGTCAGCTCGCGCGCATGAGCGAGCTGGCCGGCGAGATAGTGGCGCATCGTCGCCGACATGCCGTGCTCGTCCGCCTCGTCGAGGAAGGCGGGGCGCCCGTCGGGCGTCCAGAGCGATTGGTGGATGTGGGCGGAGGAGCCCGCGCGCGCATGGTCGTATTTCGCCATGAAGGTGACCGAGCGCCCGAGCGCGTGGGCGATCTCCTTCGTCGCGTTCTTGGTGATCACGTGGAAATCGGCCGTCTCGAGCGCGTGCGAATAGCGGATGTTGATCTCCTCCTGCCCCGCTTCCGCCTCGCCTTTCGAATTCTCGACCGGAATGCCCGCGCCGTAGAGGCCGTTGCGCAAAGCGCGCATCAAGGGCTCTTCCTTGGACGTCTGGAAGATGTGGTAATCCTCGTTGTAGCCGGAGATCGCCTTCAGGGCCTGGACCCCGCCGTCGCGCAGGGCCTCGTAGGAATTCTCGAAGACGAAGAACTCGAGCTCCGTCGCCACCATCGGCGAGAAGCCGAGCGCGCGCGCGCGCTCGACCTGACGCTTGAGCACGGTGCGCGGCGCGATCGCCACCTCGCCGTGGCCGTGATGGTCGTGCAGATCGCACAGGACGAGGGCGGTGCCCGGCAGCCAGGGCACGCGCCGCAGGGTCGAGAGATCGGGCACCATCGTGTAGTCGCCGTAGCCCGCCTCCCAGCTCGTCGAGCGATAGCCGGGGACCGTGACCATCTCCATGTCGGTCGCGAGCAGGTAATTGCAGCAATGCGTCTCGCGATGGCCCGAATCGAGGAAATGGGCGGCGTGGAAGCGCTTGCCCATCAGGCGACCCTGCATGTCGGGGATCGCGACGAGGACCGTGTCGATCTCCCCCGCCTCGAAGGCGGCCCGCAGGCTGTCCAGCGTCAACGTACCCGGCATCGTCTCGTCCCCGTCCTGTTCTTTCCTTCGTCGACCGGCGGCGCGACGCGCGCGCCGCCGGCTCGTCTCCGATCAGCGATACGGATAGCCCGCCTTCTCCATCGTGTCCGCATAGGTCTTGAAGGCCTGGACGACCTTCTCCGCGCGGGGGCTCGAGGCGGCGATCTCGTCCCAGAAGCCTTCCGCGTCACGCACGACCTGCGCCCATTCCTCCTCGGGCAGGCGGGTGAGCTCCATCTTCTCGCCCTCGACGCGCAGCTTCGCCTCCCCGCCCCAGTACCAGACCTGGCGGTAGTAATGCGACTGGTCGATCGTGCTGCGGAAGAGCTGCTGGAGGTGCGGCGGCACCCGCTCCCAGGATTGGGTATTGGCGAAATAGGAGCCGAACCACGCGCCCGTGATCGAGTTCGAGAGCGCGTAATTGCAGATGTCCGCCCAGCCCACCTCGTAGGCCTCGGTGAAGCCGCACCAGGCGACGCCGTCGAGCTGGCCCGTCTGCAGCGCGACCTCGACGTCGTCCCACGGCACGGTGACCGGGATCAGCCCGTAGCGCGACAGGAAGCGGCCGGCGGTCGGCACGCCGAAGACGCGCTTGCCGCGCATGTCGGCGAGGCTGCGGATCGGGTCGATCGTGAAGATGTGCAGGGGATCCCAGGCGCCGGAGGACAGCCAGGTGACGTTGTCCACCTCCGAATAGGCCTCCTCCCAGATCTCCTTGAGGCCGTAATACTCGAACAAGGCCGGCACATCGAGGCTGAAGCGCGTGGCGAAGGGGAAGTAGCCGCCGAAGACCGAGATGTCGACCGGCGAGGCCATCGTCGCCTCGTCGGACTGCACCGCGTCGAGCGTGCCGTTCTGCAACGCGCGGAAGAGCTCGTCGGTCGGCACGAGCTGGTCGGCGTAGTAGAGCTCGATCACCATCTCGCCGTTGGCGGCGGCGTTGAAGGCGTCGATCTGCGGCTTGATGACGTGCGCGCCGAGCGGGGCGCCGGAATAGGTCTGCAGCCGCCAGCGGATCGGGGACTGCGCCTTCACGTAGGGTGCGGCGAGGCTCGACGCTGCCACCGCCGCGCCGCCGATTCCGGCATTGCGGAGGAACGAGCGTCGCGAGGCGAGGATCTTCTGCGAGGGGCTCTCGTTGCCTGTCATGTCTTCCTCCTCCTTCACGATCGGCCCGACATTCCGGGCCACGGCGCGCCGCACCCCTCAGATCAGGATCAGCGCGATTTCGGGAAAGGCCATCACGAGCCCGATGGTGAGCGCCATCATCGCCACGAAGGGCCAGATCGAGCGGTAGATGTCCCACAGCGACACTTCCGGCGGCGCCATGCCGCGCATCAGGAAGAGGTTGTAGCCGAAGGGCGGGGTGATGTAGGCGATCTGGCAGGTCATCGTGTAGAGCACGCCGAACCAGATCATCTGCTCGCGCACGCTGTCGAAGCCGAGATCGAGCATACGCACGAGCGGGATGTAGAGCGGCGCCACGATGACGAGCATCGCCGTGTCGTCGAAGAACATGCCGAGCAGGATGAAGCTCAGCTGCATCAGGATGATCACCTGCCAGGGGGTGAGCTCCCAGCGGGTGATGAACAGGCTCTCCACCGCCCGCACGGCGCCCAGCCCGTCGAAGACGGTCGAGAAGGCGAGCGCGGCGAGGATGATCCACATGAACAGGCAGGAGATCGCGAGCGTCTCCTCCGCCGACTTGCGCACCATCGTCCAGGTGAGACGCCGCTTGACCGCGGCCGCGAGGAGCGTCGCCGCCGCCCCGATCGCCGCGCTCTCGTGCAGGAAGGTGTAGCCGGCGAGGAACAGGCCGATCATCGAGACGAAGATCAGGACCGGCAGGATGCCGGCGCGGATCAGGGCGAGCTTCGCCACGAGCGGCATGTCGAGATCGGCGTCGCTCGCGGGCGGGGCGAGCGCCGGGTTCAGCCGCGCGCGGACCGTGACGTAGGCGATGAACAGGATCGCCATCAGGAGCCCCGGCACGATGCCCGCGAGCCAGAGGCGATCGACCGGCTGGCCGGCGATGGCGCCGTAGAGGATCATCACGACGGAGGGCGGCAGCAGGATGCCGAGCGAGGAGCCGCCCTGCACGACGCCGGTGACGAGCACCTTGTCGTAGCCGCGCCGCAGCATCTCCGGCAGCGCCACCGTCGCGCCGATCGCCATGCCCGCGACCGAGAGCCCGTTCATGGCCGAGATCACCACCATGAGGAGGATCGTCCCGATCGCGAGCCCGCCGGGAATGCGCCCGAGCCAGACGTGGAACATCCGGTAGAGGTCCTCGGCGATGCCGGAGCGGGCCATCACGTAGCCCATGAACACGAACAGCGGCAGCGCGACGAGCGCCGTCCAGCGGAACAGCTTGAAGGCCTGGTTGAAGGCGAGCTCCTCGCCGCCGACCCCGTAGCCCACGAGCGCCATGATCGCCGCGACGAAGCCGATCGCCGCGAAGACGCGCTGGCCCGTCATCATCAGGACGACGAGCGAGAGGAACATCAGGAGCGCGATCGACTCGTAGGTCATGCGATCTCCCGGCCGCGCGCGCCGTAGGCGTAGCGGATCACGAGGGCGAAGGATTGCAGCAGCATCAGCCCGAGGCAGACCGTCATCAGCACCTTGATCGGGACGACGGAGGGGTTCCAGGGCGAGGGCAGCCGCTGGTTCGTGCGCAGCGAGAATTCGAGCGAGGAGATCGAGCCCCAGAACAGGATGCCGACATAGAAGATCAGGCACCCGACGGTGGCGAGATCCATCAAAGCCCGGCGGCGCGGCGTCAGACGGTCGTAGAACAGGTCCATGCGGACATGGGTGTTGTCCTTGAGCGTCTTCGCGCCGCCCATGAAGTAATAGGCCGCGAGCGTGAATTGCAGGAACTCCAGGCCCCAGAGGATGTACACGTCGAAGAACTTGCGCGCGACGACGTCGTAGAGCATCACCCCCATCATGACGAAGATCAGCATCGTCGCGAACCAGCCGACGAAGTCGGAGAGCCGGTCGGTGGCGCGGACGTAGAGGCCGAGGACACGGGTCATCGGGCCACCGGGCGCCCCAGGCCGCGATCCCCGGCGCGACGCGCGCGGACGCTTCGGCGGGCACTTCTTCGACAGGGGACCTTCGGGGCTCGCATGGACTGCACGGGTCGCCTCCAACGACACAATGCCGCACCAACGCCAGGGCCGAGTCAACAGGTTTCTCGGGATTACGGCCGCGTTTCTCGTTCGCGTCTGCGCGCGATTGACGGGAGGGCCCGAACCGCGGAGGATTTCGCCTCGGAATCCTCGGAGGGCGCGATCACCGATGGAGACGTTCGACGCGGCCATCGTCGGTGCCGGCGTGGTGGGCTGCGCGGTCGCCCGGCGCCTCGCCCTCGACGGCGCCCGCGTCGTGGTGCTCGAGGCCGCCGCCGACATCCTCGACGGCGCCTCGAAGGGCAACAGCGCGATCCTCCATACCGGCTTCGACGCGACGCCCGGCACGCTCGAGGCCGCGCTCGTCGCCGCCGGGCATGCCGAATACCTCGCGATCCACGAACGCCTCGGCCTGCCGCTGATCCGCTCCGGCGCCCTCGTGCTCGCCTGGAGCGAGGAGGAGGCGGCGCGCCTGCCTGCTCTCATGGACAAGGCGCGCGCCAACGGCGTCGACGACGTCGAGCCGCTCGACGCGCCCGCGCTGCGCGCCCGCGAGCCGGCTCTCGCGCCGCGCGTCGTGGGCGGCTTTCTCGTGCCGGGCGAATACCTGATCGACCCGTGGTCGGCGCCGCTCGCCTATCTCGCGCAGGCGCTCGCCAACGGCGCGGAGCTGCGGCGGGCATGCCCGGTCGAGAGCGCGGAATGGGACGGCGCGCTCTGGCGGCTCGGGACGCCGCGAGGGCCCGTCGCCGCACGCCTGGTGGTGGGCGCGGCGGGGCTCCACGGAGACCGCCTCGACGCGCTGATCGCCGGCCGCGCCCGCTTCACGATCCGCCCGCGCAAGGGCCAGTTCGTCGTCTTCGACAAGCCGGCGGCGGCGCTCGCGCGCCACATTCTCCTGCCCGTGCCGACGCCCGTGACGAAGGGCGTCGTCGTCTGCCGCACGGCCTTCGGCAATCTCCTCGTCGGCCCCACCGCCGAGGAGCAGGAGGACCGCACCCGCGCGGAATGCGACAGCGCCACGCTCGCCGCTCTGCGCGCCCGCGGCGAGGCGATCCTCCCCGCGCTCGCCGACCACGAGGTCACGGCCTTCTATGCCGGCCTGCGCCCGGCCTGCGAGCACCAGGACTATCAGATCGCGCTCGATGCCGAGCGGCGATATCTGAGCCTCGGCGCGATCCGATCGACGGGGCTCTCGGCCGCGCTCGGTGTCGCGCGCCACGCCTCGGAACTCGTCGGCACGCTGGGGCTCGGCTGGAGCCCGCCCGCGGACCCGGTCTGGCCGCGCGTGCCGAACCTCGCCGAGGCGGGCGAGCGGGATTGGCAGCGCGCCGGGCACGGCGGCATCGTCTGCCATTGCGAGCGCGTCACCCGCCGCGAGATCGAGGCGGCGCTCGCCGGCCCGCTCGGCGCCACGACGCCCGCCGGTCTCAAGCGGCGCACGCGGGCGACGATGGGGCGCTGCCAGGGCTTCTATTGCACGGCGGAGCTCGCGCGGATCGCCGAGGGCCGGCTCGTCGAGCCGATCGGAGCCGGCGATGGCGGATGAGCGCGTCGACGAGATCGTGGACGTCGCGATCGTCGGAGCGGGGCCGGCGGGGCTCTCGGCGGCGGCCGAATTGCGCCGGCTCGGCGTCGCGCGCGTCCTCGTGCTCGAGCGCGAGAGCGAGGCGGGCGGCATCCCGCGCCATTGCACGCATTCGCCCTACGGCCTGCGCGAATTCCGCCGGCTCGTGACCGGACCCGCTTATGCGCGCCGCCTCGTCGAGGCGGCCAAAAGCGCGGGCGTCGAGATCCGCACGGACACGACGGTCACCGCCTGCCTGCCGGGTCCGCGCCTCGCGATCGCCGCGAACGAGGGACCCGGCACCATCGCCGCGCGCGCCGTCCTCCTCGCGACGGGTGCGCGCGAGACGAGCCGGGCGCAGCGGCTCATCGGCGGGACGAAGCCCGGCGGGGTCCTCTCGACGGGGGCGCTGCAGGGGCTCGTCCATCTCGCCGGGACGCTGCCGTTCCGCCGCCCCGCGATCCTGGGGAGCGAACTCGTCGCCTTCTCCGCGATCCTCACCTGCCGCGCCGCCGGCATCCGCCCCGTCGCCATGATCGAGCCCGGGCCGCGGACGATCGCGCGCGCGCCGGCAGCCCTCCTGCCGCGCCTCCTCGGCATCCCCTTGATGCACGAGACGAGCGTCGTCGCGGTCGAGGGCGAGCGGCGCGTCGAGGCGCTTCGGCTGCGCCATGCGGACGGGCGCGAGACGCGCATCGCGGCCGACGGCCTCGTCGTCACCGGCGGCTTCCGGCCCGAGGCGAGTCTCCTCCACGACAGCCATCTCGCGCGCGATGCAAACACGCGCGGCCCCGAGATCGACGCCTATGGGCGCCTGTCCGACGCGGGCTATTTCGCCGCCGGCAATTGCCTGCACCCGGTCGAGACCGCCGGCTGGTGCTGGGAGGAGGGGCGGCGCGTCGGGCGCGCCATCGCCCGCGCGCTCGAGAGCGGGCTGCCGCCCGCGACCGGCACGCGCATCGCGATCGCCGGCGACGCGCTCGCCTACGCGATCCCTGCGCGCCTCGCGCCGATCGAGCGCCCGGCCTTCGACCGGCTGATGCTGCGCATGGCGCGTCCCGCGACCGGGCGTCTGTCGCTGCGGGTCGGCGGCCGCGAGATCGCGGCGCGGCGCCTCTCCGCCCTGCCCGAGCGGCGGCTGTTCCTGCCCCTGCCGACGGGGGATGGGCCGGTCGAGGTGCGTTTCGAGGAGACGGCATCGTCATGAGCGTGCTCGCGATCGACCAGGGCACCACGAGCACCCGCGCCCTTCTCGTCGAGGACGACGGCAGCCGCCGCATCCTCGCGAGCTTCACCCATAGCCAATCCTATCCCGCGCCGGGTCGTGTCGAGCACGATCCGGAGGAGCTCCTCGCCCATGTGCGCGCCTGCCTCGACGCCGGGCGGGCGGCGGGGGCGCGGGCGTGGGGGCTCGCCAATCAGGGCGAGAGCTGCCTCGCCTGGGACGCGCGGACCGGCCGGGCGCTCGGGCCCGTGATCGTCTGGCAGGACGACCGCACCGCCCCCGAGATCGCCCGCCTCGCCGCGGACGGCGCGGAGGCGCTGACGCTCGCGCGCGCGGGCCTGCCGCTCGACCCCTATTTCTCGGCCTCGAAGCTCGCCTGGTGCCTCCGGAACCTGCCCGAGGCCCCCGCCCTCGCCGCGACCGGCCGGCTGCGGCTCGGCACGACGGACGGCTTCTTCCGCGACCGGCTCCTCGGCGATTTCGCCACCGACCCCACCACCGCCTCGCGCACCTCGCTGATGGCGCTCGAAACCTGCGCCTGGGACGCCGATCTGTGCGCCTTGTTCGGCGTACCCGTCGAATGCCTGCCCGCGATCCGCCCGACGACCGGCGGGCTCGGGGAGGCCGGCGGGCTCGCGCTCGCGGCGAGCGTCGTCGACCAGCAGGCGGCGCTCTACGGACACGGCTGCCGGGAGCCGGGGCGGGCGAAGATCACCTTCGGCACGGGCGCGTTCGCGCTGTGCGTCACCAAGGCCCTCGCGCCCGCCGGGCGAGGGCCGCTGCCGACCATCGCCTGGGCGATCGACGGGGAGCCTCCGGCCTACGCGCTCGACGGCGGGGTCTATGCCGCGGCCTCGGCGGTGGAATGGGCGCGCAAGGCGGGGCTCTTCGCGACGCGCGAGGAGATCTCCTCCTTCGAGGGCGAGCCGGCGATCGCGCGCGGGCTCGCCTTCGTCCCCGCGCTCGCGGGCCTCGCCTGCCCGCATTGGGACCGCGCCGCCCGCGGCGCCTTCCTCGGCCTCGAGCTCGCGACGAGCGGGCACGACATGGCCCGCGCGGTGCTCGAGGGCATCGCCTTTCGCACGGCCGAGGTGATCGCGTCGATGGCCGCGATCGAGCCCCTCGCCGACACTGTGCTCGTCGACGGCGGCCTCTCCGGCAACCCGTATTTCGTGCGCTTCCTCGCGGATACGCTGGGGCGGGCCGTCGTCGTCTCCGACGAGCCGGAGCTCACCGCGATGGGCACCGCCGCGCTCGCCGCCCGCGGCGCCGGCCTCCCCGCCGCACCGACGCCCGGCGGAAGCCGGATCGAGCCGCGGCTCCAGCCGGCGGACTGGCAGGCACGCTTCTCGGCGGCGCGCGCGGCGATCGCCGCGTTCGGCATGCACCGGCCCGAAGAGGCGCGCGACACCTCGGCACGATCCGCACATTCAACGTTATAGCCGAGCTGTTCCCTAGAGGAAATCAGTCCTGGCGAAGAAAAGGCGCGCAGTGTTGCCGTGGAGAGACTTCCCGGCACGCGACAGACGCGCGACAAGCGCGCTCGAAACACGCGAATTCGAGCAGCAGCCGATGATTCGGACCGGACGACTGACTTCCATCCTGTCTCTGGCGCTGCTCGTCGCGGCTTGCGGCGGCGGTGGCGGCGAGGGCGGCGGCGGCGGGACGGCGAGCCCGCCGCCTGCGCCGACGCCGGTCGAGATCGCGGTCGTCGAGCCGGCACCGATCCGCACGAGCGACCCCTTCGTCTCGCCCGGCGCGGCCTCCGCGTCGCGGGTGACGCGCTTCGACGAGGCGGCCGCGACGGCGGTCCGCGAGAGCGACGCGTTCCGCAAGCAGCGTTTCCGCTGGGGCGGCCTCGACACCTTCTCCTTCGCCGACGTGCGCGCCGAATACCCGCTGTCGATCGGGATCACCGGCCGGCACCAGACGATCGCGATCGTCGACGACGGCTTCCGGCCGAGCCACGACGAATTCGCCGGCAAGAGCGTGCGGACCTTCGGCACCGTCCCCGCGGCCGATCACGGCACCGCGGTCGCGGCGATCGCGGCCGGCGCCGACGACGGGCGCGGGATGATAGGCATCGCGCCGGGCGCCGATCTCCACCTCTCCTCCTTCCGCACCGACTTCGCGGGGCTCGCCGCCGCGACGCGCGATGCGATCGCGACGAGCGACGCGGTCGTCCAGAACAATTCCTGGGGCTTCGTCGATCGCAACGGGAAACCGATCCCGATCGCGGCCGTGCAGAGCCGCCTCGCGGCCGATCCCCGCACGACCCTGCCGAAGGCGATGCAGGCGGTGCTCGGAGGATCGGAGACGGGCATCGCGGCCTATCTCGACGCCTTGCGCGCCTTCACCGCCCGCGGCGTCGTCGTCTTCGCCGCCCCCAACGATCGCGACGCGACGAGCCTTGCGGTGATGGACGGCCTCCCCCTCGTCGCGCCCGAGCTGACGCAGGGCTGGATCGTGGCGATCAACGCGGTCCCCGTCCGCGAGGGCGGGGAGATCGTGGGGGCGCAGCGGCTCTCGGCCGCCTGCCTGCAGCTCGCCCATACCTGCCTTGCCGCCAACGGGCTCGTCCATTCGGCGACCGCGAAGGCGGACGATCACTACCAGAATTGGAACGGGACCTCGTTTTCCGCTCCCCAGATCGCCGCCGGCATCGCGATCCTCGCCGAGGCCTTTCCCGGCCTTCCGCCGAGCGACCTCCGCCGCCGGCTGCTGGCGAGCGCGAACAACCGCTTCTTCGCGCATGTCGGCGTGACCGATTTCGGCAACGGCGTGCTGCACGGCTTCGGCGAGGAATTCGGCCACGGCTTCATGGACCTCGCCGCCGCCCTGATGCCGATCGGCGCGACCGGGCTTCCGGTCGGGTCGAGCGTGCACGACGGCGTGGCCCCGCTCGGGGCGGCGGCGCTCGTCTCCGGCGATGCGCAGGGCGACGCGCTCGTGCGCGGGCTCGGCGCGCAGACGATCACCGTCTTCGATTCGCTCGGCGCCGACTTCGCCATGCCGGGCCTCGGCCTCTACGGCGGCGAGAGCCGGACCTCGTCGTCGCAGCGGCTCGAGCGCTTCGCGGCGCGCACGCCCGTCGCGCGGGCCGGCCTCGACACCGGAGCGGAGGCCGCGACCGGCCCCGCCGCCTGGGCGTGGCAGGCGGGGCCTGTGACCGGGATCGCGCACCGCGTCGGACCGCACGGGCGCGAGACGCCGCTCGTCGCCGGCGCGGGGGCTCTCGTCGGGCTCGCGCCCGATGCGATCGGCATCGCCGCCGAGCGGCGGCTCGGCGAACGCGGCCGGCTCGCGCTCTACGGCTTCGCGAGCCCGCCGGCCGACCCGCGCCCCGAGCGCGCGGGTCTCGCGGCGCATCTCGATCGCGCCGACCCGGCGGCCGCGACGGGCGCGGGCCTCGCCTGGACGGGCATGGCCGGGCCGGCGAGCCTCTCGGTCGGTGCCTCGCTCCTGTCGGAGGGCGGCGCGTTTCTCGGTCTCGCGACGAGCGACGCCGCCGCGCCCCTGCGCGGCACCGCGGGCGCCGTCGATCTCGGCCTCGACGCGCGGATCGCCCCCGGCACGCGTCTCTCCCTCTCCGCCCAGGTCGGCAGCGGGGAGGCACGCGGCGGCGGTCTTCTCGGGGCGCGGGGTCGGTCCCTGTTCAGCGCGTTCGGCGCCGCGGTCTCGCGGCACGACGTCGTCGCGTCCGGCGACACGCTGCGCGTCTTCGTCCGCCAGCCCCTGCGGATCGAGGCGGGGTCGCTGCGCCTGCGCGTCCCGAGCGGCCGCAGCGAGGACGGCACGGTCGCGTGGCGCACGCTCGCCGTCGAGTCGACCCCGTCCGCGCGGCAGATCGACATCGGCGCGGAATACGAAATCGCCTGGAACGCGCGGAGCCGGCTGAAGCTCGGCATCGCCTATTCGCACGCCGCCCGCCACACGCGCGGCAGCCATGACGTGTCCGCGATGGGCGCGTTCGACCGGGCGTTCTAGGGCGTCGGATCGGTCAGCGATCGCCGCCGGACCTCCTTCAGGAGCGTTCGAAATCCGCGCCGGAGCGCATGCCGGCTCGGCATCAGCCGCGGCCACCCGCCCGCGCGCCGCGCGGCCCGCCAGGCCTTCGCGAGGGAGGTCGACATGCTCTCCGGCCTGTCGGGATCGGCGACGCCGCTGCGGGCGAACGCCTCCTCGGGCGCGGCGAGCGTCGGCAGCGCGTAATCGATCAGGGTCCGGCCCGGTCGGCGCAGCCGCTCGATCGCCGCGATGAGCGACCCGCCCTCCGCGAGCGCGTCCGCCACGGCCTCGGGCGTCGTGGCGAGATGCTCGGCGAGGAGGCGGTTGCGCAGATGCGCCACGAAGCGCGTCTCCTCCGGCCGCCCGGCTTCGAGAGCGAGATCGGCTTCGGTGTCGAAGCCCATCGAGCGATTGTTGAGGTTCGACGAGCCGACCCGAACGAGGACGTCGTCCACGATCATGATCTTCGCGTGCACGTAGATCGCCGTCCCGCTCGCATTGACGGGGTGATAGATCCGGAACCGATCGACGGGCGCGATCCGGGAGAGGTCGCGGACCAGGATCGCCCGCGCGGAGCCCATGGCCTTCTCCTCCAGCCATCCGTCCGCCCTCACGGGATTGACGATCACGATCTCGGGACCGTCGCGCTCGCGCAGGCGCGCGGCGATGGCGTCGGCGATGCGCTGGGAGGCGAAATATTGCGTCTCGATGTAGATCCATCGCCGGGCCGTCGCGATGGCGCGCAGGTACAAAGCCTCGATCTCGCGGATTTCAGGCTCCTCGCGATAAGCAGGCTGGGTTCTGGCCACCGCGACGTCGGCATCGCGCAGATCGACATCGAGCGCCTCGGGCCAGAGCGGCTCGCGGGGATCGGGAGCGGGAAGCTGCTCGCCCGTCGCCGTCCGCCACCGCGCGCGCGCGAGCTCGCCCAGACTGCGCGCCGCGTCTCCGGACACGGCGACCGTCGCGTCATGCCAGGGACCGTAGGGTTCTCCGGACGGGTGCACCCGATTGGGATCGTCGTCGCGGTGCGCCGACGTGTCCCACCGGCCGAGCGTGACGTCGATCCCGCCGCAGAAGGCGAGCGCATCGTCGATCACGGCGATCTTCTGGTGATGGCAGGCGGCTGCGGGATGCGCGTGATCGAGCCGCAGGACGATGCGCGGGCCCTGCAAAAGGTCGAGCAGAGCGAGCGGCAGCGTAGCCCGCAGCGGCATCTTGACGAGCGAGAGATCCCAGCGGAGCACGCGGATGCGGACGTCCGGGTTGCGCTCGACGACATGCGACAGGAATTCGTCCAGCCGGTCCGGCACCTCGGAATGCTCCTCCGGCGCGAGGGCGATCCGCATGTCGAAGTCCCACCCGATCAGCAGGACCGATTGCCGGGCGCGGAGGATGGCGTCCTTCAAGGCGCGGAAATACGCGGCGGCGTCGACGACGATGGCGAGACGATCGGCGCGTGCGAGACGCCAGCAGGTCGCGCCCGGCTCGAGGATGCGATCGGCCGCCTGCCTCGATCCGGTCGCCGCGTCGCCCCGATCCACCCTCGTCGCCATCTCCGCCTCCTCAGCCGACGGTGTCGCGGGCCGCGATCTCGCCCGATCGAGGCCGACGCCTCCCTCGTCCCTGCGGCCAAGCATGCAAGTCTCGCCCGCCCGCTTCGTTCCCGACAACGAGGCGGACAACGCTGCGGCATCGACGCCCGGCGCGGCGGAGGGGGTTCAGGTCAGGGCCGTGCGATAGCGGCTCATGGCGTCGGCGAGCACGATCTTGTCGGTGCCGATCACGAAGAGGCAGGCGCCGCGCCCCTCCCAGAGCGCGCGCTGGGCGCGGGCGGCCTGGGGGTCGGGATCGAAGATCGGGGCGAGGATCGGCAGCCCGGCCGCGCGTGCCGCCGCGCACAAGCGCCCGATCGCCGCATCGACCTCCTCGCACAGATAATCGCCCGCGCGGCCGAGCGAAACCGAGAGGTCGAAGGGGCCGACGAGGAGGCCCGCGAGCCCCTCGACCGCGCAGATCGCCTCGATCGCCTCGAGCCCCGCGCGCGTCTCGACGAGCGGGATCAGAGCCGCGCCCCGGCTCGCCTCTACGTAACCGCGCCAATCGCGCACATAGTGCCCGCCCGCGCGCACGCAGGGACAGGCGCCGCGGGTGCCTTCGGGCGCGAAGCGGGTCGCGGCGAGGAGCGCGCGGACCTGATCGGCGCTCTCGACCTGCGGCGCGACGATTCCCGCCGCGCCCGCATCGAGCGCCTGGCCGACGAGGAAGGGCTCCGGGCGCGCGATGCGCACGAGCGGCACGAGGCCGGCCGCGTCGCAGGCCCGGACCAGGCGCTCCGCCGTCTCGATCCCGAAGGCGCCGTGTTCCATGTCGACGATCGCGAAATCGAGCCCCGCCGCGCCGAGAATGTCGACCACCTCCTCGGAGGCGATCTGCGCCCAGGTGCCGATCGGCGGGCGGGGCGAGGCGAGGAGGTCGGAATAGGTCCGGCGCGGCATGGCTTCACTCCGGCAGGTAGAGGACGCGGCGGAGCGCCGCGACGATGTCGGCCGGGCCCGGGATCACCGCGCGCTCCAGAGCGTCGTTGTAGGGCATCGGCGTCGCGCGCATGCCGACCCGCAGGACGGGCGCGTCGAGATGGTCGAAGGCCGCTTCCGTCACGGCCGCCGCGATCTCCGCGCCGAACCCGTGGCGCGTCCAGCCCTCGTGGGCGACGACGAGCCGGTTCGTCTTGCGCACCGAGGCGAGGATCGTGTCGAGATCGAGGGGCGCGAGCGTGCGCGGGTCGATCACCTCGACCTCGACGCCCTCGCGCGAGAGCTCGCGCGCGGCGGCGAGCGCGGGCGCGACCATCGCCATCGTGGCGACGAGGGTGGCGTGACGCCCCTCGCGCTTGACGTCGGCCTTGCCGATCGGGATCGCATAGGGCTCGGCGGGCACCGGTCCCATCGCCTGGACGTAGAGGAGCTTGTGCTCGAGGAACACGACCGGGTTGTCGTCGCGGATCGCGGCGAGCATCAGGCCCTTGGCGTCGTAGGGGGTCGAGGGGGCCATCACCACGAGGCCCGGCACGTGGGCGAACCAGGTCTCGAGCGATTGCGAATGCTGCGCGGCGAGCCGGATGCCGCCGCCCTGCGGGCCGCGGATCACGAGCGGCACGCGGGGCCGCCCGCCGAGCATGAAGCGGAATTTCGCCGCCTGGTTGACGATCGCGTCCATCATCAGGGTGACGAAATCGAAGATCTGCACCTCGGCGATCGGCCGCAGGCCGGTGATCGCCGCGCCGACCGCCGCATTGGCGATGGCGTTCTCCGAGATCGGCGCGTCGCGCAGCCGAGCGGCGCCGTATTTGTCGATGAGCCCGCGCGTGCAGCCGAAGATGCCGCCGATGCGCCCCACGTCCTCGCCGATGACGAAGACGCGCTCGTCCTCTTCCATGGCCTGGTCGATCGCCTCGCGGATCGCCTCGACATAGGAGATCGTGCGCGCGGAGGGCGCTCTCGGTCCCGGCTCCGGCGCGGGCGCCGCGTGCGGGGCGAGGACCGCGTCGTCGAGGATGGCGAGCGTCGGCTCGGGCGCGGCCTTGGCCGCCTCGACCGCGGCCTCGATCGCCGCGCGCTCCTCCCGCTCGATCGCCTCGAGCGTCTCGGCGCGGATCTGGCGCTCGGCGAGGAGCGCGGCCGTGCGGGCGAGGGGGTCGTTGCGCGCGCGCCAATCCGCCTCGTCCTCCTCGCGGCGATAGCGGGGCAGGTTCGCGCGCATCGAATGGTCGCCCCAGCGCCAGGTCATCGCCTCGATGAGCGAGGGCCCCTCCCCCGCCCGCGCGCGAGCGACGGCGCGGGCGACGCTCTCGTGGACCGCGCCGACGTCGTTGCCGTCGATCGTCTCGCCGGGCATGGAATAGGCCCCCGCGCGCTTGGCGATGCGATCGATCGCGGTCGCCTCGCGCGTCGCGGTCGAGAGGCCGTATTGGTTGTTCTCGCACAGATAGACGACGGGCAGCTTCCAGAGGCTCGCCATGTTGAGCGCCTCGTGGAAGATGCCCTCGTTCGCCGCCCCGTCGCCGAAGAAGACGAGGCAGACCTCGCCCGAGCCGCGCAGGGCGGCGGATAAAGCCGCCCCCGTCCCGAGCCCGATGCCCGCCCCGACGATGCCGTTCGCGCCCAGAATCCCGAGGTCGAGATCGGCGATGTGCATCGACCCGCCGAGCCCGCGGCAATAGCCCGTCTCCCGCCCCATAAGCTCGGCCATCATCCGCGCGAGGTCCGCGCCCTTGGCGATGCAATGGCCGTGGCCGCGATGATGCGAGACGATGGTGTCGCGCGGCTCGAGCGCGGCGCAGGCGCCCACCGCGATCGCCTCCTGCCCGACGCAGGAATGCGCCGTGCCCTTGACGAGCCCCTGCTGGAAGAGCGCGATCACCCGCTCGTCGAAGCGCCGCACGCGCAGGAGCCCGCGATAGGCGCGCTCGAGGAAGGCGGTGTCGAGGAGGGGGGCGTTCATGGGGTGATCCCCAAGCCCTCAGGAGGCACCACCCCTCTCCTTCCCCTCAGGGGAAGGTGGCCCGGCGGCGAAGCCGACGGGTCGAATGGGGTTTTTCGCCGCGCATGCGGCGAAGGGGCGTTGTCGTAGAGCTCCTTACGTACGGCGGCTCCCGACGCCCCTTCGCTCCTTCGGAGCGAAAGACCCCATCCGTCTCCGACCCCTGTTCGGGGTCGGAGCCACCTTCCCCTGAGGGGAAGGAGAGGGAGCGCCTTGTTTGCGTGAAGGCATTCAGGAACCACGATGTGCGCACTCCGCAGTCTCCAGGGGGAGGGGGCCTCGGGCGCGCAGCGATCGTGGTCGCGTCGGGCTCGACCCTCGAAGAACAACCCCACCCGGGCCCCGCCCGACCCCCTCGCTGCGCTCGGGGGCCACCCTCCCCTCCGGGGAGGGACGCTATCCCCCTCCGTAGCTCTGCACGAGCGAGCCCGCGACGAGGCTCCAGCCGTCGACGAGGACGAAGAAGATCAGCTTGAAGGGGAGCGAGACCGTGATCGGCGGCAGCATCATCATGCCCACCGACATCAGGATCGACGCCACGACCAGATCGATGATCAGGAAGGGCACGAAGATCAGGAAGCCGATCTCGAAGGCGCGCCGCAATTCGGAGATCATGAAGGCGGGGACGAGGACGTGCAGGCCGAGATCGTCGGGCGTCTGCGGCGCGGGCTCGCCGGAGAGCGTCACGAACAATTCGAGATCGCGCTCGCGGACATGGGCGAGCATGAAGGTGCGAAACGGCGCGATGCCGCGCGTGAACGCCTCCTCGGGGGCGATCTCCTGCGCGAGCAGCGGCTGGATCGCCTCCTCGTAGGCGACGCGGAAGGTCGGCGCCATCACGAAGGCGGTGAGGAAGAGCGCGAGCGAGACGATCACGCCGTTCGGCGGCGCCGTCTGCGTGCCGAGCGCCGAGCGCAGCAGCGAGAGCACCACCACAATGCGGGTGAAGCTCGTGATCATCACGAGGATCGACGGCGCGAGCGCCAGCACCGTGATCAGCGCGATCAGCTGAAGCGCGCGCTCGGTGACGCCGCCGCCTTCGCCGAGATCGAGCGTGATGGTCTGAGCGAGCGCGGGAGGCGCGCCGAGGATCGAGCCGAGGAGCGCGAGGACGACGAGCGCGAGCATGCCGACGCATCCCGCGACGATACCGCCCCGGTCGCGTCGCCCCGCGCCGCTCGCCTGCCCCCGTCCGCCCATGACCGCCGATTCGCCCGCGATTCGTCTCGTATCGAGACGCTGCGCGGGAAGCGGCGTCGGCGCAAGCCGGAGGCGCGCCGACGCGGCGGATCGCCTCAGCGTTTGCCGTCGTTTTCGGTGGATCGTCCGAGAAGCCGCGCGAACTCGGCCTCGATTTCCTCGACGGAGAACGGGTCGATCGGTTTGGGCTCGGGTTTGGGCTCGGGTTTGACTTCGGGCCTCGGCTCCTGCGCGGGCTCTCGCGCCGGCTCTTCGACGGGCTCAGGCGCCGCCTCGGCGCGGGCAGGCTCGGGCTCCGGCTCGGGCTCGGGCTCGGCGAGCGGCGGCTCGGGCTCGGGAGCGGGCGCCGCGATCGGCTCCGGCTCGGGCGGCGCCTCGCGCGGCGGGGTCGGACTGGGCTCGTAGGTCCGCGCGTCGGTGACGACGGTCGTGCCGCCGGTCGGCTCGGGGCTCTGCTCCAGGCTCGGCTCGATGCTCGCCTCCGCGCTCGGCTCCCGCGCGGGTTCCGGCTTCGGCTGCGCGGACGGCGCGGGCGACGATGCGGGCTCCGGCCGGGACGGCGGGATCGGCTGAGCGGCGGGCGCGGGCGCGGGCGGAACCGGCCGCGACGGCGGCTGCTGGGCGGGACCGCTCTCGCCGGCGGGGCGGCGCAGGAGGCTCGCGAAGTCGAAATCGGCCGTGCCCGCCTCGCGGCGCGGCGGCGGCTCGGGACGCGGTC
>NZ_JBKBQG010000030.1:0-49635 GCF_046292825.1 Salinarimonas sp. | reverse complement strand
CCGCGACGGGATCCCCCTCCCCCCGCGAAGCGGCGGGGAGGGGTTAGGGGTGGGGGGTGGTGGAGCTTGTGGATTGGTCGGTGAGGGAGTCTCGACGGATGCGCCGAGCACCCCTCCCCGCCCGCTCCCCACGCCCGACCGCCCCCCACCCTACCCTCCCCACCGCTTCGCGGGGGGAGGGGGACCTCGGCGTCGAGACAGGTTCATGCAGCGATCGCCCAGCCCCGCGAAAGGATCCCCCCCGTGACCCCCGATCCCACCACAATCGCCGAGCGCCTCGCCGCCACCGGCTACGTGCCGGATCGGGATCTCGCCGTCGCGCTCTCGCTGATGCACCGCCTCTCCCGGCCCCTCCTCCTCGAGGGCGAGGCGGGGGTCGGCAAGACCGAGATCGCCAAGGCGCTCGCTTCGATCCACGGCACCGAGCTCATCCGGCTGCAATGCCACGAGGGGCTCGACCGGGCCTCCGCGCTCTACGAGTGGAACTACCCGCGCCAGCTGCTCGCCATCCGCGCCCGCGAGGGCGAGGATGCGGCGCGGGTCGAGGCGCACGTCTTCTCGGAAGATTATCTCCTCGAGCGCCCGCTGCTCGCCGCGATCCGCCGCGAGACCGCGCCCGTGCTCCTGATCGACGAGGTGGACCGCGCCGACGAGGAATTCGAGGCCTTCCTGCTCGAGCTCCTCTCCGATTGGCAGGTGACGATCCCCGAACTCGGCACGATCCGCGCGCGCGCGATCCCGTACGTGATCCTCACCTCGAACGCGACGCGCGAGCTCTCCGACGCGCTGCGGCGGCGCTGCCTCTACCATTACGTCGATTATCCCGAGCCCGACCGCGAGACGCGAATCCTGCTCGCCCGCATCCCCGGCATCGACGCCGCGCTCGCGGGCCAGATCGTGCGCTTCGTCGCGAAGATCCGGCGGGAGGATCTGGCGAAGGTCCCGGGCATCGCGGAGAGCCTCGATTTCGCCGCGAGCCTGGTGGGCCTGACCGATCTGCGCGACGACCCGCAGGCCGTGCGCGATGCGCTCGTCGCTCTTCTCAAGACCCGCGAAGACAGGCTGCGCCTCGCCGCTCCAGTGCTCGACCGTCTCGTCGAGGCGAGCGCATGAGCGCCCTGCCGGCCGAACCCCAAGCCGGAGCGCTGGCGCGGGCGCGGCTCGCGGGCTTCGTGCGCACGCTGCGCCTCGAGGGCTATCCCGTCGGCCTCGCCGAGAGCCGGGACGCGCTCGCGATCCTCGCCGGCGCCGACCTCGCGCGGCCCGCACGGCTGATGCCCGCTTTTCGCGCCCTCTTCGCCTCCCGCCCCGCCGATTTCGAGCGCTTCCCGGCCGTCTTCGACGCCTATTGGCGGGCGCGCCGCACCGGCATGCGCATCGTCGCGAGCGGGGCCTCGGCGCGACGCGGGCTCGACATCCGCCGCTGGAGGGGCCCCGATGCGGGCGCGGGCGAGGCCGGCCCGCCGGACCGCGTCTCGCGCAGCGAGGACGGCGCGGAGCCGATCGAGACGCACGAGGACGGCCCCCGCCGCGCCGGCGGCTCGAAGGCGGAGCGCCTCGAGACCACCGATTTCCGCCACCTCACCGACCCCGACGAGATCGCCCGCGCCCACGCCCTCGCCGAGCGGCTGGCGCGGAGCATGAAGGCGCGGCTCACGCGGCGCGCGAAGGCCGCGCGGCGGGGGCGGCGGATCGATCTGCGGCGCACGCTCGCGCGCGCCGTCTCGCGCGCCGGCGAGCCGATCGATCTCGTCATGCGCCGCCCGCGCGAGCGGCCGCTCAAGCTCGTGATCCTGCTCGACGCGTCGGGCTCGATGAGCGTCTACGCGACGACCTTCGTGCGCTTCGTCCACGGCATTCTCGGCGCCTTCGCGAAGGCGGAGGCGTTCCTCTTCCACACCCGCCTCGTCGAGATCACCCAGGCTCTGCGCGAGCGCGACCCCGTGCGCGCGGCCGAGCGCTTCACGCTCCTCGCGCAAGGGTTCGGCGGCGGCACGCGGATCGGGGCGGCGCTCGAGACCTTCAACCGCGTCCATGCGCGGCGCGCGATCACGCCGCGCACGGCCGTGATGATCCTCTCCGACGGCTACGACACCGGCGAGCCGGAGCTCCTCGCGCGCGAGATGAAGCGGCTGTCGCGCCGGGCGCGGCGGGTGATCTGGCTCAATCCGATGCTCGGCTGGCGCGATTACGCGCCCGTCGCCCGCGGCATGCAGGCGGCGCTGCCGCATGTCGATCTCTTCGCCCCCGCCCACGACCTCGAAAGCCTCGCCGCTCTCGAGGACGCGCTCGGCAAGCTGTGAGGATGCTCGGAGAATGCTGATGATGGAACCGCAGGACGTGGTCGATCTCGTCGCCGCCATGCGCGCCCGGGCGGAGCCCTTCGCTGTGGCGACCGTCGTGCGCACGGTCTCGCTGACCGCCGCCAAGGCCGGCGCCAAGGCGGTGATCCGCGCCGATGGGCGCATCTCGGGCGGCTGGATCGGCGGGGGCTGCGCGCGCGCCGCCGTGCTGCGCGCCGCCCGCCAGGTGATCGCCGACGGCACGCCGCGGCTCGTCTCGATCCGGCCCGAGGACCTGTTGGAGGATGCCGGCATCGCGCCGGGTGAGGAGCGCGACGGCATCCGCTTCGCCGCCAATCGCTGTCCGAGCAAGGGCACGATGGACGTCTTCATCGAGGCGGTGCTGCCAAAGCCGCTCCTCGTGATCTGCGGGGCGACGCCGGTCGCGAAGGCTCTGTGCGATCTCGGCCGGCGGATGGGCTACGAGACCTGCGTGCACGCCCCCGCCGACGAGCTCGACGCCTTCGCCGCGCCGGACGTGCGCGTCGCCGGCTACGAGGTCGCGGCCTCCTCGCCGCTCGCGCGGTTCGTCGTCGTCGCGACGCAGGGCGCGGGCGACAAGGCGGCGCTCGCCGGCGCGCTCGCGAGCGACGCGGCCTATGTCGCCTTCGTCGGCTCGCGGCTGAAGGCGGCGGCTCTGCGCGAGGAGCTCGCCCGCGAGGGCGTCGCGCGCGCCGCGCTCGAGCGCCTGCACGCGCCGGCGGGGCTCGACATCGGGGCGATTACGCCCGAAGAAATAGCCCTGTCGATCCTGGCCGAGATCACCGTCCTGCGGCGACGCGGGCAGCGCGAGGCCTGACGTGCCGCCGAATCTCAACGAGGAAAGGAAACGCCCATGGATATGACCGACAGCCGCCGGATCGCCGCCCCCCGCGAAGTGGTCTGGGCCGCGCTCAACGATCCGGAAGTCCTCAAGCAGTGCATTCCCGGCTGCGAGACGATCGAGAAGACCTCCGACACCGAGATGACCGCCAAGGTCACGCTCAAGATCGGCCCCGTGAAGGCGACCTTCAACGGCAAGGTGACGCTCTCCGATCTCGACCCGCCGAACGGCTACACGATCTCGGGCGAAGGCGCGGGCGGAGCCGCCGGCCATGCCAAGGGCGGCGCGAAGGTGTCGCTCGAGGCGGTCGAGGGCGAGGACGGATCGGAGGAGACGATCCTCCATTACGACGTGAAGGCGCAGGTCGGCGGCAAGATCGCCCAGCTCGGCGGGCGCCTCATCGACGCGACCGCGAAGAAGCTCGCGGGCGAGTTCTTCACGACCTTCGGCGAGGTGGTCGCTCCCGCGCCTGCAGAGGGCGCGGGCGACGAGGCGGGTGCCGAGGCGCCCAAGAAGGGCTGGCTTTCGGGCATGTTCGGCAAGAAGAAGGGCGAAGCCGCCGCCGAGTGACGACACGACGGGTCGCGCGCGCCGAGCGGCGCAAGGATCGATCTCGACGCCAACGCCCCCCGCGCAGCGGCGGGGAGGGTATGGGTGGGGGGTGGTCGGGCCGGTGGAGCGGGTGGAGAGACGTGCTCGGCGCATCCGCCGAGCCTCCTCCAAAAACCATCCGACAAGCCCCACCGCCCCCCACCCCTAACCCCTCCCCGCCGCTTCGCGGGGGGAGGGGAATCCCGTCTCGATCTGCACGACGGTCTTGCGAGGCGATCGGCGGAAGCATCGATCTCGCCGCCGACGCCCCCCTCCCCCCGCGCAGCGGCGGGGAGGGTATGGGTGGGGGGCGGTCGGGCCGGTGGAGCGGGTGGTGAGGCGTGCTCGGCGCATCCGCCGAGCCTCCTCCAAAAACCATCCGACAAGCCCCACCGCCCCCCACCCCTAACTCCCCGCCGCTTCGCGGGGGGA
This sequence comes from Salinarimonas sp., assembly GCF_046292825.1. Taxonomy (GTDB): domain Bacteria; phylum Pseudomonadota; class Alphaproteobacteria; order Rhizobiales; family Beijerinckiaceae; genus Salinarimonas. The sequence goes on along the minus strand of NZ_JBKBQG010000030.1, from coordinate 45,447 downwards.
GGGGAATCCCGTTGCGATCTGCACGACGGTCTTGCGAGGCGATCGGCGCAAGGATCACATCGAGCCGACGCCCCGGAGCCGAAGGTCCGCCCAAAGCCACTTTCGTCGCCCCGGCGAACCAAAACCGAATTCGCGGTTTCTCCGGTTCGGGGAGAGACCGGAATGACATTGCCGCACGAGAATTCTTGCCGTCGCGCGCGCCGCGGGAAGGCCGGCGCCTCCGCGCTCGCGCTCGCCGTCGCCTTGGGCGCGCTCGCCTCGACGGGAGCCGCCGAAGGCACGCGCGCGCCGCCGCCCGTTCAAGCGGCCGCGCCCGCCGAGGACCCGCTCGTCCTCATGATCGAGACGCTGCTCGGCGAGATCGAGGAGCTGCGCCGCGAGCTCGACGGATCGGACGTGGTCGCCGAAGAGCTCGAGCAGCTGCGCGCGCTCCAGGAACGCGTCGAGAGCCTGCGCGCGCTCGCCGCCCGCCTCGACGACGGCCCGAGCACCGCGCGCGCGTCCGAGCCGGCGCCGGAGGCCGGCCCGCCGATCCCGTCGAACGACGAAGTGGCCGACGCTCTCGCCCGCGAGCATGCGATGATCGTCGGTGCCGACGGCGACCTCGCCGACCAGCCGCCCGCCCACTCCCCGACCTTGCGCCTCGCAGACGAGACCGAGGCCACGCTCGCTCGCGAGCATGCGATGATGCTCGGCGCAGAGGGCGATATCACCGACATGCCGCCAGCGCCCTCGCCCACGTTGCGCTTGGCGGATGAGACCGAGGCCACCCTGGCCCGCGAGCACGCGATGATGCTGGGCGCGGCCGGCGATATCCTCGACGCACCGCCGGCCCCCTCTCCCACCTTGCGCCTCGCAGACGAAACGGAAGCCGCCCTCGCCCGCGAGCATGCGATGATCCTCGGCGCCGATGGCGACGTCGTCGACCAGCCGCCGGCTGCCTCCCCCGCCCTGCGTCTCGCCGACGAGACGGAAGCCACCCTGGCCCGCGAGCACGCGATGGTGCTGGGCGCCGATGGCGACATCACCGACCAGCCGCCGGCGCCCTCTCCCGCCCTGCGCCTCGCCGACGAGACCGAGGCCGCTCTCGCGCGAGACCTCGCGATGATCCTCGGCGCGGACGGCGACATCGCCGACCAACCGCCGGCTCCCTCCCCCACCCTGCGTCTCGCCGACGAGGCGGAAGCCACCCTCGTCCGCGAGCACGCGATGATGCTGGGCGCCGACAGCGACCTCGCCGACCAACCGCCGGCTCCCTCCCCCACCCTGCGTCTCGCCGACGAGACCGAGGCCGCTCTCGCGCGAGACCTCGCGATGATCCTCGGCGCCGACGGCGACATCGCCGACGCACCGCCCGCACCCTCCCCCACCCTGCGTCTCGCCGACGAGACGGAAGCCACCCTCGCCCGAGACCACGCGATATTGCTGGGCGCCGATCGCGACCTCGTCGACGCGCCTCCGCCGCGGGCCGTGGCGGCGATCGAGCCGGACGATGCGCCGCTCGCGACGGGGACGCTGTCGTTACCGGAGCTGCGTCTTAACGCGCAGGGCCGTTTCCGGGAGGCTTGGGAGGCGCCGATCCCGCCCATGCGCCCGAGCGCGGCGCCGCCGGCCGCCGTCGCCGCTCTCCCGGAGCGGGCGCTCGAGACCGCGATCGAGCCCGAGGCGGGCCCGGCGCCGGAGGCTCGTTCCGTCCTCGTGCCGCCGCCGCGCCCGGGCGATCTGCAGGCGCCGGTGCGCGTGCAGCGACCCGCGCCCGCTCGTGCTCAGCCGGCGCCGCAGAGGCAGACGGCGCAGGTCGCGCCGCGGCCCCGAACCGCGCTGCGAGACGAGGCGCGACCGTCGCCGATCGCGCCCGCGCCGATGCCCCGGATGCTGCCCTTGCCCCTGGGGCTGCGCCCCTGAGGGGCGCTCATTGCAAGCCGCTGACGCGGCCCGCGGCGTCGAGACGACAGGTCACGCGCGATTCCCGCACCGCGTTGCCCTGCGGCGGGCCGTAGAGCACGCGCGCCCGCAGCGGCACGTCGATCTCGCCGTTGCGCGCGCGCCGCGCCCCTCCCGCGCTCGCCGCCTCCACGTAGATCGCGCCGAAGGGCTGCGCCGCGGCCGCGAGCGCGCTCCAGCAGACCCGCACCACCGGCTCGTCCACGCCCGGCGCGGCGCGCAGCGGGGCGAGCCGCCCCGGCGGCGCGGCCGCCCGCGCGGCGTCCCGTCCCGGCAGGAATTGAACCGGAAGATCGGGCCCGCCGCGCCCGCCGCCGCCGGGGATCGAGCCCACGGTCTGGGGATCGAGCGGCGGGGCGGCAGGGACAGGCGATGGGGCCGGAGATGGGGCCGGAGACGGGGCCGGAGACGGGGCCGGAGACGGGGCCGGAGACGGTGCGGCCACGGATGGCGCCGGAGCGGCGGGCGGTGCTGCGGGCGCGCTCGCGCCGGGGGCGGGGCCGGAGCCAGCGCCGGGGGTCGACGGCGTCGTGTCGCCCGGAGGGCCGGACGGAGAGGGCGGCGGAGCTGGAGACGCGCTCTCGTCGCCGCCACCGGAACCGCCGCCACCGGGACCGCCACCACCGGGATCACCGCCATTAGGGCTCTCGCCACCCGGACCGCCGCCACCCGAACCGCCCCCACCCGGGGAACCACCCCCCTGCCCCGGAGGCCCGTCGCCGCCGCGGCCGGGCGCGGAACCGCTGCGGCCGGGAGAGCCGTCGTCGCGCGCGCCGGACGTCGAGTCGCTCTGGCCGGGAGGCCCGCCGTCGTCGCTGCGGCCGGGCGGACCGTCGCCGCCGCGGCCAGGGGCGCTGTCGCTGCGTCCCTGGGCGAAGGCCGGGTCGCTGCCAATGAACGGGGGATGGGTGGCGAAAGCGAGCGTCAGCGCCGCGATCGCAGCGGCGGTGGTGTATCGTGAGCGCATCGGGTCGACCTTCGAGCAGGAGCGTGCCTCGTCCGGCCCCCCGACGCGAACGGCCGGCCGTCTTCGGCCGACCGAGGTCAAACGCCCCGTCGCAGCCGCCGTTCCCGGGCCGCGACGGCTCCGGGAACGGCGCCCCTGCTTACTTCCTCGCCCAGAAGAGGGCGCGCGTCAGAGCCGCATCTCGAAGCAATCGAACCCCGCACGCTTGACCGCGCGACAGGCGGATTGCGCCTCGCCCGCGCTGCCGAAGCCGGCGAAGCGGGCGCGGTAGAAGGTCCGCGAGCCGTTGCGCACGCGCTCGGCCACGGGCTGCGCCTGCGCGAGCGGCGAGCCGACCTTGCCCCGCGCCCGCTCGAGGAGATCGAGCGCCGCACGCTCGCTCGTCGCCGCCGACAGCTGGATCGCGTGACCGGACGGAGCCGGCGCGGCAGCGGCGGCGGGCGCCGTGGCGGCAGCCTGCGCGGCGGCGGCGAGGCGGAGCGGACGCGCGGGCGGGACGGGATGGTCGAGCGGCTCGGGCAGCTCGGCCACGACGTCGGGCTGCGCCGCGACGCCAGCCGCCAAATCCTCGCGCGCGTCCTCGCCGGCCGCCTGGAGGGATGCGGCGGGAGCGGCGGCGACGGGCGCTGCGGCGGTCCGGAGCGTGGCGGTCGCGGAGGCGGACGCGGCGGGCATGGCCGGCATCGCCGGCGCGCTCGCGACCTCGGTCTCGGGCTTCTCCTCGGCGAGCGTGGTCGAGCCCTGGTCGGCGTCGAGATCGCCGAAGGCGGCGACGGCGCGCTCGCCGGCGGGGCCGGTCTCCTCCGGATCGGGCTCCGGGTCGAGCTCGGCGATGACGAGGACGGGCAGGTCGAGCGGCCGCGTCGGCGGCGTCGGGACGTTCGCCGCGACGAGCATGCGCCCGGCGGACGGCGCCGTCCCGACGAGCCGCGTCGTGCGCGCGCCGGCATAGGCCTGCGGCATGTAGCGCTCGACGAGCCCGGTGACGATCCCGTCGCGATGCGCGCCGGAGCGCCCGCCGAGGACGATCGTCACGATGTGCCGATCGTCGACCTTGGCGTTCGTCATCAGGTTGAAGCCGGAGGCGCGGATGAACCCGGTCTTGATCCCGTCGACGCCGCGCACGCGCCCGAGCAGGCGGTTGTGGTTGCCGTGCCTCGTGCCTTCGAAGTCGAAGCTGCGGGTCTGGAAATAGGTGTAGTACTGGGGGAAGCGGTCCTGGATCGCCACCGCGAGGACCGCGAGATCCCGCGCGGTCGAGACCTGGGCCGCGTTCGGCAGGCCGTGCGCGTTGCGGAACTCGGTCCGCTCCATGCCGATCGCCCGCGCGCGGCGGGTCATCAGCGCGGAGAAGCCCTCGACGCTGCCGCCGAGATTCTCCGCGACGACGGTGGCGACGTCGTTCGCCGAGCGGGTGACGAGCGCCTTGATCGCCTGCTCGACGGTGATCGTCGTGCCGGGCTTGACGCCGATTTTCGAGGGCGGTTCGGCGGCGGCGCGGGCCGACACGCGCAGGGGCGTGTCGAGCGAGAGGCTGCCAGCCTCGAGGCGCTCGAAGACGAGGTAGAGCGTCATCACCTTCGTGATCGAGGCGGGATAACGCAGGTGGTCGGCATTCACCTCGTGCAGCACGCGCCCCGCATTCACGTCGACCACGATCGCCGCGAAGGGCGGATCGTAGGCGGCGGCGGGCGTAGGGGACGCGAGGACGAAGGCGGCGAGAACGGGGAGCACGGCAAGGAGCTTGCGCGCGCGCACGGAGTACTGGCTGATCATGTTTCGACGGCCCCAATCGGCGGCGGGAACGGTTCAGCTCTTCTCGGCTGCTCACCAACACCTGTCGCGACTTCGCGGCGATCGTGGGGCAGGTCGCAAATAAAAACGCCGAAAGGTTCCGTAGGAATATTTTTGAACATGTCGAGATCTCGGCAAATTCGCGCCGCGAAAGCGTGGCAATAGAGGCGGCGCGTCGATCGGAGACTGGCGCGAGCGCGTCGCATGCTGCCGAGGGGGCGGGTGTCCGTGGGCGCGACGGCGATGGTGCGCGCTGTCGTTTCTATCTGCGGTGTCATCCCGGACGCCGAAGGCGATCCGGGACCCATATCCACGACGGCTCAGTCGCAGCCTGTTGGCTGCGTTTCTCCATCGGAAGCTGCCCAAATGTAGCGGAACGAGCGCGGCATGCGCGCTCGAACGATCCTCGTGGATATGGGTCCCGGGTCCGCTTCGCGGCCCGGGATGACAGCCTTTCGAACTCTCCGGGGCAAGGCGAGCGGCGGCGCTCTCGGCTCGCGAAAGCCCCCTACCCCGTGCCCCCCTCGCCGACCGCATTCTCCTCGGGCGCGGCGAGCGTGGCCTCGATGGCGACCTGGAGACCGCCTGGCTCGTAGGCGAGGCGGACGTGGCCGTGGAGCTGGACGGCGAGCGCGCGCTCGAGGATCTGGGTGCCGAAGCCGGCGCGGGTCGGCTTCTCGACAGGGGGCCCGCCCTCTTCCGACCAGCGCAGCCGGAGGCGCCGGGTGCCGTCCGCCTCGTCTGAAACGCTCCAGCGGACGACGACGCGGCCATTGGGCACCGAGAGCGCCCCGTGCTTCGCCGCATTCGTCGTCAGCTCGTGGGCGGCCATGCCGAAGGCGACCGCGATTTCGGCCGGGAGCGCGACGCGCGGCCCGTCGAGGGCGATGCGCGAGCCGCGCCCGTCCGCATAGGGCTCGAGCTCGAGCTGGAGGATGTCGGCGATGCCGGCGCCCTCCCAGGCGTTCTCGATGAGGAGCGTATGGGTGCGCCCCAGCGAGATCAGCCGATCGGTGAAGGCGGCGCGGAAGGCCGCGGGGCTCGGCGACGTGCGCATGGTCGAGGCGGCGATCGCCTGGACGGTCGCGAGCGTGTTCTTGACGCGATGGTGCAGCTCGCGCTGGATCAGCGCCTGGCGCTCCTCGGCGCGCCGCCGCTCGCTCAGATCGAGCATCGCGCCGATGACGCGCTGCGCCCGGCCCTCCCGGTCGCGCAGCACGTAGCCGCGGTCGAGCACGAAGGCGTAGCTGCCGTCCGCGCGCGCGAACCGGTACTCGGCCCGAAACCGCCGCCCGCCCCCCTCGATCGCGGCGCGCAGCTCCGCCTCGACGCGGGCGCGGTCTTCGGGATGCACGCGCTCCATCATCCAGGCCGCCTGCGTCTCGATCACGGCGTGGCCGAACAGCGTCTCGACGGCGCGGTTCCAGATCACCTGGTCGGAGGCGAGATCCCAGTCGCGGATCGCGTCGTTGGTGGCGCGCGCGGCGAGCCGGTAGCGCTCGGCGATCTCGGCGAGGCGCATCTCGCCGATCCGGCGCTCGGTGACGTCGGCGAGGGTGCCGATCACGCGCGCGGGCTTGTCCTCCTGGAGGATCGTGCGGCCGTCGCAGGCGATCCAGCGGCGCGCGCCGCGCGCATCCTGCACCGTTCGGAACTCGAGCGCGAACCCGCCGATCGTGCCGCGCGCGATGCGCTCGCGCACCGTCCGCTCGACGTCCGCGCGGTCCTCCGGATCGACATGCGCGAGGAGCGTGTCGAGGTCGTAGGGGCCCTGCGAGGGCAGCTCGAGCAGCGCACGGGCGTGCTCGTCGAGAAACAGCGCGCGGCTCGCGAGGTCGAGGTCGAACACGCCGATGCGGGCGGCCTCGGCGGCGAGGCGACGCCGCTCCTCGCTGACGCGAAGGGCCGTCTCGGCGGCGACGTGCTCGGTGACGTCCACGCCCTGCACGAAGATGGCGCTCGGCTCGCCGTTGTCGTCGACGATCGGCTGGAAGACGAAGTCGACGAAGCGCCGCTGCGCCTCCCCGGCGGGGCCGCGCGCGAGGCGCACGGCGGCGTTGCGCGCGACAAAGGGGAGGCCCGTCGCCCGCACCTCGTCGAGCCGCTCGAGGAAGCCCTGATCCGCGAGCTCGGGCAGCGCCCGCGCGACCGGACAGCCGACGAGCGCGCGATCGCGACCGACGAGCTGCGCATAGGCGTCGTTGACGAGTTCGAAGACGTGGTCGGGCCCGTGCAGCACCGCCATGAAACCCGGTGCCTGCGAGAACAGGACGCGCAGCCGCTCGCGCTCGGCCCGCTCCAGAGCACGCGCGCGGACCTCGGCCGTGGTCTCGGTGCAGGCGCAGAACATCCCCACGACCGTGCCGTCGCCGTTCCGGACGGGGGTGTAGGAGAAGGCGAAATGGGCCACCTCGGGATAGCCGTGCCTGTGCATCACGAGGCGGATGTCGCTCATCGCCGTCGCCTCGCCCGCATAGGCCCGGTCGAGGATGGGGAAGACCTGATCGGCGAGCTCGGGCCAGACCTCCGCGAAGGGGCGCCCGAGCGCCTCGGGATGGCGCCGGCCGAGCAACGTGGCGTAGCCGTCGTTGTAGAGGACGATCCGCTGCGGCCCCCAGGTCAGGAACATCGGCTGGATGGCGTCGAGCATCAGCGCGACGAGGGTGCGCAAGCGCTCCGGCCAGGCCTCGGGCGGACCGAGCGGATTCGAGGCCCAGTCCGCCGCGCCGATCCGCAGCGCCATCTCGCCGGACGCGGCCCCGCCGCGCGCGGCCTCGCCGAACGGGTCAGCATGACGATCGACCATGGGCCAGAGCCTCTCGAGCGGCGGGACGCGACACAGCGGCCCGAGTCTGGGCATGTTCGAGCCGCGATTGTGGAACGCGATCGCACCGCGGCCGTTCCGAAACCGGAGAGTCTCTGCTCGCGGGTGCGCGAAAGGCGTCGGTGCGGCAGCGGCGACCTCTGCTACGATCAGTGTGACGCAACGGGACGCGAAGAGGGCAGATCGCGATGCGGATGCGACCATGGGCGCTGTGGATCCTGCTGCTCCTCGTGGCGGCGAGCCTCGCCCCCTCCCCTGCCCGAGCACAGGCCGAAGAGACGCTCGACGAGGCCGTGTGCCGGATGATCGAGGGCGCGGCGCGGGCGAACGACCTGCCGATCGGCTTCCTCACGCGGCTGATCTGGCAGGAGAGCAGCTTTCGACCGCACGTCGTCAGCCACGCCGGCGCGCAGGGCATCGCCCAGTTCATGCCCGGCACCGCCGCCGAGCGCGGCCTCGCCGATCCGTTCGACCCCGAGCAGGCGATCCCGAAGGCGGCGGAATTGCTCTCCGATCTCAAGGCGCGCTTCGGCAACAAGGGGCTCGCCGCGGCGGCCTACAATGGCGGCCCGCGCCGCGTCTCCGATTGGCTCGCGGCGCGCGGCGGGCTGCCGCTCGAGACGCGCGATTTCGTCATGCGCATCACGAGCCGCAGCGCCGAGGACTGGGCCGCGCTCGCCGGGGGCGCCGTCGAGCTTCCGGCGCAGAGCGCGGAAGACGAGGAGGCGGCCGCGGCCGCCGAAGAGGACGAGCGCTGCCTCACCCTCGTCGCCCTTCTGCGCGGACCGGGCCTGCCAGGCGCGCCGGGGCCGGCGCTGAGCCCGTTCGCGCCCTGGGGCGTCCAGCTCGCGGGCAATTTCGTGCGCGAGCGCGCGCTCGCCACCTTCGAGCGCGCGCGGCGGCAGGTCGCCTCCGTCGTCGGTGACGCGCAGCCGATGGTGATCGGCACCCGCATGCGCACCCGCGGCGGCGCGCCCTTCTACCGCGTGCGCCTCCCCGCCCAGACCCGCGCGGAAGCGGAAGCCCTCTGCCGCCGCATCCGCGACGCCGGCGGGGCGTGCGTGGTGGTGAGGAGCTGACGGCTCACGCCGCCGCGTAGGTGGAGGCGACGCGGCCGTCGCGGAAGGCGATGAGGGTGCGCGGGGGGATCGTCGTCCAGGTCTCGTCGCGGGTGAGCGGGCGGGTGGCGATCACGGTGACGACGTCGTCGGGGGTCGTCTCGCGCGCGAAATCGACCTGGAGATCCTCGTCGACCAGCGTCGCCTTGCCGAAGGGCGCCTCGCGCGTGAGATAGGACAGGCGCTTGTCGGCGAAGGCGTAGAGGGTGCGGCCGTCGCTCAGGAGCAGGTTGAGGACGCCCATCGGCGCGAGCTCGGCGACGATCTCGGCGATGCGCCGGTCGAGGGTCGCCGGCGCGGGCTCGCGCTCGTAGCGGCTGCGCAGGCGGTGGAGCATGAAGGCGAAGGCGTGCTCGCTGTCCGTCGTCCCGATCGGCCGATAGGCGCCGAGGGGAAGCCTCTTGGCGCCCTTCAGCTGGCCGTTATGGGCGAAGGCGAAAGGCCGGCCCCACAATTCGCGCAGGAAAGGGTGCGTGTTCTCGAGCGCCACGCGCCCGCGATTGGCCCGGCGGACATGGGCGATGACGGTTCGGCTCTTGATGGGGTAGCGGCGGATCAGCCCCGCGATCTCGGAATCGGCGCTCGGCTGCGGATCATGGAAGGCGCGGCAGCCGCGGCCCTCGTAGAAGGCGATGCCCCAACCGTCCCGATGCGGCCCCGTCCCCCCGCCCCGCCGGGCGAGGCCCGCGAAGCTGAAGCGAATGTCTGTGGGGACATTCGCGCTCATGCCCAACAACTCGCACATGCTCCCCCCGGCGCTCCGACGAGCCCTGCCGACAACGCCCGCGCCGCGCGGGCGGATCCGCGGGCGCGGCGTTCGCGCTCAGGCCGACTTGTCGAACAATTCCCGGCCGATCAGCATGCGGCGGATCTCGCTCGTGCCGGCGCCGATCTCGTAGAGCTTGGCGTCGCGCAGGAGGCGTCCCGTCGGGTAGTCGTTGATGTAGCCGTTGCCGCCGAGCAGCTGGATCGCGTCGAGCGCGACCTGGGTGGCGAGCTCGGCCGCGTAGAGGATCGCGCCGGCCGCGTCCTCGCGCGTGGTCTCGCCGCGGTCGCAGGCCTTGGCGACGGCGTAGACATAGGCCTTGGCGGCGTTCATGCGGACATACATGTCCGCGACCTTGCCCTGGACGAGCTGGAACTGGCCGATCGGCTGGCCGAATTGCTTGCGCTCGTGGACATAGGGCAGGACCACGTCCATCGCCGCCTGCATGATGCCGAGCGGGCCCGCCGCGAGCACCGCGCGCTCGTAATCGAGGCCCGACATCAGCACGTTGACGCCGCGTCCGACCTCGCCGAGCACGTTCTCTTCCGGCACCTCGCAATCCTCGAACACGAGCTCGCAGGTGTCGGAGCCGCGCATGCCGAGCTTGTCGAGCTTCTGGTGGGTGGAGAACCCCTTCATGCCCTTCTCGATCAGGAAGGCGGTGATGCCGCGCGGCCCGGCGCTCGGGTCGGTCTTGGCGTAGACGACGAGCGTCTCGGCGACGGGACCGTTCGTGATCCACATCTTGTTGCCGTTGAGCACGTAACGGTCGCCCTTCCTGTCGGCGCGGGTGCGCATCGACACGACGTCCGAACCCGCACCCGGCTCCGACATCGCGAGCGCGCCGACATGCTCGCCGGAGATGAGCTTGGGCAGATACTTCTCCTTCTGCGCGCTCGTTCCGTTGCGGCGGATCTGGTTGACGCACAGGTTCGAATGGGCGCCGTAGGAGAGGCCGACCGAGGCAGACGCGCGGGAGATCTCCTCCATCGCGACGACGTGCTCGAGATAGCCGAGCCCCGCCCCGCCCCATTCCTCCTCGACCGTGATGCCGTGCAGGCCGAGCTCGCCCATCGGCACCCACAGGTCGCGCGGGAAGGTGTTCGTGCGGTCGATCTCCTCGGCGCGGGGCGCGATCTTCTCGGAGGCGAAGGCCTGCACCGTCTCGCGGATGGCGTCCGCGGTCTCGCCGAGATCGAAATTGAGGCTCTTGCCGGCATTGGGGATCATGGCGCGCATCCTCGGTGGGTTCGTTTGCGCTCGTTATAGGCAGCGGGAGCGCGTGTGTCGACGGGGAGGCGCGGCGTCGGGGGTCTGTCATCCCGGGCCGCGAAGCGGACCCGGGACCCATAAGCTCCGACGACCGTCCGAGCGCGCATGCCGCGCTCGCTGCTCGACCTCGCAGCAGCTTCGATCCTCGGAGAAACGCAGCCTACAGGCTGCGACCCGAGCGTCGAGGGTATGGGTCCCGGATCGCCTTCGGCGTCCGGGATGACACCATCCGGTCTCAGCGGAGCGTCGGGTAGAGGTCCGCCCAGAGCGGGTTCATATCCTCGATGAGCGTGACCTTCCAGTCTCGCTTCCAGCGCTTGATCCGCTTTTCCCGAGTGATGGCCGCTTCGATCTCCGTGTGAACTTCGTACCAGACCAGACGGGCGACTCCGTAGCGGCGGGTGAAGCCGGGCACCGCCCCCTGCCGATGCTCGAAGACGCGGCGCGACAGATCGTTCGTCACACCGGTATAGAGCGTTCCGTTTCGGCGACTGGCGAGCATGTAGACGTAGTACATTGCGCACCTATGAGATGCATTCTCTCCATGATACACCTTCATAGCGGAGGTTGTCATCCCGGGCCGCGAAGCGGACCCGGGACCCATATCCGCGACGACCGTCCGAGCGCGCATGCCGCGCTCGCTGCTCGACCTCGCAGCAGCTTCGATCCTCGGAGAAACGCAGCCTACAGGCTGCGACCCGAGCGTCGAGGGTTTGGGTCCCGGATCGCCTTCGGCGTCCGGAATGACACGGTTTGTGCTCGGCCGGAGTTCAGGCGATGGTGATGGCCATGAACGATCTCACCGAGCGCCCCAACCGCATCCCCTGGCCGCCAATCCTCTTCGCGGGCGCGGCGCTCGTGGCGCTCGGGCTCGAATGGGTGGTGCCGACGAGCCATGGCGGGTACGGGGTCGTGCGGGCGCTCGGGGCGGTGCTCGCCGCGGGCGGGCTGTCGCTCGACGTCTGGACGGCCCTCACCTTTCGCCGGCACGCGACGACCATCATGCCCCATCGCGGCGCCGATCGGCTCGCGACCGACGGGCCGTTCCGCTTCTCGCGCAACCCGATCTATCTCGGCAACACGCTGATGGTGATCGGCCTCGGCCTCGCCTTCGACTGGCTCTGGGCGATCCCCGCCGCCCTCGTGGCCGCCGTCGCGGTCTCGCGGCTCGCGATCGCGCGCGAGGAGCGGCATCTGGAAGCGCGGTTCGGGCAGGCGTGGCGGGATTATGCGGGGCGGGTGCGGCGTTGGCTGTGAGGGGAAATCGACGAGGAGGCAGTTCGATGGCTTTCGACGAGACGGCGCAGATCCACATCGAAGCGGGCACCCCCGTCTTCTACGTCCACGAGGTGGATTCCGGGTTCGAACTCAGGACGATCGCCTTCCAACGCGCCACGTCGCAACATGCGGAGACCCTCAGCAAGCATCTCGCCTCCGAGGACGAGGCCATCGCCTTTTGCATGACGCATCCTAGCGCCGAGACGTCGATGATCGTGATCACGACCGTGCGCTCCGACGGTGGCGTGACTCTGCGGTCCTTTCGAAAAGCCGCCTGAAGGCCGATCCAGCCGCTGCACCACATGAAAAAGCCGCCCCGAAGGGCGGCTTTCTCGTCTCGTCGATGGCTTGCAGCCGAAGGCTCACTCGCCCGCGGGCAGCTCGCCGACGCCGGTGCCGGCGCCGGTGGCCTCGGCCTTCTGCTGGAGGATGAGCCCGTCGCGACGCGTCGCGATCCCGCGGATCTGCGCGGAGAGGGCGCCCGTGCCGGCCGGGATGAGCGAGCCGACGATGACGTTCTCCTTGAGCCCTTCGAGCTCGTCCACCTTGCCGTTGACCGCCGCCTCGGTGAGGACGCGGGTGGTCTCCTGGAAGGACGCGGCCGAGATGAAGGAGCGCGTCTGCAGGCTCGCCTTGGTGATGCCGAGCAGGACCGGCACGCCGACGGCGGGCTTCTTGTTCTTGTTGTCGGCGAGAAGACGCTCGTTGATCTCCTCGAATTCGAGGCGATCCATCTGCTCGCCGGCGATCAGCTCGGTGTCGCCCGTCTCGGTGATCTCGACCTTCTGCAGCATCTGGCGGACGATCACCTCGATGTGCTTGTCGTTGATCGACACGCCCTGCAGGCGATAGACCTCCTGGATCTCGTTGACGAGATAGGCGGCGAGCTCCTCGACGCCCTTGATCGCCAGGATGTCGTGCGGCGCCGGGTTGCCGTCGACGATGAAATCGCCGACCTCGACCACGTCGCCGTCCTGCAGGTGGATGTGCTTGCCCTTCGGGATCAGGTACTCGACCGGATCCGAGCCGTCGTGCGGGGTCAGCGTCAGGCGGCGCTTGTTCTTGTAGTCGCGCCCGAACTGGATCGTGCCCGACTTCTCCGCGATGATCGCCGCATCCTTCGGACGGCGCGCCTCGAACAGCTCCGCCACGCGCGGCAGACCGCCCGTGATGTCGCGCGTCTTGGCGCTTTCGGTCGAGACGCGGGCCAGCACGTCGCCGGCCTTGACCTTGTTGCCCGGATCGACGGCGATGATCGCGTCGACCGCGAGCAGCGAGCGGGCGTCGCCGCCGCGCGGCAGCTTCTTGATCTTGCCGTCCTCGTCCATGATCGTGATCGCGGGCTTCAGATCGGCCGTGCGCGAGGAGCCGCGCCAGTCGATGACGACGCGCTTGGCGATGCCGGTCGCCTCGTCCATCGTCTCCACGATCGAGCCGCCGTCGACGAGATCCTCGTAGGCGACCGCGCCGTCGACTTCCGCGATGATGGGACGCGAATAGGGATCCCACTCCGCGATGCGCTGACCGCGCTTGATCGAATCCCCCTCGTCGACGCGCAGGCGGCCGCCATAGGGAATGCGATGCACCGCGCGCTCGGCGCCGTCCGGCCCGATGATCACGACGGCCACGTTGCGGCCCATCGCGATCAGCTCGCCGTCCGAATTGCGCGCGACGTAGCGGTTGCGCAGCGTGACCTTGCCCTCGAAGGAGCTCTCCACGAAGGAGGTGTCGGCGATCTGCGCCGCGCCGCCGATGTGGAAGGTGCGCATCGTGAGCTGGGTGCCCGGCTCGCCGATCGACTGCGCCGCGATGACGCCGACGGCCTCGCCCTGGTTGACGGGCGTGCCGCGGGCGAGATCGCGCCCGTAGCAGGTGGCGCAGACGCCGTTCTTGGTCTCGCAGACGAGAACCGAACGGATCTTCACCTCCTGCACGCCGGCCGCGTTGATCGCGTCGATGTGCTTCTCCTCGATCATGACGCCCTTCGGCACCAGGATCTCGCCCTCGACGTCGACCACGTCCTCGCCCGCGGTGCGGCCGAGGATGCGCGAGCCGAGCGTCGCGACGACCTGACCGGCATCGACGATGGCGCGCATCGCGATACCCTTCTCGGTCCCGCAATCCACCTCGCGGATGACCGCGTCCTGCGCCACGTCGACGAGACGACGGGTGAGATAGCCCGAGTTCGCCGTCTTGAGCGCGGTGTCGGCGAGACCCTTGCGGGCGCCGTGGGTCGAGTTGAAGTACTCGAGGACGTCGAGGCCTTCCTTGAAGTTCGAGATGATCGGCGTCTCGATGATCTCGCCCGAGGGCTTGGCCATCAGGCCGCGCATGGCGGCGAGCTGCTTCATCTGGGCCGGCGAGCCGCGGGCGCCCGAATGCGACATCATGTAGATCGAGTTGACCTGCTTGTCGCGACCCTGGTCGTCCTTCTGCACCGACGAGATGCGGGCCATCATCTCCTGAGCGAGGCGATCGGAGCACTTCGCCCAGGCGTCGACGACCTTGTTGTACTTCTCGCCCTGGGTGATCAGGCCGTCCTGGTACTGCTGCTCGTAATCCTTCACGAGCTTGCGGGTCTCCTCGACGATGTCCCACTTGTTCTCCGGCACGACCATGTCGTCCTTGCCGAAGGAAATGCCCGCCTTGAAGGCGTGGTAGAAGCCCATCGCCATGATCCGGTCGCAGAAGATCACCGTCTCCTTCTGCCCGCAATTGCGGTAGACCGTGTCGATCATGTTGGAGATTTCCTTCTTCGTCATGAGCTTGTTCACGACGTCGAAGGTGACGCGGGGGCTCCGCGGCAGGAGCGTGCCGAGGATCGCCCGACCGGGCGTGGTGTCGTAGACCTGCGTGTAGGGCACGCCGTCCTCGCCGATATTGGTGGCGCGGAACTTGATCTTGGTGTGGAGATTGATCGCCTTCTGGAAGAGGGCGTGATCGATCTCGCCGAGATCGGAGAACAGCATCCCCTCGCCCGGCTGCCCCTCCGCGAGGATGGACAGGTAGTAGAGGCCGAGCACGATGTCCTGCGAGGGCACGATGATCGGCGCGCCTGAGGCCGGGTGCAGGATGTTGTTCGTCGACATCATCAGCACGCGCGCCTCGAGCTGGGCTTCCAGCGAGAGGGGCACGTGGACGGCCATCTGGTCGCCGTCGAAATCGGCGTTGAAGGCGGCGCAGACGAGCGGGTGCAGCTGGATCGCCTTACCCTCGATCAGCACAGGCTCGAAGGCCTGGATGCCGAGGCGGTGGAGCGTCGGCGCGCGGTTGAGCAGCACCGGATGCTCGCGGATGACCTCGTCGAGGATGTCCCACACCTCGGGACGCTCCTTCTCGACGAGCTTCTTCGCCTGCTTGACGGTGGCCGAATAGCCCTTCGCGTCGAGACGCGAATAGATGAAGGGCTTGAACAATTCGAGCGCCATCTTCTTGGGCAGGCCGCACTGGTGCAGCTTGAGCTCGGGACCCACGACGATGACCGAGCGGCCCGAATAGTCGACGCGCTTGCCGAGCAGGTTCTGGCGGAAGCGGCCCTGCTTGCCCTTGAGCATGTCGGCGAGCGACTTCAGCGGGCGCTTGTTGGCGCCCGTGATGACGCGCCCGCGGCGGCCGTTGTCGAACAGAGCGTCGACCGCCTCCTGCAGCATCCGCTTCTCGTTGCGGATGATGATGTCGGGCGCGCGCAGCTCGATGAGGCGCTTCAGGCGGTTGTTGCGGTTGATGACGCGACGGTAGAGGTCGTTCAGGTCCGACGTCGCGAAGCGGCCGCCGTCGAGCGGGACGAGCGGGCGCAGGTCCGGCGGGATGACGGGGATCACGGTCAGGATCATCCATTCGGGGCGGTTGCCCGACTGGACGAAGGCCTCGATGATCTTGAGCCGCTTGAGGAGCTTCTTCGGCTTGAGCTCGGAGGTCGTGGTGGCGATCTCGTGGCGCAGGTCGATGGCGATCTTCTCGAGGTCGAGATCCTCGAGGATCTTGCGGATCGCCTCGGCGCCGATCATCGCCGTGAAGCTGTCCTGGCCGAACTCCTCCTGCGCGCGCAGGTACTCCTCCTCCGACAGGAGCTGGCGCTCCTTGAGCGGCGTGAGGCCCGGCTCGATGACGACGTAGGACTCGAAATAGAGGATCCGCTCGAGATCCTTGAGCGTCATGTCGAGCAGGAGGCCGATGCGCGAGGGCAGCGACTTCAGGAACCAGATATGGGCGACGGGGGCGGCGAGCTCGATATGGCCCATGCGGTCGCGCCGCACGCGCGCGAGCGTGACCTCGACGCCGCACTTCTCGCAGATGACGCCCTTGTACTTCATGCGCTTGTACTTGCCGCACAAGCACTCGTAATCCTTGATCGGCCCGAAGATGCGCGCGCAGAACAGACCGTCGCGCTCGGGCTTGAAGGTGCGGTAGTTGATGGTCTCCGGCTTCTTGATCTCGCCGTAGGACCAGGACAGAATCTTCTCGGGGCTCGCGATCGAAATCCGGATCTGATCGAACGACTGCGGCTGCGCCGCAGTGTTGAAAAGGTTCATGACCTCTTGATTCATCGCCGTCTCCTGGCAGGGCGAGGCCGCCGTCCCCTCGCCGCGTAAAGCGCATGACGCCGCGGGGCTGTGGGCACCCCGCGGCCGGTCTCGTATCGGAACCCGATCAGGGCCTCATTCCGCCGCCTCGGAGGGCGGCAGCTCGTTCTCGTTCGACTTCGAGGACGTCAGCTCGACGTTGAGGCCGAGCGAGCGCATCTCCTTGACGAGCACGTTGAAGCTCTCCGGAATGCCGGACTCGAAGGTGTCGTCCCCGCGCACGATGGCCTCGTAGACCTTGGTGCGGCCGGCGACGTCGTCCGACTTGACGGTGAGCATCTCCTGCAGCGTGTAGGCCGCGCCGTAGGCCTCGAGCGCCCAGACCTCCATCTCGCCGAAGCGCTGGCCGCCGAACTGCGCCTTGCCGCCCAGCGGCTGCTGGGTGACGAGCGAGTAGGGGCCGATCGAGCGGGCGTGGATCTTGTCGTCGACGAGGTGGTGGAGCTTCAACATGTAGATGTAGCCCACCGTCACCCGACGGTCGAACGGCTCGCCGGTGCGCCCGTCGTAGAGCGTCACCTGGCCCGAGCGATCGAGCCCGGCCATCTCGAGCATGCGCTCGATGTCGGCCTCCTTGGCGCCGTCGAAGACCGGGGTGGCCATCGGCACGCCGCGGGTGAGGTTCGAGCCGAGCTCGACGAGCGTCTCGTCCTCGAGCCCGTCGAAGGCATCGCCGTCCTCGTAGATCCGCGTCAGCGTCTCGCGCAGAGGCGCGATGTCGTGGGCGCGGCGATAGGCCTCCACCGCCTCGGCCACCTGCCGGCCGAGACCGGCCGCGGCCCAGCCGAGATGGGTCTCGAGGATCTGGCCGACATTCATGCGCGAGGGCACGCCGAGCGGGTTGAGCACGATGTCGACCGAGGTACCGTCCTCCAGGAACGGCATGTCCTCGAGCGGCACGATCTTCGACACGACGCCCTTGTTGCCGTGGCGGCCGGCCATCTTGTCGCCGGGCTGGATCTTGCGCTTCACCGCCACGAAGACCTTGACCATCTTCATGACGCCCGGAGGCAGCTCGTCGCCGCGCTGCAGCTTCTCGACCTTGTCGAGGAAGCGCTGCTCGAGGCGCTTCTTCGATTCGTCGTACTGCTTCTGGATCGCCTCGAGCTCGGCCATGCGGGCATCGTCGGCGACGACGAAGGCCCACCATTGCGAGCGCGGATATTCGTTGACGATCTCGCGGGTCAGCTCGGTGTCCTTGCGGAAGCCCTTCGGCCCGGCGAGCGCCGTCTGGCCGACGAGGAGATCGGCCACGCGCGCATAGGTGTTGCGGTCGAGGATCGCCTGCTCGTCGTCGCGGTCCTTGGCGAGGCGCTCGATCTCCTCGCGCTCGATCGCCTGGGCGCGCTCGTCCTTGTCGACGCCGTGGCGGTTGAAGACGCGCACCTCGACGATCGTGCCGGTGACGCCCGGCGGCACCCGCAACGAGGTGTCGCGCACGTCCGACGCCTTCTCGCCGAAGATGGCGCGGAGCAGCTTCTCCTCCGGCGTCATCGGGCTCTCGCCCTTGGGCGTGATCTTGCCGACCAGGATGTCGCCCGCGTTCACCTCGGCGCCGATATAGACGATGCCCGCCTCGTCGAGGTTCTTGAGCGCCTCTTCCGAGACGTTCGGGATGTCGCGGGTGATCTCTTCCGGCCCGAGCTTGGTGTCGCGGGCCATCACCTCGAATTCCTCGATGTGGATCGAGGTGAAGACATCCTCCTTCACGATCCGCTCGGAGAGGAGGATCGAGTCCTCGAAGTTGTACCCGTTCCACGGCATGAAGGCGACGAGCACGTTGCGGCCGAGCGCGAGCTCGCCGAGCTCGGTCGAGGGGCCGTCGGCGATGATGTCGCCCTTGGCCACGACGTCGCCGACGCGCACGAGCGGCTTCTGCGTGATGCAGGTGTTCTGGTTCGAGCGCTGGAACTTCTGCAGCCGGTAGATGTCGACGCCGGGCTTGCCGGGATCGGTCTCCTCGGTGGCGCGGATGACGATACGCGTCGCGTCGACCTGGTCGACCACGCCCGCGCGGCGCGCGCCGATGGCGGCGCCCGAATCGCGCGCGACCACCGCCTCCATGCCGGTGCCGACGAAGGGCGCGTCGGCGCGCACGAGCGGCACCGCCTGGCGCTGCATGTTCGAGCCCATCAGCGCGCGGTTGGCGTCGTCGTTCTCGAGGAACGGGATCAGCGCGGCCGCGACCGAGACGAGCTGCTTGGGCGACACGTCCATGAGGTCGACGCGGTCCGGCGGCATCACGATGACGTCGCCCGCGCGGCGGCAGATCACGAGATCCTCGGTGAGGCGGCCGTCCTCGTCGAGCGCGGCGTTGGCCTGAGCGACGTTGTACTTCGCCTCCTCCATGGCCGAGAGATAGATCACCTCGCCGGTGACCCGGCCCTCGTGCACGCGGCGGAAGGGCGTCTCGATGAAGCCGTACTTGTTCACGCGCGCGAAGGTCGCGAGCGAGTTGATGAGGCCGATATTCGGGCCTTCCGGCGTCTCGATCGGGCAGATGCGGCCGTAATGGGTCGGGTGCACGTCGCGCACCTCGAAGCCCGCGCGCTCGCGGGTGAGGCCGCCCGGGCCGAGCGCCGAGAGGCGGCGCTTGTGGGTGACCTCGGAGAGCGGGTTCGTCTGGTCCATGAACTGCGAGAGCTGCGAGGAGCCGAAGAACTCGCGCACCGCGGCGGCCGCGGGCTTGGCGTTGATCAGGTCCTGCGGCATCACGGTGTCGATGTCGACCGACGACATCCGCTCCTTGATGGCGCGCTCCATGCGCAGGAGACCCAGGCGGTACTGGTTCTCCATCAACTCGCCGACCGAGCGGACGCGGCGATTGCCGAGATGGTCGATGTCGTCGACCTCGCCCTTGCCGTCGCGCAGATCGACGAGCGCCTTGACGACCGCGAGGATGTCCTCGCGACGCAGCGTGCGATGCGTGTCGGGCGCGTCGAGATCGAGGCGCATGTTCATCTTCACGCGGCCGACCGCCGAGAGGTCGTAGCGCTCGGCGTCGAAGAACAGCGAATGGAACATCGCCTCCGCGGTGTCGAGCGTCGGCGGCTCGCCGGGACGCATCACGCGGTAGATGTCGAACAGCGCCTCCTCGCGGGCGGAGTTCTTGTCCACCGCGAGCGTGTTGCGGATGTACGGGCCGACATTGACGTGGTCGATGTCGAGGACGGGGATCTCGTCGAAGCCCGCCTCGGCGAGCACCTTGAGGAGCTTCTCGTTGAGCTCCTCGCCGGCCTCGGCGAAGATCGCGCCGTTCGCGTAATCGACGAGGTCCTCGGCGACGTACTGGCCGAGCAGGTCCTCGTCGGTCGCGCGCAGCGCCGTGACGCCGCGCTCGGCGAGCTGGCGGGCGACGCGCGCGGTCAGACGCTTGCCGGCCTCGAGCACGACCTCGCCGGAATCGGCGTCGATCAGGTCGACCGAGCCCTTGAAGCCCTTCATCCGCTCGGCGTCGAAGGGAACGCGGAAGGCGTCCTTGTCGCGCTTGTAGAGGATGCGGTTGTAGAAGGTGTCGAGGATCTCTTCCGAATCGAGGCCGAGCGCATAGAGGAGCGACGAGACCGGGATCTTGCGCTTGCGGTCGATGCGCGCGTGGACGATGTCCTTGGCGTCGAACTCGATGTCGAGCCACGACCCGCGATAGGGGATGATGCGCGCGGCGAAGAGGAGCTTGCCCGACGCGTGCGTCTTGCCCTTGTCGTGGTCGAAGAACACGCCCGGCGAGCGGTGCATCTGCGAGACGATGACGCGCTCGGTGCCGTTGACGATGAAGGTGCCGTTGTCCGTCATGAGCGGCATGTCGCCCATGTAGACGTCCTGCTCCTTGATGTCCTTGACGGACTTCGCCTGCGTGTCCGGATCGACGTCGAACACGATCAGCCGCAGCGTCACCTTGAGCGGCGCGGCGAAGGTCATGCCGCGCTGACGGCACTCGTCGACGTCGTATTTCGGCGGCTCGAAGGTGTACTTGACGAATTCGAGCAGCGCGGTGCTCGCGAAATCCGAGATCGGGAACACGGACTTGAAGACCGCCTGCAGCCCCTCGTCGGGGCGCCCGCCCTTCGGCTCGTCGACCAGGAGGAACTGGTCGTAGGACGCCTTCTGAACCTCGATGAGGTTCGGCATCTCCGCGACTTCCCGAATCCGCCCGAAGGACTTGCGAATGCGCTTGCGGCCTAGCAGCGTGTTGGCCATGTCGACCTTGCTCCTCATCCACGGCTGACCCGGAGCCCGGGGGTGCGATACCGCGCCCTCGGAGAGGTGGGCCCGTCCGGGCCCCGGGTCAGCCGCCCCGCCCGTCGCGCCATGCGGCGTGGGCGGCTCAGGCTTGCCTCGAGGGGCGCATCACCCCCCGCTCGAAACGTCCGCGGCCGGGCTCGCATGCCCTGGCCACCGGACGGAAACGACGGCCCCGGGGAAACCCGGGACCGTCGGCGTCGTCTCGACCCGATCGCGTACGCGACCGGCCGAAGATCACTTGAGCTCGACCTTGGCGCCGGCCTTCTCGAGCTGCGCCTTGATCTTCTCGGCCTCGTCCTTCGACGCGGCCTCCTTCACGGTCTTGGGCGCGCCCTCGACCAGGTCCTTGGCCTCCTTCAGGCCGAGACCGGTGATCGCGCGGACCTCCTTGATGACCTCGATCTTCTTGTCGCCGGCGGACGCGAGGACGACGTCGAACTCGGTCTTCTCCTCGACCGGAGCGGCGGCGGCGGCGGCCGGAGCGGCGACGGCGACGGCGGCGGCAGCCGACACGCCCCACTTCTCCTCGAGCATCTTCGCGAGCTCGGCGGCCTCGAGAACGGTGAGCGACGACAGGTCGTCGACGAGCTTGGCAAGATCAGCCATTGTCTTACATCCTAGATAGGTTCGAACGGGTTTCGTTGAAGGGGGGCAGCGTCAGGCCGCTTCCTCGGACTTGGCATAGGCTCCGAACACGCGCGCGAGCTTGGCGGCAGGCGCGGTCGACAGCTGGGCGATCTTGGTCGCCGGGGCCTGGATCAGGCCGATCAGCGTACCGCGCAGCTCGTCGAGGGACGGCAGCGTGGCGAGCGCCTTGACACCGTCCGGGTTCAGAGCGGTCTGACCCATCGCTCCGCCGAGGATCACCAACTTGTCGTTGGCCTTGGCGAAGTCGACGGCGACCTTCGGAGCGGCGACCGGATCGTCGGAATACGCGAGCAGGGTCGGGCCCTGCAGGTATTGCGAGATCGAGGCGACCTCCGTGCCTTCGAGAGCGATCTTGGCGATGCGGTTCTTCGCGACCTTGACGGAGGCGCCGGCCTGCTTCATCTGCGCGCGCAGCTTCTGCATGTCGGCGACCGAAAGGCCGGAATAGTGGGCGACGACGACCACGGACGTGCTGGTGAACACGCCGTTGAGCGTCGCGGCGAGCTCGCGCTTGGCTGCTCTATCCACTGGGCTCTCTCCGGTTGGACGGAACGGAAGACGTTCCGACCGGTTGCACTTGCCGTCTCTCGCTCCGGCTCGCCGGGCCGACAGACGGCGCTCTAGCAAGCCCTGTCCCCCTCGGCCGCGCGGGACGCGCGATCTCGGGCGAGATGGTTCGAACCTCTTCCGGGCGTCGGCATGGCGCCGAACCCCCGTGGAAAACGCTCTTCCCCGTCTATGCCGGCCCCCGGAAAATCCCGGGATTCAAGCCCCTTCGGCACGAAGCCGGCGGGGCACCCGCAGTCTCGGACAGGACATTGGACCCTCCCCGCGCCTTTCGGCGAAGCGGCGGGCCCGTCCTCCGCCCGGTCGCCCGGGCGGAAACGCGCAGAACGAGGCTCGATCGCGCCGAGCCTCATCTCATTGAAAACGCGGACCGCTTCCTTAACGCGTCGCGGCGTGGATGCCAAGGGCTTTTCCACGAAAAAGTCAAGCGCGTTTTTCCCACGCTCGCCTCTCTCGCGGAAGCGCCCCGGCACCGCGCCGCGACGTGCGCCGGGCGTCAGCTCATGACGCTCGACAGCGTCACCTTGAGGCCGGGGCCCATGGTCGAGGTGACGGCGATGCGCTCGATATAGGTGCCCTTGGCGCCGGACGGCTTCGCCTTGGCGACCGCGTCGGCGAAGGCCTTCACGTTCTCGGCGAGCTTGCCCGTCTCGAACGAGAGCTTGCCGATGCCGGCATGCACGATGCCCGCCTTCTCGACGCGGAACTCGACCGCGCCGCCCTTGGCGGCCTCGACGGCGCCCTTCACGTCCATCGTGACCGTGCCGACCTTCGGGTTCGGCATCAGGCCGCGCGGGCCGAGCACCTTACCGAGACGGCCGACGAGCGGCATCATGTCCGGGGTCGCGATGCAGCGATCGAAATCGATCGTGCCGCCCTGGATCGTCTCGAGCAGGTCCTCGGCGCCGACGATGTCGGCACCCGCCGCCTTGGCCTCGTCGGCCTTGGCGCCGCGCGCGAAGACCGCGACGCGGACCGTGCGGCCCGAGCCGTTCGGCAGGTTGCAGACGCCGCGGACCATCTGGTCGGCGTGACGGGGATCGACGCCGAGATTCATCGCGATCTCGACGGTCTCGTCGAACTTCACCTTGGAGCGCTGCTTGAGCAGCTCGATCGCCTCGTCGAGGCCGTACTCCTTGGTGGGATCGATGCCCTCGCGGGCGGCGCGGATGCGCTTTCCAGCCTTGGCCATTCTACCCTCCTCAGTCCACGACTTCGAGGCCCATCGAGCGGGCGGAACCGGCGATCATCGCCGCAGCCGACTCGACGGTGTCGCAGTTCAGGTCGACCATCTTCTTCTCGGCGATCTCGCGGACCTGGGCCGCGGTGACCTTGCCGACGTTGCCGCCCTTGCCGGGCGTGGTGGAGCCCTTCTGGACGCCGGCGGCGCGCTTGAGGAAGTAGGAGACCGGCGGCTGCTTCATCTCGAAGGTGAAGCTGCGATCCTGGTAGGCCGTGATGACCACCGGAATCGGCATGCCCTTTTCCATCTGCGCGGTCTTCGCGTTGAAGGCCTTGCAGAATTCCATGATGTTGAGGCCGCGCTGACCGAGCGCGGGGCCGATCGGCGGCGAGGGATTCGCCGAGCCGGCCGGGACCTGAAGCTTCACGTAGCCCGTGATCTTCTTCGCCATGGGACTGCTCCCGTGTCGTCCGTCACCGGCTGCCGACCGGTGCGGAGGGTTGCAGGGCGCGGTACGGTCCTATGCGAGCCCGGATGGCGACCGGGCGGACCTCCCGCGCATGTGCGCCGCGACGCGTCACTGCGCCGCGGCGATGCGCCGCGTGTCGTCGGGCGGGGCTGCGCGCCCCTCAGACCTTCTCGACCTGGGCGTATTCCAATTCGACCGGGGTCGCGCGGCCGAAGATCGACACGGCGACCTTCACGCGCGAGCGGCTCTCGTCGACTTCCTCGACCACGCCGTTGAACGACGCGAAGGGGCCGTCGGAGACGCGCACCGTCTCGCCGACCTCGAAATGCACTGAGGGCTTGGGCCGCTCCACGCCTTCAGCGACCTGGCCCTTGATGCGCTCGGCCTCGTGGTCCGGGATCGGCATCGGCTTCGCCTTGTCGGCGCCGAGGAAGCCGGTGACCTTGGGGGTGTTCTTGATGAGGTGGTAGACCTCGTCGGTCATCTCGCACTTCACCAGCACGTAGCCGGGGAAGAACTTCCGCTCGGTGTCGACCTTGCGGCCGCGGCGGACCTCGACGACCTTCTCGGTCGGCACCAGGATCTCCTCGAACTTCTCGGCGAGCCCGCGCTGATCGGCCTGATCCTTCAGCGATTGAGCGACCTTGTTCTCGAAGTTCGAGTAGGCGTGGACGATGTACCAGCGCATGGCCATGACGATCAGCCCCCGAGCCCGAGGACGAGGCCGACGCCGGTGCGCAGCAGCCAGTCGACCACGAGGAAGAACAGGGCGGCGAGCAGCACCATCACGAAGACCATGCCGGTCGTGACCATGGTCTCCTTGCGCGTGGGCCAGGTGACCTTGGAGCCCTCGGCACGGACCTGCTGGAGGAACTGGAAGGGGGACGTCTTCGCCTTCGCCATCGTATCCATGAAGCCAAAAGCGCCCTCGCGCCGCGCAGCGCCCCCGTTCGGGGCACCGTCGGCAGAGGGCTCGCTGTCGCGCTCGACCGGCCCGCACGCGACTCGCGCGGCCGGAGCAGGGGGGTAATAAGCCCCCGTGGAGGGGAAATCAAGCCGCGCGTCGCGCGCCCGCCGCATCCGGGCTCATCGCAGGGGGTCTTGGCGAGGGGTCACGGCGGCGGCGCGTGCTCGCCGCCTCGCTCCTCCCCGAGCCACGCCTCCACCTCGCGCGCGGCCCGCACCCCGCTCGCGAACGCGCCTTGCAGGAGATAGCCGCCCGTCGGCGCGGCCCAGTCGAGCATCTCGCCCGCGACGAAGACGCCGTCGCGCGCCGCGAGCCGCCTCGTGCCGGGGACGAGCGCCTCGGCGGGAATTCCGCCGGCGCTGGAGATCGCCCGATCGATCGGGCGCAGGCCGCTCACGACGAGCGGGACGGCCTTGGCGAGGCGCGCGAGCGCGGCGGGCGCCTCAGGCAGCGCCGCCCCCGCCGCCTCGCGCATCAGGCCGGCGCCGACCGGCGGGATGCCGGCGCGGCGCAGGCGCTCGGTGAGCGTCTTCTTGCGACCGCCGGCCTCGATCCGCGCGGCGAGCGCGGCCTCGTCGAGATCCGGGCGGAGATCGACGCGCAGCCGCACCGGCCCCGCCGCGAGCGCCTCGGGCAGATCGGCGAGGCGGTAGATCGCGGTGCCCTCGAGCCCGTGGCGCGTGACGATCGCCTCGCTCGCGACCCGAGCCTCCCCTCCCCCCTCGCGCGCGATGGCGACGCGCTTCAAGGGGGTGCCCGCGAAACGCTCGGCGAAGAGCGGGCTCCAGGCGATCTCGACGCCGACATTGGCCGGCACCAGAGGCGCGACCGGGATGCCGGCGCGCGCGAGGATGTCGACCCAGGCGCCGTCCGAGCCGAGCCGCGGCCAGCTCGCGCCGCCGAGCGCGAGGATCGTCGCGTCGGCGCGCACGCGCATCGCGCCCTGGAGCGTGTCGAAGACGAGCGCGCCGTCCGGCGAGAAGCCCGTCCACAGCGCGCGGGCGACGAGCCGCACGCCGCGCTCTTCCAGCCGGCGCAGCCAGGCGCGCAGGAGCGGGCTCGCCTTGAAGCTCTTCGGGAAGACGCGGCCCGAGGAGCCGACGAAGGTCGGCTCGCCGAGCCCCTCGCACCAGGCGACGAGCGCGGCCGGATCGTAGGCGCGCACGTCCGCGCGCAGATCCTCCGCGAGGCTGCCGCGATAGCGCGCGAGGAAGGCGTCGAGCGGCTCGGAATGGGTGAGATTGAGCCCGCCGCGACCCGCGATCAGGAATTTTCGCGCGGGCGAGGGCATGCGCTCGTAGATCGCGACGGCGACGTCGCCCCGCCCGGAGAGGCGCTCCGCCGCAGCGAGCCCCGCCGGGCCGGCGCCGACGATCGCCACCTGCCGCTGCGTGACCATCGATGTTTCTCCCGGTTCGACCTGAAGCGCTCTGCGTCCTTCTAGACGCCTCGCGACCTCCAAAATCAATGGGACGCTGTCATCCCGGGCCGCGAAGCGGACCCGGGACCCATACGCTCGACGAGCGCCCGAGCGCGCATGCCGCGCTCGCTGCACCACCGTGCAGCAGGTTCAATCGTCGCAGAAACGCAGCATACAGGCTGCGACTGACACGTCGTGAATATGGGTCCCGGATCGCCTTCGGCGTCCGGGATGACAACCCGGAGGCCCGTCTTCCGAACCGTTCGCGATCGACGGACCCCATTCCGCCGCTCGAACCGAAGCGTTGCGAGTGGCGTTTTCGCGCGCGCGGCCTTAAGTGAGGGCCGACACGCCCGAGACGAAGCCACGACGACGGTCAGCCGGTGCCCATCAGAGACAGCTACGCCCGCCAGGCGCTCGACGCCATCGTCAATCTCGGCGATTACGCCGCGAGCACGGTCCGCCCCGGGCTTCGGCTCGGCGTCACCGGGCTCGCGCGCTCGGGCAAGACGGTGTTCACGACGGCGCTCGTCCACCACCTCGTCGAGGGCACGCCGCTGCCCGCCTTCCAGCCCGCCCACGAGGGCCGCATCCGCCGCGCGCGCCTCGCCGCCCAGCCCGACGATGCCGTGCCCCGCTTCGCCTACGAGGACAATCTGCGGCTTCTCGTCGAGGAGCGGCGCTGGCCGGGCTCGACCGATCGCGTGAGCGAGCTGCGCGTCGAGATCGAGTACGAGCGCGGGCGCGGCGCCTGGCTCTCGGGACCGTCGAGCCTGACGCTCGACATCGTCGACTATCCCGGCGAATGGCTCCTCGACCTCACGCTCATCGACCAGGATTTCGCGCAATGGTCGGCGGAGGTGCTCGACGGCACCCGCCGCCCCGACCGCGCGCCGCTCGCCGCGCCCTTCCTCGCCGCGCTCGATGCGCTCGATCCGGACGGGCCGCCCGACGAGGGCGCGATGGGGGCGCTCTCGCAAATGTTCAAGGACTATCTCGTGGCTCTGCGCGCGGGGCCGGAGGCGGTCGCGACGACGCCGCCGGGGCGCTTCCTGATGCCGGGCGATCTCGCCGGCTCGCCCGCCCTCACCTTCGCGCCCTTGCGGCTCGCCCCCGGATCGAGCGCGAAACGCGGCAGCCTCGCCGCGCTGATGGAGCGCCGCTACGACGCCTACAAGCGCCACGTGGTCTGGCCCTTCTTCCGCGAGCATTTCCAGCGCATCGACCGGCAGATCGTCCTCGTCGACGTGCTCGCCGCGATCGATGCCGGCCCCTCCGCGCTCGCCGAGCTCGAGCGCGCGCTCGACCGGGTGCTGCTGGCCTTCCGCGCGGGGCGCAACACCTTCTTCTCGGCGATCTTCGCGCCGCGCGCCGAGCGCGTGCTCTTCGCCGCGACGAAGGCCGACCACGTCCACCAGACGAGCCATGCGCGGCTCGAAGCCATCCTGCGGCTCCTCGTCGAGCGCGCGGTCAAGCGCGGCGAGGCCGCCGGCGCGCGGATCGAGGCGGTCGCCCTCGCCTCCGTGCGCGCGACGCAGGAGACGATCGTGCGCGAGGACGGGCTGTCGCTCGAGGCCGTCGCCGGGGTGCCGGAGGCGGGCGAGCGGATCGACGGCGAGGTCTTCGACGGGATCGCGCGCGCGGCGGTCTTCCCCGGCGAATTGCCGGAGGACCCCGGCGCCATCTTCCGCGGCGCGGTGGAGCCCGGCTCGCTGCGCTTCCCCCGCTTCCGCCCGCCTCCCGCCCGCGCCGACCCCGGCAGCCGCGCCTGCCGCCTCCCCCAGATCCGCCTCGACCGCGCCCTCCAATTCCTGATCGGAGACCGGTTGGCCTGATGCAGCGACGATCCCTCCCCGCAGGGGAGGGTGGCCTCCGGAGCGAAGCGACGGAGGTCGGGTGGGGCCCGAGGTTCGGAGGCAGATCTCCACCCGGGCCCCACCCGACCCGTCTCGCTCCGCTCGCAGCGCCACCCACCCCCACCCCCCCCCCCCCGTCCGGGTGGGGCCCCCGGTGCGGAGAAAAATCTCCACCCGGGCCCCACCCGACCCTTCTCGCTGCGCTCGAAGGGCCACCCTCCCCTACGGGGAGGGACGACGTCTCCCCATATTCCACGCCAAGAGCACCACGCCGATGACGAGAAAGCCCCGCGCCTATCGCTACGACGATCCGAGCGTCGCCGAGGTCGAGGCCGGCCGCGCGCCGCCGCGGCCGGTGCGGGTCGTGATCGAGCCGCAGCCGGAGGAGATCGTCGAGGCGGCGGACGGGACGGAGGTGCCGATGGGGCGCCGGTCTCGGATCTCGTGGGGCGGCGTGCTCGCGGGCGCGGTCTCCCTCCTCGTCTTCCTCGGGCTCGGCCTTGCGGCGGAGAGCCTCCTGCGCGGTCTCTACGAGGCGGCGCCGTGGCTCGGCGCGGTCGGCCTCGCCGCGCTCGCGCTCGCGCTCCTCGCGCTCCTCGTGCTCGTGACGCGAGAGCTCCTCGGCTATCGGCGCGAGCGCAAGATCGAGGCTCTGCGCGAGGCCGCGGCGGCGGCGATCGAGCGGCGCGACGACAAGCGGGCCAAGGCGGTTGTCGCCGATCTACTCGGGCTCTACGGCAAGCGGCCGGACACCGCGCGCGGGCGCGCCCGCGTCGAGGCGATCGCGGACGAGATCCTCGAGGCCGAAGACCGGCTCGCCATCGCCGAGCGCGAGCTCCTCGCCGATCTCGACGCGCGCGCCCAGCGCGTCGTCGCGGACGCCGCCCGGCAGGTCTCGCTCGTGACCGCGCTCAGCCCGCGGGCGATCATCGACGTCGGCTTCGTGCTGTTCTCAGCCGCGCGCGTGCTGCGGCGCGTCTCCGCCGTCTACGGCGCGCGACCGGGCACCTTCGGCTTCCTGCGGCTCGCCCGCGCGGCCCTGACGCATCTCACGGTCACGGGCGGCGTCGCGCTCGGCGACGGCGTGCTGCAACAGGTGCTCGGCCTCGGCCTCGCCGCCCGCGTCTCCGCCCGCCTCGGCGAGGGCGTGCTGAACGGCATCATGACCGCCCGCTTCGGCCTCGCGGCCATCGCAGTCTGCCGCCCCCTCCCCTTCCAAGCCCTCCCCCGCCCGAAGATCGGCGACGTCGCGGGAGACCTCGTGGCGAAGGCGGAGAAGACCGAGAAGGGGGAGAAGGCGTGAGCGCGTCCCTCCCCGGAGGGCGACGACGTGCGCATGTCGTCGTGCGTGCAGGCTTACGACGCGAACGGCGCGCTCCCTCTCCTTCCCCTCAGGGGAAGGTGGCTCCGACCCCGAACAGGGGTCGGAGACGGATGGGGTCATTCGCTCCGAAGGAGCGAAGGGGCGTTGGGCTTCTCCTTACGTAAGGAGCTCTAGGACGACGCCCCTTCGCAGCTTCGCTGCGAAAAACCCCATCCGACCCGTCGGCTATCGCCGCCGGGCCACCTTCCCCTGAGGGGAAGGAAAGCGGCGGCGTCATCCTGCGAGCGTCGTGCCCGGGCGCAGATCCACGATGGGTCGTGCCCCACCCGACCCCTGTCGCTTCGCTCCAGGGGCCACCCTCCCCTGCGGGGAGGGATCATTCCCTCGGTTCGCGCGGGCGCCTGTCCAAGATGGTCCTCCCGAACAGGCTCGCCGTAAGTTCGGCCTGGAGGAGCGCGCTCTTGCCGCGTTCGTCGAGGAAGGGGTTGAGCTCGACGAGGTCGACGGAGCGCACGAGGCCGCTCTCGTGAAGCAATTCCATCACGAGATGCGCCTCGCGATAGGTCGCGCCGCCGGGAACCGTGGTGCCGACGCCGGGGCCGAGGGAGGGGTCGAGGAAATCGACGTCGAAGCTCACGTGCAGATGCGTCGTCTCCGGGTCGAGCCCCTCCAGATAGGTGCGCATGAGATAGGCCGCGCCGTTCTCGTCGATGGCGCGCATGTCGGAGGCGCGCACGCCGAGATCGTCGACCACGCGGCGCTCCTGCGGGTCGATCGAGCGCAGGCCGAAGATGTGGATCGTCTCCGGAGCGACGGGCTCGATGCCCTCCATCACGGGCGCGAGCGAGGGCTCGCCGGTCAGGAAGGCGAGCGACATGCCGTGCATGTTGCCGGACGGCGTGGTGGCGGGCGTGTTGAAATCGGCATGCGCGTCGAGCCAGAGCACGTGCAGCGTGCGACCGGCCTCGCGGGCGACGCGCGCGGCGGCGGCGACGGTGCCCATCGAGAGGGCGTGGTCGCCGCCCATGAAGACCGGCACGCCGGGGCGCTTCATCAGGGCGTAGGCGCGATCGTGGATGGCGCGCGTCCAGCCGGCGATCTCGCGCACGTTGCGGCACGTCTGCGACAGGGCGTTGAGACCCGGCTCGCCGAGCGCCGGGCGCGGCACGGGCAGGTCTCCCTCGTCGCGGACCTTGTGGCCGAGCTCGGCGAGCGCCTCGGCGAGCCCCGCCGTGCGCAAGGCCGCCGGCCCCATCGCCGCCCCCCGCCGCCCCGCCCCCGCCTCGAGCGGGATGCCGAGGAGGACGATCTCGGTCTGCTGAGGCTCCGCCGCGCCAAGAGGTTGGGTCATGGGGGGTCTCCTTGCTCGTCCCTCCCCGGAGGGGAGGGTGGACTTGCGAGGCGAAGCCGAGAAAGGCCGGGTGGGGCCCGTGGCTTGCAGACTGGTCTCCACCCGGGCCCCACCCGACCCCTGTCGCTTCGCTCCAGGGGCCACCCTCCCCTACGGGGAGGGAGGTCGCCGCCCCATCCCTCCCCGGAGGGGAGGGTGGACTTTCGAGCGAAGCGAGAAAGGCCGGGTGGGGCCCGACGCTTCCCGTGAAATCTCCACCCGGGCCCCACCCGACCCCTGTCGCTTCGCTCCAGGGGCCACCCTCCCCTACGGGGAGGGAGATCACCCCATCGCGGCGGCGATGCGCTCCAGGGCCTCGTTCGCCTTCGACCCGTCCGGGCCGCCGGCCTGGGCCATGTCGCGGCGCCCGCCGCCGCCCTTGCCGCCGAGCGCCTCGGAGGCCACGCGCACGAGGGCGACCGCGTCGTAGCGATCGGCGAGATCGGGCGTGACGCCCACGACCACGCCCGCCTTGCCGTCATCGGACACGCCGACGATGGCGACGATTCCCGACCCGATCCGGCTCTTGCCCTCGTCGGCGAGGCTCTTCAGATCCTTCATCTCGACGCCGGTGATCGCGCGCGCCATCAGCTTGACGCCCGCGACCTCGCGCACGTCGTCGCCGCCACCGCCGCCGCCGCCCATGGCGAGCTTCTTGCGCGCCTCCGCGAGATCGCGCTCGAGCTTGCGGCGCTCTTCGAGGAGCGCGGCGACGCGGTCGGGCACGTCCGCGACGGTCGTCTTCAGGAGGCCGGCGACGTTCTGGAGCGTCTTCGATTCGCCCGCGAGATGGCGCCGCGCCGCCTCGCCGGTGAGCGCCTCGACGCGCCGCACGCCGGCCGCGACCGCGCTCTCGCCGACGATCGTCACGAGGCCGATCTCGCCGGTGCGCCGCACATGCGTGCCGCCGCACAATTCGATCGAGAAGGTCTTGCCCGCAAGCGGCCCCTCGGGGTTCACGCCCATCGACACGACGCGGACCTCGTCCCCGTACTTCTCGCCGAAGAGCGCACGCGCGCCCGACGCGATCGCCTCCTCGACGCCCATCAGCTTGGTGACCACGGGCTCGTTCTGGAGAACGAGCGCGTTCGTGAGCCGCTCGACGCGCGACAGCTCCTCCTCGCTCATAGGCTTGGGGTGCGAGATGTCGAAGCGCAGGCGGTCGGGCGCGACGAGCGAGCCCTTCTGCGCGACGTGATCGCCGAGCACCTGGCGCAGCGCCTCGTGCAGGAGATGCGTCGCCGAATGGTGGGCGCGGATCGTCGCGCGGCGCGCCGCGTCGACGGCGAGCTGCACGGGCTCGCCGAGCGCGAGCCGCCCTTCCTCCACCGTGACGTGGTGCACGAAGAGATCGCCGAGCTTCTTCTCGACATTGGTCACGCGCGCGCGAAAACCCGCACCCGTGATCGTGCCGGTGTCGCCCACCTGGCCGCCGCTCTCGGCGTAGAACGGCGTCTGGTTGACGACGAGGAGCGCGCTCTCGCCCGCAGCCACCGCATCGACGCGCTGCCCGTCCCGGACGAGGGCCGCGACGACGCCCTCGGCGCTCTCGGTCTCGTAGCCGAGGAATTCCGTCGCACCCGTCTCCTCGCGCAGCTTGTACCAGACGGCCTCCGTCGCCGCCTCGCCCGAGCCCGCCCAGGCCGCGCGGGCCTTCTCGCGCTGGCGCTCCATCGCCGCGGCGAAGCCGTCCGTGTCGACGCCGATGCCGCGCGCCTTGAGCGCGTCCTGCGTCAGGTCGAGGGGGAAGCCGAACGTGTCGTAGAGGGTGAAGGCGGTCTCGCCGGAGAGCTTGTCGCCGGCGGCCAGGGCCTTCGTCTCCTCGTCCAGGATGGAAAGCCCGCGCTCCAAGGTCTTCCGGAAGCGCCGCTCTTCGAGCTCGAGCGTCTCGCGGATGAGCGCCTCGGCGCGGGTCAGCTCGGGATAGGCTTCGCCCATCTCGCGCACGAGCGGGTGCACGAGGCGGTGCATCAGCGGATCCTTGGCGCCGAGGAGCTGCGCGTGGCGCATCGCGCGGCGCATGATCCGGCGCAGCACGTAGCCGCGGCCCTCGTTCGAGGGCAGCACCCCGTCGGCGACGAGGAAGGCGGAGGCGCGCAGGTGGTCGGCGATCACGCGATGGGAAGCCTTGCGCGGCCCGGTCGCGTCGACGTTGGTGAGGGTCTCGACCGCGCCCGTGAGGAGGCGCATCGTGTCCGTCTCGTAATTGTCGTGCGTGCCTTGCATCACGGCCGAGATGCGCTCGAGGCCCATGCCGGTATCGATCGAGGGCTTGGGGAGCCCCACGCGCTCGCCGGGCGCGAGCTGCTCGAACTGCATGAAGACGAGGTTCCAGATCTCGATGAAGCGGTCCCCGTCCTCGTCGGGCGAGCCGGGCGGGCCGCCGGGGATGTGGTCGCCGTGATCGTAGAAGATCTCCGAGCAGGGGCCGCAGGGGCCGGTATCGCCCATCTGCCAGAAATTGTCGGAGGTCGGGATGCGGATGATCTTCGAATCCGGCAGCCCCGCGATTCTGCGCCAGAGCGCCGCCGCGTCCTCGTCCTCGGCATAGACGGTAACGAGGAGCCGCTCGACGGGCAGGCCGAATTCCTTCGTGATCAGGTTCCAGGCGAGCTCGATCGCGACGTCCTTGAAATAGTCGCCGAACGAGAAATTGCCGAGCATCTCGAAGAAGGTGTGGTGGCGCGCGGTGTAGCCGACATTGTCGAGGTCGTTGTGCTTGCCGCCTGCCCGCACGCATTTCTGCGCCGTGACCGCGCGCGAATAGGGCCGCTTCTCGACGCCGGTGAAGACGTTCTTGAACTGCACCATGCCGGCATTGGTGAACATCAGGGTCGGATCGTTGCGCGGCACGAGCGGGCTCGAGGCCACGGGCTCGTGGCCGTGCTTGGCGAAATAGCTCAGGAAGGCCGACCGGATCTCGTTGACGCCGCTCATCGTGCTCTCACAGGGTACGCCGGGGCCCTCGCGCCCCGCGGGAAGCGTTGCGCGGTTTTAGAGAGGGGAAGAGGCGTTGTCGAGGGTGTGCGGGGGCGGGAGCGCCCGCCCTCACCCCTGCGTCGCCACGAAGTCGAGCCCGCGGTCGAGCGCCCGGGTCAGCTTGTCGAACATCTCGTCGATCTCGGCGGGCGTGATGATCAAGGGCGGGCAGAGCGCGATGCGGTCGCCCATCAGCGAGCGCACGATCAGCCCCTCGTCCTGAGCGAAGGTGACGATCTTCGCGGCGAGCCCGGTCGCGGTCGGATATTGCCGCTTCGTCTCCTTGTCGGCGACGAGCTCGATGCCGCCGATGAGGCCGATGCCGCGGGCCTCGCCGACGAGCGGATGGTCGAGGAGCCGCTCGAGCCGCGCGAGGAATTGCGGCGCCTTGGCCGCCACGCCCGCCACGATCCGGTCGCGCTCGAAGATCTCGAGGGTCTTGAGCCCCACCGCGCAGGCGGTCGGGTGGCCGGAATAGGTGTAGCCGTGGCCGAACGTGCCGATCTTGCGGCTCTCGTCGAGCATGGCCTGGTACATCGGCTCGTCGATCATCACGCCGCCGAGCGGGATGTAGGCGGAGGTGAGCGCCTTGGCGATCGAGAGCGTGTGCGGGCGCATGCCGAAGGCCTGCGCGCCGAACATCGTCCCGCAGCGCCCGAAGCCGCAGATCACCTCGTCGGAGATCAGCCGCACGTCGTGGCGCTCGAGCACCGGCCCGATCGCCTCGAAATAGCCCTTGGGCGGCACGAGCGCGCCGCCCGCGCCCATCACCGGCTCGGCGATGAAGGCGGCGACGGTGTCGGGCCCCTCCGCCTCGATCAGCGCCTCGAGCTCGGCCGCGAGCCGCGCGGAGAAGGCCTCCTCGCTCTCCCCGGCTTCCGCGAAGCGGTAATGATGCGGGCAGGAGGTGTGGAGGATGTTGGCGATCGGCAGGTCGAAATCGGCATGGTTCGCCGGCAGGCCCGTCAGCGAGGCGGAGGCGACGGTGACGCCGTGATAGCCCTTCTTGCGGGCGATGATCTTCTTCTTCTTCGGCCGGCCGAGCGCGTTGTTCATGTACCAGATCAGCTTGACCTGGGTGTCGTTCGCCTCCGAGCCCGAGGAGCAGAACATCACCTTCGAGATCGGGACGGGCGCGATCTCCTTGAGCTTCTCGGCGAGCGCGATCGCCGGATCGTGGCTGCGGCCGGAGAAGAGGTGCTGGAAGGGCAGCTTCTCCATCTGCTCGCGCGCGGCCTCGGCGAGCTCGCGGTTCGAATAGCCGAGCGCCGTGCACCAGAGCCCCGCCATGCCCTCGAGATAGGGGCGCCCGTGGACGTCGTAGACGTAGACCCCATCGCCACGCTCGAGCACGAGCGGCCCCGCCTCGCGGAAGGCGGCGAGCTGGGTGTAGGGGTGGATCAGGGTTTCGACGTCGCGGGTGGCGAGATTGCTGAGCACGGGTCTCTTCTCCGGGGAACGGCTGCGGGCGAGCCTAAACCCGTGCGCGCCGCCCGCAACCCCGCAAAAACCCGCTCTCCGAAGCGCGCCGATTCGCGTCCCGCCCGCATTCGCCCCGATTGCGCCCCCCGCCCCGCGCTGTAAGGTCGCGTCCGCGACGAAGGGGAGAGCGGTTTGGAGGGGCAGCAGGACGCGGGGGCGCAGGGGCGCTTCGTCACGGGCTCGACCCTGCGCCACGTCGTCGTGATGAGCACGACGGGCGCGGTGGGCCTCGTCGCGATCTTCGCCGTCGACCTCGTCTCGCTCCTCTACATCTCCTGGCTCGGCGACAAGAGCGTCACGGCGGGCGTCGGGCTCGCGACGATCCTCCTCTTCGCCGTCACCTCCGTGAATGTCGGCCTGATGATCGCCGCCGGGGCGCTCGTGTCGCGCGCGCTCGGGGCCCGCGACGCGGCCGGCGCCCGCCGGCTCGCCACCTCGACGATCGTGCTCTCGGTCGCCGCGGCGAGCGTCACGACGCTCGCGGTCTATCCCTTCGTGCCGGCGCTGATGGCGCTGCTCGGCGCCGAGGGGCGCGCGCACGCGGTCGCGGTCGATTTCGTCGAGCTCGTCCTGTGGGCCAAGATCCCGATGGCGGCGGGCATGGCCGGATCGGGGGTGCTGCGCGCGGTCGGCGACGCCCGGCGCTCGATGTACGTCACCTTGTGGGGCGCCATCGTCATCGCGGCGCTCGATCCGGTGCTGATCTTCGGGCTCGGCCTCGGCTACAGGGGCGCGGCCGCGGGGCTCGCTCTCTCCCACCTCGTCTTCCCCGTCGTCGCTTTGTGGCCGCTCGTGCGCGTGCACGATCTCCTCGCCCGCCCGACGCGCGCCGACCTCCTCGCCCATGCCGGTCCGATGGCCTTCATCGCGGGGCCGGCGATCCTCACCACCGTGGCGAGCCCCGTCGCGTCCGGGATCGCGGCGAGCGTGATCGCGCCCTTCGGCAACGAGGCGATCGCGGGCAACGCCATCCTCGACCGGCTCGTGCCCTTCGCCTTCGGCGGTCTGTTCGCGCTCTCGGGGGCGGTCGGGCCGATCCTCGGGCAGAATTGGGGGGCGGGGCGCTACGACCGGATGCGGGCGGTGTTGCGCGATTCGATGCTCGTCGCGCTCGTCTACGTCGTCGTCACCTGGGCGGCGCTCGTCCTCCTGCGCCACGAGATCGTGGCCCTGTTCGGCGTGAGCGGCGAGGCCGCGCGGCTCGTCCTGTTCTTCTGCCTGATCAGCGGGCCGGTCTGGTTCTGCCAGGGGCTGCTGTTCGTGGCGAACGCCGCCTTCAACAATCTCGGCCACCCGCTTTACTCGACCGCCTTCAATTGGGGGCGGGCGACGATCGGGACGCTGCCCTTCGCGCTCGCGGGCGCGGCGCTCGCGGGGCCGCAGGGCGTGATCGCGGGGATCGGCATCGGCGCCGTCGCCTTCGGGCTCGTGGGCATCGCGACGGCCTTCTGGACCATCGGCGCCCTCGAGCGCCGCGCGGCGGCCACGCCCCAGGCGTCCCCGCGCGTCGGCCTGGGCGCCCGGCCTTCGACGCCTTAGCCCCCTCCCTCCCCGTAGGGGAGGGTGGACTTTCGAGCGTCAAGCGAGAAAGGCCGGGTGGGGCCCGTCGCTTGCCGCGAGACCACGACCCGGGCCCCACCCGACCCCCGTCGCTGCGCTCGGGGGCCACCCTCCCCTACGGGGAGGGATGGTCCCCATCCTCCACCCCGTAGCGGCGCGCCAGATAATCGCGTGCCATCGCCCGCGTGATCCGACGTTTCGCCGCGAGCGCCTCTTGATCGAGCGCGGCGACCGCCTCCGACGCCGCGGCCAGCGAGCGGTCGAGGTGGCGGGCGAGCGTGTCGACGACGCTCGTGTCGACGACCAGCTGGCGGTCGACGAAGAGCTTGACGAGCACCGCCTTCAACAGCCCGTCGTCGGGCGGCTCGAGCCGGGCGACGGGGGCGAGGCGCAGGCGCGAGAGGAGATCGCGCGTGGCGATCCCCCAGGCATCCGGCGGTCGCGCGGCGGTGAGGAGGACGAAGCTCCGGCGCTCGCGGGCGAGGTTGAGGAGGTGGAAGAAGGCCGGCTCGTCGAGGTCGCCGCGGTCGCAATCCTCGACGACGAGCGCGCCGTTCGACACGAGATGGGGCGTGCGCGAAAAGCTCAGCTCGAAGGCGTCGACGCGCCAGGCATGGGCGATGCCCGCCCAGATCGCCGCGAGATGGCTCTTGCCGGAGCCCGCCGGCCCCTCGAGACGCAGGATCGGATCGGGCCAATCCGGCCAGCGCTCGACGAGGGCGTAGGCCTCCTCGTTGGTGGGGCCGACGAGGAAATCCTCCGCCGCGAAGCTCGGCGCGAGCGCGAGGTCGAGCGGCAGCTGACGGGCGGGCTCGCGCCGCTCAGCCATGCTCGTCCTCCCGCGCCCGCCGCTCCGCGCCCACGACGCCGCCGTCGTAGAACGAGCTCTCGAGATAGCGCGACAGGCCGAACCGCGCGAGCACGCCCACCATCGCCGCGAGCGGCACCGCGAGGAGGAGGCCGACGAAGCCGAGGAGCGAGCCGAAGGCGAAGAGCGCGAACATCAGCCAGACGGGGTGGATCCCCACCGCGCCGCCGAGAAGCTTCGGCTGCAGGAAATAGCCCTCGACGAACTGGCCGAAGAGGAAGATGCCGAGCACCACGAGCACCCACGCGAAATCCGGCCAGAACTGCACGATCGCGACGCCGACCGACAGGATCAGCCCGGTGAGCGTGCCGACATAGGGGATGACGCTCAGGAGCCCCGCCGTCATCCCGATCAAGGCGCCGAAATTCAGCCCGACGAGCGCCAGCGTCACCGCGTAGAAGGCCCCGAGGATCAGGCAGATCGTCGCCTGGCCACGCACGAAGCGGGAGAGCACCTCGTCCATCTCGCGCGCGAGCCGCCGGATCGTCGGACGGTGGCGCAGGGGAAGCCAGCCGTCGACCGTCGCGACGAGGCGGTCCCAGTCGATCAGGAGGTAGAAGGCGATGACGGGGGTGAGGACGAGGAGCGAGAAGACCGAGACGAGCGTCTGCCCGCTCGCGACGAGCGTGCCGATCAGCGTGACGAGATAGCCCGCCCCGCCCTGCACCATCTCGCCGATCGAGCGCTGCAGCTCCTGGCCCGTCGTCTCCACCCCGAGATATTCGAGGAACGGCGCCCCGCGATCGATGACGAGCTCCTGCAGGCGCAGGACGTAGCTCGGCAGGAGCGCGAGGAAGGCCGTGATCTCGCGCACCACGAGCGGCAGCACGACGACGAGCACCACCACGAAGACGAGAACGAACAGGAGGAGGATGAGGAGCGTCGCGCCGAGCCGCGAGACGCCGAGCCGCTCGAGCCGGTCGGCGAGCGGATCGAGCAGATAGGCGAGCGCGAGCGCCGCCACGAAGGGCAGGAGGATGTCGGCGAAGAGATAGAGGAAGAAGATCGCCCCGGCGAAGGCCGCGAGCCAGAACCCGAGCTGCTTCTGAACCGTCATGGCGCCGACCTCGCCGGCCCCGCCGCACGCGATCCGCGGCGGAGGCACCCAGGGAGGGTTACGGCGAAGCGCGGCGCGAGGCAAGCGCGAGGCGAGCGCGCGCGGCGCGCCTCAGGACGAGCGTCCGTGCACGTGATAGGGCGGCGCCGTCGCCTCCACGGCGGTGAAGGTCTCGAGGATCTCGTAGCGGTGGACGGAATCGGCGGGCACCATCCAGCTGTCGCCGGGCTCGATCACGATCGTCTGACCCTCGATCTCGAGCCGCGCGCGCCCGGCGATGCAATAGCCCACCACCTCGTAATCGTGGGAATGGGCCGGCTTGTCGACGCCCGGCTCCTCCTCGCGCCACATGCGCATGGCGAGGCGCTTGGCGCTCGCGAGATGGACGAGCCCGTGCTCGCCGCGGGGGGAGGAGGCGCTCTGCACCTTCTTGACGCTCGTGTCGGTCATCGCGTGTCGTCCCATTGCTCGTGTCCGGGAGATCCGGGCAAACGGATGCGGGCGCGCGGCGTTCCTCCCTTCCAATCGCGCGCGCGAGAGGCCAAGCTCGCCCGCGCGTCCCGTCCACGTCGTGTCCTGCCCGAGTGCCCCCATGCTGCCCATCGGCGACCAGAACCCGCTCGTCCACATCCGCAGCGCCTACGTGAACCACGCGCTGATCG
Organism: Salinarimonas sp.; assembly: GCF_046292825.1. Classification (GTDB taxonomy): domain Bacteria; phylum Pseudomonadota; class Alphaproteobacteria; order Rhizobiales; family Beijerinckiaceae; genus Salinarimonas. The sequence continues at coordinate 6,227 of NZ_JBKBQG010000030.1, read as the reverse complement.
CGGTCTGCGTCGTCGTGTACGTGCTCCAGCTCGGCGCCGACGACGGCCTCGTCCTCGCCTTCGCGCTCTATCCCGGCCTCGCCGACGGCAGCGTGGCGCTGCCGGCCTTCGCGGCGGACACGCCGCACGTCGTGCGCCTCGTCACCTACGCCTTCCTGCACGGGGGCTTCCTGCACCTCGCCGGCAACATGGTCACGCTGTGGGTGTTCGGCGACAATGTCGAGGACGCGCTCGGCCACCGGCGCTACCTCCTCTTCTTCCTCCTGTGCGCGGCCGCGGGGGGCCTCGCCGAGACGGCCCTGTCGACGCAGCCCGACATCCCCGTCATCGGCGCGAGCGGGGCGGTCTGCGGCGTGATGGGCGCCTATCTCCTGATGCATCCGAACGCGCGCGTCCTCGTCCTCGTCGGTTTCCGGGTGCCGGTGGCGGTACCGGCGAGCGTGTTCGTGGGGTTCACCATCCTCGTCAACGTGGTGATGGCGCTCTCGGGAGACGTCGCGGCGCAGGTCGCCTGGATCGCGCATCTGGGCGGCTTCGCGGCGGGGATGATCCTCCTGCCGCTCCTGCGTCACCGCGACGTCGCCCTGTTCAACCCGGCGGAGGCCTATCCGGAGAGCGCGCGCTTTCCGTTCCTCAACCGCCTTCATTTCGACCTCACGCCGCGCGGGCGCAGCCGGGCCGGGCAGGTGTTCGTGGCGCTGAAGACGGCCGCCTTCTTCGTCCTCGTCGTGGTGCTCGTCGAGACCTTCGTGCCCTGATCGGCGTCCGGCCTGCGCGTCTCGCGGGCTTGCGGAGGGGCCGTGCGAAGCGCACAAGGAGGGTGCATGCACGCCCCCCCGCCCCCGCCGACCGGCGAGAGAACCGCGCCCGGCCACGCGCCGATGACGTTCCGCGAGTTCGTCCTCGTCGTCGCCGGGCTGATGGCGCTCAACGCGCTCGCCATCGACGTGATGATCCCCGCGCTCCAGGAGATCGGCGCGACGCTGGGCGTCGAGGACGAGAACCGGCGCCAGGCGATCCTGCCGGTCTATCTCGTCGGCTTCGGGCTCGGCCAGCTCCTCGTCGGCTCGATCTCGGATCGGTTCGGGCGCCGCCCGGTGCTCCTGTGGGGGCTCGCGCTCTACGTCGCGGCCGCGATCCTGTGCGCGGTGGCGCCCTCCTTCGAGGCGCTCCTCGCCGGCCGTTTCGCGCAAGGGATCGCGTCCGCGGCGCCGCGCGTGGTGACGACCTCGATCGTGCGCGATTGCTATTCGGGACGGCGGATGGCGAGCGTCACCTCGCTCGCGATGACGGTCTTCCTCGCGGTCCCCGTGATCGCGCCGAGCCTCGGGCAGGCGATCCTCCTTCTCGCGCCCTGGCAGGCGATCTTCCTCGTGCTCGCGGTCTACGGCCTCGCGATGATGGCCTGGACCGGCTGGCGGCTGCCCGAGACGCTGCCGCCCGAGCGCCGCCGCTCGATCGCGCCGCGCGCGATCGCGGCCGCCGCGCGCGAGGTCGTCACGACGCGCGCCACCTTCGGCTACGCGCTCGCGGGCGGGTTCATGTTCGCGGCGATGTTCGGTTTCATCGTGTCGGCCGAGCAGATCTTCACGGAGGTCTACGGGCTCGGCATCTGGTTCCCGCTCGCCTTCGCGGGGGCGGCGGCGGCGATGTCGGTCTCGGCGCTCGTGAACGCGCGGCTCGTCGGCCGCATCGGCATGCGCCGGCTCTCGCACGGAGCGGTGGCGGCGTTCGTCGCGATGGCGGCGGCGCTCCTCGTGCTCGCACGCCTCGATGCGCTCACCTTCCCCCTCTTCATGGCGCTGCTCGCCGGCACGATGATGCTGGTCGGGCTGATCTTCGCCAATTTCAACGCGCTCGCCATGGAGCCGATGGGCCACATCGCCGGCACGGCGGCCTCCGTCTTCGGCTCGACGACGACGCTGATGGCGTCCTTGATCGGGGGCGCGCTCGGCCAAGCCTACGATGGCACCCTCGTGCCGCTCGCCACCGGCTACCTGACGCTCGGCCTCGCGACGCTCTGCGCGATCGCCTTTGCCGAGGGCGGGCGGCTGTTCCGGCGGTGAGGGGGCTGAACTCCTGTCATCCCGGGCCGCGAAGCGGACCCGGGACCCATACCCACGACGACAAGTCCGAGCGCGCATGCCGCGCTCGCTCCGCACCCGTGCAGCATCGATCGTCGGAGAAACGCAGCCTACAGGCTGCGACTGCGGCGATGGGCGTATGGGTCCCGGCTCGCCTTCGGCGTCCGGGATGACAACCCTGGCAGTTGAATGACGAGGCCTCGAAGATGCCTCAGGACGGCTGCGCGGCCGGGAGGGCGACGCGGGCCCACCAATCCTCCAGCGCGAGGCGCGCGGGGGCGACCTTCTCGTCGAGGCCGCCGGCGAAATCGTCCCAGGTCTGGGCGAAGCGGCGCGGGATGCCGACGACGAGGGGGATGCCGTCGGCCACGCAGGCGCCGATCTCCGCGATCAGGCCCTCGCCGTCCGCTTCCATCTTGCCGAACTTGTTGACGACGACGAGGTCCGGCCCGGCCGCGATCGAGGCGCGCAGGACGCTCGCCGCCTGCGCCAAGCCGCGCGGATCGATGCGGCAGCCGCGCGCGCCCGCGCCGAGATCCTGGCAGATGCGGATCGTGGTGCCCGAGGCGATGTCGCGCAGGCGCATCTCGCGGGTGAGGCAGGCATCCGCCCCCGACTGCGTCTCGACGAGGCCGGCGACCGCGCGCCCCTCCGCCACGCGGGCGGCGGCGAAATCGGCGATCAGCCGGTCCACCTCGTCGGTGCGGTCGTAGACGATCGCGGCGATGCGCGGCTCGCTGACGGAACGGCTCATGGCGCGGCTTTCTCGATGCGGAAGACGACGATGTCCCCCTCGCTCTCCTGCGCGAGGAGGCGGTCCTTGGTCTCGCCGAGGAGATGGGGAATGTCGATGACGGCCATCGGGTCGGTGCAGGTCACGACGAAGACGGCGCCGGGCGCCGCGTTCTTGAGCGCCTTGCGGGTCTTCAGGGCCGGGAGCGGGCATTTCAGCCCGCGCAGATCGAGATGCGTCTCACTCATGCTGGCACGTCGGGCGCTCCATGTGTAGAAACGCTTAGACCGGCAAGGACGCGATGACAACAGACGCCGCCGCACGGACAGCACCGCTCGTCCCTCTCGCCCGCGCGCTCGCGCTCTGGCTCGACGGGGTGGGTCCGGTCGCGCCGGTCGCGCGCGCGCCGCGCGAGGCGATCGGCCGCGTGCTCGCGGACCCGCTGCGCGCTCCCGCCGACGTGCCCTCGGCCGCGCTCGCGCGCCGCGCCGGCCACGCGGTCGCCGCCGCCGACACGATCGGCGCCTCGCCCTACGCCCCCGCCTTCGCGGGGAGCCCCCCTCCCCTCGTCGCCGCGGGCGCCGCTCTGCCGGCGGGCTGCGACGCGATCCTGCCGATCGGCGCCGTCGCGGACGGGCCGCTGCCGGAGATCCTCGCCGAAGTGGCGCCCGGCACCGACGTGCGGCGCGCCGGCTCGGAGGCGCGTGCGGGCGCGATCCTGCGCGCGGAGGGCGCCCGGCTGCGGGCGCTCGACGCCGCGATCGCGCAGGCCGCCGGACTGGAGCGGGTGCGCGTGCGCGAGCCGATCGTGGCGCTCGACGGGGCAGCGCAGGCCGCCGTCGCGCCCCTCGTCGCCGCGCTCGGCGGGCGGGTCGCGGACATCGGCGCGCCCGCCGACCTCGCGATCCGGATCGGCGCTGCGGGGGAGGGAGACACGATTCTGGCCGCAGGCCTCGCCTTGTCGCCGGGCGAGGATGCGGCGCTCGGGCGCGACGCGGCCGGCGTGCCGCTCCTCGTCCTCCCCGCCCTCGCGTCGGACGCGATCGGCGCCGCCCTCGCGCTCCTGCCGGAGGCGCTGGCTCGGCTTTCCGGAGGCGCGCTCGCGACCCGTTCGGGGATCCTCGCGGAGGGCCTCTCCTCCCGCGGCGGCCTGGCGGAGGTGGCGCTTCTCGCGGAGGGCGCGCAAGGGCTCGTGCCGATCGCGGTCGGCGACACCCCGCTCGCCGCGCTCGCGCGCGCGGACGCGTTCCTGGTGGTGCCCGCCGATCTCGAGGGCTTTGCCCGCGGCGCCGCGATCGCCTATCTCCCCGTGCCATGAGCACCCCCGTGACAGAGCCCCGCGCCCCCGCCCAGGACCAGTTCCTCACGATCCTCTCCCGCGAGGAGGCGATCGCGCGGTTCGAGGCGGCGCTCGATCCGAAGCCTCTCGGCCGCGAGCGCGTGCCGCTCGCCGCGGCGCTCGGGCGGGTGCTCGCGCAGGACGTGGCGGCCGCGGTCGACGCCCCGCCCTTCGACCGCTCCGGCGTCGACGGCTTCGCCCTGCGCGCGGCCGATGTCGCGAGCGCTAGCGAGGGCGAGCCGGTCCGCCTCCTCCTCAATGCCGAGACCATCGCCTGCGGCACGCAGCCGACGCTTCCCGTCGCGCCCGGCACGGCGACGCCGATCGCGACCGGCGGACCCCTGCCGCGCGGGGCGGACGCCGTCGTGATGATCGAGCACACCCGCGCCTTGGACGGCGGCGCGATCGCCGTGCGCAAGCCCGTCAATCCCGGCGGCTTCGTCGCCTTCGCGGGCTCCGACATCGCGCGGGGCGAGACCGTCCTGCGGCGCGGCACCCTGATCGGCGCGCGGGAGATCGGCATGCTCGCGACCTGCGGGCTCGGCGAGGTCCCGGTCTTCGCCCGCCCGCGCATCGCGGTGCTCTCGACGGGCGACGAGCTCGTCGCGCCGGGCGAGCCCCTGCCGCCCGCGGGCATCTACGACGCGAACGGGCCCATCGTCGCCGCGGCCATCGCCGAGAACGGCGGCGAGCCGGTGCCCTACGGCATCGTGCGCGACGACAGGGAGGCGCTCGCGGCCGCGCTCGCCAAGGCGCATGCGGAATGCGACGCCGTCGTGCTCTCGGGCGGCACCTCGAAGGGCGCGGGCGATCTCACCTATCGCGCGCTCGCGGGGCTCGGCGTGCCGGGCATCATCGCCCACGGGGTCGCGCTCAAGCCGGGCAAGCCGCTCTGCCTCGCCGTCTGCGACGGCAAGGCCGTCGTCGTGCTGCCGGGATTTCCGACCTCCGCGATGTTCACCTTCCACGACGTCGTGGCGCCCACCTTGCGCAAGCTCGCCGGCCTGCCGCCGCGCGACGAGACGAGCGTTCTCGCGACGATTCCCGTGCGCATCGCCTCCGAGCTCGGGCGGCGGGAATACGCGATGGTCGCGCTCGTCGAAGGCGAGGACGGGCTCGTCGCCTATCCGACCGGCAAGGGCTCGGGCTCCGTCACCACCTTCGCCCAGGCCGACGGTTTTCTCGCGATCGAGGATCTCGCCGACGCCCTGCCCGCGGGGACGCGCGCGCCGGTGCGCCTCCTCGCGCGCGACCTGCGCGTGCCCGATCTCGTGGTGGCCGGGAGCCATTGCACGGGGCTCGACGCGGCGATCGGGCGGCTTGCCGAGCGGGGGCTCGTCTCTCGCGTGATCGCGCTGGGGAGCCTCGGCGGGCTCTCGGCGGCGCGGCGGGGGGAGTGCGATCTCGCGCCGATCCACCTCCTCGACCCGAAGACCGGCACCTACAACGCCCCCTTCCTCGCGCCGGGGCTGACTTTGGTTCGCGGCTGGCGGCGGATGCAGGGCGTCGTGTTCCGCCGCGGCGACATCCGGTTCGAAGGTCTCGACCCGCGCGGGGCGATCGCAGCCGCTCTGGCCGATCCGTCCTGCATCATGGTCTCCCGCAATCAGGGCGCGGGGACGCGCATCCTGATCGACCAGCTGCTGGAGGGGCGCCGGCCCGACGGCTATTGGAACCAGCCGCGCTCGCACAACGCCGTCTGCGCGGCGATCGCGCAGGGGCGCGCCGATTGGGGGATCGCGATCGCCCCCGTCGCGGAGGCCTACGGCCTCGGCTTCGCCGCCCTCGCCGAGGAGCACTACGATTTCGCCCTCGTCGAGGCCCGGCGCGAGCGCCCCGGCGTGCAGGCCTTCCTCGAAGCGCTCGCCGATCCGCGCACCCGCGCTGCCTTGTCCACGCTCGGCTTCGCGCCGTGATCCCCCTCCCCCCGCGCAGCGGCGGGGAGGGGTTAGGGGTGGGGGGTGGTGGGGCCTGTGGGGTGGCTCGCGAGGGAGATCCGGCAGACGGGGCCGAGCACGCCTTTCCACTCGCTTCCACAGGCCCGACCACCCCCCACCCTACCCTCCCCGCC
>NZ_JBKBQG010000029.1:44646-50189 GCF_046292825.1 Salinarimonas sp. | reverse complement strand
GGCTCCCGACGCCCCTTCGCTCCTTCGGAGCGACTGACCCCATCCGTCTCCGACCCCTGTTCGGGGTCGGAGCCACCTTCCCCTGAGGGGAAGGAGAGGGAGCGTCCTGTTTGCGTCGAAGCCCTGCAGGAATGACGATGGGTGCACTCCGTAGCCCATACGGCAGAGGGGAGGGCGGTTACCCCTCTCCCATTCGGGAGAGGGGCGCCTATCTTGAGCGCACCCGCCCCGATTCGACGGATCCGCTCTCCCCATGCGTCATCTCACGACCCTCGCCCTCCTCGCGCTCCTCCTCGTCGCGCCCGCCCACGCCCAGGAGCGGACCCTTCCGCAGAGCGCCACCCAGCTGACCCTCTCCTTCGCGCCGCTCGTGCGCGAGGCCGCGCCGGCGGTCGTGAACGTCTACGGCGAGGCGCGGGCGGCGGCGCGGCAGGTCGATCCGATGGACGACTTCTTCCGGCGCTTCTTCGGCGGGGATGTCTTCGGCGGTCCGAGCCTGCCGCAGGAGCGGGTGCAGCGCTCGCTCGGCTCGGGCGTGATCGTCGACGAGAGCGGGCTCGTGGTGACGAACCACCACGTGATCGAGGGCATGGACCGCGTGCGGGTCGCGCTCGCCGATCGGCGCGAGCTCGATGCCGAGATCGTGCTCTCGGACGCGCGCACCGATCTCGCGGTGTTGCGGATCCTGTCGGACGAGCGCTTCCCGACGATCGCGCTCGGCGACGACGAGGCGCTCGAGGTCGGCGATCTCGTGCTCGCCATCGGCAACCCGTTCGGCGTGGGCCAGACGGTGACGCAGGGGATCGTCTCGGCGCTCGCGCGCACGCAGGTCGGGATCACCGACTACCAGTTCTTCATCCAGACGGATGCGGCGATCAACCCGGGCAATTCCGGCGGCGCGCTGATCGACATGTCGGGGACGCTGGTGGGCATCAACACGGCGATCTTCACGCGCTCCGGCGGCAGCCACGGCATCGGCTTCGCGATCCCCGCGCGCATGGTGCGCACCGTCGTCGACAGCGCGCGGATCGGCGCCGAGCGGGTGCTGCGGCCCTGGCTCGGCGCGAGCCTGCAGATGCTCACCCCCGAGCTCGCCGAATCCGTCGGCCTCCTGCGCCCGGCCGGTGCGCTCGTCGCGGACGTGGTCGCGCAGAGCCCGGCGGCGGAGGCGGGGCTGCGGCGCGGGGACGTGATCGTCGCGGTCGACGGCGCGCCCGTCGACGACACCGAGGCCTTCGGCTACCGCTTCGCGCTGGCCGGCATCGAGGGCACGACGCGGTTTCGGGTGCTGCGCGACGGCCGCGACGCCGAGCTCGAGGTCCGCCTGATGCCGCCGCCCGAGACGCCCGCGCGCCGCCCGGTCTCGGTCTCCGCCCGCTCGCCGCTCGACGGGGCGACGGTCGTCAACCTCAACCCGGCGGTGGCCGACGAGCTGCGCCTGTTCGAGCGCGCCGGCGCCGTCGTCGTGCTCGAGGTGCCCCCGCGCTCGATCGCGGCGCGCTACGGCTTCCGGCCCGGCGACATCCTCCTCGAGATCAACCGCGTGCGCATCGGCGCGAGCGACGAGGTCGAGCCGGCGCTCTCCCGCGGCCGGGGCGCCTGGGAGCTCGTCATCCACCGCGACGGGCGGACGATCACGACGGTGCTGCGGGGGTGAGGGGCGCCCCCCTCACCACATGTCGAGCGCGACGCGGGCCTCGTCGGACATGCGGCTCTGGTCCCATGGCGGGTCGAACACGATGTTGACCTCGGTCGCCTGGACGCCCTCGACCGCGTTGACCGCGTTCTCGACCCAGCCCGGCATCTCGCCCGCGACGGGGCAGCCCGGGGAGGTGAGCGTCATGTCGATCGTCACCTTCCGGTCGTCCGAGATCTCCACGCGGTAGATGAGGCCGAGCTCGTAGATGTCGGAGGGGATCTCGGGGTCGTAGACCGTCTTGAGCGCGGCGACGATGTCGTCGGTCAGGCGATCGATCTCCTCCGGGGGCAGACCGCCGGCGGCGACCTGCGGCTCGGCAGGGGGTGTGGCGGGGGAAGGCACGTCGCTCATCCTGAAACTCCGGGTCAGCCGAACAGGGTCTCGGCCTTGCGCAGCGCATCCGCCAACATATCGACTTCGGCGCGCGTGTTGTAGAGGGCGAAGGAGGCGCGGCATGTCGCGGTCACGCCGAAGCGCTGCAGCAGAGGCTGCGCGCAATGCGTGCCGGCGCGGACCGCGATGCCCTGCCGATCGATGATGGTGGCGACGTCGTGCGCGTGCGCGCCCTTCAGCTCGAAGGAGAGGATCGCGCCCTTCTCGCGCGCGCGCCCGAAGATGCGCAGCGCGTTCATGGCGCCGAGCCGCTCGTGGGCGTAGTCGCGCAGGTCCGCCTCGTGCGCGGCGATCCGGTCGCGGCCGAGATCCATCATGAAGCGCAAAGCCGCGCCGAGCCCGATCGCCTCGACGATCTGCGGCGTGCCGGCCTCGAAGCGGTGGGGCGCGTCGAGATAGGTGACGCGCTCGGGCGTGACCTCGGAGATCATCTCGCCGCCGCCCTCGAAGGGCGGCATGCGGTTGAGCCATTCCGACCTGCCGTAGAGAACGCCGATGCCGGTCGGGCCATAGGCCTTGTGGCCGGTGAAGACGAAGAAATCGGCGTCGAGATCGCGAACGTCGACGGGCATGTGCACCGCGCTCTGCGCCCCGTCGACGAGGACCGGCACGCCATGCGCATGCGCCACGCGGATGATGTCCTTCATCGGCGTGATCGTGCCGAGCATGTTGGACATGTGCGTGATGGCGACCATCTTGGTGCGCGGCGAGAACAGCTTCTCGTATTCCTCGAAGAGGAACTCGCCGTCGTCGCTCACCGGCACCCACTTGATCACCGCGCCCTTGCGCTCGCGCAGGAAGTGCCAGGGCACGATGTTGGAATGATGCTCCATGATCGAGAGGATGATCTCGTCGCCCTCGCCGATCCCGTGCTCGCCGCCCATCAGACCGAAGGAGGAGGCCACGATGTTGTAGGCTTCCGTCGCGTTGCGCGTGAAGACGATCTCCTCGCGCGAGCCGGCATTGAGGAATTCGCGCACGGTGTCGCGCGCGGCCTCGTAATCCTCGGTCGCGGCGTTCGCCATGAAATGCAGCCCGCGATGGACGTTGGCGTAGCGCGTCTCCATCGTGCGGGTCATCGCGTCGATCACCGCGCGCGGCTTCTGGGCCGAGGCGGCGCTGTCGAGATAGACGAGCGGGCGGCCGTAGACCTCTTGCGACAGGATCGGGAATTCGCGGCGCACGGCCTCGACGTCGTAGGCGGTGGCGCGACCGAGAGGCGCGTTCATGGTGATCCTCCGTGCCCGCACTCGGCGGGTGTGGCGTGCGGGCGGCGAGAGTGCCGTCCGCACGGGAGAAAGAGGCTCAGCCGCGCGCGGCGAGCCAGCCCTGGACGATGCCCATCAGGGCCTCGAGCAGAGCCTCGTCCTCGAGACCCTCCTCCATCGCCTCGCCGAGGAAGCTCTCGATGAGGAGCGCCTCCGCTTCCGGCCGCGGCAGGCCGCGGGCCATGAGGTAGAAGAGCAGGTCGTCGTCGAGCGCGCCGCAGGTGGCGCCATGGGCGCAGAGCACGTCGTCGGCGAAGATCTCGAGCTCGGGCTTGTTGTTCATCGTGCCCTCTTCCGAGAGGAGCACGCAGGCCGACATCATCTTGCCGTCGGTCTTCTGGGCGCCCGGCGCGACGATGATCTTGCCCTGGAACACGCCGGTGGCGCGCCCGTCGATCGCTGTCTTGAACAGCTCGCGGCTCTCGCAATCCGTGCCGCGATGGTCGACGACGAGCGTCGTGTCGGCGTGCTGGTCGCCCTTGAGCATGGTCGCGCCGCGGATCGCGCCCTTGGCGTGCGAACCCGCGAAGGTCATGTAGACCTGATGGCGCGACAGCGCCGAGCCGACGACGAGGTTGCGCGTGCCGAACTCGGTCTTCTCGCCGAGATGCGCCGTGATCGTCGAGAGCGCGAGCGCCCCGTCGCCGAGCCCGTCGACGCGCACATGGGCGAGCTTCGCGCGATCGCCCACCACGAACTCGACCACGTTGTTCGGCTGGTGGACGACGCCGTTCTCGCTCTCGTGCGTCTCGAGGAGCGTGAAGGCCGTGTCCGCCTCCGCCACGATGAGCACGCGCGTCGCGGTCGAGACCGCCTTCGTGCCGGTGATCGCGAAGCGCAACGCCACCGGGCGCGCGACCGCGCCCGTCACGTGCAGCACCACGCCGTCCGTGAAGAACGCCGCGTTGAGCGCATAGGCCGCGTTGCCGGACGCGGCCTCGATCGCGCCGAGCCTGGCGAGGAGCGGATGGCCGCTCGTCAGCGCCTCGACGAGCGGCACGGCCGTGACGCCGTCGGGCATCGCGTCGCGATGCGCGAGATGGCCGTCGACGAAGGCGATCGTCGCGGGCTCGAGCCCTGCGAAGAGGGTGGGGGAGGCGAGCGCGGTGCGGGTCGTCTCCGCGCTCGGGACCGGCGCGAGCGGAGCCGCGTCGCGCATGTTCGCGCGCAGGTCGGTGTACTTCCACTCCTCGACGCGCCGATGCGGGAGCCCGGCGGCGGCGAAGCGGTGGAAGGCGTCCTCGCGCGAGCGCGCATCGCCCGGCAGCAGGCTCTTCGAGCGCTCGAAGAGCTCCGCGAGCGCCGTCTCGGCGGGGGTCTTCATCATCGCGACGGCCATCACGCGGCCTCCTGGGCCTTGTAATCGGCGTAGCCGTTCGCCTCGAGCTCCTCGGCGAGCGTCTTGTCGCCCGAGCGCATGATCTTGCCGTTGGCCATCACGTGGACGGTATCCGGCACGATGTATTGCAGGAGGCGCTGATAGTGCGTGATCACGAGGAACGAGCGGTTGTCCGCCCGCAGCGCGTTCACGCCCTCGGAGACGATGCGCAAAGCGTCGATGTCGAGCCCCGAATCCGTCTCGTCGAGGATGCAGAAGGACGGCTGCAGGAGCGCCATCTGCAGGATCTCCATGCGCTTCTTCTCGCCGCCGGAGAAGCCGACATTGAGCGCGCGCTTGAGCATGTCCTTCGGAATCTCGAGCTTCTCGGCCGCCGCGTTCACCGCCTTGATGAAATCGGGGGTCGTCAGCTCGCTCTCCTCGCGGGCGCGGCGCTGGGCGTTGAGCGCGGCCTTGAGGAAGGTCATCGTCGCGACGCCGGGGATCTCGAGCGGGTATTGGAAGGCCAGGAACACGCCCTTGGCGGCGCGCTCGGAGGGCTCCATCTCGAGGATGTTCTCGCCGTTGAGCAGGATCTCGCCGTCGAGGATCTCGTAATCCTCCTTGCCGGCGACGATGTAGGAGAGCGTCGACTTGCCGGAGCCGTTCGGCCCCATGATGGCGGCGACTTCCCCATCGTGGATGGTGAGGTTGAGCCCGTCGAGGATGCGCTTGCCCTCGATCTCGGCGACGAGGTTCTTGATTTCGAGCATGGGTTTCACGTCCGTTCGTTCGAATTCCAAAGGAGGGGAGGCGGTCGGGGGGGGGGGGGGCGGCGCGCGGGCGCCCCCCCGCCCCCCCCCCC
>NZ_JBKBQG010000029.1:0-44636 GCF_046292825.1 Salinarimonas sp. | reverse complement strand
GTGGTTGCCGGTCGGTTGGTTCTATTACCACGGGTGGGGTGGCGGGCGGGCGCGGCTCTCGCCGCGCGCGCCTCAGCCCACCGAGCCTTCCAGCGAGATCGAGATCAGCTTCTGCGCCTCGACGGCGAATTCCATCGGCAGCTTCTGGATGACGTCCTTGACGAAGCCGTTGACGATGAGCGCCACCGCCTCCTCCTCGTCGAGCCCGCGCTGCATGCAGTAGAACAGCTGGTCCTCGGAGATCTTGGAGGTCGTCGCCTCGTGCTCGAACACGGCGGACGCGTTCTTGCTCTCGATATAGGGCACGGTATGCGCGCCGCACTGGTCGCCGATGAGGAGCGAATCGCAATTGGTGAAGTTGCGCGCGCCCGACGCCTTGCGATGGGCGGAGACGAGGCCGCGATAGGTGTTCTGCGAGCGTCCGGCCGAGATGCCCTTCGAGATGATCCGGCTCGTCGTGTTCTTGCCGAGATGGATCATCTTCGTGCCGGAATCGACCTGCTGCATGCCGTTCGACACCGCGATCGAGTAGAACTCGCCGCGCGAGCCGTCGCCCCGCAGGATGCAGGACGGGTATTTCCAGGTGATCGCCGAGCCGGTCTCGACCTGGGTCCAGGTGATGACCGAGTTCTTGCCCCGGCAATCGCCACGCTTCGTCACGAAATTGTAGATGCCGCCCTTACCGTTGGCGTCGCCGGGATACCAGTTCTGCACGGTCGAGTACTTGATCTCGGCGTCGTCCAGCGCGATCAGCTCGACGACCGCCGCGTGCAGCTGGTTCTCGTCGCGCTGCGGCGCCGTGCAGCCCTCGAGATAGCTGACATAGGAGCCCTTGTCGGCGATGATCAGCGTGCGCTCGAACTGGCCGGTGTTCTTCTCGTTGATGCGGAAGTAGGTCGACAGCTCCATCGGGCAGCGCACGCCCGGCGGCACGTAGACGAACGTCCCGTCCGTGAAGACGGCGCAATTGAGCGTCGCGAAGAAATTGTCCGTCACCGGCACGACGGTTGCGAGGTACTTTTTCACGAGCTCGGGATATTCGCGGATCGCCTCCGAGATCGAGCAGAAGATCACCCCCGCCTCGGCGAGTTCCTTGCGGAAGGTGGTCGCGACCGAGACCGAATCGAACACGGCGTCGACCGCGACGCGGTTCTCCGGCGCGACGCCCGCGAGGATCTCCTGCTCGCGAAGCGGAATGCCGAGCTTCTCGTAGGTCTTGAGGATCTCGGGATCGACCTCGTCGAGCGATTTCGGCGCCGCGTTCAGCTTCGGCGCGGCGTAGTAATAGATGTCGTTGTAGTCGATCTTGTCGTAGGAGACCCGCGCCCAGTTCGGCTCCTGCATCGTCAGCCAGCGCTTGTAGGCATCGAGCCGCCAGGCCAGCATCCATTCCGGCTCGTCCTTCTTGGCCGAGATGAAGCGGATGACGTCCTCGTTGAGGCCCTTGGGCGCCTTGTCGACCTCGACGATGGTCTCGAAGCCGTACTTGTACTGGTCGACGTCGATGGCCTTGACGCGATCGATCGTCTCTTGAACGGCAGGCATCGGATCCCTCCTCTCACGGTTTCAAGGACCGTGGAACGGTTTCGTATACACATGAACCACGGCGCCTCAGGCGGCGCGGGCACCTCTGTCGCGCCGGCGCATCAGATCTTCGAGCGCCGATGCGAAACGGATCACATCGGCTTCCGTCGACGCATGGCCGAGGCTCGCCCGCAGCGCGCAGGCGGCGAGCGCGGGCTCGACCCCCATCGCCGCGAGCACGTGGGACGCCTTCACCTTGCCCGACGAGCAGGCCGATCCCGACGAGAGGGCGACGCCCTTCAGGTCGAAATCGATCAGCGCGATCTCGGCCCTCAGGCCGGGCACGGCGAAGGCGACCGTGTTCGGCAGCCGCGCGGCGCCGTCTCCGAAGACGAAAGCCTGCGGCGCGTGGTTCCGGATGGCGGCCTCGAGGCGGTCGCGCAAGCCGAGAATGCGTGCGATCTCGCCCTCTCCCTGTGCGAGAAGGGCGCGCGCGGCGGCCCCGAAACCGCTGATGGCCGCGACGGGCTCGGTCCCCGCGCGCCGCCCGCGCTCCTGGCCGCCGCCGCGCACGAGCCGATCGAGGCGGATCGAATCGTCGGCGAGAACGAGCGCACCCACGCCCTGCGGCCCGCCGATCTTGTGGGCGGAGAGGCTCAGCGCATCGAGGCCGAGCGCCGCCATGTCGACCGCGATCCGGCCGGGCGCCTGGACGGCGTCGCAATGGATCGTCGCGCCGTGGACGCGGGCGATCGCGGCGGCCTCGGCGATGGGCTGGATCACGCCCGTCTCGTTGTTCGCCGCCTGGATCGACACGAGCGCGCGGCGCGGTGCGATGGCGGCGAGGCGCGCGGCGAGCGCGTCGAGATCGACGACACCGCGCGAATCGAGCGGCAGCACCGCGACGGCGCCGTCCGGAAAGCGATGGCCTTCGAGCACGCAAGGATGCTCGCCTGCCGAGACGAGAAGCACCTCCGGCGCCCGCTCGCCCGGGCGATGGAAGCCGGGGGAGAGGGCGAGCGCGTTCGCCTCCGAGCCGCCGCTCGTGAAGATCACGCCCTTCGGATCGGCGCCGACCAGAGCGGCGACGGCCTCGCGCGCCGCCTCGATCCGCCCGCGGGCAGCGCGGCCTTCCGCGTGGACCGAGGAGGCGTTGCCGCACGCGCCGAGCGCCTCGACGAGCGCCGACGCCGCTTCCGCGCGAAGCGGAGCGGTGGCGTTGTAGTCGAGATAGGCGCGGCTCGCCTCCACCATCGGTCCTCGTCGTCCTCTCCTCGCTCGCGACCCCGCACACATGCGCGAAACCACACGAAAACCTTGCACGCCACCCCGCTTGCCGTGCTACAGGCACCTCACCACATCGGTCGGGTCCGAGCGGACCGTCCGATCGGCGCCGGACTTAGAACGGTTCTAAGCGGTTAGAATTATTCTAAGACCGGATTTAGGGAGGCCACCCGCGTGGAGTCAAGCGCTCCGTCGCGATTTGACCCTCCGCAGCGCGCGCGCTCTCGCCGCGTGCGACAATGACGGCGTGTGCCATGCGCACGCGAACGAGCCCGACGCGTCTTTCGCGACGAGAGGACGATGCATGCCTGAGGTGATCTTCGCCGGCCCCGCCGGACGGCTCGAGGGGCGCTACCAGCCCTCGAAGAAGAAGGGGGCGCCGATCGCGATCGTTCTGCATCCCCACCCGCAATTCGGCGGGACGATGAACAACCAGATCGTCTACAACCTCTACTACGATTTCGTGCAGCGCGGATTTTCGGTGCTGCGCTTCAATTTTCGCGGGGTCGGCCGCTCGCAGGGCGCCTTCGACCACGGCTCCGGCGAGCTCTCGGACGCCGCCGCCGCGCTCGACTGGGCGCAATCCGTGAACCCGGACGCGCGCGCCTGCTGGATCGCCGGCGTCTCCTTCGGCGCCTGGATCGGCATGCAGCTCCTGATGCGCCGCCCCGAGATCGAGGGCTTCGTCTCGATCGCGGCGATGGCGAACCGCTACGACTTCTCCTTCCTGGCGCCGTGCCCGTCCTCGGGTCTGTTCGTCCACGGATCGGAGGATCGCGTCGCCCCCGTCCGCGAGGTGATGAGCGTCATCGAGAAGGTGAAGACCCAGAAGGGCATCCAGATCGAGCACGCGGTGATCGAGGGCGCGAACCACTTCTTCGACGGCAAGGTCGACGAGCTGATGGGCGCGGTCGGCACCTATCTCGACCGGAATGTCGGGCCCAAGCTCGAGGAGGGCGCGACCCAGCCGCCCCCCGCCCAGCTCGCGGCGCCGGCCGTCGCGGAGGCGGAGGAGGGGGTGGACGAGGGGTTGGACGAGTCGTCGGCGGAGAGCCGCGAGGGTTGATCGGCAGGGGAGCGACCGCGCTCCCCGCCGCCGCGCCGATATGATGCGCGGCCGACGCCGTCCTTCCGCTCGGAGTCTGAAAATCTTTCGTTGCGGTGTCATCCCGGACGCCGAAGGCGATCCGGGACCCATATCCACGACGTCTCAGTCGCAGCCTGTAGGCTGCGTTTCGCGGACCTCGCTCGGTCGCGCAGCGAGCGCGGCATGCGCGCTCGGACGATCGTCGCGGATATGGGTCCCGGGTCCGCTTCGCGGCCCGGGATGACAACCTCCGAAAGACTCACAGGCTCTCAGTCTCAGGGGAAGGAGTAGGGCCGCCGTCGCCTAGCCCACCGCGCCGGTGCTCGCGCGGGCGATCAGCTCCACCGGCAGGATCGTCGCGTGCGGCGCGGACTCCCCGGCGGGGGCCGGCGCGGGCGTGCGCTGCTCGACGAGGCGCAGGAGATCGCGCGCCGCCGCCTCTCCGATGGCGCGGCGGGGCTGGCGCACGGTGGTGAGCGCGGGCGTGATGTGGGCGACGATCTCGATGTCGTCGAAGCCGACCACCGAGACGTCGCGGGGCACCACGAGGCCGCGCGTCTGGATCTCGCCGATGAAGCCGCAGGCCATCTCGTCGCTCGCGCAGAAGATCGCCGTCGGCCGCTCCTCGAGCGCGAGCCAGGCGAGCGCCGCGCGCCGCCCGGCCTCGAGGGAGAAATCGCCGTCGAAATGCCAGTCCGGCCGCACCGGCAGGCCGTGCGCGCGCAGCGCCGCGCGCGTCGCCTCCGCGCGGCTGCGCGCGAGGATGTTGCCGGCGGGGCCCGCGACGTGGCCGATTGCGCGGTGGCCGAGCCCGACGAGGTGATCGATCGCGAGCCGCGCGCCGCCCTCGTTGTCGACGCGGATCGAGGGCAGGTCGAGCCCGTCGATCCATTCGCAGGCCATGATGACCGGCGGGCGCTCGCCGTCGGGCTCGAGATCGGCCGCAGGCACGAGCCCGTCGAACACGATGAGCCCGTCCGCGCGGCTGCGGTCGAGCCTCAGGACGAGGTGGGGATCGGCGCCGGGCGCCTTCGTGTCGACGACGAGGAGATTGTATCCCGCCGGCGCGAGAACGCCGGCGATGCCCGAGAGGATCTGCGAGAAGAAGGGGTTCGACAGGTTCGGCACCAGCGCGACGACGCTCATCGTCTGGCGACGGCGCAAGTTTCGCGCCGCCTGGTTGATCGTGTAGCCGGTCTCGCTCACCGCGGCGAGGACGAGCGCGCGGGTCTCCGCGGAGACGATCTCGGGCGTCGACAAAGCGCGGCTGACCGTCGCCACCGACACCCCGGCGACGCGCGCCACGTCCACGATCTTGGCGCTGCGACCCCTCATCCCCGATCCGTCTCCCCGCATGCCACAAGGCTCTTGTAATCGGTTACAAGTCGGATATCATCCTCTGTAATCGTTTCCAGCGCGCTTCTTTCCACAGGCGCGACATGGAAACTCCCGTCTCCTGGGGAGGAGCCGAACCATGCGGACGCTCAAAGGGCCCGCTCTGTTCCTGGCGCAGTTCGTCGGCGACGCGCATCCGTTCGACGATTGGCCGAGCATCACCGCCTGGGCGGCCGAATGCGGCTATGTCGGGGTGCAGGTGCCGACCTGGGACGCGCGCCTCCTCGATCTCGACCGCGCCGCCGACAGCCGCGATTATTGCGAGGAATGGGCCGGCGTCGCCCGCGAGAACGGCGTCGAGGTCACCGAATTGTCGGCCCATCTGCAGGGCCAGCTCGTCGCGGTCCACCCCGCCTACGACAGGATGTTCGACGCCTTCGCGCCGCCCGCCGTCCACGGCGACCCGGCCGCGCGCCAGGCCTGGGCGGTCGGGCGGGTGGAGAAGGCGATCCGCGCCTCGCGCAATCTCGGCTGCAACGCGCTCGCGACCTTCTCCGGCGCGCTCGCCTGGCCCTATGTCTATCCCTGGCCGCAGCGCCCGGCGGGCCTGATCGAGGAGGCCTTCGACGAGCTCGCGCGCCGCTGGCGCCCGCTCCTCGACCTCGCCGACGAGCACGGAATCGACCTGTGCTTCGAGATTCATCCCGGCGAGGACCTGCACGACGGGATCACCTTCGAGATGTTCCTCGAGCGGGTGGGCGGGCATGCGCGCGCGAACATGCTCTACGACCCGTCGCACTACGTGCTCCAGCACCTCGATTATCTCGCCAATCTCGACATCTATGCCGAGCGAATCCGCATGTTCCACGTCAAGGACGCGGAGCTGAACCCGACGGGCCGCCAGGGCGTCTATGGCGGCTACCAGTCCTGGGTCGACCGCGCGGGCCGCTTCCGCTCGCTCGGCGACGGGCAGGTCGATTTCGGCGCGGTGTTCTCGAAGCTCGCGGCGCAGGATTTCGACGGCTGGGCGGTCGTCGAGTGGGAATGCGCGCTCAAGCACCCGGAGGACGGCGCGCGCGAGGGGGCGCGCTTCGTGCGCGATCACATCATCCGCGTGACCGAGCGCGCCTTCGACGATTTCGCCGGCGGCGGCGACCCCGCCGCCAACCGCCGCATCCTCGGCATCGAGAGGTGAGGCGATGAGCAATTCTCGGCCCCTTCGTCTCGGCATGGTCGGCGGCGGGCGCGGCGCCTTCATCGGCGCCGTCCACCGGATCGCCGCGCGGCTCGACGGCGCCTTCACGCTTGTGGCCGGCGCGCTGTCGTCGGACCCGGAGCGCGCCCGCGCCTCGGGCCGCGATCTCGGCCTCGCGGAGGATCGCATCTACGACGATTTCGAAGCGATGGCGCAGGCCGAGGCGGCGCGCGCGGACGGCATCGAGGCGGTGGCGATCGTCACGCCGAACCACCTCCACGCCGCGCCGGCCCGCGCCTTCCTCGCCCGCGGCATTCACGTGATCTGCGACAAGCCGCTCTGCACGAGCGTCGAGGAGGCGCGCGGGCTCGTGGAGGCGGCACGCGCGAGCGAGGCTCTGTTCGTCCTCACCCACAATTATTCGGGCTATCCCATGGTCCGCCAGGCGCGGCAGATGATCCGCGAGGGGCGGCTCGGGCGGCTGCGGCTCGTCCAGGTCGAGTACGCGCAGGATTGGCTCGCGGCCGAGAGCCATTCGAAGCAGGCCGATTGGCGCACCGACCCCGCGCGCACCGGCGGCGCGGGCGCGCTCGGCGACATCGGCACCCACGCCTACCATCTCGCCCGCTTCGTCACGGGGCTCGAGACCGAGGCGCTCGCCGCCGAGCTCACCGCCTTCGTGCCGGGCCGGCGGGTCGACGACGACGTGCGCGTCCTCCTGCGCTTTCGCGGCGGCGCGCGCGGCGCGCTCTGGGCGAGCCAGGTCGCGGTCGGCTGCGAGAACGGTCTGCGCCTGCGCGTCTTCGGCGAGGAGGGCGGGCTCGCCTGGGCGCAGGAGGAGCCGAACGTGCTCTGGCACACACCGCGGGGCGCGCCGACGCAGCGCCTCACCCGCGGCGGTCCGGGCGCGCTCGATGCGGCAGCTGCCGCGACGCGCCTGCCGGCCGGGCATCCGGAGGGCTATCTCGAAGCCTTCGCGACGCTCTACGCGGAGGCCGCGCAGGCGATCCGCGCGCATCGCGCCGGCGGCGGGGGAGGGGAGAGCCTGCTCCCCGACATCGCCGACGGGCTCGAAGGCATGGCCTTCATCGACGCCTGCCTGCGCTCCTCCCGCGCCGGCGCCACCTTCGTCGAACTCGCGCCGTGACGGCGCGAGAGCGGCGAGGGGAGGGCTCTGCGGCAGGCGGGTGCGGCTCTTGTCCTTCCCCCCTGGGGGAAGGTGGCTCCGGGCGGCGATAGCCGGCCGGAGACGGATGGGGGTCGTGCAGGATGATCTCGATCGCTCGATCCTGCACGACCCCCACCCCCGGCCCCTCCCCCAAGGGGGAGGGGAGACCGTCGAGATCTCGATGAACGCTGAGATCCCGCGGAAACGACGCGTCACAGGTGTACGACCGGCCGGGTTCGACACGCCGTCCGGTGGGGGAGAACCAGAAACGACAAACCGAGAGACAAGGGAGAGAACGCCATGAATTCTCGTTTCCTCGCGAGCCTCGCCGCGGCGGCGGCCGCGATCCTCGTGACGGTCCCGGCCGCTCAGGCCCAGCAGACGCTGCGGCTCGGCCACAACATTTCGACGAGCTCGCCCTACCATCTCGCCGCCGAGCACTTTGCCGGGCTCGTCGCCGAGCGCAGCGACGGGCGGCTCGCCGTCGAGGTCTTCCCCTCGGGCGCTCTCGGCAACGAGCGCGACATGATCGAGGGCGCGCAGATCGGCACGATCGACATGGTGGTGACCTCCTCGGCCGCGCTCGGGCCGTTCGTGCCGGAGATGCGCATCCTCGACATCCCCTTCCTGTTCCGCGATCTCGAGCATGCCCGCGCGGTGCTCGACGGGGACATCGGCGACGAGCTCCTCGCGGCGATGGAGGCGCGCGACCTCGTCGGGCTCGCCTTCGGCGACATCGGCTTCCGGCACATGACGGGGCCGCGCCCGCTCGACACCGTCCAGGCGGTCGAGGGCGTCAAGCTGCGCTCGCAGGACAACCCGATCCACCTCGCCGCCTATCGCGCGCTCGGCTTCCAGCCGACCGTGGTGGGCTTCAACGAGCTCTACGCGGCGCTGCAGACGGGCGTCGTCGACGCCAACGAGCAGCCGCTCTCGATCCATGTCGCGAGCCGCTTCTACGAGGTGCAGAGCGACCTCACCCTCACCGGCCACCTGATGGCCTCCGCGCTCTTCCTCGTCTCGAAGGACGTCTACGACGGCCTCTCCGAGGAGGATCGCACGCTGCTGCGCGAGGCGGCCCGCGAGTCGATCCCCGTGATGCGCGAGGCGACCGACGCGCAGGACGAAGCCGCTCTCGACACGCTGCGCGAGCGCGGCATGACCATCACCGAGAGCTTCGACCAGGAGGGCTTCGTCGAGGCGCTCGCGCCGGCTTACGCGGAGTTCGGCCAGCAATTCGGCGAGGAGAACATCGCGCGCATCCGCGATTTCCGCTGACGCGCAGAGAGCGGCGGCGGGTCGCGTTGCGGCCCGCCGTCCCCGCCGCCGAGCCTCGCGAAGAGCCGCCGCATGACGAGCCATCTCCGCCGCGGATTCCTGACGATCGAGCGCCTGGCCACGCGGCTCGTGACGCTGCTCGCCTGCGCGGCGCTCGCGCTCGCGGCGGGGCTCGCCTGCTATCAGATCCTCATGCGTTACGTGATCCGCCAGCCGATCGCCTGGTCGGAGCCGGTGCTGCAATTGTCGATCATCTACATGGTCTATCTCGGGCTCGCGATCACCTTCCGGAAGGGCGCGCTCGTCTCGATCGACATCCTCGTCACCTTCGCCAGGGGCCGCTTCGCGACGCTCCTGCGCTGGACCATCCTCCTCGCGATCCTCACGGTGCTCGGCCACATGTTCTGGTACGGCTGGGCGATGGCGGCCCGCGCGCAGAACAACATCCACCCGACGCTCGGCATCTCGATGCTCTACGCCTTCGCGGCGATCCCCGTCGGCGCGGTCTTCGCGGCGATCGCGGCGATCGCGCACCATCTCGATCCGCCGCCCTCCGAGACGAGCGGGGAGGGCTGAGCCATGGTCGCGCATTCGCTGATCGTGGTGATGTGCACGCTCTTCGTCCTGAGCGTGCCGATCGCGGTCGCCATCGCGCTCGCGGCGATCTTCGGCATCCAGGTGATGGGCGCGATCAATCCGGTGATCATCGGGCAGCAGCTCTACGTCTCGCTCAACAAGTTCCCGCTCGTCGCGATCCCGTTCTTCATCCTCGCCGGAAACCTGATGAACACGGGCGGCATCTCGCGCCGCCTCGTCGATTTCGCGCGCGTCATCGTCGGCAACACCCAGGGCGGGCTCGCGGCGACCTGCGTCGTCACCTGCATGCTGTTCGCCGCGGTCTCCGGCTCCTCGACGGCGACGACCTTCGCCATCGGTGCGATCATGATCCCCGCCCTCGTGGCGGCGGGCTATCCGCGGCCGTGGGCGGCCTCGCTGCAGGCGACCTCGGCCGAGCTCGGCATCGTCATCCCGCCCTCGATCCCGCTCATCCTCTACGGCGTCTCGGCCGACGTCTCGATCGGGGAATTGTTCATCGCAGGCTTCGGGCCGGGGCTCCTGATCGGCGGGGCGCTCATCGCCTACGTGCTGATCTGGGCGCGGGTCACCGGCCACGGCAAGGCGGACGCGGCCTCCGGGCTGGAGCCGTGGCCGGCCTTCCGCCGCGCCTTCTTCGCGCTGCTGATGCCGGTCGTCGTCCTCGGCGGCATCTATGGCGGCGTGTTCACGCCGACGGAAGCCTCCGCCGTCGCGGTCGCCTACGCGCTCGTGGTGGGGATCTTCGTCTATCGCGAATTGCGCTGGCGCGACCTCCTGCCGATCCTCGAGCGCTCGGTGATCTCGTCGGTGATCATCATGTTCATCATCGCCTGGGCGGGGCTGTTCGCCTTCATCATCACGCGCGAGGGGGTGCCGATGGCGATCGGGAATTGGCTCGTCGCGAACTTCACCTCGCCGCAGGCCTTCCTGTTCGTGGTGATCGCCGTCCTCCTCCTCGTCGGCATGTTCATCGAGGCGGCGGCCGCGATCATCGTGCTCGCGCCGATCCTCGTTCCGGTGGCGATCGCGCTCGGCATCGATCCCGTCCATTTCGGGCTCGTGATGATCGTCACCCTCGCCATCGGCTTCATCACGCCGCCCTTCGGGCTCAACCTGTTCGCCGCCTGCGCGGTGGCCAAGCTGCCGGTGCAGAAGATCATCGCGCCCACCATCGCCTTCATCGGCGTGGTGACCGCCTGCCTCGTCGCGATCGCGCTCGTGCCGGGCATCTCGCTCGCTCTGCGCGATCTCCTCTACCGCTGAGAGGCCCCACCATGCGCTTCGGGATGAACCTCCTCCTCTGGACGACGCGGGTCGGCCCCGAGCACCGGCCGATCCTCTCAGGCCTCGCCGAGATGGGCTACGACCTCGTCGAGGTGCCGGTCTTCGACCACGCCGACCCGCAGGCCTATGCGCGGCTCGGCGAGGAGATCCGCGCGCTCGGGCTCGCGCCGCTCGCGGTCTCGGCGCTCAACGAAGGGCAGAACGTCGCCTCGTCCGATCGGGAGGTGCGGCGCGCGGGCGTCGCGGCTCTGCGCGGCATGATCGATTGCGCGGCTGCGATGGGCGCGCCGAGCCTGTCGGGGCCGCTCCACTCGGCGATCGGCGCCTTCACCGGGCAGCCGCCCACCGGGGACGAGCGGGCCTGGAGCGTCGAGGCGGTCGCCGAGGCCGCCGCGCACGGTCGCGCGAACGGGGTGCGGCTCGCGATCGAGCCGCTCAACCGCTTCGAGTGCCATCTGTTGAACGACGTCGCCTCCGCCGCGGATTACGTCGCGGCGATCGGCTCGGACGCGGGCATCCTCTACGACACGTTCCACGCGCATATCGAGGAGAAGGACCCCGGGGCGGCGATCCGCGCCCATGCGGGCGCGATTACCCTCGTCCACATTTCCGAGAACGACCGCTCGACCCCCGGCCTCGGCCAGGTGCGCTGGCGCGAGACCTTCGACGCGCTCGCGCAGGCGGGCTACGACGGCCCGCTCGTCGTCGAAGCCTTCGGGCTCGCGCTGCCCGACCTCGCCGCCGCGACGCGGATCTGGCGCCGGATGTTCGAAGACGAGCTCGGCCTCGCCCGCGACGCGCTCGCCTTCATGCGCGCGCAGGTCGCGGCCGCCCGATCGCGATAGTCGAGGCGCCCGGTCGGTTCAACGGGCCGCAGCGGCTCCCTCGCCACCATCGGCTCCGTCGTCCTGCGCGCTCACGAAGCCCGCCGAAGCCGCGGCGGCGAGGAACTCGCCGACGTCGTCTTGGGGAATGTCGGGCAACGCGCTCGACAATGCGTCGACGGATTTCGCTTCGGCGACGATCTCGGCGACGATCCTCATCGCCGTCTCGTTGAGCTTGTGGACGACGAATCTCTGCGAGTCGAAAGCCACGCCCTCGTCTTCGCGGATCACGACGTGGGAGGCGATTCTGTACTTCATGCTCTCGATCCTCTCGTGTTGGGAGCACCATTCCGCCGAAGGATGCCGGTCGGCG
Source organism: Salinarimonas sp. (assembly GCF_046292825.1). GTDB lineage: Bacteria > Pseudomonadota > Alphaproteobacteria > Rhizobiales > Beijerinckiaceae > Salinarimonas. The sequence goes on along the minus strand of NZ_JBKBQG010000029.1, from coordinate 32,687 downwards.
GGCGGGACGATGCTCGGAAACGAAGACTTCGCCCTGCTTCCATCAGGTCGGTGCGTGCTCCAGCGTCGCGATCTGCTCGTCGAGCTTGTGGCGAATCTCTCGAAACAGGGCGTCTTCATCGTCGGAGCGGGCGATCAGGCGTAGTTTTTCCGCGAAACGCGCCGGGATGATCTCGGCGAGCGTCTCGATCGCCGCGAGGTTGGCGTCGATCTCGACGCGACGTGGGGTGGATCGCGGCTCCCGCGACAGCGTGCCCGCTTTCAGGTGACCGATCTCGTGGAGCGCCGTGAACAGCCGCTCCGCCGGCGAAAGATCGTCGGCGATCATGATGATGCGCTCGGTCTCGCTCGCGGCGACGGCGCCGCCCGCCCCCAGCGCGGAGCGGGGGACGTCCCACACGCGCCCGACGCCCACTTCCGCCATCGCGCGGCCGAGAACGCGGGTGCGCGCGTCCTGCGCGCTCCTCGCCTTCGTCTCGCGATAGAGACGCACGACGTCGCCGTCGCCGATGCGACCGATGGCCCGGCTGGTCTCCGACGATCCGATCGTCCCGTCCGCGCGGATCACGAGACGCTCGGGCGGCAACCTCTCGAGGCGCCAGACGCCGTCCGCGTCCTGGTACATCTCCGGGAACCTCAAGGCGTCCGAACGCGCGCCGGCGATATCGACCAGGCGCCGACGCAGGTCTGCCGCTTCGACGTCGGTCACCTGGCGCAGGCCCCTCGACCGACCCGTCCCGGTTTCCCGCCACATCGAGATCTTCAGGCTTGCACAGCCCAGCTCCAAGAGTCGCGCGGCAAGAGCGGGACAGCCGTCGACGTTTCCGGAATGGACCGTGACCGCGACCGCGACTCGGAAGCCCTTCGTCGTCATCCGGCGCAGCGCCGGTTCGTGATCCTCCAGGGTCCGAGAGCCGTGGAGGTGACCGGCGACCGCGTCGATGCTCACCTGAAAGTCGGTGATGCCGATCGAGAGGAGAGCATCGAGGCGCTCCTCGTCGTACTCGAGCGCGTTGATGCCGATCAACGGCACGAGAGATCGCGATCGCGTATATCTCACGATCTCGATGAAATCCGGGTGGAGCATAGGATCGCCACCCGAGATCACCACCATCAAGACCTTGTTTCGGGACAAGTCGTCGATGACCTTGCGTGCATCGGCAGTCGGAAGATGGAAGGAATTCAACGCTCCGCTATCGGTGAGGAAGCAGTGATCGCATCGGTACTGGCAATGATTGGTGAGGTACAGGGTGGCGCTCATCGGGACCCGGATCATGACTTCACCCCTTTCGGCCTTTGGCTTCGCCAGAACATCAACAGAACGGCGCCGCAGAGGAGCGCGCCGACGATGTTGAGGGCAGCGAGGGTCAGCGCGTGGTCCATATGCGCGGCGAGCTGCCCCGAGACGCTGATCGCGACGACCGCGACGACGGATCTGAGCGCCATCGAGAGCGATGCGGCGGTCGTCCGATGCGGATATCCTTCCGGCATCGACGCCTGCTCCGCGCCGGTCGCGAATGACGGCACCGTGATCCGCGTCATCTGGTGGAGGGCGAATGCCACGAGGAAGAAGCCGATCGCGACATCCGCCAGCGCGAAGCAGAGGCCCGAGACGACGAGCGCGGCGATCAGGACGCACACCGTGCTCTGCGCCGTCACTTCCTTTCCGTCCTGGACCAGGAGTCGCGACAGGAGGGCCGAGGCGACGATCGCGACGGAGAACAGGATACCGATCTCGCTCCCGCTCCAATCCCTGCTCGCGAGGAACGGCTGATAGAAGTTCAGGCTCGCGCGCAGGACGGCGAAGCAGATCGCGCCCGCGCACGCCGCGGCCCAGAAGCTCGGCAGCCTGACGACCGCGACGACATCGACGATCTGAGCGAGCGCTCCGAGGCGGTCGGGTCGCAACGGCACGGCCGAGGAACGCTCCGCCCCGGATGCCGCTCCCCAGAGGAGCACGAAGACGACGATTCCGATGCCCAAGCGCACCGCAGCGAGCGCGATATCCGCGAGCATCGGCAGCGCCAGCGACAGATCCGCCAAGAAGCCGCCCACGAGCGCCGCCGCCGCCGACGCGAGGATCGTGATCGACGCGTTGCGCGCCAGGAACCGCCCGAACTGATCCCTCACGCCTGCACGAGAGAAGACCTCGAAAGCGATCGATTGGAGATTTCCGCTCGTCAGACTCTGGCCGAAGCTCAGCGCTACGGCGATCGCGAACAGCTGCCACGATGCGGACACGAACAAGGTGGCGGCGAGAGCCGCGATCGACACGGCGTTCCCGACGAGAAGCGCGGCGGCTCTGCCGATCCTGTCCGACAGCATGCCGAGCGGGACTTCGAGCACGAGATTCATGACCAATATCAGCGAGAGGAAGGCCGTATAGGTCGCGAAGCTCTTGTCCAGGAAGTCGACATAGTAGAGGACGACGACAGGCGCCAGGACCGCTTCGAGGGGCGTCAGCGCGCAGGCCAGATAGTACCGCCTGACGAGCAGGAGACGCGTTTGGCTCATCGCTCCGCCAGCATGTTCCGACCGTAGGTCGAGAATGCGACATGGCAGCCCTGCGCATGCACCTGCGAGAAGTCGCCGACGGTTCGCGTCGAGCCCGGAGCCTCGCGTCGCCATTTGCGAAAGAGCGCGTGCTCCCGCCAGATCCGGCCGATGTCTTCCGGCTCCTCGATCCGCTCCTTGGAGCGATCCTCCTCGGTGAGGAGGTCGCAGGCGGATATCGACAGGTCGTTGTTGATGACGATCGTATGGGTCCCCGCGCCGCAGCCGAACGTGCCGCAGGTCTCCTTCGGGTGCTCTCGCCGTGGGCTGAACGCGGAATTCAATGCGACGTGCGGGTAGCGTTTCCGGAGTGCGGGCAAGCGCGCCTTGACCTCCTCGACGTCCGCCTCGGTCAGCATGAATTCCGGTGCCGCCGCCAGGCCCGTGCCGACGGGAACGAATGCGGCGAGCTTGAGTTGGCGAACGCCCACCTCGGCGGCTCGGCTGTAGATCGTCTCGAGGTGGGGAACGTTCTGGTGGCTGAGGACCAGCGAGATGGCGGTCCAGATCCCCTCGCGCTTCAACAGCTCGATACCCGCCAGCGCCGCGTCGAAGGTGCCTTCGCCGCGAACGGGATCGCTCAGTTCCGGCGAGTGTTCCTCCAGGCTGATCTGCGCCTTGTCCAGGCCGGCGGCCTTCAGCCGGGCGGCTCGCTTCGCGTCGATGAGGACACCATTGGTTGCGAGCTTGGTTCCCATTCCTGCCGACTTGCAGGCGGCGACGATTTGTTCGAAATCCTGCCGGACGAGTGGCTCTCCGCCGAGAAAGCTCATATTGCGCATTCCGTTCTTCGCAACGTAATCGATGATGCGCAGCACGGTCTCCAAAGGTGCGTCCTTCGTGTAGTCCGTCAAATAGCAGTGAGTGCAACGGAGGTTGCACTTGCCGGTAATGTACCAATTCGCGAAAAGGGGGAAGTTCAGACTGAAGACGGGCACAGGCGCAGCTGTTTTCGCAGTATTCATGTCGCGAGACTCCCATTCTTGCCAATTCAACCCGGTGGGGTCAGGCCTGTTGGCCTGACCCCGTCGACGATGATCTTGCTCAGCCCCAGGGATCGGAAGCCGTGAGCGAGCTCATGCACCCCGCAACCGGGATCGAGACGAAGGCGGGCTTCACGTAGCGATCGTTCTGCATAGCTTTTCCTTCCTTGGTTCGACGGCCGAGTGCTTCGAGGGCCGCCGCACCGGCCCGATCATTGGCGGCAGGTTGTGTTTAAAGCCATCGAAAGGTGCAGGCAATGCGACAATATGAGGTATCTAAGGTCGTAGTATGGCCATATTCTAAGATGACGTGCTCGACAAGGAATTGCATCCTCCCGCATCGTCCGGAGCCCGATGCGATTACCGCCGGGTCGCCGCAGCAGCCGGCGCACGCAAGCTGTCGGCCGCGCCGGGGGCGGTCTGCCGTGGTGGAAGAGGGGAGGGCTCCTAGTGCGCTCGCCCTGAGCCGGCCCGCGCGCGAAGCATCCGGGGTTCCGGCGTCGGCTGCGCGAGCGCGGCCGTCAGAATCGCCCCGTCGAAGGGCAGGCGCACGATGCGCAGGCCCGCGAGCGCCGCGCTGCGGGAGGCGGTCTCGTGCGCCGAGCGCGCCGAGAGCCCGACGATGCCCGGCGTCGAGAGCGGTCGGCCGAGCCAGCGCGACAGCGCCTGGGCGGGCGCGGTCCACAGGAAGATGTCGAGAATCGCCGCGACGGGGCGCATGGGGCGCGGCGCGCGCAGGAGGTCGTCCGCGCTGGCATGGGCCGCGACCACGTAATCGTGCGCCGCCAGGAACGCGTCGAGCGCGTCCGCGAGCGACGGATCTTCCACGAGTATGTGGGCCGACGGCAGCATCGAGGTCCTTTTTCGATCGTCGCGGGAGGGTCGCACGCGCCGTGTGGCACATCCCGCGACGACGAACTTAGAGCGCTCGAGCCGGCGCCGCCATGCGGAGTGACCCCCGTCCGGGTTTCTGCTCGCATTCCCGTCCGGACGGGGGGGCCTCCGCACGCGCCTCAACGCGGCGCGTGAATTCCGCACCCGTCCGGGCGGCGCCCGCGCTCGCCCGGCAGCGAGCCGTGGCGCACCGCGTGATCGATGTCGCCGCGCGACACGCCGATGTCGGAGAGCATGGCGTCGGACATCTCGTGGAGGCGTTGGGCGTCGCTGCGCAGGCGATGCGCCCGCTCCAACGCGCGCAATGCCTGCGCGAGCGCGGCGCCCGACCTGCGCAGGACCGACATCGGCCAGGCGGCGGCGGAGCGGGGCGGGTAGGCGGCGGATGCGCATTCGGGCGACAAGCAGGTCGACATGGGAGCCTCCTCTCCTGGCAGGCGTGACGAGGAGAGGGTAGGAAGACACGTTGCATAAGGGAAACGATTGTTTATGATGCGAACGATAAAGAGCCTTTATGCCAACGGAGCCGAACCGTGCCGCGCAATCTGGACACCGCCCTCCTGCGGGCCTTCGTCGCCGTCTCGGATGCCGGCGGCATGACGGCCGCGGCGGGGGCGCTCAACCTCACGCAGGCCGCCGTCAGCCAGCAGATCAAGCGGCTGGAGGAGACCTTCGACCTGCGCCTCTTCGACCGCGATCGGCGCGGCCTCGTTCCGACGCCCGCCGGCGAGCGGCTCCTGCCGCTCGCCAAGCGCATGCTCGCGGCGAACGACGCCGTAATCGCCGAGATGACGGAGCCCCTGGGCGCGGGCGAGGTGCGCCTCGGCATTCCCTACGACCTCGTGCCGGGGATCATGCCGCGCGTCCTCAAGCGCTTCGCCCAGCGCTACCCGCGGATGCGCCTGCAGCTCACCTGCGTCACCTCGCAGGCGGTCGCGACGGCGGTCGCGCGCGGGGAGGTCGATCTCGGCCTCGTCGAGGAGCTCGAGACGCTCCCGCACGGGGAGACGATCATGATCGACGCCCTCGTCTGGGTCGGCGCGGAGGGCGGCGAGGCCTGGCGCGAGCGTCCGCTGCCGGTCACCGTCGGCTCGGAGACCTGCTCGTTCCGCAAGCCGATCGTCACCGCGCTCGACGCCTCGGGCATTTCCTGGCGCAAGGTCGGCGAGATCTCGAACGTGGAGGCGCACGAGGCGACGGTGCTCAGCGATCTCGCGGTGAGCGCGCGCCTCTCGACGACGCTGCCGCAGGGGCTCGCGATCCTCCCCCGCGAGGCCGGGCTGCCGGCGCTGCCCGAGCTGCGCGTGAGCCTCTACCGCCGTCCGGGCCTCGATCTGCGCGCGGCCGAGGTGCTCGCCGAGATGATCCGCGACGCGTTCCGTCAGCGCCTCGCGCGCGCCGCCGCCTGAGGCGCTCGCGGGCGCGGGATCGGATAGGATCACGGGCAGGCGCCCTCAGGGCTCTTGCGCGCTTGCCTTTTTCCGGCCGATCCACCAAAAGCCGGACCATTCCGCTACTGGACGAGGCTCCGATGATCGATTTCGCCCGCGTGCGCCGCATGATGATCGACAACCAGCTGCGCACCTACGACATCACCGATCTCGGCATCCTGAGCACGATGAACGAGGTGCCGCGCGAGCGTTTCGTGCCCGATCCCCTGCGCGATCTCTCCTACACCGACCGCAGCCTCGAGGTCGCGGGGCCTGAGAGCGCAGAGGGCGCGCGACACCTCCTGCCGCCGATGATCTTCGCCCGCCTCCTCCAGAACCTCGCGATCCGCCACGGCGAGAAGGTGCTCGTCGTCGGGGGCGGGCTCGGCTACGAGGCGGTCGTGATCGCGCGCCAGGGCGCGCGGGTCGTCGTCCGCGAGCCCGATCCCGCGCTCGCCGAGCGCACCCGCGCCAATCTCGCCGAGCACGGTGCGGGCGCGGTCGTCGTCTCCATCGGCCCGATGGCGGAGGGCTGCCCCGAGGAGGCGCCGTTCGACGCGATTCTGGTCAACGGCGCGGTTCAGGTGCGTCCCCGCGCGCTCCTCGAGCAATTGGTGGACGGCGGACGCCTCGGCGCGATCGTCGGGGACGGCAGCCGCACCTCCCGCGCGAGCGTCTTCGTGCGCAGCCACGACGCGTTCGGCGCGCGTGCGGTCTTCGACGCGGCGGCGCCGGTGCTCGCGCCCTTCCGCGAGGAGCCGGGCTTCGTGTTCTGAGGGCGGCGCGCGCGCACGCCTTCCGCGACTTCCGCGACATACGCAATTCCGGCTATCGCGTGCGCGTTCGTGCACGCGTGCGTCTCCTCGCGCCCGTCGCGCTTGCGTGCCCGAAATGCCACGCCCTTTGCATAATTGCGGCCAAGGCGAGGCCGCGGCTTGCCGCAATGCGACGCATCGGTATTGTTTCGCTCGAAGAAGGATGCAGCCTCTCGATTCTCGCGTCGGGCAGAAGCCGTGTCGCGGGGCGTGTTTGGAAGAAGCAATGCACAAGAGAACAGCGGCAACGTTCGCCTCGATGCTGATCGCCGCCGGTCTTCTCTCGACCGGATCGCTTCCCGTGTCGGCCGAGACGCTGGAATCGGCGCTCGCCCGCGCCTACACTTCGAGCCCGATCATCAACAGCCAGCGGGCGTTCCTGCGCGGGACCGACGAGGGCGTGAACGTCGCGCTCTCCGGCTATCGGCCGCGGGTGAGCGCGACGGCCTCGGCGGCGCAGGTGTGGACCCAGACGCGCGTTCCCGGCCTGCCGACGACGACGGACACGACGAACCCCGTCTCGGTGGGCGTGCAGCTGAACCAGACGCTCTACGACGGCGGGCGCACGGCGAGCGCCGTCCGGGGGGCGGAGAGCAACGTCTTCGCGGGCCGCGAGAACCTCGAGGCGCAGGTGCAGAGCGTGCTGTTCGAGGCCGCACGCGCCTATATGGACGTCCTGCGCGACACCGCGATCCTCAACCTGCAGCGCAGCAACATCGACGTGCTCGGCGAGCAGCTGCGGCAGACGCGCGACCGTTTCGACGTCGGCGAGGTCACCCGTACCGACGTCGCCCAGGCCGAGGCGCGCGAGGCGGCGGCGCGGGCTCAGGTGAACGTCGCCGAGGGCAATCTGCGCGCCAGCATCGCCATCTATCGTCAGGTGGTCGGGACCGAGCCGCGCCAGCTCGCGCCGGGCCGCGTCCCGCAGCGGCTCGTGCCCGGTTCCGTCGAGCAGGCGATCCAGATCGCTCTGTCCGAGAATCCCGCGATCGCCGCGGCCATGCACGCGCTCGACGTGGCGCAGGCGGAGGTCCGCGTCGCCGAGGGCGCGCTCCTGCCGACCGTCGGCCTCCAGGCGGGCCTGTCGCATTCGGCGACGGGCGGGCGCAGCACGACGGACGCGCGCGTCACCGCGCAGCTCAACGTGCCGATCTACCAGGCGGGCGAGGAATTCGCCCGCATCCGTCAGCTCAAGCACATCGCCGCGCAGCGCCGCTTCCAGATCGACATCGAGCGCGAGCGCGTTCGCGCGGCGGTGATCGCCTCCTGGGGCCAGTTCGACGCGGCGACCGCGCAGATCGCGGCGGCGCAGGCTCAGGTGGCGGCTGCCGAGACCGCGCTCTCGGGCGTGCGCGAGGAGGCCCGCGTCGGCCAGCGCACCACGCTCGACGTGCTCAACGCGCAGCAGGAGCTCCTCGTCGCGCGCGTCAACCTGATCACCGCGCAGCGCGACCGCGTGGTCGCCGGCTTCAGCGTCATCCAGGCGATGGGCCGCCTGACGCCGACCCGTCTCGCGCTCGCCACGCAGCTCTACGATCCCTCGGTCCACTTCGACCAGGTTCGCGGCCTCTGGTTCGGCACGCAGACTCCGACGGGCGACTGATGAGCGGCGCGCCCGCCGAGGTTTCTCAGCCGAGGTGGTCGCCCGCGAAAAGCTGTGCGTCGGACGGGTTCGTCTTTGCACCGACAAGCCGCTCCTTGGTAGAATGTGATTCGGTGCGGCGGGCGTCTTGCTCGTCGGAGGGTAACTCGTTTCGTTGCAGGCGCGCATGAGCCCGGCCAGTCCCAAGACTCAAGAGCCGACGATGGAGGAGATCCTCGCCTCCATCCGCCGGATCATCGCCGACGATCAGGCGGCGGCGCAGGCCGAGGCCGTCGAGGAAGAGGACGAGGCGCCCGACCCCGAGCCGGAGCCGGCGGACGACGAGCCGCAATCCCAATCGGCGATCGACGACATGTTCGCCGAGGCCGGCGGCGACGATGACGAGGACGACGTGCTCGATCTCGCCGAGGTGGCCGAGCCCGTCGCCAAGGCGCGCGAACCCTCGCCGCTCGATCTCGACCACGAGGACATCGATTTCCGCGAGGCCGGCCCCGATCTCGAGCCGCTCGCGGGCTTCGACGAGCCCGAGATCGAGGAGGAGGAGCCCGAGCCGGAGCCGGAGGACGCCTTCTCCTTCGCGGCGCCCGAGCCCATGCCGGCCCCGCCGCCCCCGCGTCCGCGCCCCGCCTTCGAGCCCCCGCCGCCGCGGCGCGACTTCGACGAGGAACGTCTCCTCTCGGACACGACGGACGCGGCCGTGAGCGGCGCCTTCAACATGCTCGCCCACACGGTTCTCGCCAATAACGGCCGCACCCTCGACGATCTCGTCAAGGAGATGCTGCGGCCGATGCTGAAGGTCTGGCTCGACGACAACCTGCCCGTCATCGTCGAGCGGCTCGTGCGGGCCGAGATCGAGCGCGTCTCGCGCGGCCGCTGACCGGCGCGGGGCGCGCGGCGGGCAGCCGTCGACGCCCGTCCTCCGCAGCGCCCATCGATCAGCCCCGTCGACTTGTCTCGTCGACTTGCCCCGTTGACTTGCGCGCCGTGGTCCGGTTTCTACCGGCAGCCCCAGCGGCGCGCATGCCATTCGCACGAGACACGATCGGCCGACCCGTCATGATGGACAAGACCTTCGACCACGCCGCCGTCGAGGCGCGCATCGCCGATGCCTGGACGCAGGCCGGTGCCTTCCGCGCCGGCCGGCCCGAGCGCGCGGGGGCGGTGCCCTACACCATCGTGATCCCGCCGCCGAACGTCACCGGCTCGCTCCACATGGGCCACGCGCTCAACAACACGCTGCAGGACGTGCTCTGCCGCTTCGAGCGCATGCGCGGGCGCGACGTGCTTTGGCAGCCGGGCACGGACCATGCCGGCATCGCGACGCAGATGGTCGTCGAGCGCCGCCTCGCCGCCGAGGGCAAGCCCTCGCGGCGCGAGATGGGGCGCGAGGCGTTCTTGCGCGAGGCGTGGGCGCAGAAAGAGCAGTCGGGCGGCACGATCCGCCGCCAGCTCGAGCGGCTCGGCGCCTCCTGCGACTGGTCGCGCGAGCGCTTCACCATGGACGAGGGCCTCTCGGCCGCGGTCACCAAGGTCTTCGTCGATCTCCACGACCAGGGCCTCCTCTACCGCGACAAGCGCCTCGTCAATTGGGACCCGAAGTTCCAGACCGCGATCTCCGATCTGGAGGTGCAGCAGATCGAGGTGAAGGGCCATCTCTGGCACTTCCGCTACCCGATCGAGGGCGAGGAGGGGCGCTTCATCACGGTGGCGACGACGCGCCCCGAGACGATGCTCGGCGACACCGCCGTCGCGGTGCATCCGAGCGACGAGCGCTATGCCGATCTCGTCGGCAAGTACGCGATCCTGCCGCTCGTCGGGCGCCGCATCCCGATCGTCGCCGACGATTATTCCGATCCCGAGAAGGGCTCGGGCGCGGTCAAGATCACGCCCGCGCACGATTTCAACGATTTCGAGGTGGGCAAGCGGCACAAGCTGCCGCTCGTCAACGTGTTCGATCGCGAGGCCCGCATCGAGATCGCGGGCAACGAGGCCTTTCTCGCCGGCGCCTCGCCGGACGACGAGACGATGGCGCTCCACGGCCTCGACCGGTTCGAGGCGCGCCGACGCGTCGTCGCGCTGATGGAGGAGCGCGGGCTCCTCGCCGAGATCCAGGCGAACGTCCACATGGTCCCGCACGGGGACCGCTCGAACGTGCCGATCGAGCCCTATCTCACCGACCAATGGTTCGTGAACGTCGGCCCGCTCGCCGAGCGCGCGCTCGCCGCGGTGCGCGAGGGGCGCACGCGCTTCGTGCCGGAGAATTGGGAGAAGACTTACTTCCAATGGCTCGAGAACATCGAGCCGTGGTGCGTCTCCCGCCAGCTCTGGTGGGGCCACCAGATCCCGGCCTGGTACGACGAGGAGGGCAACACCTTCGTCGCCCCGACCGAGGCGGAGGCGCTCGCCAAGGCGCGCGAGAGGCACGGCCGCGACGTCGCGCTCACCCGCGACGAGGACGTGCTCGACACCTGGTTCTCCTCCGCGCTCTGGCCCTTCTCCACGCTCGGCTGGCCCGACGCGACGCCCGAGCTGAAGCGGTACTATCCGACCAACGTCCTGGTGACGGGCTTCGACATCATTTTCTTCTGGGTTGCCAGGATGATGATGGCGGGTCTTCACTTCATGGACGAGGTGCCGTTCGACACCGTCTACATCCACGCCCTCGTCCGCGACGAGAAGGGGGCCAAGATGTCGAAGTCGAAGGGCAACGTCATCGACCCGCTCGACCTCATCGACACCTACGGCGCCGACGCCCTGCGCTTCACCCTCGCGGCGATGGCGGCGCAGGGGCGCGACATCAAGCTTTCCGTCGCGCGCGTCGAGGGTTACCGGAATTTCTCGACGAAGATCTGGAACGCGGCCCGTTTCGCCGAGATGAACGGCTGCGTGCGCGTCGCCGGCTACGATCCGACGGCCGCGCGCGAGACGCTCAACCGCTGGGCGCTCTCCGAATGCGCGCGGGCCTTCGCCGAGGTGACCGAGGCGATCGAGGGCTACCGCTTCAACGAGGCGGCGGGCGCGGCCTATCGCTTCGTCTGGAACGTGTTCTGCGACTGGTATCTCGAGCTCGCCAAACCCGTTCTCCAGGGCGAGGACGGGCCGGCCAAGGACGAGACGCGTGCGACGGCGGCCTTCCTGATCGACCAGGTCTGCAAGCTCCTGCACCCCTTCATGCCCTTCCTCACGGAGGCCTTGTGGGAGGCCAAGGGGCAGGAGGGGCCCGCGCGCGACGAGCCGCTGCTGGCGCTCGCCGCCTGGCCGGACCTCTCCCACCTCGCGGACGCGGCGGCCGAGGCCGAGATCGGCTGGGTGGTCGATCTCGTCTCCGAGATCCGCTCGGCGCGCTCGGAGACGAACGTGCCCGCCGGCAGCCAGATCCCGCTCCTGCTGATCGCGCCCTCGGCGCAGACCCGCGAGCGCCTGCCGCGCTGGTCGGCGATGATCGAGCGCCTCGCGCGCCTCTCGAACATCTCCGAGGCCGACGCCGCACCGAAAGCGAGCGTCCAGCTCATCGTGCGCGGCGAGACCGCGGCGCTCCCGCTCGAGGGCGTCGTCGATCTCGATGCCGAGCGCGCGCGCCTGACCAAGGAGACGGGCAAGCTCGAGGCCGAAATCGCCAAGATCGACGCCAAGCTCGGCAATGCCGACTTCCTCGCCCGCGCTCCGGAAGAGGTCGTCGAGGAGCAGCGCGACCGCCGCGACGCGGCCGCCGCCCGCAAGGCGAAGATCGCGGAGGCGCTCGCGCGGCTGTCGTGAATTCGGGAATGCCGGACCGTCGGTACTGTCTTCGCCGACGGTTCGGCACGATGTTGACATGCAGGAACGGGGTCTATAAATTCAGGCTTGCATCGAACGGGCTTTGGAATCAGGCGGATGAACTGGGTTGAAAGCTTCGGAGGTTTCCTGTCGGAGCAGTCTCACCGTTTCGGCGTTTGCATTCTGAGCCTTATCGCGACCTTGTTGATACCCTGCCTGCCATTGTTCGTCGAATTCTTGAAGTCTGGTGCCGTTAGGGAGGATAATCCCACTCTTACAGCGGCGGTTTTGGCGTCTGTCTTCATATTCACTGCAGGCCACATGCTGTATTTCTGCCTGTACATTCTGTTGTGTATCTTCAGTCTGCTGATCAACCTCACGGCGGGGCCGACCTCTCCCGAATTCGTCTCGGGAATAGGGGGCTCTCTCCTGGCGTCTGTGGTAATCTTGCAAGCGTCGGAACGGATCTGGTGGCACATGGTGATGAGCCGGCCGTTTCCGGAGCAGCTGGAACTCAATCGTTCCGGAGGCGGCAAATGAGTTCAGTGGCTGAAGGCCTGTCCCCCGTTGTCGTTCTTTCGGGACTATCGCTCCTGCTGGCGTCGTTCTCGTTCGTCGCCGCTCTCGTCGGGGTTCTGGCGACGATCCAAGCACTCAGAGCAAAGTCTCGTGCAAGAGCGACCGTCGAATGTCTGGTCCGTCAAGACATGGCTATGGCCGAGCGCCTACGGAGCGTCGAGGAGAAGGGCTGGACCGACGACGACTTCAAGGAACTGCGAGCGCGCGTCGAGCAATGGATACAAAACATGGACGAGGGCGACCGGCAGATCATGCATCGAGGTCTCCATCAGTCGAGCATTCCGGGTGCGCGACAGTTCTTGAAGGAGCTTTTGGGGAGTAGGCGAGCGGCCGGTGGAGCGAGGTCGAACGCGACCGAGGGGGTTCGAACCCGGGCGAGTTAACCGCACATTATCCAGGGGCGTGCGACGAGGGTGCATGCCCGCCTTCGCGCTCCATCCTTTGAGCGGGGAGTTCCGCCTCCCCGACACGGAAGCCGCTTTCCGCACCGAGCGCTTGCCGGAAACGGTGCGCCACGCGCGGCTCCTGTTCCTGCTCTCGGCGATCCTGAACACGCTCTTCCTCGCCTCGGACGCGCGCTTTTTCGGCGACCCGCACTTCTTCGTCGCGGTGTCGGCGCGGCTCGCGGTGGTGGCGGTGTCGCTCGCCGCGTTCTTCGCGATCGCACCCGCGCGCAGCGTCGCGCATGCCCAGGGCGTGATGCTCGGCTGGCAGCTGGTGACGGCGCTCGGCGTGATGCTGCTCGTCTCCTCGCGCTCGGACCTCGCTCTGTTCGTGGTCCTGCTCCTGCCGCTCGTCTTTCACCTCGCGGTTCCGAACACCTTCCGCTGGGGGCTCGTCTCCGGCGCGGGCTGCTCGGTGGCGATGCTCGTCGGCTTCCTCGCCCTCGGCGAGGGCGCGCCCGGCGTCAACACGACGCCCTTCGGCCTCTCGCTCGCGGTGGTGATGCTCAACGCGGCGCTGCTCCTCGTCGTCGTGCGCTCCAATCGGCTGCGGCGGCTCGAATGGGCGGCGGTTCGGCGCGAGCGCGAGGCGGCGCGGGCGCTCGAGGAGAGCCGGGCGAATTTCGAGCGGATGTTCCGCCTCGTGCCGATCCCGGTGATCGTGACCGAGCGCGAGGGCGGCCGCATCGTCGCCTCGAACGCCGCCGCCGCCGCGTTTCTCGGCGGGGTGGCGCCCGAGAGCTCGGCGAGCATCGCGAGCTATTACGCCGATCCGGCGGATCGTCACGCCTTCCTCGACGAGCTGACGCGCAATGGGCAGGTGCACGGCTTCGAGACCCGGGCTCTGCGGCCCGACGGCCATCTGCGCGACGTCGTCGTCGAGGCGATCCCCGTCGAGATCGGCGGTCGGGAGGCCGTGCTCTCGGCGATCGTCGACATCAGCGATCACAAGGCGGCGCAGGAGCGGATCTGGCGGGCGGCGAACCATTGCTCGCTCACGGGCCTGCCGAACCGCGCCTATTTCCAAGGGGCGATCGAGCGCATTCTCGCCGAGGCGCGCGCCGCGGGAATGGGCGCGGCGCTCCTCCTCGTCGATCTCGACGGGCTCAAGGAGGTCAACGACACGCTCGGCCACGATGCCGGCGACGCGCTCCTGCGCGAAGCCGCCGCGCGCCTCGTCGCGACCGCGGGGGAGGGGGCCCTCGTGGCACGGCTCGGCGGCGACGAGTTCGCCGTCCTCGCGAGACCGGCGGACGAGCCGGCGGCCCGCACGCTCGCGAGCGCGATCCTCGCCGCCCTGCGCCAGCCCTTCGTCCACGACCATCGGGTGCTCGCGACGCGCGGCAGCGTGGGCGTGGCCCTGTTTCCCGACCACGACACGCAGCCGAGCGAGCTCGTCAAGGACGCCGATCTCGCCCTCTACGCCGCCAAGGAGGGCGGGCGCAACCGCGCCACCTTCTACGACCGGACGATGCGCAGCGAGCTCGAGGCGCGCGTCGGCCTCCTCGCGGAGATCGCCGCGGGCGTGCGCGCGGGCGCGATCGTGCCCCATTACCAGCCCAAGGTCCTGATCGAGACCGGCGCCGTCGTCGGCTTCGAGGCGCTCGCCCGCTACCGCCATCCCGAGCGCGGCATCGTCGGCCCGGACGTGTTCGGCGCCGCTTTCGAGGATCCGGACATCGCGGCCGCGATCGGCGAGGCGATGATCGAGGCCGTGTGCGGCGACATCGCCCGCCTCGAGGACGCCGGGCTCTCCTTCGGCCGCATCGCGGTGAACCTGGCGGCGGCCGAGTTCCGCGACGCCGCGCTCGCCGAGCGGATCCTCGCCACCCTCGCGCGCCGCGGCGTGAGCCCGAACCGCCTCGATCTCGAGGTGACCGAGAGCGTCTTCGTCGGGCGCCGGGCGGACGGCGTCGCGCAGACGTTGCGGACGCTCGCCGAGGCCGGCATCCACATCGCGCTCGACGATTTCGGCACGGGCTACGCCTCCCTCACCCATCTCAAGCAATTTCCCGTCGACGAGATCAAGATCGACCGCTCGTTCGTCAGCGACGTCGAGCGCGATGCCGACGATGCGCTGATCGTGCGCGCCGTCGTCGGCCTCGGCCACGCGCTCGGCATCCGCGTCACGGCCGAGGGCGTCGAGACACCGGGGCAGGCCGCCTTCCTCGCGGATTGCGGCTGCGCGGAGGCGCAGGGCTTCCTCTACGGCCACCCGATGCCCGCCGACGCGATCGCCGCCTTTCTCGCCGCGCGGGCGCCGACCGCGCCGCGCAGCGGCCGCGCCAGCGCCGCCTGAGCTCCGCGCCCGTCCCGCGCGTCGCGGCGCGGCCATGCACGGGACGCAAGGTCGATGGGCGCGGCTGCGCATTCCGTTGCGCGCGCGAGCGGCTATCCTCGCGAGGCCCGCTCTGCGACGGGCCGGAAAGAGGCTGCGGCGCGACGATATGACGGGTTCGGGCGACGAGGCGAGACGAACGCGAGCGATGATCCTCACCTTCGCGGTCGCGGGCTTCGCCTCGACCTTCGCGGGGCGCATCACCGATCCGCTCGTGACGGTGATCGCGGGCGATCTCGCGGTCTCGGTGAAGACGATCGCGCTCCTCGCCACCGCCTTCGCGCTGCCCTACGCGCTCATCCAGCCGGTATTGGGGCCGATCGGCGACGGGCTCGGCAAGCTCAAGGTGATGCGGGTCTGCGTCGGCGTGCTCGGGCTCAGCCTGATCGCGGCCGCCTTCGCGCCGGACGAGACGAGCCTGTTCGTCCTGCGCATCGTCTCGGGTGCGGCGGCGGGCGGCATCATCCCCCTCGCGCTCGCCGCGATCGGTGACCGGGTCGGGATGGAGGGGCGGCAGGTCGCGATCAGCCGCTTCCTCGTCGCGATCATCCTCGGCCAGCTCGCCGGGACGGCTCTGTCGGGGCTGCTTGCCGAATGGATCGGCTGGCGCGGCGTCTTCGTGCTCTCGGCGGCGATCGCCGGCATCGCCTTCGCGGCGGTGACGCTCGGCGCGCGGCGGCAGACATCGGCGCCGGGACGTCTCGATTTCGGGCTCGCGCTCGCGCGCTATCGCGGGCTGTTCGCGATGGTGCGCGCGCGGGCTCTGTTCTCCTTCGTCTTCGTCGAGGCGGCGGCGATGTTCGGCGTCTTCCCGTTCATCGCGGTTCTGCTCGAGGCGCGCGGCGCGGGCGGCGCGGCGGAGGCGGGCATCGCGATCGCCGCCTTCGCGGTGGGCGGGCTCCTCTATTCGGCGCTCGTGCGCTGGCTCTTGCGGGTCGTCGGTTCGATGCGGATGATCGCGGCGGGCGGGGTTTTGGGCGCCGTCGCGCTCGTCGGCGTCGCGCTCGCGGCCGATTGGCGGCTGATGGCCGCGTCTCTGGGGCTGCTCGGCTTCGCGTTCTATCTGATGCACAATTCCTACCAGACGCAGGTGACGGAACTGACCGTCGAGGCGCGCGGCTCGGCCACGGCGCTCCACGCCTGCTTCTTCTTCCTCGGCGCGGCCTGCGGCCCGGCCCTCGTCAGCCTCGGCTTCGCCGCGATCGGCGAGATCCCGACGCTCGTGCTCTGCGGGCTCGCGATCCTCGTGCTCGGCCCCGTCGCCGCGCGCATCCTGACGCTGACGGATCCGCGGCGCACGGCCGCGCGCTGACCCCTCGCCCGTTGGCGGCGCATCGGGAGAAACACGCAGCCGGGACGGTTGACGGCGCAACTAATTTCATGTCCATTTCCCTTGACCGCCGGCAAGACCGGCGTGCGCGAGAGGACACGAAGCCTCCATAAGGGGCCGTCTTTGCCAAGGGAGAACCGATCCATGACGTCGATGAAGCCGGTCGCGCTCGCTTTCGTCGCGAGCGTCGCGCTCGCGGGCTCCGCCGCGGCGCAGGAAGTGACGCTGCGCATCCACCATTTCCTGCCCGCCGCCAGCCAGGCGCACCAGAACTGGCTCGAGCCGTGGGCGCGCCAGGTGGAGGAGGATTCGCAAGGGCGCATCGCCGTCGAGATCTTCCCCGCGATGCAGCTCGGCGGCCGCCCGCCGCAGCTCTTCGACCAGGCGCGCGACGGCATCGTCGACATCGTCTGGACGCTCGCCGGCAACACGCCCAGCCGCTTCCCGAGCCTCGAGGCGCTGGAACTGCCCTTCGTGCCCCACGCGCTCGGCGAGGTCACCTCGGCCGCCGCTCACGAGTTCTTCGAGGAGCACGCGCGCGCGGAGCTCGACGAGGTCCACGTCCTCGCGGTGTTCGGCCACGGCCACGGCCATTTCTTCACCCGCGAGCGGCCGATCGTGAACCCGTCCGACGTCGACGGCATGACGATCCGCGTGCCCAACCGCGTCATCAACGAGACGCTCGCCAATCTCGGCGCCAATCCGCAGGGCATCCCCGCGCCGGGCGTCCCGGAGGCGCTCTCGCGCGGCGTCGTCCAGGGCGTCGTCTTCCCCTACGAGGTGGTGCCCGCGCTTCGCGTCAACGAGCTGACGAGCCATGTCGGCGCCTTCACCGGCGACCGCTCGCTCTACACCGCCGTGTTCCTCTTCGTGATGAACCGTGCGACCTACGAGGGCCTCTCGGAGGAGAACCGCGCGGTAATCGACGCCAATTCCGGCCTCGAGCTCGCCCGCGAGATCGGCGCCAAGTGGGATTCGTGGGACGAGCCCGGCCTCGAGGCGATCCGCGCCACCGGCAACGAGATCCGCACGATCGAGGGCGACGACCTCCAGGCCTGGCGCGAGGCCGGCGAGCCGGTGATCCAGGCTTGGATCGAGGAGCAGAACGCCGCCGGTCGCGACGGTCAGGCCCTCGTCGACGCGGCGCGCGCCCTCGTCGAGAAGCACGCCTCGAACTGACGCGCGGGCCATGAGCGAGGCGACCGCCACCCGCAGACCGACGGCGGCTCTCACCGCCGTCGGCCATGTGCTCGACCGGGTGGCGGGGGCCGTCGCCGTTCTCGGCGGCCTCGTCCTCGTCGGCATGATCGCGGTCTCGGTCGTCTCGATCGTCGGCCGCTCGATCCTGCCGCCGATCTCGGGCCTTCTCGGGATGCCGATGCGGGCGCGCTCGATCCCCGGCGACATCGAGCTCGTCCAGCACGGGCTCGGCATCGCCGTGTTCGCCTTCCTGCCCTATTGCCAGCTGCGCCGCGGCAACGTCATCGTCGATTTCTTCACGGCGAATGCCCGCCACCGGGTGCGCGCCGCGCTCGACCTCCTCGGCAACGCGATCTTCCTCGCGCTCGCGAGCCTGATCGCTTGGCGGCTGATCGCGGGGTTGCAGGACAAGATCGCCTTCCGCGACACCACGATGGTGCTGCGCCTGCCGGAAGCCTATCCCTTCGCCGCCGCGCTCGGCTGCGCCTGGCTGCTCGCGATCGTGTGCGCCTTCACGGTCTGGCGCAGCGTCGAGGAGCTGATCGTGGACCGCCCGATCGGCCCCGCCACCGCCTCGGAGCACTGAGAGCGTGCGAATCGTTCGAACGGTGTCATCCCGGGCCGCGAAGCGGACCCGGGACCCATACGCTCCACGACCGTCCGAGCGCGCATGCCGCGCTCGCTGCGCGACGTTGCAGCGGCGCTCGTCGGAGAAACGCAGCCTATAGGCTGCGACTGAAGCGTCGTGGGTCTGGGTCCCGGATCGCCTTCGGCGTCCGGGATGACAGCCCTGTAAGGGACTTCCGAACTCTGAGCCTCAGCCCCATGTCGAACGTCACGCTCGGCCTCGTCTCCTTCGCGGTCCTGATCGGCCTCCTGACCTTGCGCATCCCGATCGGCGTCGCAATGGCGGCGGTGGGGGCGGCGGGCTTCGTCTATCTCTCGGGGCTCAACCCCTTCCTCGCCTATCTCAAGCAGACGCCCTACGAGGTGTTCGCGAACTACTCGCTCTCCGTCATCCCGCTCTTCCTGATGATGGGGAATTTCGCCGCGCGCTCGGGGCTGTCGGCGAGCCTCTACAAGGCGGCGAACGGCTTCCTCGGGCATTATCGCGGCGGGCTCGCGATGTCCTCGATCGGGGCCTGCGCGGCCTTCGGCACGATCTGCGGCTCCTCGCTCGCGACCGCGGCCACGATGGGGCGCGTGGCGCTCCCCGAGATGAAGCGCTACGGCTATTCGGGCGCGCTCGCGACGGGCTCGATCGCGGCGGGCGGCACGCTCGGCATCCTGATCCCGCCCTCCGTCGTCCTCGTCATCTACGCGATCCTCACGCAGCAGAACATCGCCAAGATGTTCCTCGCCGCCGCCATTCCCGCGCTGCTCGCGGTGATCGGCTTCATGATCGCGGTGCGGCTCTATCTCGCGATCTCCCCGCAATCGGGCCCGCCCTCCGAGCGCGTGCCCTGGGGCGAGCGGATGGCGCGGCTCGCGCGGGTGTGGCCGGTCGTCGTGATCTTTCTCGCCGTCTTCGTCGGCATGAACGGCGAGAACCTCTTCGGCCGCGCGCTCTTCACGCCGACGGAGGGGGCCGCGATCGGCGCCTTCGGCACCGGCCTCGCCGCTCTGATCATCGGGCGCATGCGGCCGGCCGAGGTGATCGCGGTGCTCAAGGACACCGCCGTGCAGACGGCGATGATCTTCCTCATCCTGCTCGGCGCCGATTTCTACAACGCCTTCCTCGCCCGCACCCAGATGCCGGCCGCGATGGCGGCGTGGGTGTCCGATCTCGGCCTCGCGCCGGTGATCGTGCTCCTCGTGCTGCTCGGTCTCTACCTGCTCCTCGGCTGCATGATGGACAGCCTGTCGATGATCCTGCTGACGATCCCGATCTTCTTTCCGGTGATCATGGCGCTCGATTTCGGCCTGACGCCCGAGCACACCGCGATCTGGTTCGGGATCATCGTGCTGATCGTGGTGGAGCTGGGATTGATAACGCCACCGGTGGGGCTGAACGTCTACATCATCAACGGCATCGCCAAGGACGTGCCGATGTGGGAGACCTTCAAGGGCGCGTCCGTCTTCCTCGCCGTCGAGATCGTCCGCGTGGGCATCCTCATCGCCTTCCCGTTCCTGACGCTCGCGCTCTTGTGGTAGCGCGGCGGGCGGCTCGGACTGCTCGAAGCGAGGGGACGCTGTCATCCCGGGCCGCGAAGCGGACCCGGGACCCATACACGCGACGATCGTTCGAGCGCGCATGCGCGCTCGCTCCGCCACACACCCGTGGCTCCCGTCGCAGAGGCGCAGCCTACAGGCTGCGACTGAGGCGTCGTGGATATGGGTCCCGGATCGCCCTCTGGCGTCCGGGATGACAGCCGTGCGACGGAGAATGACGTGCGATTAGCCGCGCGCGACCCCGGCCGTCACCGGCGCCTCGACCGCGTCCGTCCGGTTCGCCCGCACGTGGGCGACCGCCATCACCAGGATCAGCATCGCGAAGACCTGGTGCGCGAGGCCGGCCCAGAGCGGGACGACGAGGAGGAGGGTGACGATTCCGAGCGCGCCTTGCGCGAGCATCATCGAAGCGAGCGCCCGCGCCCGCCGCGCCGCCGCCGAGCCGGGCGCGATGCGCCAGGCGACGAACGCATGCCAGATCGCGTAGGCGACGAGGCCGTAGGCGACGAGGCGGTGCTGGAGCTGCACGAGCGCGACGTTGTCGACGAAGTTCTCGACGAGCGGCGTCTTGGCGAACAGGGTCGAGAGCGCGGGCGCGAAGCCGCCGTCCATCAAGGGCCAGGTGTTGAACGCGAAGCCCGCGCGCGAGCCCGCCACGAGGCCGCCGAGCGCGATCTGCAGGACGAGGAGCCCCAGCACGATCCAGGCGCCGCGCGCGATCGCGGGCGCGACCGGCGGGCGGGCGCGGTCCGAGAGGCCCGTCGCCACCCAGGCCAGCGCGCCGAGGATCAGCGTCGCGATCGTCAGATGCAGCGTCAGCTTGATCGGGGCGACCGCCGTCATGCCGGGCTCGAGGCCCGAGGCGACCATGATCCAGCCCACCATCGCCTGCAGGCCGCCGAGCGCGCCGATGCCGAGGAGGACCGCCGCGAGCTTCGTCGAGACGCGGCCCTTGAGCCAGAAGAAGACCAGCGGCACGAAGAAGACCAGCCCCAGCACGCGGCCGAGCTGCCGGTGCCCCCATTCCCACCAATAGATCACCTGGAATTCGGCGAGGCTCATGCCGGCATTGAGGAGCCGGTATTGGTCGATCTGCCGGTAGAGCTCGAATTCCGCCATCCACGCTTCGTGCGAGAGCGGCGGGATCGCGCCGGTGACGGGGCGCCATTCGGTGATCGAGAGGCCCGAACCCGTGAGCCGCGTCGCGCCCCCGACCGCCACCATCAGCACGACCAGGCCGACGAGCGTCCAGATCCAGGCGCGGACGGCGCCGCGGTCGCCTGCGGCGGCGGAGGAGGGGGCCGGCGCGGCGGCGGCGGAATCGAGGGTGGTCGTCGGCATGGGCTCAATCCGGTCCTGCTCGGCCGCGGCATCGCGTGCGCTTGATCGCGGTCGTCGCCGCGGACATAGAGGATCGCGAACGGCTCCGCCAGATCTCCGATCGCCGCACCCGCGGCGGTCGCGGGGATGCCCCCGGAGGTTCGAGGAGAGACCCCATGCGCCAGCGCACCCGCAAGCTGATCGGCACGATCGTGATGATCCTCTTCGTCCTCGCCTACGGGCCGGTCGCGATGGCGCTCGCGGAGAGCCGCATCATGGAGGCGCCGCATTGGGTGCAGGTGATCGCCTATTGCGTGATCGGGCTCGCCTGGATCATCCCCGTCATGCCGCTCATCCGCTGGATGCAGAAGCCGGATCCCGACCACGCCTGAGCGTGGACAGGTGCGCGGATCGCGCGTTTCGGCTTTGCTTTGCAGCGGGAAGAGGGTACGGAAAGCGGGTGTGTCGATGCCCATGCGGCCTCGGCGCCTACCCGCACGACACGTTCGTCAGCGTTCACGGGAGGAACATAACTCATGAAGAAGACCATCATCGGCGCGCTCGCCGCCGCAGGCCTCGTTCTCGGCGGCGCGGCCGTCGCGCAGGATCGCGAGGGCTGGCCGGAGAGCATCACGATCGGCACCGCGAGCCAGGGCGGCACCTACTTCATCTACGGCAACGGCCTCGCGAGCTTCATCGCGGAGCGCCTCGGCATCACCGCCTCGGGCGAGGTGACCGGCGGCCCCGTGCAGAACGTGACGCTCGTCCAGACCGGCGACCACGACATCGGCCTCGTCACCATGGGCCCGGCCTACGAGGCCTGGAACGGCGAGAGCGAGCTCGCCCCCGGGCTCGAGCATCGCGACATCCGCGCGCTCTTCCCGATGTACACGACGCCCTTCCAGGTGATCGCGCTGCGCGGCTCGGGCATCGAATCGATGGCCGATCTCGACGGCCGTCGCGTTTCGGTCGGTCCGGCCGGCGGCACCCCCGGCACCTATTGGCCGCGCTTCTTCGAGACGCTCGATATCAACGCCACGGTCAGCTATGCCGGCGCGGCGGACGCGGCGAGCCAGCTGCGCGACGGCCTCATCGACGCCTTCGCCTTCGCGGCCGGCCTGCCGATCTCGGCCTTCGCCCAGCTCGCGGCGGAAGCGGACGTCGTGATGTTCGCCTTCACCGAGGACGAGCTCGAGCGCATCCTCGAGGCTCATCCCGAGATGGCCGCGCACACGATCCCCGCCGGCACATATGCGGGCATCGACGAGGAGCAGCTGACCGTCGGTCTCTGGAACTTCGCCATCGCCCACAGGGACATGCCGGAGAGCCTCGCCTACGAGATCACGAAGCTCGTGCTCGAGAACAACGAGCGCATGCGGACGATCCACCAGGCCGCGGCGGAGACGCTGATCGAGAACTGGGAGAACAATTCGTTCCTCCCGTTCCATCCGGGCGCCGTGCGCTACCTGGAGGAGCAGGGGATCACCGTCCCCGACGAGCTGCGCGGCTGACGCGCCCATGATCGGGAGGCGGACGGCGACGAGCCGCCCGCCTCTTTCGTAAGCGAGAGAACCCCGATCGCTCAGACGGCGTCAGATCGTCGGGCGAGGGAGGCCCGGGAGGGGTGACATGGCGGACGAGAAGAAGATCATCGCGGGTCAGGCTGCGCCGACCGCCGAGCCGACCTCGGCCATTCTCGCGCAGGGGGTGGACGTCGAGCCGCTCGCGTCGAATCAGCGCGACTATTCCGGCTTCGCCGGCTACGTGATTCTCTCGCTGTGCATCGCCTACACGGCGTTTCACCTGTGGGTGATGAACTTCTACCCGCTCGAGCCGTGGACCTACCGGCTGATCCACGTGGCCGGCGGTCTCGTCCTCGGCCTCCTCCTGTTCGCGCCCTACGCGCTGGCGGCGCCCGGAGAGGGCGCGCGCGCGCGTCTCGTGATGCGCCCGGTCGAATGGCCGTTCCTGATCGTCGCCGGCGGCCTCGTCGCCTATGCGCTCGCGATGACGCTCGTCGCCTGGGTCGGCTGGTACGCCGCCGGCGTGCGACGGCCCGAGCCGTGGGTGTTCGACTTCTTCGGCTTGCCGCTCCTGATCGGCACCGTCGTCGCGATCGGCGCCGCCTGGGTCTTCAAGACCGAGGACCGCGCGGGCATGCACTGGGCGGACATCGTCCTGTCGCTCGCCGCGATCGCGGTGTGCCTCTACATCGTCTTCAACATCCAGGGCCTGCGCCTGCGCGCCGGCACGGCGCTCGCCCAGCCGGCGGATTTCTACGCCGCGCTCGCGGGCGTGCTGATCATCCTCGAGGTGACGCGCCGCGTCGCCGGGCTCGCGCTCGTCGTGATCGCGGCGGTGTTCATCGTCTACGCCTTCGTCGGCCCCTGGCTGCCGGGCTTCCTGCGCCATCAGGGCTACACCCCGATGCGCTTCTTCACCTACGTCTACACCGACCAGGGCATTCTCGGGCCGACCACCGCGATCTCCTCGACCTACATCATCCTGTTCGTGACCTTCGCCGCCTTCCTGCAGGCGTCGAAGGTGGGCGACTACTTCGTGAACTTCGCCTTCGCGGCGGCGGGGCGCGCGCGCGGCGGGCCGGCGAAGGTCGCGGTCTTCGCCTCGGGCCTCATGGGCATGATCAACGGCACCTCGGCGGGCAACGTCGTGTCGACGGGCTCGTTGACCATCCCGCTGATGAAGCGCGTCGGCTACAAGCCGCAGACCGCCGCGGCCGTCGAGGCCGGCGCCTCCTCGGGCGGGCAGATCATGCCCCCGATCATGGGCGCGGGCGCCTTCATCATGGCCGAGATCACCGGCATTCCCTACACGCAGATCGTGGTCGCGGCGATCATCCCGGCGATCCTCTACTTCCTCTCGGTCTACCTGATGGTGGATTTCGAGGCGCAGAAGCTGAAGATGAAGGGCCTGCCGCAGAGCGAGCTGCCGCTGTTCTCGAACCTCGTCAAGCAGGTCTATCTCTTCATCCCGATCGTCATCCTCATCTCGGCGCTGTTCATCGGCTATTCGGTCATCCGCGCGGGCACGCTCGCGATGGTGGCTGCGGCCGTCGTGTCCTGGCTGACGCCGCATGCGATGGGGCCGCGCGCGATCCTGCGGGCCTTCGAGCTGGCCGCGAAGATGTCGATCCAGCTCATCGCGGTCTGCGCCTGCGCCGGCATCATCGTCGGCGTGATCGCGCTCACGGGCGTGGGCACGCGCTTCTCCTCGCTCCTCCTCGCGATCGCCGAGCAGAGCCAGATCCTCGCGCTCTTCTTCGCGATGCTGATCTCGATCATCCTCGGCATGGGCATGCCCACCACCGCCGCCTACGCGGTCGCGGCTTCCGTGATCGGCCCGGGCCTGATCCAGCTCGGCATTCCCCCGCTGACCGCGCACTTCTTCATCTTCTACTTCGCGGTGATGTCCGCCATCACCCCGCCGGTCGCGCTCGCGGCCTATGCGGGGGCGGCGCTCGCGGGGTCGGAGCCGATGCGGACCTCGGTCGAGAGCTTCAAGATCGGGCTCGCCGCCTTCATCGTGCCGTTCATGTTCTTCTTCAGCCCGGCGCTGCTGATGGACGGCACCTGGGGGCAGATCGCGCATGTCTTCGTGACGGCGTCGATCGGCATCTATCTCCTCGCCTCCGCCGTCGCGGGCTGGTTCTTCGGGCGCGTGGGCGTGGTGATGAGGCTCGTGCTCTTCGTCGCGGCGCTCTTCCTCATCAAGGGCGGCTGGGAGACGGACGCCGTCGGGCTCGCGCTCGCGGGCATCGCCTACGTGATCCAGAAGCGGATCGTCGGTCCGCGGGAGATCGCGCGGGGGCTCGATTGAGGGCGGGCGCGCTTCGTCGGGGAGCCGGCGCGGCCCCGCGTTTTCGCAATGCGGCGACGAAAGGCGTTGAGGCGAAAGCGGGCGCCGCTTAGGCTTTCCCTATGGAAATGTCGCCGCCCCTGATGCCGGTCCCGGCCCTCGAGACGACGTTGTTCGGCGCGCTCGTGCGCGCGCGCGACACCTACGGCAAGAAGACGATCGCGCTGGAAGACCCGCAGCGCCAGCCGGTGAGCTACCGCAGGCTCGTGCTCGGCGCGCTCGTGCTGGGGCGCAAGCTGATCGCGGGGACGCAGCCCGGCGAGCGGGTCGGGCTGTTCATGCCGAGCGTGCAGGCGACCCCGATCGCGCTGTTCGGCCTCAACGCCTTCGGGCGTGCGGTGGCGATGCTCAACTTCACCGCCGGAGCCCGCAACCTGAAGCTCGCCTGCGAGACGGCGCGGGTGAGTACCATCGTCACCTCGCGGCGCTTCGTCGAGGAGGCGCGGCTCGACGAGCCCCTCGCCGCGATCGCGGAAGGGCGGCGGGTCGTCTATCTCGAGGACGTGCGCAAGGCGATCACGACGCTCGACAAGTTCCGCGCGCTCTTCGACACCGCCCGCGCCCGCGCGATCGCCCGTGCCTCGGGGCGGCCGGAGGACATCGCCGTCGTCCTGTTCACCTCCGGCGCCGAGGGCGCCCCGAAGGCCGTCGCGCTCACGAATCGGAACCTCATCGCCAACGCCACGCAGATCGCGCAGCACGCCGACGAAGCCCTCTCGACGGCGGACGTGATGTTCTCGCCGCTGCCGGTGTTCCATTCCTTCGGGCTCACGGCGGGGCTGCTCGTCGGCCTCCTCAACGGCATGCGGGTGTTCCTCTATCCGAGCCCGCTGCACTACCGGCAGGTGCCGAAACTGATCGGCTCGTCGGGGGCGACGATCCTGTTCGCCACCGACACCTTCCTCCAGGGCTACGCCCGCGCGGCGGGCGAGAGCGATCTGTCGAGCCTGCGCTACGTCATCGCCGGGGCCGAGCGCGTCAAGGACGAGACGCGGCGGCTCTACGCGCGCCACGGCACGGTGATCCTCGAGGGCTACGGCGCCACCGAATGCGCGCCCGTCCTCGCCTGCAACCTGCCGACGCGCAACCGCTCCGGCAGCGTCGGACCGTTCCTGCCCGGCCTCGAATGGCGGCTCTCGGCGGTCGAAGGGATCGCCGGGGCCGGGCGGCTCTCGGTGCGCGGGCCGAACGTGATGGCGGGCTACATCCTCGCCGACGATCCCGACCGACTGGTCCGCCCGGTCGACGGCTGGCACGACACCGGCGACATCGTCGCCGTCGAGGACGGCTTCGTCTCGATCCGCGGCCGCGCCAAGCGCTTCGCCAAGATCGCCGGGGAGATGATCTCTCTCGGCGCGGTCGAGACGATGGTCCAGGAGCTGTGGCCGGAGAACGACCACGTCGTCGTCGCGCTCCCCGATCCGCGCAAGGGCGAGCAGCTCGTGCTCGTCACCGACAAGCCCGACGCCGAGCGCGAGCCCCTGCACGCCTTCGCGCGCGAGAAGGGATTTCCCGAATTGTGGGTGCCGCGCGCGGTCCTCGTGGTGGCCTCGGTGCCGGTGCTCGGCTCGGGCAAGACCGATTACGCCGGCACGCTCGAGATGGCGCGCAATCTGTTGCCGATGTTGTGAGCGGGGGCGAGGCGCTCGCTCTCAGCCCTCGGCCCGCACCGTCTGCGCGATCGTGAAGCGCGTCTCGCAGGGGGCGTCCTCGCAGGCGCGGCCCCAGAACCCGCGCGAGCGGTCGTAGCCGAGCCGCGGGAAGGCGGAGAGCTTCTCGAGCACGAAGGCGACGGCCTCCTCGTGCTGCGCGAAGTTTTGGGGAAAAGCGTCCTCGTCGAGGGCACGATCGTCCGCCCCGACGACACGCCAGCCGACCTGATAGCCCAAAGCGCGTCTCCGATATCCTGTATGCGGGAGGATACCGGAACCGGGCGGGCGGTCTAGCGAACATTGTTATAGGATTGAAACGATTTTCGAGATGGGTTCGCACGCGCTCGTGCGCTAGGATTGCGCCATGCTCCTCGACGCGCTCTCCGCTTTCACGATCCATCACGCGCTCGCCGCCTGGCTCGTCGCCGCCAACGTCTCGGCTTACGTCGCCTTCGCGCTCGACAAGTCGGCGGCGCGGCGCGGCGCCTGGCGCGTGCCCGAGAGCGCGCTCCTCAAGCTCGCGCTCGTCGGCGGATCGCCGGCGGCGCTGGTGGCGCAGCGCGTCCTTCGCCACAAGACGCGCAAGGAACCCTTCCGCACGCGGCTCCTCGCGATCTTCGTCCTCCAGGCGGCGACGGGGGCGGGCCTCGTCGGGCCCACGCTCTACGATCCTGCTCTTCTGCCGGCCCTCGCGAGCGGGCTCGTGTCGACGCTGGCCGCCGCCCTGCCTATCCCCTGACCATCGCTGCCTCTCTTTTGTCCCTGCCTGGAAATTGACAGCCGCCCCGTCCTTTGATCGAATGGTCAAAACTAGAGCCCGTCCAAACGAGACGGGCCAGGGAACGGTCGATCGCACTAGCCAGCGTCGCGCCTTCGCGCGCGAGGGAGGTCGCATGAGCACGCAACCCGATATCGGAGCCGGCCGCCGCTCCGCCGCCGCGCTCGAGACGGCGTTCGAGGATCTGCACGCGCCGCTCGTCGGCAACGAGGCGCGGGTCGCGGCCGAGCGCTGCTTCTTCTGCTACGACGCGCCCTGCATCCGGGCGTGCCCGACGGGGATCGACATCCCGCTCTTCATCCGCCAGATCGCGACGCACAACCCGCAGGGCGCGGCGAAGACGATCCTCGACGCCAACATCTTCGGCGGCATGTGCGCGCGCGTCTGCCCGACCGAGACGCTCTGCGAGGAGGCGTGCGTGCGCATGGAGAGCGAGGGCAAGCCCGTCGAGATCGGGCGGCTCCAGCGCTACGCGACGGACGTCCTGTTCGCCTCCGGGCGCCAGCTCTACCGCGCGGGGCCGTCGACCGGCGCGCGCATCGCCGTCGTCGGCGCGGGGCCGGCGGGCCTGTCGTGCGCCCACAAGCTCGCCACGCTCGGGCATACGGTCGACGTGTTCGAGGCGCGCGAGAAGGCGGGCGGGCTCAACGAGCACGGCATCGCCGCCTACAAGTCGACCGACGATTTCGCCCAGCGCGAGGTGAACTATGTGCTCGGCGTCGGCAACATCACGGTTTATCACGGCCGGCGGCTCGGGCGCGACGTCACCCTCTCGGGGCTGTGCGGCGAATACGACGCGGTCTTCCTCGGGGTCGGCCTGCAGGCGGTGAACGCGCTCGGCATCGACGAGGCGGGCCTCACCGGCATCGAGGACGCGGTCGCCTTCATCGAGCGCCTGCGCCAGACGCCGGACCTCGCGACGCTTCCGATCGGGCGGCGCGTCGTCGTCGTCGGCGGCGGCATGACCGCGATCGACGCCGCCGTCCAGGCGAAGAAGCTCGGCGCGGAGGAGGTGACGATCGTCTATCGCCGCGGCGCCGACGCCATGCCCGCCTCGCGCTACGAGCAGGAGGTGGCGCTCACGAACGGCGTCGTCATCCGCCATTTCGCGCGGCCCTACGCGGTCGTGGGCGAGGGCGGCGCGCTGACGAAGGCGGTCTTCGTGCGCACGAGCCTCGAGAACGGGCGCCTCGTCGACACCGGCGAGACCTTCGAGATCTCCTGCGATCAGCTCTTCAAGGCGATCGGCCAGGTGTTCCTCCCCACCGATCTCGCCGACGAGAAGGCGCTGATCGAGATGGAGGGCACGAAGATCAAGGTCGATGCCGAGCGGCGCACCTCGCTCGCGAAGGTCTGGGCGGGCGGCGATTGCGTCGCGGGCGGCTCGGATCTCACCGTCGTCGCGGTCGAGGACGGCAAGCAGGCCGCGCTCTCGATCGACCGGGCGCTCGCCGCCCGCGTCGCGCAAGCCGCCGAGTAAGAGGAGGACGACATGGCCGATCTCTCCGTGACTTTCGCCGGCATCAAGGCGCCCAATCCCTTCTGGCTCGCCTCGGCGCCCCCCACCGACAAGGCCTACAACGTCGAGCGCGCCTTTCGCGCCGGCTGGGGCGGCGTCGTCTGGAAGACGCTCGGCGAGGACCCGCCGGTCGTCAACGTGTCGGGGCCGCGCTACGGCGCGATCCATTCCTCCGACCGTCGCGTGATCGGCTTCAACAATATCGAGCTGATCACCGATCGCCCGCTCGAGGTGAACCTGCGCGAGATCAAGGAGGTCAAGAAGCGCTGGCCCGATCGCGCGATGGTCGTCTCGCTCATGGTGCCCTGCACCGAGGAGAGCTGGAAGGCGATCCTCAAGCGCGTCGAGGAGACGGAAGCCGACGGCGTCGAATTGAATTTCGGCTGCCCGCACGGCATGTCCGAGCGCGGCATGGGCTCGGCGGTCGGCCAGGTGCCCGAATACGTCGAGATGGTCGCGCGCTGGTGCAAGGCGCATACGCGCATGCCGGTGATCGTGAAGCTCACCCCCAATGTCGGCAACATTCTCGGCCCGGCCGAGGCGGCCAAGCGCGGCGGTGCGGACGCGGTGTCGCTCATCAACACCGTCAACTCGATCATGGGCGTCGATCTCGACGCGATGTCCCCCTGGCCGCACACGGCCGGCAAGGGCACCCATGGCGGCATGTGCGGGCCGGCGGTCAAGCCGATCGCGCTCAACATGGTCGCCGAGATCGCCCGCTCGCAGAACACGCGCGGCATCCCGATCTCCGGGATCGGCGGCATCGAGACCTGGAAGGACGCGGCCGAGTACATGGCGCTCGGCGCGGGCACCGTGCAGGTCTGCACCGCGGCGATGGTCTACGGCTTCAAGATCGTCGAGGAGATGATCGCCGGCCTCGAGGAATTCATGGACAAGAAGGGCTATGCGCGCGTCTCCGACTTCGTCGGTCGCGCGGTGCCCAACGTCACCGATTGGCAATACCTGAATCTCGACTACGCGGTGAAGGCGCAGATCGACCAGGACCTGTGCATCAAGTGCGGTCGCTGCCACATCGCCTGCGAGGACACCTCGCACCAGGCGATCACGCATCTCGTCGACGGCAAGCGCCATTTCGAGGTGATCGAGGAGGAATGCGTCGGCTGCAATCTGTGCGCGGTCGTCTGCCCGGTCGAGAATTGCATCACCATGGTGCCGCTCGAGAACGAGATCGACCGCCGCACGGGCATGCTCGTCGACGGCTCCTACCGCAATTGGACGCAGCACCCCAACAATCCGATGGCCAAGGACCCGATCGTCAAGACGCCCGTCGCGACCCCGGCTCACAAGACGAGCGACGAGGCGCTCGAGCCGGCCGAGTGAGAGGGGAGGGGGCGTCCCGCCCCCGACCGGCGGCGCGAGCGGCCGTCCGGCCTAGCGCGCCGTCGCCCCGTCGAGCAGGAGCCGCACGAGGCTGTCGCGGGTGCGCGTGAAGAAGGCCTCGTCCGCCAACGTGCGGCCCGTGACGGCCGCGACCTGGGAGGAGAAGTCCGCGTAATGCTGCGTCGTCGCCCAGATCGCGAAGACGAGGGTGTGCGGGTCGACGGGGGCGAGGCGTCCCGCGGCGATCCAGCCCTCGAGTATCGCGACCTTCTCGTCCACGAGCTCCTTCAACGGGCCGTCGAGCACGCGCCCGAGGAGCGGCGCGCCCTGGAGGATCTCGAGCGCGAACAGGCGGGAGGCGGCCGGGGCGGCGCGGGAATAATCGAGCTTGCGCGCGATATAGGCTTCGAGCGCGACCCGCGGATCGCGGCTCTCGTCGAGCTCGCGCAGGGGCTCGAGCCACATGTCGAGCGTGCGGCGCAAGACCGCGGTGTAGAGCTCCTCCTTGGTGCGGAAATAATAGAGCAGATTCGGCTTCGAGAGCCCCGAGGCGGCGGCGATCGCGTCGATGCGCGCGCCGTGGAAGCCCCGCTCCGCGAAGGCGTCGAGCGCCGCGTCGAGGATGCGCTCTACATTCGCCTCGCCGGCGCGCGTGCGCGGCAGCGCCCGCACGGGGCCCTCCACCGCGACCGGCTCACCGCTCTCCCGCACGCGTTCGATCTCGTCCATGCCCGCTCCGTACCCGATGCCGGAGCCTATGGCGACGGCCCTTCGCGGCGCAAGCGGCACCGGGACCCGCGCGGAGCGGACACGGCACGCGAATTGCCAGTCGCGATGGGGATCGCGTCGCGGGAAGTTCTTGCGCGCGGTGCGCGGGCGGGGGAAGTTGTGGCGACGAGGACGGCAGGGTGCGTGTAGTGGAGGACAGGATGGGTGAGGCGGCCCCCTCGCAGGCGATGCGCGACGCGCGCTCGGACGCGACCGCGTCGGCGCGGGCTCTGCCGCAGGCGGGCCCGACGGTGATCGACATCCGTGGGCTCTCGCTCACCTTCCAGACCGCGGACGGGCCGGTCTACGCGCTCTCCGACGTCGATCTCGCGATCGGGGAGGGGGAGTTCGTCTCCTTCATCGGCCCCTCCGGCTGCGGGAAGACGACGCTCCTGCGCGTCATCGCCGATCTCGAGCGCGCGACGGGCGGGCACATCTCGGTGAACGGGGTGAGCCCGGAGGAGGCGCGGATCCGGCGCGAATACGGCTTCGTCTTCCAGGCGCCCGCGCTCTACCCGTGGCGCACGGTGGGCCGCAACGTCGAACTCCCGCTCGAGATCTTCGGCATGCCGAAGGCCGAGCGACGCGCGCGCATGCGCGCCATGCTCGAGCTCGTCAATCTCGGCGGCTTCGAGAAGAAATATCCCTGGCAGCTCTCGGGCGGCATGCAGCAGCGCGCCTCGATCGCCCGCGC
Organism: Salinarimonas sp.; assembly: GCF_046292825.1. GTDB lineage: Bacteria > Pseudomonadota > Alphaproteobacteria > Rhizobiales > Beijerinckiaceae > Salinarimonas. The sequence goes on along the minus strand of NZ_JBKBQG010000029.1, from coordinate 644 downwards.
GCTCTCCTTCGACCCGAAGCTTCTCCTGATGGACGAGCCCTTCGGCGCGCTCGACGAGATCGTCCGCGACCATCTCAACGAGCAGCTCCTCAAGCTGTGGGAGAAGACCCGCAAGACGGTCGTCTTCGTCACGCATTCGATCCCCGAGGCGGTGTTCCTGTCGACGAAGATCGTGGTGATGTCCCCGCGCCCCGGGCGCATCATCGACGTCATCGATTGCGATCTCGGCCCCGAGCGCCCGCTCGAGATCCGCGAGACGCCACGCTTCCTCGAGATCGCCCACCGCGTCCGCGAGGGCCTTCGCGCGGGGCATTCCTATGAGGATTGAGGCGGCGAAGGCGGACGCGAGCATCCCTCCCCGTAGGGAAGGGTGGCCCTTCGAGCGCAAGCGAGAAGGGTCGGGTGGGGCACGAAGCCTGCAGGAAAGGCTCCGCGCCACCCGGCTTTCGAGGTGCTACGAATTGAGCACATCGCTGCCGATCGGTACCCCTGGAGATCCAGAGGTATGCGACGGACTCGACGGTCTCCCCTCCCCCTTGGGGGAGGGGTCGGGGGTGGGGGTCGTGCAGGATGAGGCGATAGAGATCATCCTGCACGACCCCCCTCCGCCCCGGGGGCGGCGCCGCCGGGCGCCCGTCCCCCAC
>NZ_JBKBQG010000028.1:0-54884 GCF_046292825.1 Salinarimonas sp. | reverse complement strand
GTCGCCGACCGCCGCGCCGACGGCGGCGCCGGTCGCGCCGCCGATCAGGGCACCGCCCGCGGCGCGCTCGGCCGGCGTCACGCAGGCGCCCATGGTGACGGCGAGGCCGCCGACCGCGATCAGGCTCATCAGCTTCTTCATGTGGGGTGCTCCTCCCGAGGGGCGCCGCGGCGCCGGGTGAATTCGCACGGGCAACTCGAAAGCAGCCGGACGGTTCCGGAAGAGGCGCGCTTGACGGCGCTCCCGCGAGCGGCCACATCGGTGAGGCGTCAGCCGGCCGGGCGGCCGCTTCCCATCCGGGGAGAGGAAAGTCCGGGCTCCACGAGAACACGGTGCCGGATAACGTCCGGCGGGGGCGACCCCAGGGAAAGTGCCACAGAAACGAGACTGCCGCGGCAAGGCTCGTCGAGGATCGCTCCTCGATACGCCCCCGCGGTGAGGGTGAAACGGTGCGGTAAGAGCGCACCGCGGAGGCGGCAACGCGCTCCGGCACGGCAAACCCCACCGGGAGCAAGACCGAATAGGGACGACACGGCCTTCGCGGCCAGGGCGGTTCTCGGCCCCGTCGTCCGGGTTGGTTGCTAGAGGCGGCCGGCAACGGCCGTCCCAGACGAATGGCCGCCACGTTCGCGCGCGAGCGCGGGCCATACAGAACCCGGCTTACAGGCCGGCTGACGCACCTTCCTTCGCTGCCCCGCTCATCTGCCTTCCGCAACGTCGCCTGCGACGGTGCGGCGCGGCGATTCGGCGCCGCCGCAAGCCTTCGTTAACCAAGCCGGGGTCTCATCGGAGCCTGGACGAGGGTCCCGCGCGCCCGGCCGATTCCGTTGACGACCACGAAAGCCCATGCTATCCCAAACCATCCCGTCCACGGCACCCGACGAGCCGAGCGGTCGCAGCCTTCGCGGCGGCGAACGCCACGTCTCGCGCGCGTCGAAGCGGGGTTGCGGCGGCGTAGCGGCCGCATCGTCGACGAGTGGGAGCGTGCGGACGGCCGATGCATCGCTTCGTGTCCAATTTCACGAACAGGTTGGATGCGAAGGGCCGCGTCTCGATTCCGGCGCCGTTCCGTCAGGCGCTGTCGCGCGACGGGTTCGAGGGGCTCTACGTCCATCCGACCCTGGACGCGCCGGCGCTGGATGCGGGCGGCAACGCGCTCCTGAACGAGATCGACGCGTTTCTGTCGAGTCTCTCGCCCTATTCGGACGAGCGCGACCGGCTTTCGGTGGCTCTGTTCGGGACGAGCGAGATCCTCAAGGTGGACACGGAGGGACGGGTCGTCCTCACCGAGAGCGTGAAGGCCCATGCCGGGATCGCGGACGCGGTGACGTTCGTGGGCCTCGGTCACAAGTTCCAGATTTGGGAGCCCGAGCGCTTCCGTGCGCATTTGGAGGATGCGCGCGCGGCGGTCCGGGAGCTCAAGCGGAGCATCGGCGCGATGCCGGGCGCACGCAGAGGGGAGGCGACGATGAACACGGATCCTTCCACCGACCCGCCTCCGGGAGCGCGGGCACGATGACGGGCCGCGGCGACGGCACGTCCGGCGCCGCTGGCGGACCGGCCCGTCACGCGCCCGTGCTCCTGGCGGAGGTGGTCGAGGCGCTGGCCCCCGTGCGCGGGGGCGTCGTGCTCGACGGCACCTTCGGCGCCGGAGGCTACACGCGCGCGCTGCTCGAGGCGGATCCGCAGCGGCACGTCATCGCGGTCGACCGCGATCCGGACGCGATCGCGAGCGGCGAGGCGCTGGTGCGCGCCATGGCCCCGCGCCTGACCCTCGTTCCCGGCCGATTCGGCGATCTCGAGACGATCGTCGACGAATTCGCGCGAGAGCACGCCCCGGAGGGGCTCTCCGGCGTCGTCCTCGACATCGGCGTGTCCTCGATGCAGCTCGACGAGGCCGAGCGCGGCTTCTCCTTCCGCCTCGACGGCCCCCTCGACATGCGCATGGAGCAGGCCGGCCCCTCCGCCGCCGACCTCGTCAACGAGGCGGAGGAGGCGACGCTCGCGGACGTCTTCTACCATTACGGCGAGGAGCGGCGGGCGCGGGCGATCGCCCGCGGCATCGTCGAGGCGCGCCGGCGCAAGCCCTTCGAGACCACCCGCGAGCTCGCCGATCTCGTCGCCCGCTTCGTGCGCGCCGATCCGCACGGGCCGCACCCGGCGACGCGCGCCTTCCAGGCTCTGCGCATCGCGGTCAACGACGAATTGGGCGAACTCGTGCGCGCGCTCCATGCGGCCGAGCGCGTGCTCGCGCCGGGCGGGCGGCTCGTCGTCGTCACCTTCCATTCGCTCGAGGACCGCATCGTCAAGCAGTTCCTCGCCGGCCGCGCGGGTCGCAACCCCGGCGGCTCGCGGCACCTGCCCGCCGCCGCTCCGATCCAGCCGACCTTCCGCCTCGCGACGAAGGGGCCGGTCGTGCCGAGCGAGGCGGAGATCCTCGCCAATCCGCGCGCCCGCTCGGCCAAGCTGCGCGCGGGCGAGCGGCTCGCCGCGCCGGCCCAGGCGCCGCTCGGCGCCGTCGAGGCGCTCGCCTCGCTCCCCGAAGACACCCGCGCTGCGAGAGGCCGGCGATGATCAAGCTCCTGCACGTCGCCGCCATCGGGAGCCTGATCGGCTCGGCGATGTGGGCCTATTCGATCAAGTACGAGACCATCCTGCACGGCGAGGAGCTCGCTCGGCTCGAGGCGGCGATCTCGCGCGAGCAGGACATGATCGCGGTGCTGCGAGCCGAATGGGCCCATCTCAACCGCCCCGACCGCGTCCAGGCGCTCGCCGACGCCTATCTGCCCGACATCGTGCCGATCGGGCCCGAGCGCCTCGCGCGCTTCTCCGATCTGCGCGAGCGCCCGCCCGCCGAGGACGCCATCGGCGCCAAGCTCCAGGCGCTCGGCCTCGCCGCGCCCACCGCGACGCCGGGCACCACCGGCTCGACGAGCGGCGCCCGCACGCCCACGACCGCCACCCCGACGAGGTGAACGCCGGTGCCCTCCCCGCACGTCGACCCCACTCTGCACCCCACCGACGAGACGAAGCCCGCGCGCCCGCGCCGCGGCGGCGTCGTCGGCGCGATCCTCGGCCTCTTCCGCCTGCGCACCGACAAGAGCCGGGCGCGGGTGAGCCTCGTCGCCATCGCCTTCACCCTCGTCTTCGGCGTGATCGCCGGACGGCTCGTGATGATCGCCGTCGCGCCCGAGAACGAGCGCGGACCCCGCCGCGCCGCCTCCCACGAGATCGGCGCGATCCGCCCCGACATCGTCGACCGCAACGGCGAGATCCTGGCGACCGACATCACCCTCGTCTCGGTCTTCGCCGAGCCGCGCAACATCATCGATCCCGACGAGGCGACCGAGCTCCTCACCGCCGTCTTCCCCGACCTCGACGCCCGCTCCTTGCGCGAGCGCCTGTCGAGCCGGCGCGGCTTCACCTGGGTCAAGCGCGAGATCACGCCGCGCGAGCAGGCGGAGGTCCACCGCCTCGGCATCCCGGGCGTCGGCTTCCTGCCGGAGAACAAGCGCATCTACCCCAACGGCGTCGCCGCCGCCCACGTCCTCGGCTTCGCCAATATCGACAATGTCGGCATCGCCGGCATCGAGAAATGGATCGACCAGCAGGGCCTCGTGATGCGCGAGAGCGAGCTCGTCGGCCCCAAGCGTCCGCGGCTCGATCCGGTGCGTCTGTCGATCGACCTGCGCGCCCAGCACGCGATGCGCGAGGAGCTCCTCTGGGCGATGGGCCATTTCCGCGCGATCGCGGCCGCGGGGCTGATCCTCGACGTGCGCACCGGCGAGGTGATCGCCCTCGTCTCGCTGCCCGATTTCGACCCGAACGTGCCCACCGACGCCCTCCAGCCCGACCGGATCAACCGGATCAATGTCGGCGTCTACGAGATGGGCTCGGTGATGAAGGCGCTGACGACGGCGATGGCGCTCGAATCGGGGCGCTTCACCATCAATTCGCGCATCGACGCCCGCGGCCAGTTGCGCTTCGGCCGCCAGACGATCAGCGATTTCCGCGGCCAGAACCGCGTCCTGACCATGCCGGAGGTGTTCGTCCATTCCTCGAACATCGCCACCGCGCGCATGGCGCTCGAGCTCGGCACCATCCACACCCGCGAGTTCATGCGCAAGCTCGGCCAGCTCGACCGCCTGCGCACCGAATTGCCCGAGAACGCGGCGCCGCTCGTGCCGCGGCGCTGGGGCGAGATCAACACGGCGACGATCTCCTTCGGCCACGGCATGGCGGTGCAGCCGCTCCAGGCCTCGATGGCGACGGCCGCCCTCCTCAACGGCGGCTACCTGATCCCGCCGACCTTCCTCATGCGCACCGAGGAGGAGGCCCAGGAGCGGGCGCAGACCGTGATCTCCCGCGAGACGAGCGAAGCGATGCGCTTCGTGATGCGGCTCAACGCCGAGCGCGGCTCGGCGGCGCGCGCCTCGGTGGCGGGCTTCTTCGTCGGCGGCAAGACCGGCACCGCCGAGAAGGTGGTCGACGGCCGCTATGCCCGCGACAAGCGCCTCAACACGTTCTTCGCGGTCGCGCCGGCGGACGATCCGCGCTATCTGTTCCTCACGGTTCTCGACGAGCCGCAGCCTCTGCCGGAGACGCAAGGGTTCGCGACCTCCGGCTGGAACGCCGCCCCGACCACGGGCCGCATCATCGAGCGGGTCGCCCCCATGCTGGACATCCAACCGCGCTTCGAGCCGCCGGTCCGACCCTTCCCCGCGATGGCCCGGGCGGGCGCCTGGGGGATCGAGCCGTGAGCCTCACGCTCGGCGCCCTCTTCCCGACGGCGCCGGCGGAGATCGCCGAGCGCCCCCTCGCCGGCCTCACCGCCGACAGCCGCGAGGCGAAGCCCGGCTTCGCCTTCGTCGCTATCTCCGGCTCCCGTCTGGCGGGGGCCGATTTCGTCGGCGCCGCCGTCGCGGCCGGCGCGGTCGCGGTGATCGGCGAGGGCGAGCGGCCGGCGGATCTGCCCTCCGACATCGCCTATCTGCGCGTCCCCGATGCCCGCGCCGCCCTGGCGCAGGCCGCAGCCCGGCTCCATCCCGGCCAGCCCGAAACGATCGTTGCGGTGACCGGGACGGCGGGAAAATCGTCGGTCGCCGATTTCGTGCGCCAGATCGCTCTCCATTGCGGCCGCGAGGCGGCGAGCCTCGGCACGCTCGGGGTCGTCACCAAGGAGGGCGTGCGCTACGGCTCCTTGACGACGCCCGACCCGATCGGTCTCCACCGCACCCTCGACGCGCTCGCGCGCGACGGGATCACCCATCTCGCGATGGAGGCCTCCTCGCACGGGCTCGACCAGAAGCGGCTCGACGGGGTGCGGCTCTCGGCCGCCGCCTTCACCAATCTCGGCCGCGACCATCTCGACTACCACCCGACGATGGAGGCCTATCTCGCGGCCAAGATGCGGCTGTTCGAGGCGCTCCTGCCGAAGGGCCGCCCGGCGGTGATCAATCGCGACGGGGCCTATGCTCGCGAGGCCGAGGGCGTGGCGCGCGCCTGCGGACACGCGGTCCTCGGCGTCGGGCGCGACGGCGATTTCCTGCGGCTCGAGGACGTGCGGCTCGACGGCTTCACCCAGGTCGTCGACATCGTGCACGCGGGGCGCCGCACGACGATCCGCTTCCCCCTCGTCGGCGCCTTCCAGGTCGAGAACGCGCTCGTCGCCGCCGCCCTGTGCATCGCCACCGGCGAGGACCCCGTCCGCGCGTTCGGCGCGCTCGAACATCTGCGCGGCGTGCCGGGCCGCCTCGATCCCGTCGGCGAGGTCGGCGGCGCGCTGTGCCTCGTCGACTACGCCCACAAGCCCGACGCGCTCGAGAAGGTGCTCGCGACCCTGCGCCCCCTCGCCCGCAATCGGCTCGTCTGCGTCGTCGGCTGCGGCGGGGATCGCGACCGGGGCAAGCGGCCGCTGATGGGGCGCATCGCGGCGGAAGGCGCCGACCTCGCGATCGTCACAGACGACAACCCCCGCAGCGAAGACCCCGCTTCCATTCGCGCCGAGGTCATGGCCGGCATTCCCGCCGGCACGCCGGGCGTCGTCGAGATCGGCGATCGCGCCGAGGCGATCCGCCGGGCGGTCGCGGAGCTGAAGGCGGGGGATGTTCTCGTCGTGGCCGGAAAGGGCCATGAAACGGGCCAAATCGTGGGCGAGCGAACGCTTCCGTTCTCCGATCACGAGGCCGTCAGGGCGGCGATCGCAATGGTCGAAGGCAAGGCTCTCTGAAGGCGGGGATATCGATGAGCGATCGGCTATGGAGCGCGCAGGACGCCCGCGAGGCGATGGGCGCGCAGAGCGTCGGCGGCGAGCCGGGGCCGATCGGCAGCGTCTCGATCGACACCCGCACGCTCGATCCGGGCGATCTGTTCGTCGCCATCGCCGACCAGCGCGACGGCCACGATTTCGTCGCCGACGCCTTCGCGCGCGGGGCTGCGGCCTGCGTGGTCGCGGCCGATCGCGCTCCCGCGCTCCAGGCCCTCGGCCCGCTCCTCGTCGTGCCGGACACGCTGCGGGCGTTGGAGGCGCTCGGCGCCGCAGCGCGCGCGCGCAGCCACGCCAAGCGCATCGCGATCACGGGCTCGGTCGGCAAGACCGGCACCAAGGAGGCGATGCGCCTCCTGCTCTCGCGCTCGGGCCGCACCCACGCCTCCGCCGCCTCCTACAACAACCAATGGGGCGTCCCGCTCACGCTCTCACGGATGCCGCAGGACAGCGATTTCGGCGTCTTCGAGATCGGCATGAACCATGCCGGGGAGATCGCGCCGCTCGCGCGCATGGTGCGCCCCCACGTCGCCGTGATCACCACGGTCGAGGCGGTGCACATCGAGAACTTCAAGGACGTGCGCGGCATCGCGGACGCCAAGGGCGAGATCTTCGCCGGCCTCGAGCCCGGGGGCGTCGCCGTGATCAACCGCGACAACCCGCATTTCGAGCGCCTCTGCGCGCACGCGGCCGCCTCGGCCGCGGGCCGCATCGTCACCTTCGGCGAGGATCCGCGTGCGGACGTGCGCGCCGAGCGCATCATCACGAAGCCCGATCTCTCGATCGTCGACGCGCGCGTCTTCGGCACGCCGCTCACCTACCGCGTCGGCATGGCGGGCCGTCACATCGCGCAGAACTCGCTCGCGCTCGTCGCGGCCGCGCAGGCGCTCGGCGTCGATCTCGCGCTTGCGGCGATGGCGCTCGGCGACCTCACGCCGCCCGTCGGCCGCGGCGCGCGCTCGGAACTGCCGATCGGCGGCGGCCGGCTCACGATCGTCGACGAGAGCTACAACGCCAATCCCGCCTCGATGCGCGCCGCGCTCGAGACGCTCGGGCAGATGGAGCTGCCCTGGCGCGGGCGCCGGATCGCGGTGCTCGGCGACATGCTGGAGCTCGGCCCGGACGCCGCGCGCCTGCACCGGGAGCTCGCCCCCGTCGCGCTCGGCGCGGGCGTCGATCTCGTCTTCACGGTCGGCCCCCTGTCGAAGGAGCTGCACGCGGCCCTGCCGCCGGAGCGGCGCGGCGCGTGGGCGCCCTCCGCCACCGAGCTCGCCCCCGCCCTCCTCGCGGCGCTGCGGCCCGGCGACATCGTGATGGTCAAGGGATCGCGCGGAATTCGCACGGAGCATGTCGTCAAGGCGATCAAAGACCGCTATAGCCCCCCGACCGCCGCGGCCGCCGCCGCCGCGACGCCCGAGGGATGATACCGCCATGATGACCTGGCTCGTCGAGCTCAGCGCCACGCTGCCCGTCCTGAACGTCCTGCGCTACATCACCTTCCGGACGGGGATGGCGACGGCGACGGCGTTCTTCTTCGTGTTCTGGTTCGGGCCGGCGATCATCTCGGCCCTGCGCATGCGCCAGGGCAAGGGCCAGCCGATCCGCGAGGACGGCCCCTCCTCCCACCTCCTGACGAAGCGCGGCACGCCGACCATGGGCGGGCTGATGATCCTCGCCGGGCTGATCGTCTCGACGCTGCTCTGGGCGGATCTGTCGAACGCCTATGTCTGGGTGGTGCTGCTCGTGACGGTGGGCTTCGGCGGCATCGGCTTCTGGGACGACTATCTCAAGGTCACCAAGCAATCCCACAAGGGCTTCTCCGGCCGCTCGCGCCTCGCCATCGAGGCCGTGATCGCCGGCGTCGCGGTGTTCGCGATCGCCTCGATCTCGACGCCGGACCTCTCGAACCGCCTCGCCTTCCCCTTCCTGAAGGACCTTCTCCTCGATCTCGGCATCTTCTACGTCGCCTTCGGGGCGCTCGTGATCGTGGCGGCGGGCAATGCCGTGAACCTGACGGACGGGCTCGACGGGCTCGCGATCGTGCCCGTGATGATCGCGGCGGCGAGCTTCGGCTTCATCGCCTATCTCGTCGGCAACGCGGTGTTCGCGGGCTATCTGCAGATCCATTTCGTGATCGGCACCGGCGAGCTCGCGGTGATCTGCGGCGCCTTGATCGGAGCGGGGCTCGGCTTCCTGTGGTTCAACGCGCCGCCCGCCCAGGTCTTCATGGGCGACACCGGCTCGCTCGCGCTCGGCGGTCTGCTGGGCGCGGTCGCGGTCGCGACGAAGCACGAGATCGTGCTCGCGATCATCGGCGGCCTGTTCGTGCTGGAGGCGGCCTCGGTGATCATCCAGGTCGTGTCCTACAAGCTCACCGGCCGGCGCGTGTTCAAGATGGCGCCGATCCACCATCATTTCGAGCAGATGGGCTGGACCGAGCCGCAGATCGTCATCCGCTTCTGGATCATCGCCGTCGTGCTCGCCATGGTCGGCCTCGCGACGCTCAAGCTGCGCTGAGGCGCGGGGGGACGGCGCTCATGACCCCTGTCACCACCTTCAAAGGCCGCACCGTCGCCCTGTTCGGGCTCGGCGGCTCGGGGCTCGCGACCGCGCTCGCGCTCGCGGCGGGCGGCGCGCGGGTTTGCGCCTTCGACGACGCGCCCGCCCGGCGCGCCGCGGCGGAGGCGGCGGGCATCGCGATCGTCGATCTCGCCGAGGCCGATTGGTCGGATTTCGCGGCGCTCGTCCTGTCGCCCGGCGTGCCCCTCACCCATCCCGCGCCGCACTGGAGCGTCGAGCTGGCGAAGGCCGCGGGGATCGAGGTCATCGGCGACGTCGAGCTCTTCTGCCGCGAGCGCCGCGCGATCGCACCGGACGCGCCCTTTCTCGCGATCACCGGCACGAACGGCAAGTCGACCACCACCGCGCTCCTCGCCCACATCCTGCGCGAGGCGGGCTTCGAGGTGTGCATGGGCGGCAATATCGGGACCGCGATCCTCTCGCTGCCGCCGCCCTCCGAGGAGCGCGTCCACGTGGTGGAGGTCTCCTCCTTCCAGATCGACCTCACGCCCTCCCTCGATCCGACGATCGGCTGCCTGATCAACATCACGCCCGACCATCTCGACCGCCACGGCACGCTCGACGCCTATGCCGCGATCAAGGAGCGGCTCGTCGCGGGCGCGGGCACGGCGCTCGTCGGCGTCGACGACGCGCTCACGAATGCCATCGGCAAGCGGCTCTCCGAGCGCGAGGGCGCCGACGTCTACCCCGTCTCCGCCGCGGGCGAGCGGCCGTGGGGCTTCTACGCGGACGGCCCCCTGATTCGCGCCCGCAATGCCGGCGAGCGCGCGGAGGAGGCGCTCGTCCTCGCCGATCTGACCGGGATCGAAACCCTGCGCGGGCGCCACAACGCCCAGAACGCCGCCTTCGCCTGCGCCGCCGCCTGGCTCGCCGGCGCGCCGCCGGAGGCGATCGCGGCAGCCGCGAAGACCTTCCCCGGCCTGCCGCACCGCATGGAGATCGCGGGGCGACGCGGGCGGGTGTCGTTCGTCAACGATTCGAAGGCGACGAACGCGCAATCGACCGAGGTCGCGCTGTCGTCCTACGAGCGCGTGCACATCATCCTCGGCGGCAAGCCGAAGGAGGGCGGGATCGCCTCGCTCGCGCCGCTCTTCCCGCGCATCGCCAAGGCCTATCTCATCGGCACCGCCGCGCAGGATTTCGCCGCGACCCTCGGCGATCGCGTGCCCCACGAGATCTGCGGCACGCTCGACGTCGCGGTGTCGCGCGCGGCCGCGGACGCGGCGGCGAGCGGACGCGACGAGGTGGTCCTGTTCTCGCCCGCTTGCGCGTCCTACGACCAGTTCGCGAATTTCGAGGAGCGCGGCGAGCGCTTCAAGGCGCTGGTGACCGCGCTCTGAGGGTGCGAATTAAGGCGCGATACACGCTCTATGGGTGTCATCCCGGGCCGCGAAGCGGACCCGGGACCCATAACCGCGACCCTCGGTCGAGCGCGCATGTCGCGCTCGCGGCCTCGACCGCGCCGCGCGAGCATCGAAGACACGCAGCCTATAGGCTGCGATCCGATCGTCGCGGTTATGGGTCCCGGATCGCCTTCGGCGTCCGGGATGACACCCTCGAGGTGCCCTCCCCGGTTCGATCGTCCGCCGCGATCCGCACGCGGTAGACGCGAAACCCCTCCGCGTCGAGCCCCAGATCCTCGAGCCGCACGCCCTCGGGCACCAGCGGCGCGGCGTCGGGGGCGGTGGCGAAGCGGACGTCGCAGGTCTCCGGCCAGGGCAGGAGCCGCCAGGAGAGGCGCTCGGTGGGCGCGATCGGGCTCGCCGCGCTCACGTAATCGGCGAGCACGTCGCGCACGAGGGCGGTCGAGGCGAAGACCGTCTCGAGCCGCCCGCCGCAAAAGCGCCCTCCCCCGCCGGCCCGGTAGGTGTTCGTCGCGACGAGGAACGCGTCGTCGTCGCGCACCGGGCGCCCCTCGTGTGCGAGATCGCGGATGCGCCGGGCCTGGCGGTCGACGAGATCGCCGTCGCGGTCGTAGCGGGCGGGCACCGTCGCGTCGATCGCGTAGGTCACGCCCGCCACCATGTCGAAATGGTAGGAGGGGAAGCCCGGCGCGAGAAGCGGCTGCGGCGCGCGCGAGGTCGGGTCGACATGCGCGAAGAACCCCGCCGCCCGCTCGAGCCATTCGCGCAATTCCGCGCCCGTGAGCCGCACCGCGCAGACCGCGTTCGGATAGGGATAGAGCGCCGCGACGTCGCGCATCGCGAGCGGCCCGGCAGGGATGTCGACATAGGCGCGGGGCCCGCCGCGCCCGCCCGCGGCGAAGGGGGCGGCGGCGGAGAGGAGCGGGAGCGCGACCTCCGGGCGGCCGGCGAGCTCGCGCGCGACGAAATCCGCCTGCGCGGCGGCGACGAGGGCGAGCGCCTGGTCCTGCCCCAGAGCCGCGAAGGCGGTCGTCAGGGGCGCCGTCGAGGCGCCGACCGGGCGGCGGACGTAGGCGAGGCTCGCCGCATGCGCGGTTTCCGTCGCGGCGAGCACGAGCCGGGCGGGTGCGGGCGGATCGGCGAGGTCGAGCGGCGGGACAGGCCGTGCCTCCACGCGCGCGCCGACGACGCGGACCGCGCCGTCCACGAGGGCGAGGTCGAGATCGATGAGGCCGAGATGGGAGCCGTGGAAGCCCGCCATCACCGCCGGCACGCCCGCGAGCCGCCCGGCCGCGTTGTCGACGCCCTCCATCCCCTCGAACTCCACCCCGCCGGGAAAGATGCGGTGGAGATGGCCGGCGACGATCGCGTCGATGCCGGGGATCTGCGCCACGTGGAGCGCGACGTTCTCCTCGCCCCCGTGCCGCGGCCCCGCCTCGATGCCTGAATGACAGAGCACGACGACGATGTCCGCGCCCGCCGCGCGCAGCCGCGGCACCTCGCGGGCGAGCGAATCGACCGCGTCCTCCGCCACGAGGCGCTCGGCGAGGTGGGCGCGGTCCCAATTCTCGATCTGCGGCGGCACGATGCCGGTCACGCCGATCCGGATCGTGCGCGCCGCGCCGTCGATCGCGAGGCTGCGCTCGAGGATCACCCCCGTCTCGCGATAGGGCCGCCCGTCGCAACGGAACACGTTCGCGCACACGACGGGATAGGCGGCGCCGGCGAGCGCGTCGCCGAGCGGGTCGAGACCGTAATTGAACTCGTGATTGCCGAGCGTCGCGGCGTCGAAGGCGAGCGCGTTCAAGGCCGCGATCACCGGATGGACGCCGCCCTCGCGCAATCCTTGCGCAGCGACGCAATCGCCGAGCGGCGCGCCTTGCAGGAGGTCCCCGTTGTCGAGGAGGAGCGCGAGATCGGCCCCCGCCCGTGCCGCCTCGATCGCGACCGCGGCGGCGGCGAGGTTGGGGCCGCGGCTCGGCGCGTCGGCGAAATAATCGAACGGCCGCACGCTCGCGTGGAGATCCGACGTCGCGATGAGGCGCAGGGTCGCCATCGCGTCAGGAGAGCCGCAAAGCGGGCGTCGCGGGGAACAGCCGCCGGTGCTCCTCGAGGGCGTAGCGATCGGTCATGCCGGCGATGTAATCGGCGACGCGCCGGGCGATCTTGCCCGCGCCCGCCCCCGCGAGCCCCTCCCGCCATTCGGCGGGCATCAGGTCCGGCTCCGCCGAAAGCCGCGCGAAGAGATCGCGCACCACCCGGTCCGCATCCGCGCGCACGGCGGCGATGCGCTTGTGGCGATACATGTTGGGGTAGAGGAAGCCCTTGATCTGAGCCTCGGCCGCCGCCATGCCCTCGGAGAAGCCGACGAGCGCGCGTCCGGCGCGGCGCACGTCGTCGGCCGAGCGCGGCGCCGCGTCCGCGATCCGCCGCTCGCTCTCGCGGATCACGTCCTCGACGAGGCGGGTGATGACGCGGCGCGTCACCTCGTGGATGCGCCGGGAGGTCTCGAGGCCAGGGTGGCGGGCATCGACCTCGGCGAGGATGTCGGCGAGCATCGGCACGGCGCGCAGGTCCTCGAGCGCGAAGAAGCCCGCACGCAGGCCGTCGTCGATGTCGTGGGCGTCGTAGGCGATGTCGTCGGCCACCGCCGCCGCCTGCGCCTCCCCGGAGGCGTAGCTCGCGAGATCGAGCCCGTAGGCCGCGTCGAATTCGAGGATCGCGCGGGGCACGCCGTGGGCGGCGTAGCGCGGCAGCGGCGCGCCGGCGGCATCGACCAGCGGGCCGTTGTGCTTGACGATGCCCTCGAGCGTCTCCCAGGTGAGGTTGAGCCCGTCGTGCTCGGCATAGCGGCGCTCGAGCGCGGTGACGACGCGCAGCGCCTGCGCATTGTGGTCGAAACCGCCGTGCCCGGCCATGCAGGCGTCGAGCGCGTCCTCGCCGGTATGGCCGAAGGGCGTGTGGCCGAGATCGTGCGAGAGCGCGAGCGCCTCCGCGAGATCCTCGTCGAGCCCCAGCGCGCGGGCGATGGCGCGGGCGATCTGGCTCACCTCGATCGTGTGCGTGAGCCGCGTGCGGAAATGGTCGCCCTCGTGGAAGACGAAGACCTGCGTCTTGTGCTTGAGGCGGCGGAAGGCGGAGGAATGAATGATGCGGTCGCGGTCGCGCTGGAACTCGGAGCGCGTCGGCGAGGCGCTCGCGGGGAATTGGCGCCCGCGGCTCGCGGCCGGGTCGCAGGCATAAGCGGCGCGCCACCTGTCCCCGTGCACGATGCGCCTTCCTCTCCCATTGCGACGACGGCCCGGACGACTTACCTTCGCCTCGTGCCTGTTGGCAAGGATCGATTGCGGCGAGGATGTCCCGGACGATGACCGCCATCACCATCACCGAGCGCGCGGCCAAGCGCATCGCGGAGATCATGACGGGCGAGCCGCCCGGCTCGATGCTGCGCATCAGCGTCGAGGGCGGCGGCTGCTCGGGCTTCCAGTACAATTTCAACGTCGATTCGAGCCGCGCCGAGGACGACCGCGTCTTCGAGAAGGACGGCGCCGGCGTGCTCGTCGACGAGATGTCGCTGCAATACATGGACGGATCGGTGATCGATTTCGTCGACGACCTGATCGGCCAGTCCTTCAAGATCGAGAATCCGCACGCCACCGCCTCCTGCGGCTGCGGGGTGAGCTTCACGATCTGACGAGGCCGTTCCCGCACGGGTGACAGGCGCCCGCGGCTGCGCTACCCCTCCTGCCGCGGGACGAGGCGGGGCGATGGCACTCTTCGACAAGCTCGGCGGATTGGGCGGCAAGGTCGGCGGAGCCGGGATCGGCTTTCTCGTCGGCGGGCCGCTCGGCGCGCTCATCGGCGCGGTCGCCGGCCATTGGCTCGTCGACGCCGAGGGCGCCCTGATGCGCCCGGCCCCGCGCGAGGTCGTCTTCACCACCGGCCTCGTCGCGCTCGCCGCCAAGATGGCGAAGGCCGACGGCGTCGTGCTCGCGGTCGAGATCGAGGCCTTTCGGCGCATCGTCACGGTCGAGGAGAGCGAGCGCGCCAAGATCGACGCGCTCTTCGATCTCGCCTCCCGCACGAGCGAGGGCTACGAGGCCTATGCCCGCCAGCTCGGCCAGCTCTTCCGCGACGAGCCCGCGATGCTCGAGAACGTGCTCGACGGCCTCTTCCTGATCGCCGCCGCGGACGGCGCCGTCCACGAGAAGGAATATCGCTTCCTCCAGGGCGTCGGCACGGCCTTCGGCTTCGACGAGGCACGCTTCGAGACGATCGCCGCCCGTCACGTGCGCCTCGCCGACGACCCATACGCGGTGCTCGGCGTCGCGCGAGACGTCGACGACGCCGCCCTCAAGCAGGCCTGGCGCCGCCTCGTGGCCGAGCACCATCCCGACCGCGCCATCGCCCACGGCCTGCCGCCGGAAGCGATCGCCATCGCGACCCGTCGCCTCGCCGCCGTCAACGCCGCCTACGAGCGCATCCGCGCCGAGCGCGGCCGCTCGCCGAAAGCCGCCTCATGAATCACCCCACGCCGGAAAGCCCCGTCGCCGCGAAGGTCTTCCCCTCGCCCAATCACGGCGAGCGCAAGGAGGGCAAGCGGGCGGACATGGTGCTCCTGCATTACACCGGCATGCCGGACACGGGCCAGGCGCTGCAATGGCTGTGCAATCCGGTCTCGGAAGTGTCCTGCCACTACTTCGTCTTCGAGGACGGCCGCGTGCTCCAGCTCGTGCCCGAGGGCCGCCGCGCCTGGCATGCGGGGGTCTCCTCCTGGGCCGGCGAGCGCGACGTCAATTCCGTCTCCCTCGGCATCGAGATCGCTCATCCCGGCCACGACGCGGCCGGCGCCATCGCGCCCTATCCGGAGGCGCAGATCGAGGCCGTCATCGCCCTCGTGCGCGACCTCGGCGCGCGCCATTCCATCGCGCCCCATCGCGTGCTCGCCCATTCCGACGTCGCCCCGCGGCGCAAGCGCGATCCCGGCGAGATCTTCCCCTGGGAGCGGCTCTTCGCGGCGGGGATCGGCCATCTCGTGCCCGAGGCGCCGATCCGCGACGGCCGCTTCTTCCAGCGCGGCGACGAGGGGCCGCCCGTCGAGGCGCTGCAGGCGATGCTCGCGCTCTACGGCTACGGCCTGTCGATCGACGGGATCTTCGGCGAGGAGACGCACGGGGTGGTGGAGGCCTTCCAGCGCCATTTCCGCCGCACCCGCGTTGACGGCGTCGCCGACGCCTCCACGATCACCACCCTGCGCGACCTGATCGCGAGCCGGCCGTCGGCGTAACGATCCCTCCCCGAAACCTCCCTCCCCGTAGGGGAGGGTGGACTGTCGAGCGCAGCGAGACAGGGCCCGGGGTCGAGACCATTCTTCAGGCGTCGGGCCCCACCCGACCCCTGTCGCTCCGCTCCAGGGGCCACCCTCCCCTTCGGGAAGGGATTCCCCCCTCCCCTCAGCGCTCCACCAGCCAATACAGCCCCACCCGGGCGCCGGCGAAGATCGCGGCGATGGCGGCGAAGGAGGCGATGGAGAGGGTCGCGACGCCGCTCACGCCCTGGCCGATCGTGCAGCCCATCGCGGCGACGCCCCCCGTTCCCATGAGGAAGCCGCCGAGCACGTGGCGCTTGAGCTCGCGCGCGTCGTCCGGCGCCTCCCAATAGAACTCGCGGCCCACTCGTGCGGCGAGGAAGGCGCCCGCGATCACGCCGAGCGTCGCGCCGACGGGGAAGTCCACCGCATAGGCCGAGGCGAGCGCGGCGTAGAGGATCGTCTCGCCGAGCGGCGCGACGAAGGTGAAGCTCTCGACGCGACGGGTGTCGAATTCGTCGAAGCCGATCACCCCCGTCACCGCGAAGCCCGCGGCCACCAGCGCGCCGATTCCGAAGCCCGTCCAGAGCAGCTTCGGGCTTCCTCGCAAGGTCGCGCTCGCGAGCGCAAGAGCCGCGAAGCCTCCCGCGACCGCGAGCGTCAGCGCGATCGCCGCGCTGCCGTCGAGGCCGAGCAGGGCCGGCAGCGTCTGCGCGGGCGCGGGCGCAAGGTCGAGGACGAGCGGCTCGAAGAGGGCGACGCGCACGATCCCCGTGAGGCCGCGCAAAGCCATCAGGGCCGAGATGCCGAGCACGAGGAAGCCGAGCAGCGCCTTCAGGTCCCCGCCGCCGAGCCGCAGCAGCATCCCGAAGCCGCAGGTCCCGACGAGCGCCATGCCGAGCCCGAACAGGAGCCCGCCGACGACCGCCCCGGCGAGATCGACCCGCGGGGTCACGTAGATGGTGCGCGCGAGATCGAGATCGGCGAGGTGGACGAGGGCGAGGAGGCCGGCCATCGCGACGCCGATCGCGAGCGCCCACGCCTGCAGGCGGCGCGTGTCCTTCGCGTAGACCGCGTCCTCGATCGCGCCGAGCGTGCAGAAGCGCCCGCGCCGGGCGACGTAGCCGAGCGCCATCCCGGCGAGGAATCCGAGCCCGGCCCGGACGAGATTGGCGGCGAGAAACTCGACCATGACGCACCCGCGACGCCCAGAAGCCGGCGCATCTTCGCAGCCCAGTCGCGGCGGATCAATCCGCCAGACGCCCAAGGAGCATGCGCTTTCGGGAACCCGATCGCCCGCGCGCGCTTTCCCGGCGAGCCGAACGAGAGGAGGACGCGATGCTCGCAGGCCCCATGATCCGCAGCCATCCCGATGTCGCCGGTCGCGCGAGCGAGGCGCTGATCCATTGCATCGAGGCGGCCTATGCCTGCGCCCAGGCCTGCACGGCTTGCGCCGACGCCTGCCTCGCCGAGGACATGGTCGCACAGTTGCGGCAATGCATCCGGCTCGATCTCGATTGCGCCGATCTGTGCCTCGCGACGGGCCGCCTCGCGAGCCGCCGGACGGGATCGAACGTCGAGGTGCTGGCCGCCGCGCTCGACGCCTGCGCCACGGCGTGCCGGATCTGCGCCGAGGAATGCGCCCGCCACGCGGACCATCACGAGCACTGCAAGCTCTGCGCCGACGCCTGCCGCCGCTGCGAAGCCGCCTGCCGCGAGGCGCGCAAGGAGATGTGAGACCTCGGTCGAGATAGCTCGCCAGTTCTTTGTTGTCATTTCGGCGCCGTCATTCCGGGGCGCGAAGCGAGCCCGGAACCCAGAATCACGACCTATGATGAGCAGCCTATAGGCTGCGTCCCTCGACGCATCCGAGGCGTGAAGTCGTGCAACGAGCGCGCATGCGCGCTCGATCCGGCGTCGGGAGTCTGGGTTCCGGGCTCGCTTCGCGCCCCGGAATGACGGCGGTGGGTAGGTTTGGGACCTTCCAGCAAGGAAGTCGACCGTTTCCGCCGAACGCATGCGGGAACGGCGATGTGTGCACTCCGTAGCCCATCAGGGGGAGTGTGGCCTCCGAGGCGAAGCCGACGGAGGTCGGGTGGGGCACGACGCGCGTCGCATGGTCCCCCCCTGGGCCCCGCCCGGCTCGTGTCGCTGCCGCTCCACGATCCACCCTCCCCTACGGGCTACGAGGTTCACACATCTCTTCCGATCGATTCCTTGGAGATCTCGGCGTTCGCGAAGGGCTCGACGGTCTCCCCCCCCCTGGGGGGGGGGGGGGGGGGTGGGGGTGGTGCAGAACCTGGCGTATCGGTGCCGCCTCGACGACCCCCATCCGTCTCCGAGCTTCGCTCGGAGCCACCTTCCCCCAAGGGGGAAGGACAAGAGCGGCCTTCGTCGACGTCGATCGCGCTGCAAAGACAGCGACGTGTGCACTCCCTAGCCCTACGGGGAGGGATGGCTCACCCCTGCTCGCGGACGTCCGGCGCCTTCTTCCAGAAGGCGTAGACGAGATAGATCCCGATCGCGGAGAAGAGCCCCATCAGCACGTAGCCGACCGTCTCCCCGAGCTGGAAGATGCCGGCGATCGCCCAGCCGGCGGCGAAGGCCACGCCGAAGACCTGCACGGCGATGAGGATCATCAGGCTGATCTTGGTCGTCCCGACGCCGCTCCGGCCGGCGCCGTCCTTGCCGACCCCGCCCTTGCCGGTGCTGCTCGTGCGCGTCTCGCCCACCTCGCGTCCCCTCGTTCCGTGTCGATGCCAGATCCGGGAGGTAGAGCCTCGCGCCCGCGAATGCAAGCGAAGTCGAGCCGCGCGCGGCGCGAGATCAACGGCGCGCGCGGAAGAAGTCGCGCAAGAGCTCCGCCGACGCGCTCTCGCCGATGCCGGAATAGACCTCCGGAACATGGTGGCAGGTCGGCTGCGAATAGAAGCGACCGCCATGCTCCACCCCGCCCCCTTTCGGGTCGGAGGCCGCGTAATAGAGCCGGCGGATGCGCGCGAACGAGATCGCCGCCGCGCACATCGCGCAGGGCTCGAGCGTCACGTAGAGGTCGCAGCCCGTCAGCCGCTCGTCGCCGAGCGCGCGCGAGGCCTGGCGGATCGCGAGGATCTCGGCGTGGGCGGTGGGGTCGGCCCGTTCGCGCGTGCGGTTGCCGTCGGCGGCGAGGACGACGCCCTCGCGCACCACGACCGCGCCGATCGGCACCTCCCCGCGTGCGCCGGCCGCCCGCGCCTCGTCGAGCGCGCGCTCCATGAAGCCGCCGCGCGCCGGCCCGCCCCCGCTTTTCTGCACGCCCGCCATCGCGCGAACCTCTCGCATCCCGTCCGGCGAAGTGCTATCAGGCCCGCATGCGCAAGACCACAGACGACAAGACCCGCTCCCGCCCCTCGCGCGGATCGGACGCGGCACGCGGCCCCAGAGGCGGCGGAGCCTCCCGCGACGGTGCCGGCCCCCGCAAGGGCCTGCCCCGCTCGGCCGATCGCGGCGAGGACCGCCCCCGCGACCGCGATTCCCGCGAGGACGGGGGCCGCTCTTTCGGCAAGGGGCAGGGGAAGGGCGGATCCGGAAAAAGCTTCGGCAAGGGACCCGGCCGAGGCACTCGCGAGGGTTTCGGCCGCGATGCCGGGGACCGGGCGCCGTGGAGCGCGCGCGAGGGCGGCGAGCGTCCGCGCGGCCGCTTCGGCGACAAGCCCGCCTTCGCCAAAGCCGCCGGCAAGCCCTTCCGCAAGGCGAGCGAGCGCCCCGCCCCGCGCATCGGCGCCAAACCGCGATCCGAGCGGTTCGGCGAGGGCGGGCCGCGCGGCGAGCGGCGCGAGTGGCAGGAGCGGCGGGGAGGCGAGCGGCAGGGAGGCGAGCGGCAGGAGCGGCGCGCTCCCCTCCCCCGCGCCCCGCGGCCGAAGCGCGACGGCGCCCCGCGCGAGCATTCCGAGGCCGAGCGCATCGCCAAGACGATGGCGCGCGCGGGCGTCGCCTCCCGGCGCGACGCGGAGGCGATGATCGAAGCGGGCCGCGTGAGCGTCAACGGCAGCGTGATCACCTCGCCCGCCCTCAACGTGACCCCCGCCGATCGCATCCTCGTCGACGGCGAGCCCCTGCCCGAGCGCGAGCGCACCCGGCTGTGGCTCTACCACAAGCCGCGCGGGCGGGTGACGACGGCGCGCGATCCGGAGGGACGCCCCACCGTCTTCGACGATCTGCCCGAGGAGATGCCGCGCGTCGTCGCCATCGGCCGGCTCGACATCAACACGGAGGGCCTGCTCCTCCTGACGAACGACGGGGGCCTCGCGCGCGTCGTCGCCCATCCCGAGACCGGCTGGCTGCGCCGCTATCGCGTGCGCGCCTACGGCGACATCACCCAGGACCGGCTCGACAAGCTGCGCGAGGGCGTCGTCGTCGAGGGCATGGAATACGGTCCGATGGAAGCGCGCATCGACCGGGTGCAGGGCGACAATACCTGGATCACGCTCGGCCTGCGCGAGGGCAAGAACCGCGAGGTGAAGCGGGTGCTCGAACATCTCGGGCTCACCGTCAACCGGCTGATCCGCACGTCCTTCGGCCCCTTCCAGCTCGGCGAGCTCAAGGAGGGGCAGGTCGAGGAGGTGCGCACGCGCGTTCTCGCCGACCAGCTCGGCAAGGCGCTCGCGGAGGAGGCGAACGTCGATTTCGAAGGCCCCGTGCGCGAGCCGGTCGCGGCCGAGCGCAAGGCGCGGATCGTCGCGCGCATGCGGCTTCGCGAGGCGGGCCAGGCGAGCGCTCCGGCGCCCTCCGCGAAGGCCGAGGAAAAGAAGCGTCCGTTCTGGGACAAGCCGAAGGGCCGCGTCTGGCGCGCGGACGACGAGGCCGGTGCCGACGAGGCGGCGCCGAAGAGCCGCGCCCGCCGCGCCGCCGATCCGCGCGCCGAGCGCGCCGCGGCCGGCGAGAAGAAGCGCGAGCGCGTCGGCGCGATCGAGGCCAGGAAGGGCCGCGTCCTCGTCGAGCGCGTCAAGGCGGCCCCGAAGGAGGAGGCTCCCGCGCGCCGCCGCCGCGACGAGGACGAGGCGCCAGCCCCCCGCGGACGCTTCTCGCGCGACGAGCGCGGCGGACGGAATGGTCGGGATTTCGGTGGTCGCGATTTCGGCGATCGGGATCGCGGCGAGCGGGGTCGCTTCGAGCGCGCCGACCGGCCGGCTCGCAGCGGGGCGCGGGAGGACGGGCCGCGCGCCGGTCGCTCCGGGCCGGGCCGCGGCGCGCCCGGTACGGGCGGCTTCAAGAGCGGTCCGGGAGGCGGCCCCAAAGGTCGACCCGGCCCGGGCGGCTCCAAGGGTGGGCCCAAAGGCGGTCCCAAGGGCGGCCCGCGCGGCCGCCCGCCGCGGGGCTGAGGCGCCATGCGGATCGTCGGGGGCAAGTTCCGCGGCCGCGCGCTCGCCGCGCCGCGATCCGATGCGATCCGGCCGACGTCGGACCGGCTGCGCGAGAGCCTGTTCAACGTCCTCGCCCATGCCTACGACGACCCGATCGCCGATGCGCGGGTGATCGATCTCTTCGCCGGCACCGGCGCGATGGGGCTCGAGGCGCTCTCGCGCGGGGCGGCCTTCGCGCTCTTCGTCGACGACGGGGCGGAGGCGCGCGGGCTCCTGCGCGAGAACATCGAGACGCTCGGCCTCGGCGGGGTGACGCGCGTGTTCCGCCGCGACGCGACGCGGCTCGGCGCCGCCGAGCGCACGGCGCCGTTCGATCTCGTCTTCTGCGACCCGCCCTATTCCCGCGACCTCGCCCCCCGCGCCCTCGCCTCGGCCGCGGCCGGCGGCTGGCTCGCGCCCGGCGCGCTGTGCGTGGTGGAGGAAGCCGCCACCGCCGACCTCCCCTGCCCCGCGGGCTTCGAGGAGATCGAGCGCCGCACCTACGGCGACACGCAGGTGCTGTTCGCGCGCTACGGGTGAGGACCCGATCCCTCCCCGGAGGGCTAAGCGACCCACACCTTGTGATCTGCGCTTAGCAACCCTAAGGAGAGTTTGTGAATCTTTCTCCTAGAACCTCCACGTCGTCATTCCGGGGCGCGAAGCGAGCCCGGAACCCAGACTCCCGACCTCTGATGAGCAGCCTGTAGGCTGCGTCCTTCAAGGTATCAGTTGTTTCGGGTTGCGGAGCGAGCGCGCATGCGCGCTCGAGCCAACGTCGGGGTTCTGGGTTCCGGGCTCGCTTCGCGCCCCGGAATGACGGGCGGGGAACGATTTTCGAAATCTCAGGGGAAGGAGAGGGAGCGTCCCGTTCGCGTCGAAGCCCTGCAGGCATCACGATGCGTGAACTCCGCATCCCTGGAGGTCGGGTGGGGCCCGGGTGGAGGACAATCTGCGAGCGCCGGGCCCCACCCGGCCTTTCTCGCTTGCGCTCGAAAGTCCACCCTCCCCTACGGGGAGGGATGACGCTGCGCGGAGGCGTTCACGCCGCGCAGGCCGAAAACCCCGCGCGGATCTTCGCCTCGTCGAGGTCGCGGCCGATGAACACGACGCGCGAGCGGCGGGGCTCGCCGGGCTTCCAGTCGCCCTGGACGTCCCCGTCGAGCATCATGTGGACGCCCTGGAAGACGAAGCGCTTGGGCTCGCCGGGGAAGGCGACGATGCCCTTGCAGCGCAGGATGTTGGGCCCCTCGACCTGGGTGAGGTCGGACAGCCAGGGCATGAACTTCTCCGGGTTCAGCTCGCCCTCGTGCGTGATCGCGATCGAGCGGACGTCGTCGGCATGGTGGTGATGGTGGCCCGGCTCGAGGAAATCGGGCTCGATCTCGATGATGCGCTCGAGGTCGAAGGCGTTGCGCTCGAGCACCTGCGCGATGTCGACGGCGCAGCGCGTGGTGCGGTGGAGCTTGGCGTAGGGGTTGATCGCGCGGATGCGCCCCTCGACCTCGGCGAGTTCGTCGGCGCTCACGAGATCGATCTTGTTCAGGAGGATCACGTCGGCGAAGGCGATCTGGTTCTTGGCCTCGGGCGCGTCCTTCAGGCGCTCCGAGAGCCATTTGGCGTCCGCGACCGTGACGACCGCGTCGAGGCGGGCATTGTCGGAGACGTCCTGGTCGACGAAGAAGGTCTGCGCCACGGGCGCGGGGTCGGCGAGGCCCGTCGTCTCGACGATGATCGCATCGAAGCGGCCCTTGCGCTTCATCAGCCCGTCCATGATACGGATCAGGTCGCCGCGCACCGTGCAGCAGATGCAGCCGTTGTTCATCTCGAAGACTTCCTCGTCGGCGCCCACGACGAGGTCGTTGTCGATGCCCACCTCCCCGAACTCGTTGACGATCACCGCGTAGCGGCGGCCGTGCTGCTCGGTCAGGATGCGGTTGAGGAGCGTGGTCTTGCCCGCGCCGAGATAGCCGGTGAGGACGGTGACGGGAATCTTCTGTTCGGACATCTCTTCGCAGGCTCCGCGAATGGCCGGGCGCGAGGCCGCGCCCGGAGGGATATTGGCCGGGACGGCGGCGCTCAGGAGGCGAGCGCCGCGCTCAGCGTCCTTATATTGTGACGCATCATCTCGATGTAAGTGGGGGCCGGGCCGTCGGCAGGCGAGAGCGCGTCCGAGAACAGGGTGCCGCCGACGGGCACGCCCGCCTCGTCCGCGATGCGGCGCACCAGGCGCTCGTCGGTGATGTTCTCGACGAAGACGGCCGAAGCGCCCGTCTCGCGGATCTGGGTGATCAGGCTGGCCACGTCGCGGGCGGTGGCCTCGGCATCGGTGGAGACGCCCTGCGGGGCCACGAACTCGAGCCCGTAGGCGCGGGAGAAATAGGCGAAGGCGTCGTGGCTCGTCACGACGAGGCGGCGGTCCTCGGGGATCGCGGCGATCGTCGCGCGGATCTCCGCGTCGAGCGCGGCGAGCTCCTCGATGAAGGCGGCGGCGTTCGCCTCGTAGACCTCGCGCCCGTCTGGATCGACCGCGATCAGCCCGTCGCGGATATTGGCGACGTAGACCTTCACCGCTTGCACGTCCTGCCAGGCATGCGGATCGATCGGGCCGTGATCGTGGTGATCGTGCGCATGGGCGTGGGCGTGGGCGTGGGCGTGCGCATGACCATGCGCGTGCCCGTGATCGTGCGAGTGACCATGCGCATGGCCGTGCCCGTGCGCGTGAGAATGCCCGTGCCCGTGCGCGTGATCGTGATGATCCTCGTGCTCCTCGTTCTCGAGCTCGTCGATGCCGTCGGCCGCGACGACGATCGTCGCCTGCGTGCCGGAGGACTCGATCAGCCGGTCGATCCAGCCCTCGAAATCGAGCCCGTTCTTGACGACGAGGCGGGCCTGCGCGACGCGACGCGCGTCGGCGGGGGTCGGCGAATAGACGTGGCCGTCGCCGTCCGGGCCGACGAGGGTGGTCAGCGCGATCCGGTCGCCGCCGACGTTGCGGACGAGATCGCCCAGGATCGAGAAGGTCGCGACGACCGGGACCGGCTCGGCGGCGCGCGCCGGCAGAGCCATGGACAGGGCGATCGCCGCCGAGGAAAAGAATGTTACAACATTGCGTCTCGTGAGCATGGTTCTCCCCTTTCGGTGTCTTTCGCAGAAACGTCAGGCTTCGAGATGGCGGCCCGGGAAGGCGAGCCGCAGGAGCCCGCCTTGGGGCCCGAGCAGGAGGGAGCCGAGATAGGCCCCTCCGGCGACGAGGATGATCGCAGGTCCGGCGGGCAGTTCGAGATGGTAGGACAGGAGGAGGCCCGCGGCCCCCGAGACCATGCCGGTCCCCGTCGCGACGGCGATCATGCCGGTCACGTCGCTCGTCCAGAAGCGCGCGGTCGCGGCGGGCAGCATCATCAGGCCGACCGCGAGCAGCGTGCCGAGCGCCTGGAAGCCGCCGACGAGGTTCGACACGACGAGCACGAGAAAGACGAGATGCACCACCGGCCCCGCCCGGCTCACCGAGGCGAGATAGACGGGATCGACGCATTCGAGCACGAGCGGCCGGAACAGGAGCGCGAGCGCCACGAGCGTCACCGTCGCGATGCCGCCGATGAGGAACAGCGCGGCGTCGTCGAGCGCCAGCACCGTGCCGAAGAGGACGTGCATCAGATCGACGTTCGAGCCGCGCATCGAGACGATGGTGACGCCGAGCGCGAGGGAGAGAAGGTAGAAGGCCGCGAGCGAGGCGTCCTCCTTGAGGAGCGTCGCGCGCGCGACGAGCCCCGAGGCGAGCGCCACCGCGACGCCCGCGACGAAGCCGCCGAAGGTCATCGCCGGCAGCGAGAAGCCCGCGACGAGAAAGCCGATCGCCGCGCCCGGCAGGATCGCATGGGCCATCGCGTCGCCGGTCAGCGACATGCGCCGCAGCATCAGGAACACGCCGATCGGCCCGGCCCCGAGCGCCAGCGCGGCGGCGCCGACGAGGGCGCGGCGCATGAACTCGAATTCCACGAAGGGCGCGAGCAGGATCTCGTAGGGCGAGAACGCCATCGCCGTCAGGCCCGCGCGCAGACGGGCGCGCGATCGTCCGCCGCCTCGACCATGCGGCGCGCGCGCAGGAGGTTGTCGGGCGCGAGCACCGCGTCGGTCTCGCCGTGGGCGATCATCTCGCGGGCGATGAGGAGCGTCTTCGGGAAGGCGCGGCGCACCATGTCCATGTCGTGCAGGACGGTGACGACGGTGCGCGCCTCGTCGTGCCAGCGACGCACGAGATCGAGGAGATCCGCCGTCGTCTTGGCGTCGATTGCGGTGAAGGGCTCGTCGAGGAGGATGAGAGACGCGTCCTGCAGGAGGAGGCGCGCGAAGAGCGCGCGCTGCATCTGCCCGCCCGAGAGCGTGCCGATCGCGCGGCGCTCGAAGCCCGTGAGCCCGACCGCCGCGATCGCCGCCTCGATGCGCCCGCGATCGCCGCGGCCGATGCCGCCGAACAGGCCGGCGCGACCCCACAGGCCCATCGCCACGAGGTCGTAGACGGCGATCGGGAAGGAGCGGTCGAGTTCGGAGGCCTGGGGAAGATAGGCGATGCGCGCCTTCGGCGGGCAGGAGATGCGCCCCGCGAGCGGCTTGAGCGACCCGACGATCCCCTTGAGCAGCGTCGATTTGCCCGCCCCGTTCGGCCCCACGATGGCCGTGAGGCTGCCCGGCTCGATGACGCCCTCGAGATGATGCACGGCGGGGCTGCGGCCATAGCCGAGCGTCACGTCCTCGAAGCGGATCGCAGGCGCGCTCATCGCTCAGATCACCCGCACCGTCGCGAGGATCGCGAGCCAGACGAGGAGCACGATCGCGCTCGCGCCCGCGAGCCGCATGCCCGCCGACATCCGCAGCAGCGACAGGGTCGGCGCCGCCGCGCGGGGGCGCGGCGCGTGCTCGTGACCGTGATGGTGGGGCGCGGGCGACATCGGACGTTCTGATATTACATTTCGAGCCATGGCGGAAGTAGGCACCTGCGCCCCGTCGCGCAAGGGCCGATCCGCGTCGAACCCCTCCCCTCCCCCGTCACCCGCCCGCCATCGCCTCGAGCGTGCGCGTGAAGATCTCCCGCACGGCGGCGCGGGTCTCGGCGAGTTCGGCCGCGAGGCGTTTGGCGTCCGGCAGGCCGGCTTCGGCGGCGAGACGGCGCAGGATGGCGGCCGGCGCGCGTTTGGGGTCGAAGCGCCCCTCGACCGTCAGCCGCTGCCAGTGGAAGACCTTGTTGAACAGGCTCTGCGCGGTAACGAGGCGCTCCGCCTCCTCGGGGGCGAGGCGCCCGGCGGCGCCCGCACGCGCGAGCGCGTCCCCCGGCGAGAGCCCGACATAGCCCGGATCGTCGGCGGCGCCGGAGAGGACGAAGGCCTGGGCGAGGAAGTCGAGATCGGTCAACCCGCCCGCGGCGAGCTTGATGTCCCAGGGATCGTCCTCGCCCTTCTCCTGCGCGATCAGGCGTCGCATGGACAGGACCTCGCGGGCGACGCGGGCGGGGTCGCGGGGAAGGCGAACCACCTGCGCGATCGCCGCCTCGACGGCGGGCGCGAAATCGGCGTCGCCCGCCACCACCCGCGCGCGGGTGAGCGCCATGTGCTCCCACAGCTCCGCCTCGGTCGTCTGGTAGGGCAGGAAGCCGCGGAACTGGGTCGCGACCGGGCCCTTGCCGCCGGACGGGCGCAGCCTGAGATCGACCTCGTAGAGCGCGCCCCGCCGCGTCGGCGCCGTCAGGGCGGAGACGAGGCGCTGGGCGAGGCGGTTGTGGTAGACGGTCGCGTCCACTTTGCGCGCGCCGTCGCTCTCGCGGTTCTCCGGGTCGTAATCGTAGAGGACGACGAGGTCGAGATCCGACGTCGCCGTCATCTCGCGCGTGCCGAGCCGGCCGAGGCCGAGCACCGCGATCCGCGCCCCCGGCACGCAGCCGTAATCGGCCTCGAACTGCCCCCGCACCTCGTCGAGCGAGACCTGCACGATCGCCTGCGCGATCGCGGCATAGGCGCGCCCCGCGCGCTCGGGCGAGAACACGCCCGACAACATGCGCGCGCCCGTCACGAAGGTCGTCTGGCGGGCGGCGTCGCGGGCGCGGTCGAGGAAATCCTCGTAGCTCGCCGGGCGCCCGATCGCGCTGCGCACCTGCGCGAGCACGGCCGCCTCGTCGACGACCGCATCCCCGAAGGCGGGATCGATCACCGCATCGAGCACGTGCGGACGCCGCGCGACCGTGTCGGCGAGGCGCGGGGCGGTGCCCAGGAGATCGGCGAAGAGGAGGAGGAGCCGCTCGTTGTTCAGGAGGATCGTCATCAGCTCGACCGCGGCCTTGATCCGGCCGAAGGCCTCGTCGAGCCGCGCGAGCGCTCCGTCCGGGTCCGCTGTGCCGCCGAGCGCGGCGAGCAGCGCGGGGGTGAGCTCGGTGAGCACCTCCCGGGCGCGCGCGCTCGTCACCGCGGGGCGGCGCCCGAAATGCCAGCCGCGCACGGTCTCGGCGGTCTTCTCGGGCTCGCGAAAGCCAAGCTTGCGCAGCGTGCGGAGCGTCTCGGGGTCGTCCTCGGCGCCGGTGAAGACGAGGCTGCCCGCCTCCACCGCGAGGTCCGGCCCCTCCTCGAACAGGAGCGCGTAATGGGCCTGCACCCGCGTCGCCTGACGCACGAGGGCGGTCGAGAAGGCCTTCACGTTCTTGTAGCCGCAGAAGCGGGCGAAGCCCTTGAGCTGGTCGGGATCGGCGGGCAGGCGCTGCGTCTGCTCGTCGGCGACCATCTGGATGCGGTGCTCGATGCCGCGCAGGAAGCGATAGGCCTCGGCGAGTTCGTCGCGGGCGCGCGCGTCGATCCAGCCCTCGGCCTCGAGTTCGGCGAGCATGTCGAGCGTGCGGCGCCCGCGCAGAGAGGGCCTGCGGCCGCCGAAGACGAGCTGCTGGGTCTGCACGAAGAACTCGATTTCGCGGATGCCGCCGCGCCCGAGCTTGATGTCGTGGCCCGCGACCGCGATCTCCGCATGGCCGCGCACGGCGTGGATCTGGCGCTTCATCGCATGCACGTCGGCGATCGCGGCGAAGTCGAAATATTTGCGCCAGATGAAGGGCGCGAGCTCGGCGAGGAAGCGCTCGCCGAGGGCGATGTCGCCCGCCACCGGCCGCGCCTTGATGAGCGCCGCGCGCTCCCAGTTCTGGCCGACCGTCTCGTAATAGGAATAGGCCGAGGGCAGCGCCACCGCGACCGGCGTCGAGCCGGGATCGGGGCGCAGGCGGTAATCGACGCGGTGGACGTAACCGTCCGCCGTGCGCTCCTGCAGGAGCTTGGCGAGGCCTTGCGCGAAGCGGCTGTAGAAGGGCGGCGCCTCGGTCTTCTCGGAGAGCGCCGCGCAACGGGGGTCGAAGAACACCACGAGGTCGATGTCCGAGGAATAGTTGAGCTCGCGCCCGCCGTGCTTGCCCAGCGCCAGGATCACCGCGCCGGTGCCGCGGCCGGGATCGTCCGGATCGGGCAGCGTCAGCTTGCCCGCCTGCGCGGCCTCGACGAGGAGCACGTCCGTGCAGCCCGCGACCGAGGCGTCCGCGAAATCGGAGAGCGCGGCGACGACCTCGTCGACGCTCCACGCGCCCCCGATATCGGCGAGCGCGACGAGGAGCGCGTGCTCGGCCCGCGCCTGGCGCACGAGCCGCGCCACCTCCTCGCGCCGGATCTCGCCGCGCGCGAGCGCCAGCCCGCGGTCGCGCTGGGCGGCGACGATGCGGGCATGCCCCGCCTCCGGGCTCTCGAGGAGGAGCCGCGCGAGCCGCTCGGGGCGCGCCGCGAGGCGCGTGAGGAAGGGGGAATGCTCGAACAGCAGGCCGACGAGGTTGCGCACCGGCCCCGCCTCGAGATGCGGCACGAGCGCCGCCGCCGCCTCGCTCTCCCGCGCGGCGGCGACGAGATCGTCGAGCCGCGCTCGCGCGATCTTGGCCGAGCAGGTCGGACAGGCGGCGGCGAGGCGCTCGATGAGGGGGGCGCGCGAGGCGGAAGCGTCGAGGGCGTCGGTCATGGCGCGACGATAGCGCCGCACGGCTGCGCGATAAATGGGCGGATCGCGCTCACATCGCCGTGCGCCGCTTCAGCGCCGCCGAAAGCGTCCCCTCGTCGAGATAATCGAGCTCCCCGCCCACCGGCACGCCGTGGGCGAGGCGGGTGACGGTGACGGGGAGGTGGGCCAGAGCCTCGGTGACGTAATGGGCGGTCGTCTGGCCGTCCACCGTGGCGTTGAGCGCGACGATCACCTCCCGCACGCCGGGCTCGGCCGCGCGGGCGACGAGCCTGTCGATCGCGAGGTTCTCCGGCCGCACTCCGTCGAGCGCGGAGAGCACGCCGCCGAGGACGTGATAGCGCGCGTGCAGCGCGCCCGCGCGCTCGAGCGCCCAGAGGTCCGAGACGTCCTCCACCACGACGATGATCGAGCCGTCGCGGCTCGCATCGGTGCAGACCGCGCAGGGGTCGGACGTGTCGACGTTCCCGCAGCTCGCGCACACGACGACGCGTTCGGAGGCGATGCGCATCGCCTCCGCCAGCGGCCCGAGCAGGGCCTCGCGCTTCTTCAACAGAGTGAGCGCCGCCCGACGCGCCGAGCGGGGCCCGAGGCCCGGCAGGCGCGCGAGGAGCTGGATCAGACGCTCGATCTCGGGTCCGGCGACGCCGCGCGCCAAGGGGGGAACTCCCGAATCAGAACAGCTTCATGCCCGGAGGCAGAGGCAGGCCCTTGGTGATCTCGGCCATGCGCTCCTGGAGCACGCGCTCGGCCTTGACCCGCCCGTCGTTCGCGGCGGCGACGATCAGATCCTCGAGGATCTCGGTCTCGTCGGGCACCATCAGCGAGCGATCGATGCGCACGCTCTTGAGGGTGCCCTTGCCGGACATCGTCACGGTGACGACGCCGCCACCGGCGGTGCCCTCGACCTCGAGCGCGTCGAGTTCGGCCTGGGCGTTGGCCATCTTCTCCTGCATGGCCTGGGCCTGCTTCATGAGCCCCATCAGATCCTTCATGGCGCCTCTCGCCTCCTCGTCTTCAGGTCGCGTCCCCACCCCCGTGCCGGCGCCTCACCCAGCGGACCAGGAGAAGCACGCCGACGAGCACGATCGGCACGGCGAGCGCGGTCCCGATCGTCGGGTTCACCGGCACGCCCGCGCCGGCGAGCCCACCGAGGACATAATAGATCAGGCCTGAGATGTAATAGGTGATCGCCGCGGCGGACAGCCCCTCCACGGTCTGCTGGAGGCGCAATTGCACCTGCGCGCGCTCGTTCATGGCGGTCAGGAGGTCGCGGTTCTGGCTCTCGAGCTCGATGTCGATGCGGGTGCGCAGGAGCTGGGCGGCGCGGGTGAGCTTGCGCGAGAGGTTCGCCTGGCGCTCCTCCATCGAGAGGCAGGTGCGCATCGCGGGCTGCAGGCGCCGGTCGAGGAAGTCCGACCAGGAATCGAGCCCCGGCAGCGCCCGCTCGCCGATCGTGCCGAGCCGCAGGCGCACGAGCTCGTGATAGGCGCGCGTCGCGCCGAAGCGGAAGAGCGCGCCCGACGCCCCCGCCTCGAGCTCGGCGGCGAGCGCGGTGATTCGCTCGAGGAGCTTGCGGTTCGATTCGATGCCCGCCGCGTTCTCCATCGCCTGCATGATCTGCGGCAATTCGGTCTCGATGCGCCGCACGGACGGGCCGACGCGCTGCGCCTCGGGCAGGCCGAGGAGGGCGAGCGTGCGATAGGTCTCGATCTCGAGCACGCGCTGGACGAGGGCGCCCGCCTGGCCGCGCTCGAGCCCGCGATCGATCACGAGGAGGCGCACGAAGCCGTGGGCGTCGGTGCGGAAATCGGTCGCGATCGTCGCCGCCCCGTCCTCGACTTCGGCCGCGGCGAGATGGACCTCGCCGAACACGGCCTGCGCCCCGCCGGGCAGGCTGTCGGCCGGCACGAGGTGGAGATCGACCGCGACCATCAGCGGCCCCGGCTGCGGCACGAGGCCCATCACGCCCATCAACCCGTCGATGCCGGGGCGAAACGCCTGGGGCGGGGGCGCGTCGGCGATGCTCGGGTCGCCGAATTCCCAGGAATAGGTGGTGAACTCGCTGTGCGCCTCCCAGCGCAGGAGCGTGCCCGAGAACGACACCCGGTGGTGCTTCACCCCGTGGCGGGGCCCCTCGAGCCCCAAGGACGCGCAGAAGGCGGCGAGCGCGTCGCGGTCCTTCGCGGCCGCGGCCTCGTCCGTCATGAAGGCGAAATGCAGGACGCGCTTTGGCGTGTCGAGCGGCACGAAGGGCCGCGCATGCACCTCCGCGAGCACCCGCGCGCGCAGCGGATGCGGCTCGAGATCGATCGTCGTGCTCCCGGGCGCCATGCGCGCCCCCTCGCGTCTCTCGTGCATCGCTCTTCGCTTCCGGATCGGGGGATCACAATGGGCGCATGGACGGGTGAGCGCAACGGCTAAGTCGGGCACGGGCCCGATGCGCTTTTTCGCCTCGGGAGGCTGTCATCCCGGGCCGCGAAGCGGACCCGGGACCCATAACCTCGACGACAGGCCCGAGCGCGCATGCCGCGCTCGCGTCGCGACGGATGGACGGCGAGCGGGGGTGACACGCAGCCTACAGGCTGCGACCCCGACGTCGTGGTTATGGGTCCCGGATCGCCTTCGGCGTCCGGGATGACAACCTCAAGATGAAACGGCCTTACCGCAGCACGCCGTCGAGCACCGGCAGCGACAGCAACGCGGCGAGCGCGATCAGCGCGTAGGAGATCGACCGGAACACCCGCTCGGAGGCGGCGCCGAACAGGCGCGTGCCGAGAAACAGCCCCGTCGCGTAGGCCGGCCCCACGACGAGCGCGAGCGCGAGCACGGCCCCCGTGAAGAGCCCCGCCAAGGCGTAGCCGATCGCGGCGCCGGCGGTCGTCGCGAGAAAGAACAGGATCAGGTTCGCGCGCACGGCCTTCGGCGCGAGCGGGGAGGACAGCCAGTAGACGACGACCGGCGGCCCACCGACCTGGACGCTCGCCGTCATCGCCCCCGCGATCGCCCCCACCGCGACCGTCGCGGGCGGGCGGGGCGTGCGGGGAAGCCGGAAGCCGGACATCAGGAGCGCCAGCATCGCGACCGTCAGCACCGCGATCGCCCAGCGCAACGCGATCGGATCGAGGCTCGCGAGAAGGAACACGCCGAGCGGGATGCCGAGATAGGCGCCCCCCACCATCAGAAGGAGCGAGCGCCGCTCGCAGGTCGCGATCGCCGTGCGGACATAAGGGAGGATGAGAACCGCGTCGACGATCAGCAGGACGGGCGCCGCGACGCGGGGACCGAGCGCGGCGGCGGCGAGCGGCATGAAGATCAGCCCCGCCCCGAAGCCGGAGAAGCCGCGCGCGAGGCCGCCGAGGAAGGCCGCGATCAGCGCGGTGGCGAGCGCATGGTCGAGTTCGAGATTGACAAGAGCGTCCCCCACGCCGTTCCCTCGCGTTCGCGCGACGTTCCCGCCCTCGAACCGATTCGGCCCGTGACCAACACTCGCATCCGCATTCTCGGCATCGACCCGGGCCTTCGCAAGACGGGCTGGGGCATGATCGTGTCGGAGGGCACCAAGCTCTCCTACGTCGCCTCGGGGGTGGTCGTCTCGGACGGCGATCTCGACCTCGCCTCGCGGCTCGAGCAGCTCTATCGCGGGCTCGACGCGGTCTTGCGCGCGCACGCGCCCGACGAGGTCTCGGTCGAGGAGACCTTCGTCAACAAGGACGCGCAGGCGACGCTCAAGCTCGGGCACGCCCGCGCGGTGGCGCTGCTCGTGCCGGCCCTCGCGGGGCTCCCCGTGGCCGAATACGGCGCGAACCAGGTGAAGAAGACGGTGGTGGGCGTCGGCCACGCGGAGAAGGCGCAGGTCCTCGCGATGGTGCGCATCCTCCTGCCGAAGGCCGAGCCGAAGAGCGCCGACGCCGCCGACGCGCTCGCCATCGCGATCGCCCACGCGCATCACCGCAAGGCGCGATCGCTGACGGCGTCGCTCGCGAGCTGACCGGGGAGGGGGCATGCGCACGGCGTCGATCCGGCCTGCGAAGCCGTCCAGGAGAGCTCCCTCTCCTTCCCCTCAGGGGAAGGTGGCTCCGGACCCGAACAGGGTCCGGAGACGGATGGGGTCTTTCGCTCCGAAGGAGCGAAGGGGCGTCGGGCGCCTCCTTACCTTGGGAGCTCCAAGACGACGCCCCTTCGCGCCTGCGGCGCGAAAAACCCCATCCGACCCGTCGGCTTCGCCGCCGGGCCACCTTCCCCTGAGGGGAAGGAGAAGGGCGGCGGCACAGATCGCTGCTCGCAGCCTGGGACGGAGACGTCCGTATCCAATGGCGGGGCCGAGGAGGAGGGGGCGATGATCGGACGGCTGAAGGGGACGGTCGACGGCATCGGCGAGGACCACGTGATCCTCGACGTGCACGGCGTCGGCTATCTGGTGCATTGCTCGGCGCGGACACTCCAGCGCCTGCCCAAGGAAGGCGAGGCCGCGCGGCTGTCGATCGAGACGGTCGTGCGCGAGGACATGATCCGCCTCTACGGCTTCCGCACCGATGCCGAGCGGGAATGGTTCCGCGCGATGCAGCTCGTGCAGGGCGTCGGCGCGCGCGTGGCGCTCGGCATCCTCTCGGTGCTCGATCCGGACGACCTCGCCCGCGCCGTGTCGGCGGGCGACAAGGCGGCCCTGGCGCGCGCGCCGGGGGTCGGGCCGAAGCTCGCCCAGCGCATCGTCTCCGAGATGAAGGACAAGGCGCCGGGTTTCGGCACGGGCGATTCGAGCCTCGCCGCGCTCTCGGGCGGCGCGGAGGCGGGCCCGTCGGCGGCGGCGTCCGACGCGATCTCGGCCCTCGTCAATCTCGGCTACGCGCAGGTGCAGGCCACGAACGCCATCGCCCGCGCCGTCGAGCAGGCCGGCGCGGACGCGCAGACCCCGACCCTGATCCGCCTGGGGCTCAAGGAACTCGCGCGCTGATTGCGCGGGCCGGCGCGGCTCACAGGAAGCCGAACAGCCACAACAGGATGATGATCGGTAGCGGAATGCCGATCACCCACAGAAGGCAGCCTCTCGCCATGGTCTTTCTCTCCGGATCGTGACGGCGCGCGCGACGTCTCTCGCGTTGCGCGGCGGCGATGGATGGGGTCTCCTCAGGAACCCCCGAGCCTAATGCCGAGTTCCGCGTCGGCGCCGCCCGCTCGAATTGCGAGCGCTCCCGTCCGCCGCTAGAACAGACGCCGCGAGACGAAATCCGCGACACCAGAAGGACATCCCCCGATGCGCACCGACACCCCCCAGACGGTCCGGCTGGAGGAATATCGTCCGAGCGACTTCCTGATCCCGCGCATCGCGCTCGACATCGTGCTCGCGCCGCGGGAGACGCGGGTGCGGGCGACCCTGTCGCTCGAGCCGAACCCGGCGGGGCGCGCGGGCGTGCCGCTCGTGCTCGACGGGGACGAGCTCGCTCTCGTCTCGATCGCGCTCGACGGCGCGCCCTTGCCGGAGAGCGCCTACGAGGCAGGCCCCGACCGCCTGATCCTGCGCGAGCCGCCCGCGCGGCCCTTCACGCTCGCCATCGAGACCCAGGTCGACCCGACCGGCAACACCAAGCTGATGGGTCTCTACCGCTCGCAGGGCGTCTATTGCACGCAATGCGAGGCGGAAGGCTTCCGCCGCATCACGTATTTCCTCGACCGGCCGGACGTGCTGTCCGTCTACGAGACGCGCATCGAAGCGGCGCGGGCGGACGCGCCGGTGCTCCTCGGCAACGGCAATCTGGTCGAGACGGGCGAGCTCGCGGGGGGCGAGCGGCACTACGTGGTGTGGCACGATCCGCACCCGAAGCCCTCCTATCTCTTCGCGCTCGTCGGCGGCGCGCTCGCGCGGATCGGCTCGACCTTCACCACGGCGAGCGGCCGCGCGGTCGCGCTCGGCGTCTATGTGGAGCCCGGCAAGGAGGAGCGCGCCACCTACGCGCTGGACGCGCTGGAGCGCTCGATGCGCTGGGACGAGCGCGTCTTCGGCCGCGAGTACGATCTCGACGTGTTCAACATCGTCGCCGTGTCGGACTTCAACATGGGCGCGATGGAGAACAAGGGCCTCAACATCTTCAACGACAAGTACGTGCTCGCCTCTCCTGAGACCGCGACCGACGCCGATTACGGGCATATCGAGGCGATCATCGCCCACGAATATTTCCACAATTGGACCGGCAACCGGATCACCTGTCGCGACTGGTTCCAGCTCTGCCTCAAGGAGGGGCTCACCGTCTTCCGCGACCAGGAATTCTCGAGCGACGAGCGCTCGCGCCCGGTCCAGCGCATCGGTCAGGTGCGGGCGCTGCGCGCGCGGCAATTCACCGAGGATGCCGGGCCGCTCGCCCATCCGGTGCGCCCGAGCGCCTATCGCGAGATCAACAACTTCTACACGGCGACGGTCTACGAGAAGGGCGCGGAGGTGATCCGCATGCTCAAGACCCTGATCGGGCCCGACGCCTTCGCGCGCGGCATGGATCTGTTCTTCGAGCGCTGCGACAACACCGCCGCCACGGTGGAGGATTTCCTCGCCTGCTTCGCGGAGGCGAGCGGGCGCGATCTCTCCGCCTTCGCGCTGTGGTATTCCCAGGCCGGCACGCCGCGCCTCGCGGTGACCGGGCTCTACGATTCTCAGGCGCAGACCTATCGGCTCGACTTCGCCCAGTCGACGCCCGCGACCCCCGGTCAGCCGACGAAGGCGCCCGTCGTCGTGCCCATCCGGCTCGGCCTCGTCGACGCGGACGGCGCGCCGGTCGCCGCGCGGTGCGAGCGGCTCGACGCGCACGGCGTGTTCGTGCTCGCCGAGGCGAGCGATAGCCTCGTCTTCGAGAACGTGCCGGCGCCGCCGGTGCCGAGCGTGCTGCGCGGCTTCTCGGCCCCCGTGCGCCTGTCGCTCGATCTCTCGGATTCCGACCTCCTCGTCCTCCTGCGCCACGACGAGGACCCGTTCAACCGCTGGCAGGCGGGGCAGACCATCGCAACGCGCCTTCTCGTGCGCGCGAGCGTCTCCGGCACCTTCTGCGAAGAGGCGGCCGAAGCGCTCGCCGGCGCGCTCGATGCCTTCCTCGCGGCGGAAGGGGAAGCCGATCCCGCTTTCGCGGCGCAGGTGCTCGCGGTGCCCGGCGAGACCGAGATCGCCCAGGAGATCGGCGAGAACGTCGATCCCGACGTGATCCACCGCGTCCGCGACCGCCTGCGCGCGCGCATCGGCGCCCGGCTCGCCCCGCGTCTCGCCGCCCTGCGCGAGGCGCTCGAGACGCC
Organism: Salinarimonas sp.; assembly: GCF_046292825.1. Lineage (GTDB taxonomy): Bacteria > Pseudomonadota > Alphaproteobacteria > Rhizobiales > Beijerinckiaceae > Salinarimonas. The sequence goes on along the minus strand of NZ_JBKBQG010000028.1, from coordinate 18,692 downwards.
CGGCCCCTACAGCCCGGATGCGCGCAGCGCCGGGCGCCGGGCGCTCCGCAACGCCGCGCTCGACTATCTCGCCGTCGCGGACCCGGAGGCGGCCCGCCCGCTCGTCGTCGCCCAGTACGAGGCCGCCGACAACATGACCGACCGCTTCGCGGCGCTCTCGGTCGCCGCGCTCGTGACCGGCGGGGACGAGCGCGAGCGGCTTCTCGCGTCCTTCCGGCAGCGTTACGCGGGCGAGCCGCTCGTGCTCGACAAATGGTTCGCCCTCCAGGCCTCGATCCCCGAGGACGGCACCCTCGCGCGCATCGAGGCGCTGCGCGGCGACGAGGCCTTCTCGATGGCGAACCCCAACCGGGTGCGCTCCCTGATCGGGACCTTCGCGCTCGCCAATCCGACACGGTTCCACGCCGCCGACGGCGCCGGCTACCGCTTCGTCGCGGATGCGGTGACGACGCTCGATCGCACCAATCCGCAGGTGGCGGCGCGGCTCCTGACCGCCTTCAACACGTGGCGCAGCATGGAGCCCGGCCGCCGCAACGCCGCGCGCGAGGCGCTCGTCGGCATCGCCGAGCGGCCGAGCCTCTCGCCGGACGTCGGCGACATCGTCGGGCGCACGCTGGAATGAGCCGCGCCTCACATTTCTAAAAGTTAAGTCTTCCTCAACAACGAGGCTGGACAAATCCCACGAGTGCGATTCTATTGTTACCGATTCGGGTAGATGCGGCACGTCTCCCGATCGAGACGCAAATGGAATCCGAAGGGAGTCTGCGCATGGCGGGTGCGGACACCACGTGCGCGCCTGCGCGTACGGGGACGATCTTGGGCGTCGCACGCCAACTCGGCCACCCCGCCCTGGGGCGGCTCGATCGCGTCGATCCCTGGCTGAGACTGGCGGTCCCGATCCTGCTCGGGCTCTTCCTCGTGGCGCTCGTCATGAGCGCCTGGATGCAGACGAAGGACAGCCGGCTCGAATCCCTCGCGCAGGCCGCGCACGAGATCGACCTCGTCTCGCGGCTGCTGCAAGCGGACCTCGCCGCCGACATGGCCGCGCTCGAACCGGGTCTTGCGAGCCGCGCGCTGGCGAGGGTCGTCTCGCGCCTGCCGGAGGGCGTCTTCGTCCGCGGGCGCATCGTTCTCCTCGCGACCGAATCCGGCACGCTCCACGCCGCCTTTCCCGCCGTCGCCACCCTGCCCGACAATCTCCTCGACGTGTTGGGCGACGAACAGCCGCTGACCGTTCTCGGCGAGCGCGCCGGCGTCATGACGATCCGCATGCCCGACGGCGGCGACGCGATCGCCGCGGTTCGCCGCCTGCCCGGCCAGGATTGGAAGATCGCGGTGCTGCAGCCGACCGACGCGGTGCTCGCCGGCTGGCGCGCCAACGCGCACGGCCAGACGACGCTGCTTGCCGCGACGATCGTGGTGCTGGTCGGCCTCGGCGCGGCCTATTTCCTCCAGGCGAACCGCGCCCGCGCCGCCGATTACGTCTGCGAGAAGGTGAGCCGGCGCATCGACAGCGCGCTCTCGCGCGGCCGCTGCGGGCTGTGGGACTGGGACATCGCGCGGGGACGCATCTACTGGTCGGATTCGATGTACGAACTCCTCGGCTATCGACGAACCGACGAGTTCATGTCCTTCGGCGAGATCAACGCCCTCATCCACCCCGACGACACCGACTTCTACGCCCTCGCCGACGAGCTCGCCGCCTCCCGCGCCACCGTCGTCGACCACGAATTCCGCATCCGCGACGCCGAAGGCGGCTGGGTGTGCCTGCGCGCCCGCGCCGAGCTCGTGCAGGACCGCGACGACGCCGGCTGCCACCTCGTCGGCATCGCCGTCGACATCACCGAGCAGCGCCGCATGGCCGAGGAGACGGCCGCCGCCGACAGCCGCCTGCGCGACGCCGTCGACGCGATCTCCGAGGCCTTCGTGCTCTGGGACGCCGAGAACCGGCTCGTCCTGTGCAATTCGAAATTCCGCCGCCTGCACGACCTCCCCGCCGAGGTCGCGAGCCCCGGGCGCACCTACGCCCAGGTCATGCGCTCGGGTCGCCAGCCCATCGTCAGCCAGGAATTCCTGCGCGAGGAGCGGCCCGACAGCGGTGCGCGCACCTTCGAGGCCGAGCTCGCCGACGGGCGCTGGCTGCAGATCTCCGAGCGGCGCACCAACGACGGCGGCTACGTCTCCGTCGGTACCGACATCACGGCGCTCAAGCGCCACGAGGAGAAGCTGCTCGAGAGCGAGCGGCGCCTCAAGCAGACCGTCGCCGATCTGCGCGTGTCGCGCCAGAAGCTCGAGGCCCAGGCCCAGCAGCTCGCGGATCTCGCCGAGCGCTATCTCGAGCAGAAGGCCGAGGCCGAGGGCGCGAGCCGCGCCAAGTCCGAATTCCTCGCCAATATGAGCCACGAGCTGCGCACGCCGCTCAACGCCATCATCGGCTTCGCGGAGGTGATGGAGGCAGGGGTCTTCGGCGATCTCGGCTGCCCGAAATATTCCGAATATTGCAAGGACATCCGCTCCTCGGGCGAGTACCTGCTCTCGGTCATCAACGACATCCTCGACATGTCCCGCATCGAGGCGGGCCGCATCAAGCTCGAGAAGCACGATTTCCCGCTCTCCGACGCCGTCACCCGCGCGACCCGGATGGTCGGCGAGCTCGCCCGCTCGAAGGGGCTCTCGATCTCGGTCGAGGACGAGGCGGGCACGACGATCAACGCCGACGAGCGCGCGATCCAGCAGATCCTCGTCAACCTCCTCCAGAACGCGGTGAAGTTCACCCCCGAAGGCGGCGCCATCGCGCTGCGCACGCGGCTTGCGGGGGATGCGGTCAACATCTACGTCGAGGACAACGGCATCGGCATCCCGCGCGAGGCGATGCAGCGCATCGGGCGGCCCTTCGAGCAGGTCGAGACCGAGTTCTCGAAGACCTACAAGGGCTCGGGGCTCGGCCTCGCGATCGCCAAGTCGCTCGCCGAGCTGCACGGCGGCTCGCTGCGCATCCGCAGCCAGGTCGACGTCGGCACCGTGGTCATGGTCCACCTGCCGCTGCGCGCGGGCCAGGTCCTGCCGAACGCGGCGTGACGGACGCCGCCGGAACGCGGTCGGGGACTGTCGTCCCGGGCCGCGGAGCGGACACGAGACCCGACCAGGCCCGTTCGAGCGCGCAAACCGCGCGCGCTCCGCTGCGGCATTCTCACGCCGTCTTCAACGAGCGGCGGCGGCGGGCGTAGTCGAGAAGCGCGTCGTCGGCCTTCTCGGGCAGCCTGATCTCGACGACCGCGAGGAGATCGCCGTGGCCCGTCTTGGTCGGCAGGCCCTTGCCGCGCAGGCGGAAGGTGCGGCCGGAGGAGACCATCGGCGGCACCTTCATCTCCACCGCGCCCGTGAGCGTCGGCACCCGAACGGTCGCGCCGAGCACCGCGTCCTCGAGGTCGACCGGCACCCGCACGCGCAGGTCCGAGCCCTCGATGGCGAAGCGCTCGTGGGGCAGGATCTCGATCGTGAGCAGCGCGTCGCCCGGTTCGCCGTAGGGGCTCTCCTCGCCGAGCCCGCGCAGGCGGATCACCTGGCCGTTGGCGACGCCCTTGGGCACCACCACCTCGACCTCGCGACCCGTCGGCAGCGTCAGCCGCTTGCCGGCGCCTTCCGCGATCTCCTCCAGGCTGACCCGCAGGGTCGCGGAGACGTCCGCTCCCTTCTCCGGCGCACGCGTGCGCGAGGAGCCCCCGCCGCGGAATCCCGAGAAGCCGCCCGCGCGCCCGGCGCCGCGCTCGGCCTGCCGGAAGGCCTCGCCGAAGATCTGCGAGAACAGGTCCTCCGCGCCGCCTCCGGCACGGGCACCGCCGCCGCGGCCGAAATTCGCGTCGAAGCCCTCGAAGCCGGAGAAGCCCTCCGCGCCGCGGGCGCCGCCGCCCGCGCCGAACCCTTCGAAGCCGCGGAAGCGCGGCTTGCCCTCGCCGTCGATCTCGCCGCGATCGAACTTGGCGCGCTTGTCGGCATCGCCGAGGATCTCGTAGGCCGTGTTGACCTCGGAGAACTTCGAGGCGGCCTTGGGGTCCTTGTTCTGGTCGGGATGGTATTTCTTCGCGAGCGTGCGAAACGCCTTCTTGATCTCGGCCTCGCTCGCCGAACGGGACAGCCCGAGAACGTCGTAGGGATCGCGCATCGCTCGCTTACTCGCGTGTGATCGGGCGGCGGAGCCATCCCCGCCGGTCGCGCTTCGTTATGTGGGACGGCGCATGCGCGAGCGCAACTCTCCTGCGGAAGCCGCCTCTCGCGCCCGCCGGAGCCTCGTTCACGATCCGACGGTCCGCTCCGACGAGCGGATGCGCCAGTCTCCCGGGCCGTTGCGGCAAGCATGGCCGGCGAAGCTTTCCTCGGACTGACCGGCGCGCGTCGTCGCCGCGAAGCGCCGGCAGACGAGGTCGCCTTCGAGATAGGGCGCGTCCGCCGCCACGATGCTGCCGGCCGCACCGCTCTCCGGGTTGTCCCAGGACACGCGCGCGCCGTTGCCCTGCGGGTCGAGGGCGGTGGCGAGCGCGGCGCTGGCGCGGCGCCAATCCTCGCTCTGCGGCATGAGGCCGAGCGAGCGATCGCGCGGGAGCGAGCCCGTCGTGAGCACCTCGCCGGGCTCGGGGATCAGGCTCGCGAGCGGCAGCGACACCCCGCAGCCCGCTGCGGGGACCGCAAGGCCGAGGGCGACGAGCGCGCTCGCGACGCGTCCCGCGGCCCCTTCGCGACGGGCGTCTCGCGCCCTATAAAACCCGCTCGGGGGCGGCGTCGGCATTCGTCCTCCACGATTCGACGAAAATCGTCCGTAACCGGGAGATCAAAGCGTGGGCGAGTTAAAGGACGGTGACTTCACGCAGGCCGCGGACCCGTGGGCGTTATTCGCCGCGTGGCTCGCCGAGGCGACCGCCTCCGAGCCCGAGGACCCGAACGCGATGGCGCTCGCCACCGCCGACGCCTCGGGGCTGCCCAACGTGCGCATGGTGCTGCTCAAGGGCTTCGACGAGGCGGGCTTCGTGTTCTACACGAACACGCAATCTCAGAAGGGCACCGAGCTCGAGGCGAACATGCAGGCGGCGATCTGCCTGCATTGGAAGAGCCTGCGCCGCCAGGTGCGCGCGCGCGGCCCCGTCGTGCGCGTCTCCGACGCGGAGGCCGACGCCTATTACGCGAGCCGCCCGCGCCAGAGCCGCATCGGCGCCTGGGCGAGCAGCCAATCGCGCCCGCTCGAGAGCCGCTTCGCCCTCGAGAAGGCGGTCGCCGTCAACGCCGCCAAGTTCGCGGTGGGCGAGATTCCGCGGCCGCCGCACTGGACGGGCTTCCGGATCGTGCCGGTCTCGATCGAATTCTGGGCCGACCGCCCGTTCCGCCTGCACGATCGCGTGGTGTACAGCCGCGCCGGAGACGGTTGGGAGCGCACGCGGCTCTATCCGTGACGGGAGCGAAGGCCGACCGATGCTACCTGTGAACGAATGTTTTCGACGCCACTATCCATGAGGCCGATGATCGGGTAGTCTATCTCTGGAGGACGGGCATCGACGGGCGCGAGCGGAATGGGAGCCAGAGACGTGGAAACGAACGTGCAGGCTCGCCCCGTGGCCGTGCGGCTACGGGACCCTACGACGATCGGCCGAATCGAGAGGCGGCGCGACGTTCTCGGAAGCGCGCCGGTGATCGCCGGCACCCGCATCACGGTCTCGGCCGTACGCAACTTTCACGAAGCCGGATACTCTGTCGATGCCATCATCGAGGAATACCCGACGCTGACGCCGGCCGACGTCGAAGCCGCGCTGAGTTACGACGACACCGCGGCTGCTTGAGGGTGTGAGGGGCGCCTGAAGTTCTATCTCGACGAGAACGTTCCGAAGTCCGTCGGCATCATGCTTACCGATGCCGGCTACGACATCTTGTTCGCGAAAGACGTCACGGGCTCCGGTGCGGCGGACCCTCTGGTCTGCGCAGCCGCCGAGATCACCCAGTCGATCCTGATCTCGTTCGACAACGACATGAGGCGAGCGGCGCAACGTCAGGGCGTCGGCGGCCGTCGGTTTCCCATGCTCAGCTTGATAAAGTTCTTCTGCGCCGAGCCGAAGGCGGCGGCTCGTCTGGCTGGTGCGCTCTCGCTCGTGGAACACGAGTGGTCGCGCCGCATGGCGAATTCCGGGCGGCGGATCTACATCGAGATCGGAACGTCGGTCATCCGGGTGAACAGGTGATCGCGCGCCGCTCCGCGCAGCGGATCGGAGACGTGCGAAAAACCCCGGAGGCGTGCCTCCGGGGTTCGTTCCGTCGAGCGTCCGCCGTCACTGCACCGGCTGAGCGGGCTGGACGGGGGTCGCCGGGTCGGTCGGCGGCGGCGGGGCCGCCGGCGTGCCGGCCGGATCGCCGGGAACGGGCTGACCGGGCGCGGGCTGCGTCGCCCCGGGCGCGGGCTCCTGGACGGTGCCGGTCACGGGCACGTCGGTCGGGGTGGTGTCGCCCGTGAAGAAGAAGGCGAAGATCGCCGCCACGACCACGATCGCGGCGAGCACCCACACCCAGGTCGAGGACGACGACGAGCTGCGCGTCGCGCGCACGTCGCGGTCCTCGCGCAGCGCATCCGCGCGCTGCTCCTCGGGGGTGCGGGCGTAGGGGTCGACGACCGGATCGCGGATGGGCTCCACGGTCGGGTCGTTGGTCGGACGGTTCAGGGGATCGTTGGGATCGCGTATCGCCATGATGGAACTCCTCTTGGCGGGATCGGGACTTCCGATCGGACTTGTCGGCTAAACGCCGCGCCGCACGCGAGGTTTCATCGCGACTTGATGAGGAGGCGCGGAGGCGCTAACCGTGTGCGGCGAGCCCGGCGGCGGATCGCTCGCGATCGCGACAGGACACAAGGCCCGATGAACGCTCCCGTGGATCAGAAGAAGCTCGTCAAAGGCGCGACCGGCGATTGGGAAATCATCGTGGGCATGGAGATCCACGCCCAGGTCACCTCGCAGGCGAAGCTGTTCTCGGGCGCCGCGACGCGCTTCGGCGCGGAGCCGAACGCCAACGTCTCCCTCGTCGACGCCGCGATGCCGGGCATGCTGCCGGTGATCAACCGCGAATGCGTCGCGCAGGCGGTGCGCACGGGGCTCGGCCTGAAGGCGCAGATCAACCTGCGCTCGGTCTTCGACCGCAAGAACTATTTCTACCCGGACCTGCCGCAGGGTTATCAGATCTCGCAATACAAGCACCCGATCGTCGGCGAGGGCGAGGTCGTGGTCGACATGCTCGACGGCACGTCGTTCACGGTCGGCATCGAGCGGCTGCATCTCGAGCAGGATGCCGGCAAGTCGATCCACGACCTGCACCCGACGATGTCCTTCGTCGATCTCAACCGCTCGGGCGTGGCGCTCATGGAGATCGTCTCGAAGCCCGACATGCGCTCGTCGGAGGAGGCCAAAGCCTACGTGACGAAGCTGCGCACCATCCTGCGCTATCTCGGCACCTGCGACGGCGACATGGAGAAGGGCAATCTGCGCGCGGACGTGAACGTCTCCGTGCGCCGGCCCGGCGAGCCGCTCGGCACGCGCTGCGAGATCAAGAACGTCAACTCCATCCGCTTCATCGGCCAGGCGATCGAGTACGAGGCGCGCCGCCAGATCGCGATCCTCGAGGACGGCGGCAAGATCGACCAGGAGACGCGCCTCTTCGACCCGAACAAGGGCGAGACGCGCTCGATGCGCTCGAAGGAAGAAGCGCACGATTACAGATACTTCCCCGATCCCGATCTCCTTCCGCTCGAATTCGACCAGGCCTTCGTCGACGCGCTCGCCGCCGACCTGCCGGAGCTGCCCGACGAGAAGAAGGCGCGCTTCATCGCCGATTTCGGGCTGTCGCCCTACGACGCCGGCGTGCTCGTCGCCGAGCGCGAAGCGGCCGATTATTACGAGCGCGTCGCGAGGGGCCGCGACGGCAAGGCGGCGGCGAATTGGGTGATCAACGAGCTGTTCGGGCGCCTCAACAAGGAGGGCCGCGACATCGCCGCCTCGCCGGTCTCGGCCGACGCGCTCGGCGAGATCGTCGATCTCATCGCCGACGGCACGATCTCGGGCAAGATCGCCAAGGACGTGTTCGAGATCGTCTGGACGGAGGGCGGCTCCCCGCGCGCGATCGTCGAGGAGCGCGGCATGCGCCAGGTCACCGACACGGGCGCCATCGAGGCGGCGGTCGACGACGTGATCGCGGCCAATCCCGACAAGGTCGAGCAGGTCAAGGCCAAGCCCTCGATGCTCGGCTGGTTCGTCGGCCAGGTGATGAAGACCACCGGCGGCAAGGCCAATCCGCAGGCGGTCAACGCGCTCCTCAAGGACAAGCTCGGCATCGAATGACGACCATCCGCCCCGTCGAGGCGCGCGATCTGCCGGCGGTGCGCGAGGCGCTCGTCGCGAGCTGGCATGCGACCTACGACGCGCTGCTCGGGCCGGACAAGGTGCGCGCGCTCACCGACGCCTGGCATTCGCCGCAGGCGCTCGCCGCCCAGATCGGCCTGCCGGACGCGGCCTTCCTCCTCGCCGAGGACGACGGGCGGGTCGTCGGCTCGGCCTTCGCCCATGTCGACCGGGCGGGCGCGTCCTGCCTGCGGCGGCTCTATCTCCTGCCGGAGGCGCAGGGCAACGGGCTCGGCGGGCGGCTTCTCGACGCCGTGCTCGCGCCTCTCGGCGAGCGCCCGGCCTGGCTCGAGGTCGAGGCGCGCAACCGCCCGGCGATCGGCTTCTATGCCGCCCGCGGCTTCGCCGCCCACGAGACGCGCGGGGAATGCGGCGGCTCGGACGCCGCCTCCGCGCTCGTGATGCGCCGCCCGCACGGCCTGCGCCTGCGCCGCGCGGAGGATCGCGACGCGCAGGACCTGTTCGGCCTCGTGACGCTCTGCTTTTCCGAATATCCCGGCTGCTACACCGATCCGCACGGCGACATGCCCGAACTCGTCCGGCCGGGCACCTCGGCGGCGGCGCGGGACATGATCTTCCTCGTCGTCGAGGACGAGACGGGGCGGGTGGCGGCCTGCGTCGCGGTCGATTTTCCCGCGCAGGCGACCGCCGAGCTGCATCGCCTCTACGTGCGCCCGGACAGCCGCCGGCGCGGCCTCGCCCGCCACCTCGTCGGCCTCGCCGAGGGCCATGCCCGCGCCCGCGCCGCGCGGCGCATGATCCTGTGGTCCGACACCCGCTTCAACGACGCCCACCGCCTCTACGAGCGGCTCGGCTATCTCCGCGGCCCAGAAACGCGGGACCTGGGGGACATCTCGGGCAGCCGGGAGTTCTTCTTCGAGCGGGCACTCTGAGGCGCCTGCGATCAAAAAGTTGCGGGTTCGGTGCGCAGACACCTTCCCAAGGCGCGCGGATCAGGCATTCTACGCATCCGGCACGACGGCGTGAGACCGATCGACAGGGGGGATGCGGTGATGGCGGGTTCGGAACGTCCATGGACGGCCTATTACGGACCTGACGTCCGACCCGAGCTTCCGGGCACGTCCTACCGCACGATCGGCGACCTGATTCGCTCGGTCGCGGGTACCTATGGTCGTGCGCCCGCCTTCACGGTCTGCCTGCCGAACGGGATGAACGGCACCTTGAGCTTCCGGCAGGTCGACGAGATGTCGGACGCCTTCGCCGTCTATCTGCGCGAGGTCGCGGGTCTCGAGACGGGCGACCGCGTCGCGCTGCAGATGCCCAATTGCCTCTCCTTCCCCGTCGCCGCCTTCGGCATCTTCAAGGCGGGCTGCGTCCTCGTGAACGTCAATCCGCTCTACACCGCCGAGGAAATGGCCAAGCAATTCGCCGATTGCGAGCCGCGCGCGCTCGTGATCGCCGACATGTTCGCCGACAAGGTCCCCGACGCGACGCGCGGCCACCCGATCCCCAACGTCGTCGTCACCCGCATCGCCGAGTTCATGCCGTCCCTGCCGCGCGGGATCGTCGGGCTCGTGCAGCGCTATTGGGACCGCACCGTGCGGCCGATCGAGATCCCGCACGTTCGCATCGGGGACGCGCTCGCGGCGGGGCGCAGCCACCGCAAGGGGGACCGCATCGAGGTCGACGCCTATTTCCAGGCGGTCGAGCCGGGGGACGTCGCCTGCCTGCAATATACCGGCGGGACGACGGGCGTCGCCAAGGGCGCGATGCTCACCCACGCCAACCTGATCACCAACATGGAGCAGACGATGGAGATGATCGTCGGGCTCGAGAAGGGCAAGGAGACCGCCCTGACCGCGCTGCCGATGTATCACATCCTCGCCTTCACGGTGAACCTGCTCGGCTTCTGGTGGCTCGGCGCGCACAACGTGCTCATCCCCAACCCGCGGCCGCTCTCGAACCTGAAGCGCGCCTTCGAGAACTACCGCATCACCTGGATGAGCGGCGTGAACACGCTCTTCAACGGGCTGACGAACGAGCTCTGGTTCAAGGATTCGCCGCCAAGGCACCTGAAATTCGCGACCGCCGGCGGCATGGCGCTCCAGAACGCCGTCGCCGAGCGCTGGGAGGCGATCACGGGCGCGCCCGTCCTGCAGGGCTACGGCCTCACCGAGACCTCGCCGGTGCTGACCTTCAACCCGCTCGGCAAGACGCGGCCCGGCTCGATCGGCATCCCGGTCCCCTCGACGGAGCTCGCCTGCGTCGACGACGAGGGCCGCCCCGTCGCCACGGGCACGCCCGGCGAGATCGCGGCCAAGGGGCCGCAGGTCATGGCGGGCTACTGGAACCGGCCGGACGAGAGCACCGCGGCCTTGCGCAATGGCTGGTTCCTCACCGGCGATATCGGGATCATGGACGCGGACGGCTATTTCCACATCGTCGACCGCAAGAAGGACATGGTGGTCGTCTCGGGGTTCAACGTGTACCCCAACGAGGTCGAGGATTGCCTCGCGCTTCATCCCGGCATCCTCGAATCGGCCGTCGTCGGCGTGCCCGATCCGTCCTCGGGCGAGGCGGTGAAGGCCTTCGTGGTGCGCAGGGACGCGAGCCTCACCGAGGCCGCCGTGCGCGCGCATTGCCGCGAGCACCTGACGAGCTACAAGATCCCCAAGATCGTCGAATTCCGCGACGACCTGCCGAAATCGAACGTCGGCAAGATCCTGCGGAAAGAATTGCGCCCCGCCCCGGCGGCGCGCGGCGCAGGGGAGTGAACGACGATGGTCGGAGCCTTCGAACAGACGCTGCTCGCCCTGATGATCTTCGTCATCATGCTCGGCATGGGCGCCTCGATGACGCCGCGCGATTTCTGGCTCGCGCTGCGTCGCCCCTACGGCATCGGCGTGGGCCTGTTCTCGCAATACGCCTTCATGCCGATGATCGGCTTCCTGTTCGTCACCTTCCTGACGGTGCCGGAGACGATCGCGATCGGCATCGTGATCATGGCCTGCATGCCGGGCGGCACGACGTCGAACATCTTCGCCTATTTCTCGAAGGGCAACCTCGCGCTCTCGGTGCTGATGACGGTCACCTCGACGGTCGCGGGCGTCCTCCTCATCCCGATCATCCTCCTCCTCTACGCGACCGCGCTCGATCTCAGGATCCCGCGCGAGAACATCATCGTCACCCTCGTCCTCCTGCTCGTGCCGGTGGGGATCGGGATGGCGCTGCGGCGGCTCAACGCCAATGCGGGGGCGGTGACGGAATTCTTCGGCTCGGCGCTCGCTTTGTTCTTCATCCTCTTCCTGATCGTGACCTGGGTGCCGCGCAATTGGCAATTCCTGATGGACACGACGCCGGCGACCTACGTCGCTTCCATCGGGCTGTGCGTGGTGGGGATCACCGTCGGCTACCTGTTCGCGCGCGCCCTGCGGCTCCATCCGCGCAACGCGCGCACGGTCGCGCTCGAGACGGGCATCCAGAACGGCCCGCTCGCGATCGCGATCATCGCGTTCACCTTCTCCGGCACCGAGGCGCAGGAGATCATGGCGGTGCCGGCTTTGTACTCGCTCTTCATCGTGATCGTCTCGACCATCGTCACCCTGATCTTCCGCCGCGCCAACGCCGCCGCCGAACAGAAGATGCCCGACAGCCTGCTGTGACGCGAGAAGCCCGCGCGCCGTGCCGAGCGGATTGTGCGCGGGCTCCGCGGGCTCGAGGGTTGCCGAAGCGGCATCGACGACCGATGATCAAGGGGACAGCCCTCTCGCCCAGGAGCCCCCGCCCCCGTCATGTCGAGCAAAGACGCCTTGCCGAAGCCCGTCCTCATCGTGCTCCATCAGGAGACGTCGACGCCGGGGCGCGTGGGCCACCTCATCGCGGCACGCGGCCATCCGCTCGACATCAGACGCCCGCGCTACGGCGATCCCCTGCCGGACACGCTCGCCCACCACGCCGGCGCCGTGATCTTCGGCGGGCCGATGAGCGCCAACGATCCGGACGATTTCGTCAAGGCGGAGACGGATTGGATCGGCGTGCCGCTCGCCGAGGGCAAGCCCTTTCTCGGCCTGTGCCTCGGCGCGCAGATGCTCGCCCGCCATCTCGGCGCGCGCGTCTACGAGCATCCGGAGGGGCGCGCCGAGATCGGCTATTACCCGCTCCAGCCGACGCAGGAGGGCGCGCGCGACGCGGCCCGTGTCGGCGTCGATTGGCCGGGACACGTCTATCACTGGCATCGCGAGGGCTTCGACTGCCCGACAGGCGCGGTGACGCTCGCCACCGGCGACGACTTTCCCGTCCAGGCGATCCGCGCGGGGCCCGCGGCCTACGGCTTCCAGTTCCACCCCGAGGTCACCTACGCGATGACCTGCCGGTGGACGGTGCGCGCGCAGCACCGCCTCGTCCTGCCCGGCGCCCAATCGCGCCGCGCGCAGCTCGAGGGGCGGCTGATGCACGACCCCTCCGTGAGGATCTGGATCGAGGCCTTCCTCGACCATTGGCTCGCCGGCGGCATGATCGAGAAGAGCGCCGCAGGCGGCCCGGCACCGGGCGCGGCAGGCCGCCTGTCCCATGCGGCGGCACCGTCGCGCTGAGGGGACACTTTTCTGCCGATCGATTTCCCTGGAGATCTCGAGGTCTCTCGAAGAGCGCGACGGTCTCCCCTCCTCCTTGTGGGGAGGGGCCGGGGGTGGGGGTGGTGCAAAATGAAGCGTATCGGTGCCGCCTCGACGACCCCCATCCGTCTCCGGGCTTCGCCCGGAGCCACCTTCCCCACAAGGGGGAAGGACAAGAGTGCCCGTCATCCACGTCGATCACGGGCGGCAGAGATAGGCGGTCGATCGTCCGCGTCGAGGGAACGCGAAAACGTGTCGCGGTGTTGTCGGTCGGGCTGCGGGCGTCGTCCGCGGCTCCAATCCACACACGCCGAGAGGTTCACGACCCATGCGCGCGACGCCCATCACCGGCATGTCCCGATCCCCCAGCATCACCGACACGGTGGAGCGCGGGCGGCGGATCCTCGCCCATCGTCCGGAGCCCCGCGGCCGCGATCGCGACGCCGAGCGCGCCGAGCGCCGCGCCGAGCGTGCGCGGAACCAGGCCGCCCGCTCCGATGCCCAACCCGAAGCCGCGGAGTGACGAGGCCATGGCCGAAAAGAAGGTCAATCCGGCTCTGATGAAGCCGCTCACCCCCTCCAAGGAGCTCGCCGCCGTGGTCGGCGCCGATCCGCTCCCGCGCCCGGAGGCCGTCAGCCGCGTCTGGGCCTATATCAAGCAGCACGACCTGCAGAACCCCGCCGACAAGCGCGAGATCCTCGCCGACGACAAGCTCGGTCCGGTCTTCGGCAAGGACAAGGTCTCGATGTTCGAGATGAACAAGCACCTCGCGCGGCATCTGAGCTGAGGCGCGCTTGCGGGCACGCCCGCGGATCGCCATGGTGGCGGCCCCGTCCCGGAGCCGCTCGCCATGCCGTATTTCGACGCCGCCGCCGCGATCCTCGACTGGTTCGGCCTCGTCGTCTTCGCCGTGACGGGGGCGCTCGTCGCCTCCCGCAAGGAGATGGACATCGTCGGCTTCGCGCTGCTCGGCACCGCGACCGGCATCGGAGGCGGCACGATCCGCGACCTCGTTCTCGGCGTGCCCGTCTTCTGGACGCAGACGCCCGCCTATCTCGCGACCTGCCTCGCCGTCTCGGCGCTCGTCTTCTTCACCGCCCACGTCCCCCAATCGCGCTACAAGCTCCTCCTGTGGTTCGACGCCGCCGGGCTCGCGCTGTTCGCGGTGGCGGGCGCGGAGAAGGCGCTGACGCTCGGGGCCGACCCGTTGATCGCGGTGGCGATGGGCGTGATCACCGCGACCTTCGGCGGCATCATCCGCGACGTGATCGGGGCCGAGCCCTCGATCGCGCTCAAGCGCGAGATCTACGTGACGGCCGCGCTCGTCGCCGCCCTCGGCTACGTGCTCGCCGCGCTCGCGGGCGCCGAGCGGGAGATCGCGATCCTCGCGGGCCTTCTCGCCGGCTTCGCGCTGCGCGGGGGCGCCCTGACCTTCGGCTGGGCGCTGCCGCGCTACCGCCCCCGCCCGGGGCGCGACCCGTCGCCGTGATCCGCCTCACGCCACCGCGATCAACAACGCCGCATAGGCCCCCGCCCCCGCCGCGAAGGGCAGGATCCGGCTCTCCCGCTCGGAGGGCAGTTCCTCCTTCAACACGTTGAGCACGATCGAGCCCGCGAGCAGCGCGAACAGGACGGCGAAGGCGGCCTCGTCGACGAGGATCGTCGCGCCGAGCCCCCAGCCGACGAGCGCCGCGCCCGCGAGCACGAAGCGCCCGCCCGAATCGTAGCGGGCGCGATGGTGGCGGCGCAGCCCCGCGTCGTTGGCGAGGAAATGGAGCCCCATCGCGACAGCGAAGAGGACGAGCTGCAGCGGGCTCTCCATCTCCCGGCTCGCGAGCAGATAGCCGATGAGGAGGTTGTAGAGCGCGAACCCGACGATGTGGACGCGGAAGACGTCGAGCCGCGGGCGGTTCTTGGGGCTCTCCTGCGCCGAGACGAGGGCGAGATGCTCGAGGGCGTAGAAGGCGCACAGGCCTGCGAGCGCCGCGAGATAGACGAGGAGCGGCCCGTGATCGCCGAGCCCGTCGCCCGCGAGCACGCCCCCGTGCAGCGCGAGCTCGGGCAGGATGTGCAGGAAGACGTAGGCCACCGCGACCCCGCCCGCGATCGAGGTCCAGACCGCCCGCGCCCGGCCTCCCAGAGCGTGGATGCGCCCGGCGGCGAGGTGGATGCAGGCGATGGCGATCGCGAGGAGGCCGGAGAGAGCGAGCATGGGGGGAGTTGAGCACGCATGGCGCGCGCATGCCACCCGGCTTGTGATCGCGGCCTTGGTGTCGCATAAGCTCACGCGTTCATGACGCAGCGTCGGTATTTCAGGAGAGCGTCCTCGTGCCCGTCATCGCCTCGCAGATCGATCTGTCCGCGCCCCAGGCGCAGGAGAACCGCGCCGCCTGGGCCGAGCTGTCCGCCGATCTCGCCGCGCGCCGCGCGCAGGTCGCGGAGGGCGGGCCGGCCAAGGCGCGCGAGCGGCATCTCGCGCGGGGCAAGCTGTTGCCGCGCGAGCGGGTGATGCGCCTCCTCGATCCGGGCGCACCCTTCCTCGAGGTCGGCGCGCTCGCCGCGCACGGCATGTACGAGGACGCGATCCATTCGGCGGGCATCATCACCGGCATCGGCCGGGTGTCGGGCCGCGAATGCATGATCGTGTGCAACGATTCGACCATCAAGGGCGGCACCTACTACCCGATGACGGTCAAGAAGCACCTGCGCGCCCAGGAGATCGCCCGCGAGAACCGGCTGCCCTGCATCTACCTCGTCGATTCGGGCGGCGCGAACCTGCCTCACCAGACCGAGGTGTTCCCCGACCGCGACCATTTCGGGCGCATCTTCTACAATCAGGCAACGCTCTCGAGCCTCGGCATTCCCCAGATCGCCTGCGTCATGGGCTCGTGCACCGCGGGCGGCGCCTACGTGCCGGCGATGTCGGACGAGACCGTCATCGTGCGCCGCCAGGGCACGATCTTCCTCGGCGGCCCCCCGCTCGTGAAGGCGGCGACCGGCGAGGTGGTCTCGGCCGAGGATCTCGGCGGCGCCGACGTCCATGCCCGCCGCTCCGGCGTCGCCGACCATTACGCGACGGACGACGTCCATGCGCTCGCGATCGTGCGCCGCATCGTGGCGAATCTCAACGGCGTCAAGCGGGTCGATTGCTCGCTCGCCGACACGGTCGAGCCGCTCTACGCGGCGGACGAGCTCGACGCGATCGTGCCCGCCGACCTCAAGAAGCAATACGACATCCGCGAGGTGATCGCCCGCCTCGTCGACGGCTCGGAATTCGACGAGTTCAAGCGCCTCTACGGCACGACGCTCGTCACCGGCTTCGCGCGCCTCCACGGCATGCCGGTGGGGATCATCGCCAATAACGGCATCCTGTTCTCGGAGAGCGCGCAGAAGGGTGCGCATTTCATCGAATTGTGCTGCCAGCGCGGCATCCCGCTCCTGTTCCTCCAGAACATCACCGGGTTCATGGTGGGGCGCGATTACGAGGCCGGCGGCATCGCCAAGGACGGGGCGAAGCTCGTGACCGCGGTCGCCTGCGCGCAGGTGCCGAAGCTCACCCTCATCGTCGGCGGCTCCTTCGGCGCGGGCAATTACGGCATGTGCGGGCGCGCCTATTCCCCGCGCTTCCTGTTCATGTGGCCGAACGCCCGCATCTCGGTGATGGGCGGCGAGCAGGCGGCGAGCGTGCTCGCGACCGTGCGGCGCGACAACATCGAAGCCGAGGGCGGCGCCTGGTCGGCCGAGGAGGAGGAGGCCTTCAAGGCGCCGATCCGCGAACGCTACGAGGCCGAGGGCTCGCCCTATCACGCGACCGCGCGGCTCTGGGACGACGGCGTGATCCTCCCCTCCGAGACCCGCCGCGTCCTCGCGCTGGCGCTGTCCGCGAGCCTCAACGCCCCGATCCCGAAGACCACCTTCGGCGTGTTCCGGATGTAGGATTGCGCTTTTCATCGACCACAAGGAAAGCTATCGTGCCCCCGACCGATGCACGGTTAGGGGTCTGCATGAGAACCAAAACCTTGATCTTGGCGAGGAAGGCATCGATCAGGACGGGCGAATGGAAGCGAGGCCCCATACCGCGAGCGCAATGGCCCTCTCGTAGAGCCAAGGACAAGGCCTACAAGTACGGCCCACGCTACCAATGGCGGATCATTTCGTTTCTCTGTCTCGGCTACGAATGTCGCGTCCGTATCCTGCTCAACATCGACGCGCGAATTCTGCGAGCGACATTTGCTGTGACGGAAGATGGAGACACCAAGGCTCTGTGTGACTATGAATGGCATGCATCCGAGCCTGGATGGCATTGCCACGCTCGGTGCGGGCACGTGGAAGACGTCGATGCAACGAAGAACCGCTTCGGCTCGATACGCATGCCCGCCTGGGGCAGCTATCATCGGAGACAGGAGTTCAAATTCGGCGATTCGGACCTGAACGAGATCGCTGCGTTCAATTACGTCGTGACGCTCTTTCGCATCAGGGAAGGCGGAGGTCTGATATGAAAGACGATCTTTGTCACGCCTTTTGTGACGACATCACGGTCACGGCGACGCCACTGGGTCTTGCCGTCGGCACGGCGTTCAGGCGCGACGACGGCGACCGCATAAGCTTCTACGTCGTCGACGACGCAGACGACACCGTCCATCTCGAAGACGACGGGGCGACCGTTCCGGCGCTCGAGGAAGCGGGTGTGGATTTCGACACCGACACGAGACGCAAGGCGCTCGACACGCTTCTCGACTCCGCCGGCGCGTTCTTCGACGATCGCACGGTCACCATCCGAACCGACGCGTTCGCGCGACGCGATCTGCCCCGCAGAGCGTTGTCGTTCGTCGGCGCGCTCGTGCGCATGAACGACTTTCTCCTGTTGACCCCGGAAATCGTGAGGAGCACGTTTCGCGAAGACGCCGCCGGGAAGATCCGCGCCGCGATCCGCGACCAGGCGACGATCAGGGAGGGCGAGCCCGTCAACGACAGGCTGGCCGAGGTGAGCCCAGACATGGTCATCGAAGCGCCGGCTCGCCCGCCGGTCGCGATCTTCTTCGGCAGCGGCGCGCAACGGGTGCAAGACGCGGTGTTCCTGCAAATGGCGGCCATTCACGAAGCGAAAGTCGACGTCTCGGTGATCGTGCTCCTCGAGACCGAGAAGTCGGTCCCGTCCGCGCTGCGTCGGCGCGCGAGCAACAGGGTGTCCGCGGTGACGGAGTTTCGCGACGACGAGGACGCCGCGATATCGAGGATCGTGCGGGAAGCTCTCGGAAAGGTCGCCTGAGACGAGCCATGGACGGCTCCGCTCGTTGGCGACTTCCCACGCCCCCATCCCGAAGACCACCTTCGGCGTGTTCCGGATGTAGGACGGCGTTCACAACACCGTGTCACGAATGTGGAACCTCGGCGCTAGGCGCGGTATTGTCTAGCCGCGCATCGCGTCCCCGCCGCCTCGGGGCGGCCCCGGCCGGGCTCGCTGCGCGCGACCTCGCTCGGGAGACGATCATGAAGAAGACCGCCATTCTCGCCACCGCCGCCCTCGCGCTCGCGATCGGCGCCTGCAGCCCCACCTCGCGCACGGATCGGGCGCTCGCCGGCGGCGCGATCGGTGCCGGCACCGGCGCCGTCGTCGGCGCGGCAGCGACCCGCTCGGCCGGCGGCGCCCTCGTCGGCGGCGCGCTCGGCGCGGCGGCCGGCGCGATCATCGGC
>NZ_JBKBQG010000027.1:0-56915 GCF_046292825.1 Salinarimonas sp. | reverse complement strand
GTGGCCTCGGAGCGAAGCGAACGAGGTCGGGTGGGGCCCGACGTTTGCAGTAAAATCTCCACCCGGGCCCCACCCGGCCTTCCTCGGCTCCGCCTCGAAAGTCCACCCTCCCCTCCGGGGTGGGTTGGGGGCGCGAATCCCTCCCCGTTGGGGAGGGTGGCCCCTGGAGCGAAGCGACAGGGGTCGGGTGGGGCCCGACGTTTGCAGGGAAACCTCCACCCGGGCCCCACCCGACCTCCATCGGCTTCGCCTCGGAGGCCACCCTCCCCGTAGGGGAGGGATTTCCCCCCCTCACGTCGCGTATCGCTCGGCCTCCTTCTCCTTGAACGTCAGACCGTGGCCCGGCGCCTCGTTGGGCGCGATCGCGCCGCCCGTCGGCACGGGGGCGCCGTCGAGGAGCATGGCTTCGATGCGGGCGTGATCGTGAAACCATTCGACGTGGCGCAGATTCGCCGCCGCGGCGGCGGGCGCGCCATGCAGGGCCGGTGCGGTATGGGCCGAGACGGGAATCGCGAAGGCGGCCGCGAGCTCGGCCGCGGCGAGAAAGCCCGTGATGCCGAGCGCACGGGTGGCGTCGATCTGGAGGACGTCGACGGCGCGCGTCTCGAGGAGGCGCCGGAAGGCGTGGGGGTTGTAGCCGTATTCGCCCGCGGCGATCTCGACGGCGCCGGGCGCCTGCGCGCGCACGAGCGCGAGCCCCTCCGGATCGTCGCTCGTCACCGGCTCCTCGAACCAATCGACGCCCTCGCCGTCGGCGATCGCCGCGATCGCGAGCGCGCGGCGGGGCTCGAGCGCGCCGTTGGCGTCGATCATCAGCGCCGCACCATCGCAGATCGCCGCGCGGGCGACGCGCATGCGGGCGCGCTCGCGGGCGGGATCGGCGCCGATCTTCATCTTCACCCGCGCGCAGCCCTCGCGCTCCACCCAGCCCGCGAGCTGCGCGGCGAGGCGGTCATCGTCGTAGCTGAGAAACCCGCCCGATCCGTAGATCGGGACGCGCGCGCGCCGCGCGCCGAAGAGCCTGTGGAGCGGAATGTCGAGGAGGCGGGCCTTGAGGTCCCAGAGCGCGACGTCGACCGCCGAGATCGCGCAAGCCGCGATTCCCGGCTCGCCCATATTGCGCACCTGCCGGCGCATGGCGTCCCAGAGGCCGGCGATGGCGAACGCGTCCTCGCCCGCGAGGATCGGCGCGAGCGTGCCGCGCACGATGCCCGCGGCGGCGGCGTCCGCATAGGTGTAGCCGAGCCCCGTCGCGCCGGCGGCCTCGACATGGACGACGACCATCGTCGTCGCGTCCCATTCGAGCGTGCCGTCGGCCTCGGGCGCGTCGGTCGGGATTCGGTAGGCCCGCGCGCGAACGGACGAGATCGGCGCGTGCGCCCGTGCCATGCTGCCTCCCTCCCTGTCGCGATCCTCGGGTCGGAGGGTCAACGGGAGGGTGGGGGCATCGTTCCGGGCGCGGCGGCCTCGGCGCCCCTCACCGATAGAGCAGCGTCGGCAGCCACATCGTGAGCGCCGGCACGAAGGTGACGAGCATCAGCACGACGACGAGCGGGATCAGGAAGGGCAGCGTCGCGACGACCGCCTTCTCGAAGGGCACCTTGGCGACCCGCGAGAGCACGTAGAGCACCATGCCGACTGGTGGCGTGAGGAGCCCGATCATCAGGTTGAGCACCATGATCACCCCGAAATGCACCGGATCGACCCCGACCTGCACCGCGATCGGCAGGAGCACGGGCACCAGGATCGTGATCGCCGCGACCGTCTCGAGGAAGCAGCCGACGATGATGAGGATCAGGTTGATCAGGAGGAGGACGAGGATCGGGTTGTCGCTGATGACGAGGATGAGCGCGGCGAAGGCTTCTGCCGTGCGCGTCGAGGTGAGGATCCAGGAGAAGATCGAGGCGCCGGCGACGATGAACAGGATCACGGCGGTCGTCTCGATCGTGTCGATCGTCACCCGCACGAAGCGCTGCCAGCTGAGCGTCCGGTAGACGACGAGGCCGAGGACGAGCGCGTAGGCGCAGGCCGCGATCGCCGCCTCCGTCGGCGTGAAGATGCCGAACAGGATGCCGCCGACGATGATCACCGGCGTCATCAGGGAAAGGAAGGCGCCCTTGAAGGCGCGCGCCAGCACGAGCCAGCGGAAGGCCTGGTCGCGCGGATAGCCGCGCACGCGCGCGTAGTACGCGACCATGATCATGAGCGCGACCGCCATCAGGATGCCGGGGATGAGCCCCGCCGCGAAGAGCTGGCCGATCGAGGCACCGGCGACGACGCCGTAGATCACCATCGGCAGCGAGGGCGGGATGATGGGGCCGATCGTGGAGGAGGCCGCCGTGACGCCGACCGCGAAATCGGCGTCGTATTTGGCGTCCTTCATCGCCTTGATCTCGATCGCGCCGAGCCCGCCCGCATCCGCCACCGCCGCGCCCGACATGCCCGCGAAGATCACGGAGGCGCCGACATTGACGTGGCCGAGCCCGCCGCGCATCCAGCCGACGAGCGCGTTGGCGAAGGCGAAGATGCGGTTCGTGATGCCGGCCGAGTTCATCAGATTGCCGGCGAGGATGAAGAACGGCACCGCGAGGAGCGGGAAGGAATCGATGCCGTTGACCATCCGGTGGATGACGACGACGTCCGGCAGATTGCCCGCGAGCAGGATGTAGAGGAGCGAGGAGCCCGCGAGCGCGATGCCCACCGGCACGCCCAGGACGATCATGCCGAAGAGGGAGATGAACAGGATCGCGATCAGCACGAGGCTCTACTCCATGCCCGGTCGTTGCGGGGCCTGCAGCGGCTCGCCCATGCGGATCAGCGGGCTCGAGCCGGTGCGCCAATGTCGGATGGCGACGAGGATCGCGTAGAGCGTGCAGACCGCGAGCGCGGCCGTGATGCCCCAATAGATCCAGGATTTCGGCCAATCGATCGCCGTCATCGATTGGCGGGTGCGCTGGGAGAGCTGCACGCACAGATAGGTCATGTAGCCGTAGAAGGCGATTGACAGGAGATCGACGCCGACCGACAACCCGCGCCGCAGCCAGACTGGCATCCAGCGATAGAAGATCTCCACCGCGATGTTCGATTCCTTGCGCACCACCATGACGAGACCGATGAAGCCCGTCCACATCAGGAGATAGCGGGCGATCTCCTCCGTCCAGGCGAGCGAATCGTTGAGCACGTAGCGGGTGAAGAATTGCAGGAAGACGACGATCGCGAGCCCCCAGAAGACGAGGAAGACCGGCGCGTCGACGAGGCTCACGTCCGACAGATCGACTCGCTCGTCGCCTTCGTCGAAATGGATCGCGCTGTGCGGCTCGTCGTCTCGGGTGGGTTCGGACATTTCCGGGCTCGGTCGCGGGGGAGGGGGGAGATCCCTCCCCGTAGGGGAGGGTGGACCGGCGAGCGTCAGCGAGACGGGCCGGGTGGGGCCCGGCCGGGGGAGATCGTCTCCGAATCGTCGAGCCCCACCCGACCCCCGTCGCTCTCGCTCCGGGGGCCACCCTCCCCTATGGGGAGGGACTTGGGCGGGCGCGATCGCCCCTCAATCCGCCAGAGCCTGCAGACGATCGTAGGTCGCTTGGTCCCAGGTCGCGGCGGGGCCGAGATGGGCCTTGACGACGGCCTCGCGGAAGGGCGTGCGATCGACCTCGATCACCTCCTTGCCGCGATTGGGGAACTCCGCGACGAGGTCCTGCTCCAGGCGCACGATGTCGTTCGTGCAATTCTCCGCCGCTTCGCGGATGAGGGAGACGAGCGTGTCGCGATCCTCCTCGGCCATGGCGTCCCAGGTCGGACCACCGATGATCGTGAGGAGCGCGTCGGTGATGTGGCCCGTGAGGACGATGTAGTCCTGCACCTCGTAGAACTTCTTCGCGTCGATCGTCGGCAGCGGGTTCTCCTGCGCGTCGACGACGCCCTGCTGCAGCGCGAGATAGACCTCCGCGAAGGCGATCGGCGCGGGATTGGCGCCCACTTCGCGCGGGAACATCATGTAGAGCGGCGCGTCCGGCACGCGGATCTTGAGGCCGCGCATGTCCTCGGGCGTCTCGATGCGGCGGTTCGAGGTGACGTGGCGTTCGCCGTAATAGGTCAGCGAAACGACGTGGTTGCCGCTCGCGTCGCGATAGCCGTCCGCGAGCTCCTGGAAGAGGTCGCTGTCGCGGAAGGCCTGCCAATGGTCGAAATCGCGGAACATGAACGGCGCGCCGCCGATCGCGATGCGGCCATAGGAGCGCCCGGCGAAGAGCTGGCCCGTATAGATGATGTCGACCGTGCCGAGCCCGAGGCCCTCGTTGATGTCGGTCTCCTTGCCGAGCGAGGAGGCGGGGAAGACCTCGATTGTGTAGCGGCCGTCCGTCGCCTGCGCGAATTGCTCGCCGACCCACACCGCCCAGGTGTGGTACGGCTCGTTCGCCTCGTAGACGTGGGCCCATTTGAGCTGCTGTTGCGCGGCGGCGGGGCCGCCCATGGCGAGCGCGAGCAAAACCGCTCCGCTCGCCGCCAGCACGTGGCGTCGAGTCCCGGAAAGCATGGCGATTTCCTCCCATGACCCCGATATTGCCGGGGTTCTTCTATGTGGAGGTCGAGTGTCGGGACAGCACTCGCGCCTGTCAAGCGTCCGTCGTCGCGCGAAGGCCAACTTCTGCTTTCGCGTTCTGCTCGGGGACGGCGCCGATCGCCTCACATCTCCAGACGGACGCTGACGGGCACGTGGTCTGAGGGCTTTTCGAGGCCGCGCATGTGCTTGTGGATCGTCGTGCCCGCGAGCCGGTCGGCGGCCTCCGGCGAGAGCAGGAGATGATCGATGCGGATGCCCTTGTTGCGCTGCCAGGCGCCGGCCTGATAATCCCAGAACGTGTAGCGGCCCGCCGCCTCGTCGCAGGCGCGCAGCGCGTCGGTGAAGCCCAAGGCGAGGAGCGTGCGGAATTCGGCGCGGGTCTGCGGCAGGTAGAGCGCATCGCCCTCCCAGGCTGCCGGATCGGCGGCGTCGCGCGGCT
Source organism: Salinarimonas sp. (assembly GCF_046292825.1). Lineage (GTDB taxonomy): Bacteria > Pseudomonadota > Alphaproteobacteria > Rhizobiales > Beijerinckiaceae > Salinarimonas. The sequence goes on along the minus strand of NZ_JBKBQG010000027.1, from coordinate 51,915 downwards.
CGGGAATGACGTTGTAGTCGCCCGCGAGCACGAGCGGCTCTTCGAGCGCGAGGAGATCGCGGGCGTGGCGCGCGAGGCGTCCCATCCAGGCGAGCTTGTAGGGATATTTGGCGCTGTCGACCGGGTTCCCGTTGGGAAGGTAGATCGAGGCGACGCGCACCACGCCCGCGTCGACGGAGATCACGCCCTCGATATAGCGCGACTGCTCGTCGTCGTCGGCCCCGGGCAGGCCGCGGCGCACGTCCTCGAGCGGGCGCTTGGAGAGGATCGCGACCCCGTTGAAGCCCTTCTGCCCGTGCACCGCGCAGGAATAGCCGACCGCCTCGATCTCGCCGCGCGGGAACAGATCGTCGGTCGTCTTCAGCTCCTGCAGGCACAGAACGTCCGGCGCCTCCTCGCGCAGGAAGAGGAGGAGATGCTCGAGCCGTTGGCGGACCGAGTTGACGTTCCACGTCGTGATGCGCATCGGCGACCTTCCAGGCAGACGAGGAGGGCAGGGGGCTCCTGTTTCCGGCAGGACGGGGCGGAAGGCAAGGGGGAGGGTGGGGGGAGGCCTAGCGGCGGAGCGCGCGACGCGTCTCCTCGACTTCGGCCAGAGCGCGATCGACTGCCGCCGCCACTTGCCTGTTGCTGTCCGCGAGCGCCGTTGCGAGGGCGGCGAGTTCGGCTTCCTGGGCTGGGTCGTAGGCTGCAATCGAACGACGGACGAAATCCTCGACCGAAATACCGGCCCGGCGTGCGCGCGAGGCGAGCTGCGCCCTCTCGGCCGCCGTGAGCACCGTGGAGACCTGCTCGGACGACCCCGCCGCCTTCAACCTCCTGGATGTCGACATTCGACATAAGCTCTAGCGCGCGGGCGCAACCGAGCCAAGCCCCGCAATGCGAACCCCGCCACTCCCCCCGCCGCGCGCGCGCGCTACAATCGGCTCGTCGCAATTCGACGAGGCCCCGTCATGGAACCGCGCGGCTGGTGCACGCCGATCGATCTCTATTGCGAGCGCGCGGACGCCTCGTTTTGGGCGGAGCCGGTGAACGCGCTCTCGAACGGCGCCTTCCTGGTGGCCGCCGGGCTCGCCTTCGTCGCCTGGCGCCGGCTGCCGGAGCGGGACTGGCCGGCGGCTTCCCTGATCGGGGTGACGGCGAGCGTCGGGATCGGCTCGTTCCTGTTCCACACGTTTGCCAATCGCTGGTCGTTGCTCGCCGACGTGATCCCGATCGCGATCTTCATCTACGGCTTCTTCCTCCTCGCGATGCGCCGCTTCCTGGGGCTCGGCCTCGTCGGGGGGATCGTCGCGACGGGCGCCTTCCTCGCGGCCTCGGCCGGTTTTCCGCGCCTTTGGGCGGCCCTGTTCGGGCCGGAGGCGACGCTGAACGGGTCGGTCGGCTATTTTCCGGCGGCGCTCGCGCTGATCGGCGTCGGCGGGCTCCTCGTGCTGATGGCCGGGCGCGAGGAGCGGGTGCTCGCCAACCGGAAGAACCGGAGCTGGGGCGGGCTCGACGAGACGGCGCGGGCGGCGCGGCACGAGACGGGCGTCGCGCTCCCGCATGCCCGCGGCACGCTGCTCCTCGTCGCGGCGGCCGTCTTCGCGACCTCCCTCGTCTTCCGCTCGGTCGATCAGGCCGTGTGCGACCTCGTGCCGATCGGAACGCACTTTCTCTGGCACGCGCTCAACGCGCTCGTGCTCTTCTTATGCCTGCGCGCGGCGCTGCTGCGGGAGGGCGACGCCGCGCGCGCGGCCCTCACGCCTTCGCCGCGCGCTGGCGCGCCCGGTCCTGCCGCAGGTTCCAGATGAAGATCGCGATCACGCCGATGCCGCCGATCACCTCGACGACGGGCGTGTTCGGCCAGATCAGCGCGACGCCCGCCGCGAAGAGGAGGATGCGCACGGGCCAATTGAGCGGCGCCTCCATGTGGCCCTCGATCGCCGCGCCGAGCGCGTAGACCGCGATCACGGCGATCACGAAGATCGTCGCGACCTCGAGCGGCGGGCCGCCCAGGAAGGCCGTGTAGGCGAAGAGGATCGGCATCAGATAGAGGCCCTTCGCCACCTTCCAGGAGACGATGCCCGTCGCCATCGGCGGCGTCTTGGCGATCGCCGCCGCGGCGAAGGCGGTGAGGCAGACGGGCGGCGTGACGTTCGAATCCTGGCTCAGCCAGAAGATGATCATGTGCGCGGAGAGGAGCGCGAGCTTGATCGTCGTGGGGTCGAGCACCTGCGGATAGACGACCGACAGGAGCTCCGGCGGCGTCGCCTCGAGGAGCGCCCAGGCCGCGTCGCGCGTCATCGGCGCGGCGAGCGCCATCATCGCGGCGGGGTCGGCGAGCATGAAGGTCGCGCGCGCCATCTCGGGCACCGTGCCGGCGACCATCGCGTCGACGAGCGCGTTGTTCTGGATGAGCGCGTGCAGCGCCGGCGCCGAGAGCGTCGCGAGCACGATGTAGGACGCCGTCACCGGCAGGCCCATGCCCAGCACGAGCGAGGCGAGCGCGATCAGCGAGAGCGCGATGAACAGGCTGTTGCCCGACCAGGCATTGATCATCAGGGAGAAGGTGTTGCCGATGCCGGTCATGGCGATGACGTTGACGACGAGGCCGACCGAGACGAGCAGCACCGCCGTCATGATCATGTTCTGCGCGCCGAGCGCGAGGGCGTCGAGGATCGCGCGCGGCCCCATCGGATTGGGCGTCAGCCAGGATGCGACGATGCAGGACGCGATGGCGAAGCCCGCGGCGTAGGTCGGCGTGTAGCCGGCGACCAGCAGGCCGATCAGCACGCCGATCGGGATGAGAAAGGACGGTCCGCCGCGCTTGAGTACCTGCCAGGCGGTCGGCGCGTCGGGGTCGGAGGCGACGAGGTTGAGCTTCTTGGCCTGGATGCGCACGAAGAACGCGACGGAGAGGAAGTAGACCAAAGCCGGCAGGAAGGCGACGGCGACGATCTCGAGATAGGAGATCTGGGTGTAGGTCGCCATCACGAAGGCGCCCGCGCCCATGATCGGCGGCATCAGCCCGCCGCCCGTCGACGCCGCCGCCTCGACGCCCGCGGCGAAGCGGGGCGGGAAGCCCGCGCGCTTCATGAGCGGAATGGTGATGACGCCGGTCGACACGGTATTCGCCACCGCCGAGCCCGAGATCGTGCCCGTCAGCCCCGAGGACATCACCGCGACGTAGCCCGGCCCGCCGATGAAGCGCCCCGCGATGGCGCGCGCGAGATCGATGATGAACTCGCCCGCCCCCGAGCGCACGAGGAAGGCGCCGAAGATGATGAACAGGAAGACGAAGGTCGCCGAGATGAGCGCGATCGAGCCGAACATGCCGTCGTCGGAGAAGATCGAGCGGAACATCAAGGTCTCGAAGGTGAGCCCCGCGAAGCGGAACACGCCCGGCGCCATCGGGCCCCACCAGAACACGTAGGTCAGCGAGACGACGATCAGGATCGGGATGATGATGCCCGTCGCGCGCCGCGTCAGCTCGATCGCGGAGGCGACCACCACGACCGAGAGCGCGATGTCGAGCGGCGAGAGGCGCACGCCGCGCGCGAAGATCGCGCCCTGGTTCGAGATCAGCCAGATCGTGGCGCCCGCCGCGACGAGCCCGAACAGGACGTCGAAGGCGAGGACCGCGCGCGTCGCGGCCGGGCCATGCGTGCGGATCAAGGGGTAGCGCAGCGCGCACAGGAAGGCGAAGCCGGCGAAATGGATCGCGGTCAGCCAGACCTGGTCGAAGCGCCCGAAGGTGTTCGCCCAGACGTGGTAGAGCGCGAGCGCGATCCCGACGCTCCACGCGATCCAGCCGACGATGCCATGGTCGAAGGGCCGCACATAGGCCTCGTACTCCCCGGCCTCCTCGGGAGCCTTCGTGCGATCGTCGCCGGCGGGATCGAGGCGCGGACCTGTGGTCATCGTGGTGTCTCGGCTCGTGTGTGTGGGTGCGGGCATGCGCGTGCAGCGAGTTGTCATCCCGGACGCTTGAGGGCGATCCGGGACTCATACGCTCAACGATCGGGTCGCAGCCTATAGGCTGCGTTTCTCCGATGACCGCTTCTCCGACGGTGCGACGCGAGCGCGGCATGCGCGCTCGGACTAGTCGTCGGAGCGTATGGGTCCCGGGTCCGTTTCGCGGCCTGGGATGACAGCGTAGAGGAAAATCACAAGAGGGGAGCGAAAACGCCCCCCCTTTCGCGACGACCCGTCGCCTTGCGACGACGGGTCGTGCGGGGCCCGGTGGACGGGCGCTTATCAGGCGCTCGCGCGCGGCATCAGGGGCGCAGGCGATCGGGGATCGTCAGGCCCGCTTCCTCGAAATAGCGCAGCGCGCCCGGATGCAGCGGGAGCGGCAGGCCGTCGAGCGCCGTCTCGAGGTTCATCTCGTTTGTCGCCGGGTGGATCGCCTGCAGGAAGGGCAGGTTCTCGAACATCGCCTGCGTGATCAGGTAGACCGTCTCCTCCGGCACGTCCGCGTTCACGGCGAGGAAGTTCGGCTGGCCGATCGTGACGATCTCCTGCGTCTGGCCCGGATAGGTGCCGGCCGGGATCGGATAGGCGACCCACAGATCGCCGAATTCGCCGTTCGCCTGCGCGATCTGCTCCTCGGTGAAGCCGAGGAGGCGCACGCCGTCGCCCATCGCCGCGAAGACGCGGGTGACGGCCGAGACGGGAACGCCCGCGGGCATCGAGGCCGCGGCGATCTGGTTGTTCTGCAGCGCGTCCGCCGAGGGGTTGTAGCCCATGAAGGCGAGCTCGAACTCGCTCAGCGGCATGCCGAGATTGGCCATCAGCACCTCGTTCGAGCCGAGGGTGCCGGAATTCTGAAGGCCCATCGAGACCGTCTGCCCGCGGGCATTCGCCATGTCCTCGATCGTGCCCGTGGGCGCGAGGTCGGCGCGCAGCACGAAATGCTCGACGTTGGGCCACAGCTGCGCGATGGAGCGCAGGTTCTCCTGCGGGCCGGCGTCCGCCAGATCGCCCGTGCCGGTGGCGGCATAGGCGCCGAACAGGCCCTGGAGAATCGAGAACTGGGCCTCGTTGTCGCGCATCAGGCGGATGTTCTCGCCCGAGCCCGCCGACGAGATCGCCGACATGTTGATGCCGTGCTGGTTCTGCAGGCGGACCTTGACCAGCGTCGCGATGGCGACGCCGACGGGGTAGTAGGTGCCGCCGGTCGAGGCGGTGGCGAGGAGGTAGTCCTCCTGGGCGCTCGCGCTCGCGGGCGCCATCGCGAGCATCGTGCCGGCCATCGCGGCGGCGAGAAGCGAGCGTCTGATCGTGTCGGCCATCGAAATCCTCCCGTACTTGCGACTTGTGTCGCAGCCAGGCCTCTTTTGATAAAGGCTCGACGCTTCCGGTCAACCGCGTATGCGGCAAAAGCGCGGCGGTTCTGCGACGTTTCCCTCGCGCGCGCGGCCCGTTGCGCTCAGCGGTTGCGCAAGAGCAGCTCCATCAGGCCGCGCGCCGCGTCGAGCGCGGGATCGCCGGTCGGCGCCGCGGCGGGGGAGGGGGCCGGCGGCGGAGGCGGTGCGGCGAGGTCCAGCGGGGCGCCCTCGACAGGAGGTTGCGACGCCGGCTCGGTGATGCTCTCCGGGACCGGCGGCGGGGCCACGAGCGGCACGCCGAGGAGGTCGCCGATGCTCTGCGCGGCCTCCCGCCCGATCGCGCGTTCGATCGCCGGCTGCGCGCTCGGCAGATCGCGCCCGAACAGGCCGCGGCCGGCGGCTCGCAGCTGTTCGTACGCGCCGATCGGATCCTGGAGGATTCCTGCGACGTCCGGATAGATGCGCGGACGATCCCACGGCCCGGCGATCAGGATCGGCGCGCCGAAGCCGACGAGCTCGACCGAATCGCCGCGGCGGCGCTCGAGCGCGACCCGCGGCTCGACGCGCAGATCGAGCCGCCGCGCGCCGATGTCGATCACGCCGCGCCCGGTCGTGTCGATCGAGGGGCCGACGAGGCGCAGGTCCGACGTCGTCGCGGCGCCGCCGGCGATGCCGAACTGCGTCTCGAAGGCGAAGAACTCGGTCGCCGACCCGTCCGCGAGGCGCCAGCCGTCGACGATGCCGGTCGCGAGCAGCCCCGCGACCTGCGTCGCGTCGAAGCCGCGGATCGCGCCGTCCCGCACCGAGAAGCGCGCGCTGCCCGAGAGCCCGCGCATCAGGGCGGCCTCGCTGGCGAGCGGCGCCGTCACGTCGAGGACGAGGCTGCCGCGTCCCTCGATCCGGCGGAAATCGACGGCGTCGGAGAGGAAGGGCCGCGCGTCGACGTTCTCGATCGTGAGCGCGGCGGCGAGGCTCGGCGCGCCGGCATCGAGGCCGATGCGGCCCGCTCCGTTGCCGCCATAGAGCGCCATCGCGTGCAGATCGACGTCGAGCCGGCCGGCGGCGAGCCGGGCCGAGAGCCGGGTCGGACCGGTGCGGATGTCGCGTACGACGAGGCTGCCGAGCGCGAGCTCGAGCTCGGCGTCGAAGGCGCGAAGTGCGGAGAGGTCGATCGGCGCCTCGCTCCAGCCGTCCGCGCCCGACGCCTGCGCCGTCGCGGCGCCGCGTGGCGTCAGGCCGAGATAGGGGTTCACGTCGAGCCGGTCGGCCTCGAGGCGCGCCTCGATGCGCGGCCGCGGACCGGTCGCGAGGCGGCCCGATCCGGCGGCGCTCGCGCCGTCGAGAGAGAGCCGGGCGTCGGTGAAGGCGAGGCTGCCGGGGCTCGCGGCGACGCGGCCGACGAAGGCGAAGGGGCCGAGCCCGTCGGGCGCCGCCACCGGCCGGCCGAGCCAGGCGAGCAGCGCGCGCAGCGACTCCGTCTCGAGCGAGACCTCCCCCGCCATCCGCCCCGCCGCGGAGACGTCGCCGCGAAGCCCCAGCGCGAAGCGCGGCGCCGTCAGACGCGCGTCGATCCGGCCGCTGTCGCCGAGCAGGATCGGGCGCGCCGCGACCGAGGCCGCGAGCGAGACCGGGTCGCCCCGCCAGCGCGCCGTGCCCGAGAGCGAGACGGCCGAGACGAGATCCGGGATCTCGATCTCGAGCGCGATCGCCTCGAGCCGGTCCGCCGCGGGATCGCCGATCGCCTCGGCGAGACCCGATCCGACGAGCGTGCCCTCCCGCCAGGAGACGCGGCCGGCGGCGTTCAGGCTCTCGACGAGCGCCGCGCGGGTCTCGCCGGCCATGGCGAAGCGCAGATCCGCGCCGATGCGTCCGCTCGCCGGGAGCGACGGCGCCAGCGCCCCGAGCGCGAGGTCGTGACCGCGCAGGCTCCCGTCGAGGCGCGCGCGCGAGCCGTCGAGCCCGAGCCGCAGATCGCCCGCGAGGCTGCCGCCGAGGAGCCCCGCCTGCGCGATCGCGATCTCGAGCGTGTCCTCGTCGAGCGCCGCCCGCGCGGCGAGCGGGGCGATCTCGCGCCTATCGACCACGAGCCGCGCGAGCGCGAGATCGAGATCGCCGACGAGGAGACCGAAGAGCGGCGTCAGCGCGCCGAAGGGGCGCGCATCGTCTTGCGGCGCGGCCTGCGAGGCGACGAGGAGCGCGTCGAGATCGAGGAGATCGCCCGCAAGGCGCGCGTCGAGCGCGGGGAGGGGACCCGCGACGAACACGTCCGCCTCGCCGCGCACCCGGCTCGCGCCGCTCTCGAGGGCGAGATCGCGCAGGGCGACGAGGCTCGGCGCGAGGCGCGCGCTCGCGCGCGCGGAGACGGGCGCGGCGAGGAGGCCGGGCGCCTCGATCCGGGCGGTCAGCGCCGCCGCCTCGCCGCCGACGAGCGCGAGCGGGCTCTCCACCTGCGCGTCGATCGCGAGCGGCAGAGCGCCGACGCGCCAGGCGGCGGAGAGCCGCGTCGGGCCGCCGGGATCGGGCATGGAGAGGGCGAGCTCGAGATCCTCGATGCGCGTCTCCCCGCCCTCGCCGCGCAGGACGACGAGCCCGCGGGCGATCGCGAGCCTGTCGATCGCCACGCCGGCGAGCCGTCCGAGCCCGCTCTCCCCCGCCTCGTCCGCGGGCGCGCGCGTCGCCGCCCCGCGCACGATGCGCATGACGGGGCGATCGAGCGCGATCTCGGTGATCCGCACCTCGCCCGACAGGAGCGGCGCCAGCGCGAGGCCGAATCGCACGGCCTCGATGTCGGCGGCGAAATCGTCGGCGCCGTCGCCCGGCCCCTCGATCCGCAGCCGCTCGGCGGCGAGCGCGATCGCGGGGAAGACCGAGAGCGAGACCGGCCCTTCGAAGGCGACGCGGAACCCCGTCCGCTGCGCGATCTCGGCCTCGATGCGCGCACGCACGGCATCGGCGGGCAGGAAGAACGGGAGGAGAAGGAGCGCGGCGCCGACGGCGAGGAGGGCGACGAGCGTGAGGCCCGTGCCGCGCAGCACACCCCGGCGCATGTCGCCCTCCCGTCCGCTCGCATCTCCGACGAAGACCTTAGCCGATTCGCGCGCTCTGGCGACCTGCCGCCACGCGTCGTCCACGGCGGAAGCGCGGGCGCTTGCATCGGGGTCGGATTGCGATATGCTTGCAAAGTGCAATCATATCGATGGAGCGCAGGATGACCGCCCTGATGTTCGCCGCCACCGCCTTCTTCTGGGGCTCGAGCGCCATCGTGACGACGAGTCAGGCGGTCGTCCTGCCGGCCGCGCTCTCGGTGGCGTATCGGATGCTCGCCGTGTTCGTGGTGATGCTCGCGGTCGCGGCGATCCTGCGCCGGCCGATCGGGGTCGCGCGCGGGGACCGGGCGATGGTGGCGGCGCAGGGCGTCCTCTTCTTCGGCCTGAGCTTCGTCGCCTTCTACGAGGCCACGCGGCTCGTCGAGAGCGGCGTGGCGGCGGTCGTCCTCTCGGCTTCGGCGATCGTCGCGGCGCTGCTCGCGCGGGTCTTCCTGAAGACGTCGCTCTCTGGGGCCGCGCTCGCGGGGCTCGGGCTCGGCGTGGCGGGGCTCGCGACGATCTTCTCGCCGCAGATCGCCGCGCTCGCGACGGGAGACGCGGGGGCGCTCGCGGGGCTCGCCTACGCCGCTCTCGCCGCGATCGCGGCGGCGGGCGGCACGGTGATCGGCGCGCGCAACCAGAAGCGGGGCGTGCCCGCGCTCGCGACGATGGTCTGGGGCGCGCTCGCCGGTGCCGCCTTCTGCCTCGCCTGGACCTTCGCGCCCCTAGTCGGTCCGCTGCTTGCAGGCGGTGAGCTCGCCTCGGCCCTGCCGCCGCTGTGGGACCCTGCGCCGGCCTATCTCGCGGGGCTCGCCTATCTCGCGATCGCCGCCTCCTGCGTGACCTTCCTCATGTATTTCGCCCTCGTCGCGCGGCTCGGGCCGGGGCGCGCGGCCTATACGCTGGCTACGATCCCGCTCGTCGCGCTCGCCTTCTCCGTCGCGTTTGAGGGGCTCGCGCTCGGGCCGAGCCTGCTCGCCGGGGCGGGCGCGATCCTCCTCGGCAACGTCCTCGTCCTCGGCGGCGGCGTGAGACTTCCCGAACGGCGGCTCGAACGGCGGCTCGCCACGAATCCGGCATCCTGATCGACGGCGCCTGCGTCGAAAGTCTGCGCCGCATCGAGCGCCATGCGACGCTTGCCGCTTTGCGAGAGGGCGCGCCATCCGCTATGACGCGGGTCATGACCCCGATCACCACCACCGCCGCGCTCGCCGAGATCTGCTCCCGCCTCGCCCGACATCCGTTCGTCACCATCGACACGGAGTTCATGCGGGAGACGACCTATTACCCCAAGCTCTGCCTCGTCCAGATGGCGAGCCCGGAGGAGGCGGTCCTGGTCGATCCCCTGGCGGAGGGCCTCGACCTCGCCCCCTTCGTCGCCTTGATGGCGGACGAGCGGGTGGTCAAGGTGTTCCATTCCGCGCGGCAGGATCTCGAGATCATCTGGATCCTCGGCGGGCTGATCCCGAAGCCGCTCTTCGACACGCAGGTCGCCGCGATGGTCTGCGGCTACGGCGATTCGGTGTCCTACGAGCAGCTCGCCAACGATCTGGCCAAGGCGCGCATCGACAAGTCGTCGCGCTTCACGGATTGGTCGCGCCGCCCGCTCAGCGAGGCGCAGCTCGCCTACGCGCTGTCGGACGTGACGCATCTCATCCCGGTCTACGAGGCGCTCTCCGCGCGGCTCGAGGCCACCGGGCGCCTCTCCTGGCTCGAGGAGGAGATGGCGATCCTCACCTCGCCCGAGACCTACGCCGCCGAGCCGGAGACCGCCTGGAAGCGGCTGTCGGGGCGCGTGCGCAAGGCGCGCGAGCTCGGGGTCCTCATGGAGATCGCCGCCTGGCGCGAGCGCGAGGCGCAGACCCGCGACGTCCCGCGCCAGCGCGTGATGAAGGACGACGCCGTCGTCGAGATCGCGATCTCCGCCCCGCGCGACGCGGACGGGCTCAAGCGCCTGCGCGCGGTGCCCTCCGGCTTCGAGCGCTCGCGGGCGGCGGATGCCGTCCTCGCCGCGGTGAAGGCCGGCCTCGCCCGCGATCCCGCGAGCATCGTCATGCCCGAGCGCAATCGCGGCCGCGGCGGCTCGGGGGCGACGGTGGAGCTCCTGAAGGTGCTGCTGAAGGCGGTCTGCGAAGCGGAGGGCGTCGCGCCCAAGATCGTCGCGACCGTCGACGACCTCGAGGCCATCGCCGAGGACGACGCGGCCGACGTGCCGGCGCTCGCCGGCTGGCGGCGCGTGCTGTTCGGCGAGAGCGCGCTCGCCCTCAAGCGCGGCGAGGTGATGCTCGGCCTCGCCGACGGCAAGGTCGTCGTCGACCGGCGGGGCTGATCCCGCTCAGCGCGGCCGACGGCGCGGCACGCGCTGCGGATTCTCGGCCTCCCGGGCCTCCTGATGGGTCATGTCCAGAAAATACGCGACGAGCGGTAGGCCCGCCGCGCGCGCCATGCGCGCGAGCTCGGCGGTCATGTCGGCCACGTAGCGCGCCGTCTCCGCACGCGTCGGCACCGTCGCCTCGCCCTCGAACGCCTCGCCTGCCTCGTCGGATCTGCCTGCCATCGTCGCCTCGCACTCGTGTCGGTCCCGCGGGAGCGGCTGCAACCTATCCGACGCGCGTTTCGATTTACAGCAGAAAGTTGATCACCTGTTGGATGTTTTCGAAGGCGCCGTACGGGAAACTAAAAAGCGAGCCAGGCGATCATCACCGGCATGGTCAGCATGGCGGCGAGGGTGTGGAGCGTGATGATCTCCGCCATCAGCGGGGCGTCCCCGCCCATCTGCTTGGCCAGCACGTAGCCCCCGCTCGCGGTCGGCACGGCGGAGGCGATCGCGACGACGGCGAGGTCGTCGCCGGCAACCCCCATGGAGCGCGCCACGAGGACGGCGACGATCGGCATCAGCACCATCTTCATCGCACCCGAGATCCAGTGCGCCGGCACGGGGCGCGCGAGGCGGCGCATGTCGAGCCCCGCGCCGACGACGAGGAGCCCCGCCGCCAGCGCCGCCCGCCCCAGGATCTCGATTCCGTCGAGGAGGAAGGAGGGCAGGACGAGGCCCGTGGCGTTGATCGCGATGCCGAGCACCGAGGACCAGATGAACGGGTTCGTCACGATCGCCTTGAGGATCGAGCGCGTCGATTGCGGCGGGCCACCGGCGAAGCGCACCAGCACGCCGATCGCCATGACGTTGAGGAGCGGGATCATCGCCGCGACAGCAACCGCCATCAGCGCGAGCCCGTGCGCGCCGTAGAGGCTGCCGGCGACCGCGAGCCCGACGAAGGTGTTCCAGCGCGTCGCTCCCTGGAACACCGAGGTGAAGGCCGGCCCGCCGATCCCGAGGCGGCGCTCCAGGGCGGGCCGCAGGCCGAGCAGGATCGCCCCGTTGAGGAGAATCCCTGCGACGAGCGCCCCCGCGATCCCCGCCACCGGCACCCGCGAGAGATCGGCGGTCGCGAGCGTGTAGACGATGATCGCGGGGAAGAAGACGACGTAGGTGATCTTCTCGAGCCCCGGCCAGTGCTTCTCCTCCACGAATCCCGTCACCCGCGCCGCCCAGCCGGCGACGATGACGAGGAAGACGGGCACGAGGGCGGCGAGAACGGGGGCCATGGACGGGCGATTTCCTGCGAGCGGACGCCCGTCACGTCCCGTGCGGGTGGCGTTCTGTCAAGGGCGCGTGGTGCGGATGCGGGTGTGGGTGTGGGTGTGGGGAGTGGAGTGGTGAATCTCGCGAACGCTGTCATCCCGGGCCGCGAAGCGGACCCGGGACCCATACGCTCCGACGATCGTTCGAGCGCGCATGCCGCGCTCGCATCGCACCCCTCGAGCGTCTACCGTCCGAGAAACGCAGCCTACAGGCTGCGACTGACACGTTGGGGTTATGGGTCCCGGATCGCCTTCGGCGTCCGGGATGACACCCGGGATAAGGGCTTTCAGCCCCCTCGGCGCACCGACGACTCGCCGGCTCCTGTCCTCCCCCCGTCCAGCTCCAACACCGCATCCGGAATCCACGCCGCCTCGCCGCGCACGCTCGCGAAGACGAAGCCGCTCTCGGAGAAGTGGAGGATCGCGCGGTCGCCGCGGCGGACGTCGTGCTCGAGGGCCGCGAAATCGCGGATCATGCGCATGACGCCGTCGGCATCCGCGCGCATCCACGCGTTCGGCACCCAGCCGCAGCGGCCGTCGGGCCCGGTGCACCAGGTCCAGCCGAGGAAATCCGTCGCGCGCGTGCGCTCGGCATCGGGCACGACCGCCTCGCCGGCGCGCACGCGGATCGGGTCGGGATAGGGCCGCGCGTAATCGGCGATCACCGTCGCGCTCGTGCCGGGCGGGAAGACGTACAGCACCGGCCATCCCCCCTCAATCGAGCCAATCCTGCGGCTCCGGGCCCGATTCCATGTAGCCGAGCCGGTCGAGCGCGCCCTGGAGGATGTAGGCGGCGGCCATCTTGTCGACGAGGGCGCCGCGGCGGGCGCGGCTCGCATCGGCGTCGAGGAGGGTGCGGGTCACCGCCATGGTCGACATCCGCTCGTCCCAGGGCACGATCGGGATCGACAGGAGCGGCTCGAGATTGCGGATGAAGGCGCGCGTCGCCTGGGCGCGGGGGCCGGACGTGCCGTCCATGTTGAGCGGCATGCCGACCACGATCGCGACGACGCCGTGGCGCTCGCACAAAGCCTTCATCTTCGCCGCATCCGCCTGGAGCTTGGTGCGCGGCAGGGTCTCGAGCGGGCTCGCGATGCGGCGCTCGACGTCCGAGAGCGAAAGCCCGATCGTCTTCGTGCCGAGATCGACCCCGATCACGCGCCCCTGCGGCGGCAGCTTGCCGGCGAGCGCCTCGAGCGCGGTGCTCATCGCATCCCTCCGAGAAAGGGCATGGCCCGGCGGGGGCCACGCGCGTTATGGTCGGCACCCGCTTTACGCCAACAGACGAGGGAGCGCGACCCCATGAAGATCACCTGGTTCGGCCATTCCGCCTTCCGGCTCGAATTCGGCGACAAGATCGTGCTGATCGATCCGTTCCTGACCGGCAACCCGGCTTTCGAGGGCGATGCCGAGCAAGCCTCCGCCGGGGCGACCCACATCCTCGTGACCCACGGCCACGGCGATCACATCGGCGACACGGTCGCGATCGCCAAGCGCACGGGTGCGAAGCTCGTCACGAATTACGAGCTGTGCATGTACCTGTCGAGCCAGGGCGTCCAAGCCTTCGACCCGATGAACACCGGCGGCACCACCGATCAGGGCGGCTTCACCGCGACCCTGGTGCGCGCCGACCATTCTTCGGGGCTCGTCGAGCAGGGGGTCGGCTTCCCGCTGGGGAGCGCGAACGGGTTCGTGGTCAAGGCGCCGGGGGAGCCGACGATCTACCATATGGGCGACACCGACATCTTCTCGGACATGGCGCTGATCGCCGAATTGCACGAGCCGGACGTCGTGATGGTGCCGATCGGCGACCGCTTCACCATGGGCGCCGAGGTCGCGGCGCTCGCGATGAAGCGCTTCTTCCCCGCCGCGAAGGTCGCGATCCCCTGCCATTACGGCTCGTTCCCGATCATCGCCGCCACCGCCGACGCCTTCGTCGCCGCGATGGGGCAGGGCGGCACGCAGATCATCGTGCCGCACAAGGGCATGCCCGTGCGCATCGGGCAGTGAGGGGAGGGGGGCTCCCCCTCCCTCGTGTCATCCCCGGCCGGAGCCGCTCCAGCGGCGGAGGGGAAGGGGACCCAGCGAGAGAAGATGCTTGCGGAGCAAGCACTTGCGGGCGGCGACGAGCCGCCTCGTCGGCGGCATTACGAGCGCCTGCGGCGCGTGGTCCCGCGCTGGGTCCCCTTTCCCTGCGCACGCTGCGCGTGCTCCGGCCGGGGATGACACGGGGGCGGGACCCCCGTGTCTACGAACCCTCGTCGATCAGCCGACGATCTCGTTGCCCGCGAAGAATTGCGCGATCTCGATCGCGGCGTTCTCGGCGCTGTCGGAGCCGTGGACCGAGTTCTCGCCGACCGAGAGGGCGAAGCGCTTGCGGATGGTGCCCTCGGCGGCGTTCGCCGGGTTCGTCGCGCCCATCACCTCGCGGTACTTCGCGATCGCGTTCTCGCCCTCGAGCACCTGCACGACGACGGGCGCCGAGATCATGAAGTCGACGAGCTCGCCGAAGAAGGGGCGCTCCTTGTGGACCGCGTAGAAGGTCTCGGCCTGGTCGCGCGTCATCTTGATGCGCTTCTGGGCGACGATGCGCAGGCCGGCCTCCTCGATCACGGCGTTGACGGCGCCGGTGAGGTTGCGGTTGGTCGCGTCGGGCTTGATGATCGAGAAGGTCCGCTCGAGGGCCATGGGAAAAATCCGTCCGTGTCGGAGTTGAGGTCGCCGCGCTTATAGCGGCGCCCCCGCCGACCCTCAAGCGCCGCGGCGCGGCGCGTGCGGATTTCCGTCAGGCGCGGGCGAGGAAGGCGCGCGCCTCGCGCTGGGCGCGGGCGATCTCGTCGCGGCTCATCTCGGCGGCGAGCTCGGCGCGCAGGCCCGCGGCCGCGGCGCAGCCCTTGACGACGGCGACGTTGAGCCATTTGTGGGCGGCGACGAGATCGAGCGGCACCGAGCGGCCGACCGCATGCATCATGCCCAGCTCGTAATAGCTCTGCCCGGTGTCGAGATTCGGCGCCAGCGTCGCGATCTCGTCCGCTCCCAGTTCCAGACGTGCCATGTTCCTGCTCCCCGTTCTTCACGACTTCATGAAGGGAAGCTTGCCGGGATCTTCTAAAAGCTGATCTAATGTTTGCGGTGAATGGCGCGGTAAGGCGAATGAACGCGCGTTTACGTGAACGGACCGTAAGCGCCGCGCCGTCGCCCCGCACTGACGGTCAGGACAGCTCCTTCTTGAAGCCGAATTGGGTGCGGTCGTAGCCGAGCCGCGCGTAGAAGCGGTGCGCGTCGACGCGCCGCTCGCCCGACGAGAGCTCGACGAAGCGCGCCCCGCGCGCGCGGCCCCAATCCTCCGCCGCCGCGACCATCGCCGCACCGATGCCGCCCGAGCGCGCCCGCTCGTCGACGACGACGGCTTCGAGGCGGATCCGCGCGGACGCCGTGCCCTTCAGGCAGGGCACGTAGGTCGCCTGCAGCGTGCCGACGACCGCGCCGCCGCGCTCGGCCACGAACAGCGCGTGGTCCTCGCTCGTCGCGATCCGCGCGAAGGCCGCCGAATAGGCGGCTTGGGTCTCGGGCGACCAGCGGTCGGGGCGGCTCGACAGGGTGTCCGTCTCGTAGAGGCGCACGATCGCCTCGAGATCGGAGAAATCCGCCTCGCGGACGACGAGGGCGCTCAAGCGGTGGCCCTCGACTGGGTCGGCAGGAGCGCCTCGGGCGTGCCGTAGCCCGGCAGCGCCTCGATACGGGCCATCCAGCGCGCGATTTGCGGGCGCTCGACGAGCGAGAAGCCGCCCGCCGGTGCGTAATGGACGACGCCGTAGAGATCGATATCGGCGATGCTCGGCGCCTCGCCCACCACGAAATCGCGCCCGGCGAGATGGGCGTCGAGCACCGCGAGCGCCGCCTCGCCCTCCGCGCGCCAGCCCGCGACGACCGCCTCGTCCGCCTTCCTGAAGCCGAGCGCCACGCCGCGGCAGCGATAGATCGGCACGGCGAGCCGGTCGTAATCCCAGTACATCCACTCGCGCACGCGCAGCCGCTCGTCGAGGCTCGCGCCGCCGAACCTGCCGGTGACGTCGGCGAGATATTCGAGGATCGCGGCGGCCTGGGCGAGCCGCCGGCCGTTCGACAGGTCTTCGAGCGCCGGCACCTGGCCGAAGCGGTTGAGCGCGAGGAAGGCGGGCGTCTTGTGCGCGCCTTCGCGCAGGGGAACGTGCTCGTAATCGAAGGCCTCGCCGCAGAGCGAGAGGCCGAGCGCGACCTTGTAGGTCGGGCCGGAGAGATGGATGCCGTGCAGGCGGAAGCGGGGTGCCATCGATTCGTCCTCGCGGGGCGGGACGACCAAGCTACCCTGCTTTACGGCAAGGAAAAGGCCCCGGACGGCTGCCCGGGGCCTCGTTCGTGCGGCTCTCGTCGCGCGCCGATCAGTGCAGGATCTGGCTGAGGAAGAGCCGCGTGCGCTCGTGCTGCGGGTTCTTGAAGAACTCCTCGGGCTCGTTCATCTCGATGATCTGCCCGTAATCCATGAAGATCACCCGGTCGGCGACCTGGCGCGCGAAGCCCATCTCGTGGGTGACGACCATCATGGTCATGCCCTCCTCGGCGAGGCTCACCATGGTGTCGAGCACCTCCTTGACCATTTCCGGATCGAGCGCCGAGGTCGGCTCGTCGAAGAGCATGATCTTCGGGTTCATGCACAGCGAGCGGGCGATGGCGACGCGCTGCTGCTGGCCGCCCGAAAGCTGGCCGGGATATTTGTGCGCCTGCTCGGGGATCTTGACGCGCGTGAGAAACTTCATCGCGATCTCTTCCGCGTCCTTCTTGGGCATCTTCTTCACCCAGATCGGCGCGAGCGTGCAGTTCTCGAGAATGGTCAGGTGCGGGAAGAGGTTGAAGTGCTGGAACACCATGCCGACGTCGCGGCGGATCTCGTCGATCCGCTTGAGATCGTTGGTGAGCTCGGTGCCGTCCACGATGATGCGGCCCTTCTGGTGCTCCTCCAAGCGGTTGATGCAGCGGATCAGCGTCGACTTGCCGGACCCCGAGGGGCCGCAGATGACGATGCGTTCGCCGCGCATCACACGCAGGTTGATGTCGCGCAGGACGTGGAACTCCCCGAACCACTTGTGCACGCCCTGCATCTCGACGGCGACCTCCGTCTTGGAGGCCATGCCGGCGACCTGATGCCCCGGATCGATGGAAAGAGTGTCGGCCATCGTCGTTCCCCTCGTTCTCAACGCTTCTCGCTCGCGGCGAGCCGACGCTCGACCGACATGGAATACCACGACATGCCCCAGCAGCACAGGAAGTAGAAGATCGCTGCGAAGGCGTAACCCGAATAGTTCACCGACGGCGCCGACCAGACGGGGTCGACGCGGGCGGATTCGACGGTGCGGATCAGGTCGAAGATGCCTACGATCGACACCAGCGTCGTGTCCTTGAACAGGCCGATGAAGGTGTTGACGATGCCGGGAATGACGATCCGCAGCGCCTGGGGCAGCACGATGAAATACATCATCTTGGGGTAGGAGAGGCCGAGCGACTGCGCGCCCTCGTACTGCCCCTTCGGGATCGCCTGCAGGCCGCCGCGGATCACCTCGGCCATGTAGGCGGAGGCGAACAGAGCCACGCCGACGAGCGGCCGGACCAGGCGATCGACCGTGACGCCCTCCGACATGAACAGCGGCAGCATCGTGTTGGCCATGAACAGGATCGTGATCAACGGCACGCCGCGGATGAACTCGATGAAGATCACGCAGACGAGCCGCACGATCGGCAGCTTCGATCGCCGCCCCAGAGCGAGCGCGACGCCGAGCGGCAGCGAGATGACGATGCCGACCGCCGAGACCACGATCGTGACGAGGATGCCGCCCCACAGGCCCGTCCCGACGGTGCGCAGGCCGATCGCGGGAAAGCCGTAGAGGAGCGCGTAGGAGGCGACCGGCACGAAGAGGAAGAAGTAGATCGCCGCCAAGCCCCGCTTGGGCGCGTCGAGCCACAGGAGCCAGACGATGCCGACGCCGAAGACGAGGAAGAACAGGTTCGGCCGCCAGCGCAGATCGGCCGGATAGGAGCCGTAGACGAAGAAGTTGATCTTGTCCCAGACGAAGGCCCAGCAGGCGCCGACCCGATAGCCGACCACTTCGTCGCGGCAGGCGTTGCCGTCGGTGCCGGTCCAGACCGCGTTGCCGATGAAATACGTGTAGAGCGGCGGCACCACCGTCACGACGACGTAGAGCGCCAGCAGGGTGGCGATCGTGTTGATCGGGCCCGAGAACAGGTTCTCGCGCATCCAGGCGACCGGCCCTCCGGTCGCGACGGGGGGAGGCAGCGCCTCCACGTCCTTCTCGCGGACGAAACGGTTTTGCGGCGTCGTGATCGCGTCCATGGCCGTCACCCTCAGCGTTCCACGAGCGCGATGCGCCGATTGTAGACGTTCATGAAGAAGGACGTGGTCAGCGAGATCGTCAGATAGACGAGCATCGTGATCGCGACGACCTCCACCGCCTGGCCGGTCTGGTTGAGCACGGTGCCCATGAAGACCTGCACGAGATCCGGGTAGCCGATCACCACCGCCAGCGAGGAGTTCTTCGTCAGGTTGAGGTATTGGCTCGTCAGCGGCGGCACGATCACGCGCATCGCCTGCGGGATGACGACGAGGCGCAGCACCTTGCCCGGGCGCAGGCCGAGCGAGGACGCGGCCTCGGTCTGCCCGCGCGAGACGGCGAGGATGCCCGCGCGCACCACCTCCGCGATGAAGCCCGCGGTGTAGGTCGAGAGGCCGATCAGCAGCGCCACGAATTCGGGGAAGAGCTGCATGCCGCCGGTGAGGTTGAAGCGGCCCTGCTCCGGAACGTTGAAGGTGATCGGATTGGCGCCGAACAGCGCCATCAGCCACCAGGCGAGGAGCGGCACGCCGAGCGTCAGCGCGAGGCTCACGAGGCCGGCGGGGAAGGGCTGGCCGGTCTCGGCCTGCCGCCGCCGCGCCCAGCGCCGCACGAAGAAGCTCGCCACCGCGCCGGCCACGGCGAGGACGAGAATGAACTGCGCGCCGGCCTCGAAGCCGGGCTGGGGCATGAACAGGCCGCGGACGTTCAGGTAGAAGCCGCCGCCGAGATAGATGCTGTCGCGCGCCTGCGGCAGCGTGGCGAGGACGGCGTTGTACCAGATCAGCAGCTGCAGCAGGAGCGGCAGGTTGCGGATCACCTCGACATAGACCGTCGCCACCTGGCGGACGAGCCAGTTCTTCGACAGGCGCATGATGCCGACGGCGAAGCCGAGCACCGTCGCGATGACGATGCCGATCGACGCCACGAGGAGCGTGTTCAGGAGCCCGACGACGAAGGCGCGGCCGTAGGTCGAGGTCGCCGCCGAATAGGACACGAGCTGCTGGTTGATGTCGAAGCCGGCGGTCGTGTTCATGAAGCCGAAGCCGGACGCGATCCGGGCGGCGCGGAGGTTCGCGATGGCGTTGTTCACCGCCTCGTAGGCGAGGAAGCCGATCGCCAAGACCAGCACAGCCTGAAAGAAGATCCCGCGAACCGTCGGATCGTAGATCAACGACGCTCGCGGCGGCGAATTCTCTGTTACGCTCGCCACCTCACCACCCTCCACTGCGACCGCCGTCGAGAGCGGTCAAGCCGACGCCATTCACGGGCTCCCCTCGAGACCGTGCGACCGCGCCTCCATCCGGCGCCGTTCGTTGGTTCTTCACGATGCAAGAAGAGCGCCGCGCCACGAGGGGCGCGACGCTCCGTCACGGGCCGATCAGCGGATCGGGTGACCGTATTGCAGACCGCCGTCGGTCCAGAGCGCGTTCAGGCCGCGCTGGATGCGCAGCGGCGATTCCATGCCGATGTTGCGCTCGAAGATCTCGCCGTAATTGCCGAGGGTGCGGATGATGTTCGCGCCCCAATCGTTGGAGACGCCGAGCATCTCGCCGAAGGTGCCCTCGACGCCGAGCATGCGGCGGATGTTCGGGTCGTCCGACTGCAGCATCTGGTCGACATTGGCCGAGGTGACGCCGTGCTCCTCGGCGTTCAGGAGCAGGAAGTGCACCCAGCGCGCGATATCGGCCCACTGGTTGTCGCCGTGACGAACGACCGGGCCGAGCGGCTCCTTCGAGATGATCTCGGGCAGGACCATGTGCTCGTCCGGATTCGGCGCGCGCAGACGCTCGGCATAGAGGCCCGAAGCGTCCGTGGTGAACGCGTCGCAGCGGCCGTTGGCATAGGCCTCGAAGGTCTCGGCCGAAGTGGCGAAGGCGACCGGCTCGTAGGTCATGTTGTTGGAGCGGAAGAAGTCCGCGAGGTTGAGCTCGGTCGTCGTGCCCTGCTGCACGCAGACCGACGCGCCGTTCAGCTCCTTCGCCGAAGCGACGCCGAGGTCGTTGCGGACGAGGAAGCCCTGGCCGTCGTAGAAGTTGATGGCCGGGAAGTCGAGGCCGAGGCTCGTGTCGCGCGACGCCGTCGAGGTCGAGTTGCGGACCAGGATGTCCACCTCGCCCGCCTGCAGCGCCGTGAAGCGGTCCTTGGCCGACAGGGGCACGAACGAGACCGCGTTCGGGTCGTTGAAGATCGCGACCGCGACCGCGCGGCAATAATCGACGTCGAAGCCGGTCCAGTTGCCCTGAGCGTCCGGAACGCCGAAGCCGGCGAGGCCGGGGTTCGAGCCGCAGATCAGCTCGCCGCGCTGCTGGACGCGCTCCAGCGTCGTCTGAGCGGCGGCGACGCCGGCGAAGGCGACGGTCGCGGCCAGACCGGCGGCGACGGTGGTGATGACCTTTTTCATGCTTTTTGCTCTCCCAAGGAAGGTTCGTACGCCGACCCGGTTTCACGCCGGCCCCAGCTCTGGTGCGCGACATCCGGGTTCGCTCGACGAGGTGACCTCGTGCGCCCGGGATCTCTGGCAAAACACGTATTGTGCGTCAATGCCAAAATCCCCTGCGGCGTGATGCCGGAGCGTTCCCGTGCACCGGCACGCCCGCATCACATGCCACGCGGCATGGCGGGTCAAGAGCCGATATGCGAAGTTATGCGCTTCGCAGGGCGCTTTTTTCGTGATGATCTCACGGTCGCAGCCCTCCTGCCGCGATATGATGCAAGCCGAGAGTGCAAATGACGACGGAACATGCAAAGTCGAAACTGCGCGAGCGTACGCGCCTCGTCCATGCCGGACGTGATCCCGACCAACAATTCGGCTTCGTCAATACGCCGATTTACCGCGGCTCGACCGTGCTTTATCCCGACCTCGCTACGATCGAGGGGCGTGCGCAGCGTTATACATACGCGACGCGGGGAACGCCGACGACGGAAGCGCTCGAAACCGCCTGGACGGACATCGCCGGCGCCGCGGGCACTGTGCTCGCGCCGTCGGGCCTCTCCGCCGTCGCGCTCGCTCTGATGAGCGCCGTCGAGGCGGGGGACCACATCCTCGTCACCGACAGCGTCTACCGGCCGACGCGCGAGTTCTGCGAACGTCTCCTCAAGCGCATCGGGGTCGAGACCGAGTATTACGATCCCTTGATCGGCGCCGGCATCGAGCGTCTGATCCGCAAGAACACGCGGCTCGTCTTCACCGAGGCGCCCGGCTCGCAGACCTTCGAGATGCAGGACATCCCGGCCATCGCCGAAGTCGCGCACGCGAAGGGCGCGCTCGTCGCGATGGACAATACCTGGGCGACGCCGCTCTACTTCCCGCCCCACGAGCGCGGCGTCGATCTCGCGATCGAGGCGGGAACCAAATATCTCTCCGGCGGCTCGGATCTGCTGCTCGGCCTCGTCTCGGCCAACGCCCGCGCCTGGCCGCGTCTGCGCGAGACCTTCGATCTGTTCGCCAATTGCGCGGGTCCGGAGGACGTCTTCCTCTGCCTGCGCGGCCTGCGCACCATGAAGCTGCGCATCGCCGAGCACGAGCGCCAGGCGCTCGAGATGGCGCGCTGGCTGCAGGGACGCCCCGAGATCGCCCGCGTGCTGCATCCGGCTCTGCCCGAGGACCCCGGCCACGCGATCTTCGCGCGCGACTTCCTCGGCTCGACGGGGCTCTTCTCGGTCGAGCTCGCGCCGGTCTCGCGCGAGGCGCTCGCGGCGATGCTCGACGGGCTCGCTCTGTTCGGGCTCGGCTTCTCGTGGGGCGGCTTCGAGAGCCTCGTCGTGCCCTTCGACTGCACGGCCTATCGCACCGCGACCCCGTTCTCGGCGAAGGGGCCGATGCTGCGCTTCCACATCGGGCTCGAAGATCTCGACGATCTCAAGGACGATCTCGATCGCGGCTTCGCCCGGCTTCGCGCGCGCGGGTGACCCGCTCCGCTCGCGGGTCGCGTCAGCGCAGCACCCAGTCCGCGAGAACCCCGCGATTGCGCCCGGCGGTGTCGTCGGAATCCGACGCCACCGCGACGCCGACGAGGATGCCGGGCGGCTCGCCGAAGGCGCGGGCGTGACCGGCGGCGAGATCGACGCTCTCGTCCAGGAAGCGGCCCCTCGGTGCGTCGGCGGGCCGCTTGACGATGGTGACGCCGCGCCCGCGCATATACGGGTTCTCGAGCAGCGTGCCCGGCGCCTCGGCGCCGCCGAACACGTAGACGAGGAGCCGCCCGCGCCCCGAGAGGAGGAGCGCGCGCAGGCTCGTGCGCCCCGCCGCCGCCGCTTCGCGCTCGCTCTCGGGCGCGAAGGCGAAATAGAGCGCGAGCGCGCGGTCGTCGCCGCCGCGACGGGCGAGATCCGTCGCGGGCACGCCCTCGTCGATGCGCCAGCGCCATTGCGATCGCGTCGCGTCGAACGCGCTCTCGGGTAGGCGCAGGGCGATCAGCGAAGAACTCGCGCGCGCGTCGAAACGCAGGCTCGTCGCGTCGAGCGCTTCGTATTCCGTGGCGGCGAGGGAGCGGAAGGTGATGCTCTCCCATGCGGCCGCCTCGAGGCTCGGGCCGAACGGGATCTGCACGGAAGCGCGCGCCGGCAGAATCGCGAGAGCGAGGACGGCGAGCGCGAGGAGGAGACGTGTCATGGCGGCTCCGGGCGAGCGAGGGCTTCAGAGGGACGTCCGCGACGCGACCGACGCGAGGTCGACGCGGCGCGGCGCTGTCCCCGGAGCTACGCACGCCCGAGGCCGAACGTTACGGCGGCCTCGAATCACGAGGCCGTGAGCCGCCTCAGGCCGAGTTCATGCGGCCGAAACGATCGAGCTCCTCGGGAGCCGCGTGGCGTGCGGTCGCGCTCGCGGGCGCCTGCGCCGACATCTCGTCTCTGCCGGGCTTGCGGAGCGCCGCACGCAGAGCGGGGAGGGCGACGGGCTTGAAGGCACGCGGGGCCGTTTCGCGGGCGACGGCGCGGTGCGGGAGGGGATCGCTGGTGTCGGGCATGACCATGACTTCTTGGTTGAGCGGCACACTCGCCGGCCGCCGGTCGACTCTGAAACGCGAGCCCGGTCACCGTGCGGCGCGATTGTGGCGCGCCGGCGACCCGGCCTCGCGCACTCCCTCGAGAGGAGTGAACGTGGTAAAGCGGCCACAGGTTCCACGTCGAACGAACGTGTATTGCCGCGGCCGGCCAGAACAGATCCGATAAGCCGCCTGCGTTACGTGAGGATTGCGTCGCTCGGGACGGCTCGTAACGCGAGAAAGCCGCGGCGTGGCGCGCCGCGGCTTTCCGAATGGACCGAGTGGAAACGGCCTGATCAGCGATCGGCGTCGTCGCTCATCGAGAGGGCGACGAAGCGGACCTCGCCCTGGCCGCTCGCGACGAGGAGCAGCGCCGAGCGCCGGCCCTCGTTGCGCAGGGCCTCCAGCCGGCGGCGGACGTCGGCGGGGTTGCGCACGACCTCCTGGCCGACCTCGACGATCACGTCGCCGGGGCGGATGCGCCGATCGGCGGCCGACGAGCTCGGCTCCACCTCGGTGACCACGACGCCTTCGACGTCGGCGGAGAGGTTGTAGCGGGCACGCAGGTCCGGCGTGATCGCCGAGAGCTCCATGCCGAGCGCACGGCGCACCGGCGTCTCCTCCTCCGGCTCGGGCTGCTGGAGACGGGCCTCGCGCACGCCCTCTTCGAGGCGCCCGACCATGACGGGAAGCGTCACCTCCTCGCCGCGGCGGATCACCTGCACGGCGACCTCCTTGCCGACGGGGGTGGCGGCGACAATGCGGGGGAGCTCGCGGGAATTGGCGACGTCGCGGCCGTCGAAGCGAACGATCACGTCCCCCGTCTCGATGCCGGCGGCACGGGCGGGACCCGCCTCGTCGACGCCGGCGACGAGGGCGCCGCGCGGACGGTCGAGGCCGAGCGCTTCGGCGGTCGTGTCGTCGATGTTCTGGATGCGCACGCCGAGCCAGCCGCGACGCGTCTCGCCGAATTGCTGCAATTGGTCGATGATCGGCACGGCGGTGGCGGTGGGCACCGCGAAGCCGATGCCGACCGATCCGCCGGTCGGCGAGAGGATCGCGGTGTTGATGCCCACCACCTCGCCGCGCATGTTGAAGAGCGGCCCGCCGGAATTGCCCTTGTTGATGGCGGCATCCGTCTGGATGTAATTGTCATAGGGGCCGCTGTCGATGTTGCGCGCTTGCGCCGAGACGATGCCCGCGGTCACCGAGCCGCCGAGGCCGAACGGATTGCCGATCGCCACCACCCAATCGCCGATGCGCAGGCCCTCCGAATCGCCGAAGGGCACGTAGGGGAGGGGGCCCTCGCTCTCGACCTTGAGGACGGCGATGTCGATCGCGGCGTCCTTGCCGATCACGGTCGCCTTGAGCGTGCGTCCGTCGGGGAAGACGACCTCGATGTCGTCGGCCTCGCCGATGACGTGGTTGTTGGTGATGATGATGCCGTCCGGATCGATCACGAAGCCGGATCCGAGCGAGTTCGAGCGGCGCTGCGGCATGCGGGGCATGCCCTCGCCGCCGCGACGATTGAAGAATTCCTCGAACAGGTCCTCGAAGGGCGTGCCCGGCGGCAATTGCGGCAGGAAGCGCTGGCCGGGATCGGCGCGAGTCGCGGCCGAGATGTTGACGACGGCCGGCATCACCCGCTCGACGAGATCCGCGAAGCTCTCGGGCGCGTTCGGGAAGGGGACGGGGGCGATCGCCTGGGCGGGCGCCACGGGCGCGGCCGTCTGGGCGAGCGCGGGCCCGGGCAGGACGAGCGCGGCGCCGAGCGCGAGCACGGCGAGGCGCGAGGATCGGCGCCCCCGCACAAGCGGGTGGCTGTGGCCGGAAACGGCAGACGCGGGATACGGCATCTTCATCCTCGCAAGAAGCGGCGGCAGGCGGCCCGGGAGCCGGCGACGGGTCTCGGGGCGCGGCCGGATCGATCCGGCCGGTCTCGTGATCACAAGATCTGCGCGGCGCGGGTGCGGGTCAAGGCGGTTCGACGCCCCATCCCGCATCAGCCCCGCATCAGCCAGATCAGGCCGACGCCGGCGACGGCGCAGACGATGCCCACGATCCGCATCGTGTCCGCGGGCGTCTGAGCGGCGGTGAGCATGGCCTTGCGCATGCCCTCCGGAAACGCCGCATAGAGAAGGCCCTCGACCGCGAGAACGAGGCCGAGGGCCGTGATCAGATCCGCCATGGCGGGATCGGTGTCGCCGCGCTCACTGCGCGACGACGGGGGCCGGAGCGATCGCGGCGGGGACCTCGCCGTCGACGGATGCGGTCGCCTCCGGCGTGCCGACGGGCAGAGCCGGCGCCGCCGGCGCCTCCGTCACCGCCGCCGGAGCGGGCTGAGTCGGCTCGATCCCGGTGATCGGACCCGGAGCCGGCGGCTGCTGGCCGCCGTTCGGCATCCCCTCGCCGTTCGGACGTCCCTGCGCGCTCCCGAAGAAGCGGAAGAACTCGTTGTTCGGCGAGATCACGATCCGGCTGTCGGCGAGATCGGTCCGGGTCAGCGCCCGCTCGTAGGCCGTCATCGACCGGTAGAAGGCGAAGAATTCCGGATCGGCCGAGAACGAGGCCGCGAGGATGCGGTTGCGCTCGGCGTCGCCGGCACCCCGCAGCTCTTCCGCGGTGCGGTTGGCTTCGGCCAGGATGACCACGACGTCGCGATCCGCACGGGCGGTGATCGCGGCGGCGCGCTGGGCACCCTGGGCTCGAAGGTCGGCCGCCTCGCGCTGACGCTCGGTCTGCATCCGCCGGAACACCGCTTCCGAGTTCGCCGGCGGCAGGTCGACGCGGGTGAGGCGCACGTCGAGCACCTCGATGCCGAGCTGCTCGGCCTGACGGTCGACGATCTCCTGGATGCGGGCCATGAGCTCGACGCGGTTCGTCCGGATGATCTCCGGGAACGAGGCGTTGGCGAGCACGTTACGCATCGCGGAGTTCACGAAGCTCTGCAGGCGCGCGTTGGCATTCTGCAGGTTGTTGACCGTCTGGTAGAAGCGCAGCGGATCGACGATGCGGTAGCGCGAGAAGGCGTCGACCTCGAGGTTCTGCCGGTCGGCGGAGAGGACCGTCTGCGGCGGAATGTCGAGGGAGAGAACGCGCTTCTCGATCGGCAGCACCGTGTCGATGAACGGCGCCTTCAGGTAGAGGCCGGGCTCCGTGATGACGTTGCGGACCGCGCCGAAGCGCAGCACGACCGCCTGCTGGGTCTCCCGGACCGTGAAGAGCGAGGCATACAGAACGATCGCGACGAGGCCGAGAACGATCAGAATGCCGAGACGGACAGCCGGATTTCTCATCGGGCGGCTCCCTGGACGCGCGCGCCACCGTCCAAGCGGCGCTGGATTTCAGGCAGAGGCAGGTAGGGGATGACGTCTTGACCGGCCTGATCGATGAGGACCTTGTCGGTCTGCGAGAAGACCCGCTCCATCGTCTCGAGGAAGAGACGATCGCGCGTGATCTGCGGAGCCTGAGCGTATTCCGCGTAGATCTGGTCGAAACGCGCGGCCTGACCCTGGGCTTCGTTGACGACCTGCTCGCGATAGGCTTCCGCCTGCTGCACGATGCGGGCGGCCTCGCCTCGCGCCTCCGGGACGACCCGGCTCGCATAGGTCTCGGCCTCGTTCTGCAGACGCACGAGGTCCTGCTGGGCGGCGTTGACGTCGAAGAACGCCTCGCGCACCTGGGCCGGCGGCACGGCCGCCTGCAGCTGCACGACGCGCACGATCACGCCGGCGCCGTAATTGTCGAGCGACGCCTGCATGAGCTGCTGAACTTCCTGGGTGATCTCCGCCTGCTCGACGGTGAGGATCGCCTGGATGTTGCGCCGGCCGATGACTTCGCGCATCGACGATTGCGCGATCGAGTTGATCGTGCCTTCGGGGTCGGCGATGTTGAAGACGAAGTCGCCCGCCCGCGCCGGGTCGATCTGCCACTGAACGTCGAAGTCGATGTCGACGATGTTCTCGTCGCCGGTCAGCATCAGGCTCTCTTCGAGCACGTCGCGCGTCTGCCCGGTGCCCACCGAGCGATAGCCGATCTCGGTGCGGTTGACCTGGGTGACGTTGGGCCGGACGACCTCGCCGATCGGATAGGGCAGGTTGTAGTTCAGGCCCGGCGCCGTCTGGCCGATGAAGCGACCGAAGATCAGGTTGAGGCCGACCTCGTTGGGACGGACGGTGTAGAAGCCCGTCAGAAGCCAGACGGCGATGACGGCGACTAGGATCAGCGCGATCCCCTTGCCGCCCATGCTGCCGCCGCCCGGCACCATGTTGCGCAGCCGGTCCTGGCTGCGACGTAGGATTTCCTCGAGATCCGGCTGGCCGCCGCCGGGACCGCCGCCGGCACCGCCGCCGCCGCTACCCCAAGGGCCGCCACCGCCGCCGCTGCCGCGCTGTCCCCACGGCCCGCCGCTCTGGTTGCTCCAAGGCATATCGCGCCTTCCCCTTCAGTGATGATCCTCGATTATACGGTTTCTCCGCGCGTTTTCGGGAACCAATCCCCGTACTCGCGCGATGACCCCTTCGAACTTCGCAAGTGGGTGTTTACACAGGCGAAGTCAACCGGAAACGGCCGCGTCGCGTCGTACCAGGTCCACGAAAGCGAACGCGTGATCGTCGTCGGGACCGGCCGCATGCTCCTCCCGGACGATCTCACGAAACGCCGCGCGATCATAGGGCGGAAAGACCGCGTCGCCCGCAGGCGCCGCCCTCACCTCGGTCAGCCGCAGCCGGTCCGCGTGCGGAATCGCGAGCGCATAGACCTGGGAGCCGCCCGCGACCACGATTTCGGGGGCGTTCATCCGCTCTGCGAGCGCTTCCGCCAGTTCCCGTGCCGCGTCGAATGACCGCGCCGCGTGGACGCCCTCGGCGGAGAACGAGGGGTCGCGCGTCATCACGACGGTCTCGCGGCCCGGAAGCGGCTTGCCGATGGATTCGAAGGTCTTGCGGCCCATGATCAGCGGCTTGCCGAGCGTGATCGCCCGAAAGCGCTTGAGATCGCTCTTCAGACGCCAGACGAGCCGGTTGTCGTCCCCGATCACGCCGTTCTGCGCGATCGCGGCCACGATGACGATGGGCCTCACGTTCTCTCTCCTCCCCGGCTCGGCTTCACCCGCAGGCGGTCCCGGTGATCGTCATCGCCCGGCGCGACCAGGCGCCCTCGGCGATCGCCCGCAGACACGCGTCGGCGCAATCGGCGCGGCTGATCGTCTGGCCCGGCATCGGCTCGTCAACGTCGATCGCCGTCCAGGCGCCGGTATAGGGTCCGTTGGTGAGGAGGCTCGGGCGGAGAATCGTGAAATCGCGGTCGCTGTCGCGCAGCAGCTCCTCCTGGCGCGCCTTGTCCGCATAGATCGCGCCGAGCGCGAGCGGCATCGCGAGGCTGCGCGTCAGGAGCCCGGCCTGGCCGCGGCTCTCGGCGGTGCCCACCCCCGTGATCGCGACGACGCGCATCGTCCCCGCCCCGCGCATCGCCGCGAGGAGGAGGGCGGTGGCGCGAGAGAAGATCGTCACCTCGCGCCGCCCGAGATCCGGCCCGTAGGCGTTCGAGCCGAGGCAGATCGCGAGCGCGTCCGCTCCCTCGAGCGCGCGCTGCGCGACGTCCTCCTCCAGGATCGAGCCGTTGATCGGGGTGAAGCGGGCCCGCGCGGCGCCCTCGGGGATCGAGCGCCCGACGGCGACCACGTGGTGGCCGAGCGCGCGCGCCTGTTCCGACAGAGCCTTGCCGATGCCGCGCGTCGCGCCGACGATGGTGATGCGCATGTGCCCTCCGAATAGGCGGGCGAGGGTAGGGCGGGGGCGGGGAGGGATCAAGCGGCCGAGGCGACGCGACGGTCGTTCGGGTCCGATTTCGCCTCGGGGGGCACGGCGACCGCCGGCAGCGCGTTCATCACGCGGTTCGCCGGCAGCGTGACGATGACCTCGGTGCCTTCGCGCGGCTTCGAGCGGAGCTGGAACTGGCCGCCGTGCAGGTCCACGAGGCCCTTCACGATCGGCAGGCCGAGGCCGGAGCCCTGCTCGGCCGTCTTGAGCGCCCAGGTGCCGCGGCCGAAGGAGGACATCACGACGGGGATCTCCTCCTCGGGAATGCCCGGGCCGTTGTCCTTGACGGAGATGTACTGCCCGCCCGACGAGGTCCAGCCCGCCTTGACCAGGATCTCCCCCGCCTGCGGCGTGAACTTGACGGCATTGGACAACAGGTTGAGCACGATCTGGCGGATCGCGCGCTCGTCGGCCCAGATCCGCGGCAGCGTCTCGTCGGCCAAGACCTTGATCGTCTGCTGCTTGCCCTTGGCGCGCAGGGTCATCATGTGGCGGCATTCGTCGATGACGTGGCCGAGATCGATGCCCTCCTCGTTGAGCTCGTAGCGCCCCGCCTCGATGCGCGAGAGGTCGAGGATCTCGTTGATCAGGGTCAGGAGATGCTGCCCGGAGGCGTGGATGTCGGCGGAATAGTCGCGATAGGCGGGGATCGCGTGCTTGCCGAAGCTCTCGTTCTTCATCACCTCGGAGAAGCCGAGGATGGCGTTGAGCGGCGTGCGCAGCTCGTGGCTCATGGTGGCGAGGAAGCGGGACTTGGCGAGATTCGCCTCCTCCGCCCGCCGCCGCGCCTCGTCGGAATTCGCCTTGGCCTGCTCGAGCTCGACGAAGAGCGTGTCCTTCTCCGCGCGCGATTGCAGCGCCGCGACCGCGCTCGCATAGAGCCGGCGGGTGAGGAGAACGAAGAAGACCTGCGCCGCGAAGACCATGCCCGAGAGCATCATCGCCTCGGGCGTGCCGACTTGGAGCGGATAGAGCGCGACGACGAGGACGATCGGCGCGAGGCCGGCATAGACGGCGGTGGGGATCGTCGCCGACAGGGTCGCCATCACGGCCGTGACCATGACGGCGCAGAACAGCGTGAAGATCCGCGCGTCCTCCGACACGCCCTGGCTCAGGAGCTGGAGGACGTAGGCCCAGGCGAGGCCGTGCAGGAGCTCGCCGAGCACGAACACGCGCCGGTAGACGTGCAGCTTGTCCTCGGGCTGGCGATCGTTGATGAAGCGCCGCGCGAGGCCGAGCATGATGCCGATCACGCAGCTCGCGATCGCGAGCCAGAACAGCATGCTCGTCATGCCGATCCAGGTCGTCGCCGCGCCCGCGATGGCGGCTGCGAGCAGGAAGAGGAGGATCGCGGCGCCGACGCGGTTCTGCGCGAAGATGCGCACGAGCTCGATCTCGAAGGCGCGCTCGAGCCCCGTCGAGGAGGTCAGCTTCTCCCGTGCGGCGCGCAGGTCCTGCGCAACCTTGCGCCGGCGCCGGGAATCACTCCCGCCGGCGGCGTCGATCCGCCCCGTCTGCCCCGTGCCCTCGATCATGACGCCTATACGACAGCCCCCGCGCTCCCCGCGCCTGTGCCCCGGACGCGAGGCCCCCAAAGTGCCACCGATTCGTTAACGGGGGGCTCACGCGATCGTCGAAGGACGAGGTCCTCTCCGGTCGCGCTCCCTCAGGGGCTTGTCGCGTGCGGGGCTCTCCCGTAAGCCGACGGCCATGAATCTCTGGCTGCGCCTCCTCCTCGTCGTCCTCGCCGCCTGGCGCGCGCCGCGCAAGCATCCGGTGGCGGAAGCCTCCGTCCTGTCGTTCCGGGTGATGCCGCACGATCTGGACGTCTCGCTGCACATGAACAACGGCCGCTATTGGTCGCTGATGGATCTCGGCCGGCTCGACCTGATGATCCGCTGCGGGCTCGCGGGCGCGGTGCGGCGGCACGGCTGGATGCCGGTGGTGAGCGCGGGCAAGATCCGCTTCCGGCGCGAGCTGCGCTTGTGGCGCGCCTTCCGGCTGGAGACGCGCATCCTCGCCTGGTCGGACGCCTGGCTGGTCATCGAGCACCGGGTCGTGACCCGCGCCCGCGACGGCTCGGAGATCCTCTCCGCCATCGCCCTCGTGCGCGCGGGCCTGTACGACCGCAAGGAGAAGGCCTTCGTGCCCGTCGAGCGGCTCTTTTCCGAGATCGGCATCGCCGAGATGGCCTCCCCGGCGATGTCCCCGGAGGTCGCCGCCTTCATCGCGGCGGAGGACGCGTTGCGCAAGGCGGGGTGAGCCCCCCCGCTCACCCGCCCGCCATCGCCGCCTCGATCTCCCTGCGCGTCGGCGGATCGCAGCCCTCGCGGGTGCAGTTGAGGGCGGCGGCGGTCGTCGCGAAGGCGAGGACGTCGCCCAGAGCCTGGGCGTCGAGGCGCGCGAGGTCGTCGGCGCCCGCGACGCCGCGCGCGGAGAGGCGGGCGAGCATCGCGCCCATCAGCGTGTCGCCCGCGCCGACCGTGTCGCGCACGACGACGCGCGGCGCGGCGATCTCGGCCTGGCCCGCGCGCGTCCACGCGACCGCGCCCGCACCGCCGCGGGTGACGACGACGAGACCCGCGCCGCGCGACAGCCGCGCGCGGGCGAAGTCCTCGGGCCCGGTGCCTGGCGCGAGGAAGGCGAGGTCCTCCTCGGAGAGCCGCACGATCGCCGCCGCATCGAGGAGGCGCTCGATGCGCGCCTGCCAGACGGCGCGCGCGCGGATCATGCCGGCGCGCACGTTCGGATCGATCGCGAGCATGAGGCGCGGCGCGAGCGCGAGCGCGAAATCGGCGGTCGCGTCCGCGCCGGGGCTCTCGATCAGCGACAGGGAGCCGATGTCGAGGATGTCGTGCGGGGCGGGCTCGATCGTGCCGAGCGAGGGCGTCATGTGCACGACCGCCGAGCCCGCGTGGAAGAAGGCGTAGCGCGCCTCCCCCTCGGCGAGGTCGACGAAGGCGAGGGTGGTCGCGAGCGGGCTGCGCTGCGCGACCTCGATCGAGACGCCGGTCTCGACGAGATGGGCGGCGAGACGATCGCCGAACAGGTCCGTCGAGAGGGGCCCGAGGAAGTAGCTCGCCGCCCCCGCCCGCGCCGCCGCCTTGGCCGCGTTGTAGACGGAGCCGCCGGGGACGGGCCGGTAGCCCTGCGTGCCGTCCGCGCCCGTCATCGGCACGAAGTCGATCAGCCCCTCGCCGCAGAAGAACAGCCGCGCCATGGTCTTCCCCCTCGTCTGGTCGGCTTCCGTTTAGCAAAGCGCCGCTGCCCGCGCATCAGCCGCCGGCGGCCGGCTCCTCCGGATGCTGGCGCAGCATCCCCGCGACCGTGCGGAACGCCTCGACGAGCGCCGCCCGCCGCTCCGGGTCGAGCCCCGCGAGCGCGGCGAGCGCCGGTCCGGGAAGGAGGGTGGGGGCCTCCGCGAGCGCCCGGTCGCCGAGCGGGGTCAGGCGGGTGTGCACGATCCGGCGATCGCTGACGTTGCGATAGCGCTCGACGAAGCCGCGCTCCTCGAGCTTCTCCAGGATGGAGACGACGGTCGCGGGCGTCAGGTCGCAATGGCGCGAGAGCGAGCTCGTCGTCACCTCGCCCTGCGCGCGCACGGCGCCGAGCACCACGATCTGGGGGATCGTCAGCCCCGAGGCGCGCGAGACCGCCTTGGAGCGCGTGTCGATCGCCTGGGCGATCTCGCGGATCGCCTTCATCAACGCCTCGATGTCCGCCGCGCTGCGATCCTGCCGTCCATCGCCTGCGGACGGGCCAAGCGTGGCGGGAACGAAAGCCGCGTCGTCGCCGTTCGTCATCCCGAATGACCTCCGGAGGTGATTTGACATCAAATCATTCGACCTGTAAAGATTTGATCTCAAATCAAATCGGAGAGAGAGCCCCGACCGCGTCGGCGGGGGCACGAGAGGCGAGCTGACCATGTGCGGAATTTGCGGCGAGATCACCTTCGACGGGCGTCCGGCTTCGGCCGACCTGACCCAGAGGATGACGGAGGCGATGACCCGCCGCGGGCCGGACAGCGGCGGCGTCGTCGCGCGCGGGCGCGTCGCGCTCGGCCATCGCCGGCTCAAGATCATCGATTTGTCGGAGAAGGCCGAGCAGCCGATGGTCGATTCCGAGCTCGGGCTGACGATCGCCTTCAACGGCTGCATCTACAACTACCCGCAGCTGCGCAAGGAGCTGGAGGAGAAGGGCTATCGCTTCTTCTCGACCGGCGACACCGAGGTGATCCTCAAGGCCTATCACGCCTGGGGCACGGATTGCGTGAGCCGCTTCAACGGCATGTTCGCCTTCGTCATACACGAGCGCGAGAGCGGGCGGGTGGTGATGGCGCGCGACCGCTTCGGCATCAAGCCGCTCTATCTCGCGGAGAGCGAGGGCAGCCTCCTCTTCGCCTCCTCGCTGCCGGCGCTCCTCTCGGCGCCGGGCGTCGATCGCTCGATCGATCGGGTGGCGTTGCAGTTCTACATGAGCTTCCACGCCGTGGTGCCTGCGCCCTATACGATGATCAAGGGCATCCGCAAATTTCCGCCCGCCACGATCCGCGTGATCGAGCCCGACGGCGCCTTCCACGACACCCGCTTCTGGAGCCTCGACTTCACCCGCTCGCGCGAGGACGAGGAGCGCCCCTTCGAGGAATGGCGCGATCTCGTGCTCGACGAGCTGCGCCGCGCGGTCGACCGGCGCATGGTCGCGGACGTGCCGGTGGGCGTGCTCCTGTCGGGGGGCGTCGATTCGAGCCTGATCGTGGGCCTCCTCGCGGAAGCCGGGCAACAGGGCCTGCGCACCTATTCGATCGGCTTCGAGGCCGCGCACGGCGAGAAGGGCGACGAATTCGTCTATTCGGACATCATCGCAAGGCATTACGGCACGCAGCACACGAAGACCTTCATCCCGTCCTCCGACATGCTCGACGCGCTGCCGGACACGATCCGCGCGATGTCCGAGCCGATGGTCTCCTACGACAATGTCGGCTTCTACCTGCTCTCGCGCGAGGTCGCGAAGCACGTGAAGGTGGTGCAATCCGGCCAGGGTGCGGACGAGGTCTTCGCCGGCTATCACTGGTATCCGAAGCTCGACGGTTCGAACGACCCCGTCGGCGATTATGCCCGCGCCTTCTTCGACCGCCCGCATTCCCGTCTCGCCGAGGAGCTCGGACCCGATTGGCATGTCGGCCGCGACGAGGCGCGCGCCTTCGTCGAGGAGCATTTCGCCATGCGCGGGGCGAGCGACCCCGTCGACAAGGCGCTGCGGCTCGATTCGACGATCATGCTCGTCGACGATCCGGTCAAGCGCGTCGACAACATGACGATGGCGTGGGGGCTCGAGGCGCGCGTGCCCTTCCTCGATTACGAGCTCGCCGAGCTCGCCGCGCGCATCCCCGCCCGTCACAAGCTCGCCCATGGCGGCAAGGGCGTGCTCAAGGAGGCCGCGCGCAAGGTGATCCCGGCCGACGTGATCGACCGGCCGAAGGGCTATTTCCCGGTCCCGGCGCTCAAATATATCGAGGGCCCGACCCTCGATCTCGTGCGCGACGCGCTCGAGAGCCGCGCGGCGCGCGAGCGGGGGCTGTTCTCGCGTGCCTATCTCGACCGGCTCTTCGCCGATCCGCGCTCGGCGATCACGCCGCTGATGGGCTCGGAACTCTGGCAGGTCGCGCTCCTCGAGATGTGGCTGCAGACGAACGAGGTCTGAGGGCCGCTCGCGCCGTCGCACGCGATCTCACTCTCGAACCCGCAACGGAAGATTGGGGGCCGACATGACCGATCTCGACCAGAACCCGAGCGTCGAAGGGCAGGGCGCCGGAGCGCCGCCGGTATTTCCGATGCCGAACGCCGTCATCGATTGCGGCTGGGGGCGCCTCCTCTTCGGGCAGACCTTCGCCGATCTCTCCGAGCTCGCCGAGGCGATGCGCGACGAGCGTCCCGACCGGCGCGACATCGCCGTCTACGTGCTCGAGCCGCACGTCGCGCTCGCGGCCGCGCCGCAGGAGATCTTCCTCGATCCCTCCCACACCTTCCGGCTCGATCTGTCGCGCTACGAGGCGGCCGATCGCGGGCCGACGGGCTTCACGATCCGCCGTCTCGCCTCCCGGGCGGACGCGGACGCGGTCAATCGCATCTATGCCGCGCGCAACATGGTGCCGGTGCCGCCCGAATTCTTCTGGTCGCGGCGCGACAGCCGCACCCTCGTCCATCTCGTCGCGGAGGACGACGCGACGGGCATCGTGATCGGCACGGTGACGGGCGTCGATCACGCGAGCGCGTTCCGCGATCCCGAGGGCGGCTCCTCGCTCTGGTGCCTCGCGGTCGACCCGCAGGCCACCCATCCCGGCATCGGCGAGGGCCTCGTGCGCGCGCTCTCCGAGCTGTTCAAGGCGCGCGGGCTCGCGACGATGGACCTCTCGGTCATGCACGACAACGAGCACGCGATCGCGCTCTACGAGAAGCTCGGCTTCGAGCGCCTGCAGGTATTCACCCTCAAGCGCAAGAACCCCATCAACGAGAAGCTCTTCGTCGGCCCCGGCCCCGAGGTGGACCTCAACCCCTACGCGCGCATCATCACCAGCGAGGCGCGCAGACGCGGCATCGACGTCGAGGTGACGGATGCGGAGGGCGGCTTCTTCCGGCTGACCTATGGGGGGCGCTCGGTCCATTGCCGGGAATCGCTGTCGGAGCTGACGAGCGGCGTCGCCGTCTCGATCTGCGACGACAAGGCGGTGACGCGCCGCGTCGTGGCGCGCGCAGGCGTCGCCGTGCCCGAGCAGATCAATGCCGGCGAGGAGGCGGAACTCGCCGAATTCCTCGAGCGCCACGGCTCCGTCGTGGTCAAGCCCGCGCGCGGCGAGCAGGGCAGGGGGGTCGCGGTCGGGATCGAGACGATGGAGGATCTCCACCGCGCGATCGAGGTCGCCCGCGAGCAATCCGAGCGCGTCCTCGTCGAGCAGCGGGTCGAGGGCGAGGATCTGCGCCTCGTCGTGATCGATTTCCGCCTCGTCGCGGCGGCCGTGCGCCGCCCGGCGCGCGTGATCGGCGACGGAATCCATACGATCCGCGATCTCATCGAGCGCCAGAGCCGGCGTCGGATGGCGGCGACTGGGGGCGAATCGCGCATCCCGCTCGACGGCGAGACCGAGCGCTGCGTCGCCAAGGCCGGCTTCTCCCTCGACGACGTGCCGCCGGACGCGACCGAGATCGTCGTGCGCCGCACCGCGAACCTGCATACCGGCGGCACGATCCACGACGTCACGGGCCAGGTCCATCCCCGTCTCGTGGAGGCGGCGGTGAAGGCGGCGCGGGCGATCGACATCCCGGTCGTGGGCATCGACTTCATGGTGCCCTCGCCCTACGAGCCCGATTATGCTTTCATCGAGGCGAACGAGCGCCCGGGGCTCGCCAATCACGAGCCGCAACCGACCGCCGAGCGCTTCGTCGATCTCCTCTTTCCGCTCTCGATCCCGGCCTCGGCCCGGATCGCCGCACAGAAGACCTGATGTCCGACGCCCAAGATTATCCGCACCGCCTCTCGATCGACACCGCCTATCTGCGCGAGCGGCTGCGCGAGCTGCTCTCGATCCCCTCGCCGACCGGCTATACGGATTCGATCGTGCGCCATACCTGCCGCGAGCTCGAGCGGCTCGGGCTCGATTACGAGATCACGCGTCGCGGCGTCGTGCGCACGAAGCTCGCGGGCGAGGAGCACAAGCCCGCCCGCGCCCTCGTCTCGCATCTCGACACGATCGGCGCGCAGGTGAAGCAGCTGAAAGAGAACGGCCGGCTCGAGCTCGTGCCGATCGGCAATTGGTCGGCGCGTTTCGCGGAAGGCGCGCGCGCGACGATCTTCTCCGAGAAGGGCGCCTATCGCGGCACGATCCTGCCGCCCAAGGCCTCCGGCCACGCCTTCAACGACGAGGTGGACACCGCGCCGGTCGGATGGGCGCATGTCGAGCTGCGCGTGGATGCGCTGAGCCGAACCCGCGCCGATCTGTGCCGGCTCGGGATCGACGTCGGCGACATCGTCGCGATCGATGCCCAGCCCGAATTCCTGGAGAACGGCTACATCGTCTCGCGCCACCTCGACAACAAAGCGGGCGTCGCCTCGATGCTCGCCGCCCTCAAGGCGATCGGCGAGGCGGGGATGCGGCCGCCGGTCGACACCTATTGGCTGTTCACGATCGCCGAGGAGGTCGGCATCGGGGCGACGGTGGGCCTCGGCGAGGACGTGGCGGCGATCCTCTCGATCGACAACGGCGTCACGGCGCCCGGGCAGAACTCGGACGAGTTCGGCGTGACGATCGCCATGGCGGATCAGACCGGGCCGTTCGACTTCCACCTCACCCGCAAGCTCGTGAAGCTCGCCCGCGAGAACGACATCCGCTTCCAGAAGGACGTCTTCCGCTATTACCGCTCGGATTCGGCGGCGGCGCTCGTCGCCGGCCACGACGTGCGCGCGGCCTTGATCACCTTCGGCGTCGACGCCTCGCACGGCTACGAGCGCATCCACATGCACGCTCTGCGCTCGCTCGCCGAATTGATGACGGCCTATGTCGGCAGCCCGGTCGAGATCGGCCGCGACGTCAACGAGATCCAGCCGGGCCTGCGCGGCTTCACGCACCAATCCCTCTCGAAAGCCGACCAGAAGGGCCCGCTCGCGAGCGACGACATCGACATCGAGCTGTGAGCGGGTGAAAGGATCCCAGGGCTGTCATCCCGGACGCCGAAGGCGATCCGGGACCCATAACCGCGACGTGTCGGTCGCAGCCTATAGGCTGCGTTTCGCCGACGATCGATGCGGCAAGGGTGCCGAGCGAGCGCGGCATGCGCGCTCGGTCGATCGTCGGAGGTGATGGGTCCCGGGTCCGCTTCGCGGCCCGGCATGACAGCCTCCTCGCTCTTCGAGCTCGACCCCCGCTCTCAACCCCCACCCTTCCGCGCGATGCGCCGCTCGAGATGCGTCATCAGCGCGACGCCGAACAGCGGGGCGGCGAGGTTGAGGATGGGGATCAGCAGGAACCCGGCGATCAGCCCGCCCGCGAGCCAGACCCGCGCCCGGTTCGCGCGCCGGAGCGCCCGCGCCTCGGGGACGGAGCGGCGGCGGGCGGCGGCGAGCTCGAAATATTCGCGCCCGAGAAGATAGGAATTGGCGAG
Source organism: Salinarimonas sp. (assembly GCF_046292825.1). Taxonomy (GTDB): domain Bacteria; phylum Pseudomonadota; class Alphaproteobacteria; order Rhizobiales; family Beijerinckiaceae; genus Salinarimonas. The sequence continues at coordinate 13,533 of NZ_JBKBQG010000027.1, read as the reverse complement.
GAAGAACGCCGCGACGTTCACCACCGGCACCAGGAGCAGCGCCAGCGCCACGAGGTTGACGAGGAGCACCACCCCGAAGAAGCGCAGCGATCCGAGAAGCGAGGGCCCGAGCGGCAGATCCTCCCCCGGCGGATCGGCGGGGAAATCCGTGCGCTCGACGATCGCCGCCGCCTTGTCGAGGAAGAGCCCGGCGACGAGCGCCGAGACGGCCGGCAGGAGATAGACGAGCCCGACGAGGAAGCCCGCCCCCGCGATCACCTGCAGCCCGGTCTCGAGCCAGGGATTGTCCGCGAGCACGGTCTGGCGCGACAAGAGCGCGGCGAGCGCGGCGTTGAGCGCGAGCCACAGCGCGATGAGCAGCGCGAGCGTCGTCGCGAGCACCCGCACGAGCACCCCGCGCATCGCCGGCGAGAGCGCGCGCGAGAGGCCGGCGGCGGCGCTCGCGAGGATCATGCGGCCGCGCCGCCCTTCGCCGCCGCGATCATCGCGAGCGCCTCGCGCGGATCGATGCGCCCGTCGTAGAGCGCCCGGCCGGTGATGGCGCCCGCGAGCGCCGCGCAATCGGGCTCCAGCAGACGCGCCACGTCCTCGATCGAGGCGAGGCCGCCCGATGCGATCACCGGGATCGACACGGCCTGCGCGAGCGCGAGCGTCATCTCGATGTTGAGCCCCTTGAGGATGCCGTCGCGGGCGATGTCGGTATAGACGATCGCGGCGACGCCCGCGTCCTCGAAGCGGCGGCCGAGCTCTTCCGCCGTGAGGGTCGAGGTCTGCGCCCAGCCCTCGACCGCGACGCGTCCGTCCTTGGCGTCGATGCCGACCGCGATCCTGCCCGGATGCAGCCGCGCGGCCTCGCGCACGAAAGCGGGATCGCGCACGGCGGCCGTCCCGATGACGATGCGCGCGACGCCCTTCTCGAGCCAGCCGTCGACGATCTTCATGTCGCGCACGCCGCCGCCGAGCTGGACGGGGATCGACACCGTCTCGAGGATCGCGTCGACCGCGCCTGCGTTCATCGGCTCGCCCGCGAAGGCGCCGTCGAGATCGACGACGTGGAGCCAGGAGAAGCCCTGCGCTTCGAAGGCGCGGGCCTGATCGGCGGGATCGTCGTTGAAGACGGTCGCCTGCTCCATGTCCCCCTGCACGAGGCGCACGCAGCGCCCCTCCTTCAGATCGATCGCGGGGAAGAGGATCACGGGCGCCACCTCAGGAAATCGGCGATGAGGGAGAGGCCGAGACGCTGGCTCTTCTCCGGATGGAACTGGGTGCCGGCGACGTTGTCGCGCGCGACGATCGCGACGACGGGGCCGCCGTAATCCGTCACCGCGACGACGTCGGCGGGATCCTTCGGGGTGAGCGCGTAGGAATGCACGAAATAGGCGTGCAGGCCCTGCGGACCGAGCGGCATGTCGGCGATGAGCGGATGGGAGCGGCGCGCGTCGAGCGTGTTCCAGCCCATGTGCGGGATCTTGAGGGCAGGATCGGCGGGGCGGATCGCGGCGACGTCGCCGGGGATCCAGCCGAGGCCGTCCGTCGTCTCGTGTTCGAGGCCGCGGCTGGCGAGGAGCTGCATGCCGACGCAGATGCCGAGGAAGGGGGTCGCGCGCTCCCGCACCGCCTCCGTCATCGCCTCGACCATGCCCTCGACCGCGTCGAGCCCGCGCCGGCAATCGGCGAAGGCGCCGACGCCCGGCAGCACGATGCGGTCGGCCCGGCGCACGCGCTCGGGGTCGCTGGTCACGAGGATCTCCGTCGCGAGCCCGGCCTCGAGGGCGGCGCGCTCGAAGGCCTTGGCGGCCGAGTGCAGGTTGCCCGAGCCGTAATCGACGATGGCGAGGCTCATCCTAGGCTCCCTCGGGACGCAGAGCGGGCTCCGGCCGCTGCGGAGGCTCGGGGCGAACGTCGGGCTCGGGCGCCGCGCCGGAGACGAGGCCGAAGGGCGCCACCTCCTCGACGCGATCGCGCGCCGCGCCCCGGCTCTCGACGAAGCGCGCGCAGGCCCGCGCGTCGGCTTCCGTGTAATCGCTCGCCGCGACCACGTCGACGAGATGCCAGCCGCGCCGCGCATAGGTCCAGCGCCGCAGGCTCGACGCCTCGAGCCCGATCAGGATCGCGACCATCAGCTGGATCAGGAAGGCCGCGAAGGCGGTGATCTCGAGCCGCTCGAGGGCGAAGCCGACGCCCACCAGGAGGACGAGCGTCAGCACGGCCGCGAGCCACAGCCGGTGATAGAGCATCCACAGCACGGAGAAGAAGAACGCCGCGAAATTGAAGCCGTCGCGCACCAGCAGCGCGCGCTCGAAGGCGCGCGGGTCGCGCGGGTCGGCATCGGGCGGCAGGTGAATCGTGTAGACGCGCATTCTCGACCCTTCAGAGCGATCCCTTGGTGGAGGGAACGCGGTCCCCCTCGCGCGGGTCCGTCGCCGCCGCCGCGCGCAGCGCGCGCGCGAGGCCCTTGAAGCAGCTCTCGGCGATGTGGTGGCTGTTTTCGCCGTAGAGCGTCTCGACATGCAGCGTGATGCCGGCATTCGAGGCGAAGGCCTGGAAGAACTCGCGCACTAGCTGCGTGTCGAAGGCGCCAATCTTCTCGGTGGGGAAATCCACGCGGAAGACGAGGAAGGCGCGGCCGGAAATGTCCACCGACACGCGGCTCAACGCCTCGTCCATGGGCAGATGCACAGTCGCATAGCGTGAAATGCCGCGCTTGTCGCCGAGTGCCTTGGCGAAGGCCTGGCCGAGCGCGATGCCGACGTCCTCGACCGTGTGGTGGTCGTCGATATGGGTGTCGCCCTTCGCCGCGACCTCGAGGTCGAACAGAGCGTGCCGTGCGAGGAGGTCGAGCATGTGGTCGAAGAAGCCGACGCCCGTCGCGATCGTCGCCTTGCCCGTCCCGTCGAGGGCGAGCGTGAGGGCGATGTCGGTCTCGGAGGTGCGGCGTTCGACGCGCGCGTCGCGCATGATCGTGGTTCCTGAACGAAGGGCGTTTCGTGGACGAGGGGCCGCGGGCGTTCTAGCAAGCGCCGCGCCGAAGCGCCATCCCTTCTCCCGCGCGACGCCCCGCGCAGGTCTCGCACCCATGCCGTCCATGAGGCTTCCTCTATTCTTCGCTCGGCTCCAAGCTTCGCGATTGTATCCCGCGATGTCATCCCGGACGCCGAAGGCGATCCGGGACCCATATCCACGACGTTCCAGTCGCAGCCTGCAGGCTGCGTTTCTCCGACGAAAGCTGCTCGAAGGGAGCGGCACGAGCGCGGCATGCGCGCTCGGACGGCCGTCGCGGTTATGGGTCCCGGGTCCGCTTCGCGGCCCGGGATGAAAGCCGTGGGACGACCGGCAGACTCTCGGGCTGAAGGGAAGGAGAAATCGGCAACGCTCCCTTAACCGCCCGTTCACCAAGATCGGGGCCAAGATCGAGGCGATATGGTCGGCGAGCCGGAGCTCGGCTCGAACGGGAGTGCCCCATGGTCTCGCGCGCGCGACGCTCGTTTCTCGGCGATTGGTGGTGGACGGTCGACAAGCCGCTGCTCGCGGCCTTCGGCGTGCTGATGCTGTGCGGCGTCGTCTTCCTCATGGCGGGCGGGCCGCCGGTGGCGCAGCGGCTGCGGCTCGATACCTTCCACTTCGTCAACCGCCAGGCGCTGTTCCTCGTGCCGGCGATCGCGACGATGCTGTTCGTGTCGCTCCTGACCCCGCGGCTCGTGCGGCGCTTCTCGCTCCTCGCCTTCGTCGGGTCGCTCGCCCTCGTCTGGGCGGCGCTTCGCTTCGGGCCGGAGATCAAGGGCGCGCATCGCTGGATCTTCATCTTCGGCATGGGCCTGCAGCCCTCCGAATTCCTCAAGCCCGCTTTCGTCGTCCTCGCCGCCTGGGCCTTCTCGGAGAAGGCGCGTTCGGACATGCCGGGCCCGGCGCTCGCGCTCCTCCTCCTGCCGATCTCGATCGTGCCGCTGATCCTGCAGCCGGATTTCGGGCAGACGATGCTGATCACCGTGGTCTGGGCGGCGATGTTCTTCGTCGCGGGGCTGCACTGGTTCTGGGTGATGGGGCTCGGCGGCGCGGGCATCGCGGGGATCCTCGCCGCCTACCAGTTCCTGCCGCACGTGCGCGGGCGCATCGAGCGCTTCCTCTCGGAGGACGGCGGCGATCGCTTCCAGGTCGAGGCGGCGCTCAATTCCTTCACCTCCGGCGGCTGGCTCGGCCGCGGGCCGGGGGAGGGCACCTTCAAGCGCATCCTGCCGGACGCGCACACGGACTTCATCTTCGCGGTGACGGCGGAGGAGTTCGGGATCGCGATCTGCCTGTTCATCGTCGCGGTCTATCTCTTCATCGTGCTGCGCGGGCTCTCGCTCGCGCGCCGCGCCGAGGACGCCTTCTCCCGGCTCGCCGTGACGGGTCTCCTCTTGATGTTCGGGCTCCAGGCGGCCATCAACATGGCGGTGAACGTTCACCTCGTCCCGGCCAAGGGCATGACCCTGCCCTTCATCTCCTATGGCGGCTCCTCCTTGATCTCGCTCGCTTTCGCCACCGGCTGCATCATCGCGCTGACCCGCCGCCGCCCCGGAGCCGACGGGCTCGAGGCCTCCGTCGAGGCGCGCCGCGAGGCGCCGCGCGGCTACGTGGTGCGTCCGGCATGAGCGGACGGGCCCCTCTGATCCTGCTCGCCGCCGGCGGCACCGGCGGGCACCTCTTCCCGGCCGAGGCGCTCGCGACCGTCCTGCGCGGGCTCGGGCTGCGCACCGCGCTCGTGACCGACGAGCGCGTCGGCGCGCTCGCCGATCGCTTTCCCGCCGAGGAGGTGGTGTCGGTGCCGGCGGCGACCCCGTCCGGGCGCTCGCTCGTGCGGGCGATCGAGGCGGCGGGAACGCTCGCGCGCGGGGTCGCGGCCTCGCGGGCGCTGATCCGCCGGCTCGAGCCCGCGGCCGTGGTCGGCTTCGGCGGCTATCCGACGGTGCCGCCCCTCGTCGCCGCCTGGCTCGCGGGCGTCCCGCGCGTCATCCACGAGCAGAACGCGGTGCTCGGGCGCGCGAACCGCTTCCTCGCCAAGCGCGCCTCCCTGGTCGCGACCGGCTTTCCCGAAGTGCGCGGATTGCCGAGCTTGCCGCAGGGCCGCGTCGTCCACACCGGCAATCCCATTCGGCCCGCAGTCATCGAGGCGGCCGGGGCGCATTATCCCGCCTACCATCCGGGCGGGACGATGCGCCTTCTCGTGTTCGGCGGCAGCCAGGGCGCGCGGGTGATGTCCGAGATCGTGCCCGACGCGATCGCCAAGCTCCCCTCCGAGATGCAGCGGCGTCTCGCCATCGTCCAGCAGGCCCGCGACGAGGATCTCGCCCGCGTCGCCTCGACCTATCGCGCGCTCGGCGTCGAGGCGGAGGTCGCGCCCTTCTTCAAGGACCTGCCGCAGCGCATCGCGAGTGCGCATCTCGTCGTCTCCCGGGCCGGCGCCTCGACGGTCGCCGAACTCGCCGTGATCGGCCGGCCCTCGATCCTCGTGCCGCTGCCGGGCGCGCTCGATCAGGACCAGGCGGCGAACGCCGCGACGCTCGCCGATCGCGGCGCCGCCCTGATGCTGCCGCAAAAGGACTTCACGCCCGATCGGCTCGCGGCCGAACTCGAGCGGCGCTTCTCGAATCCGGAGCTCCTCGCGAGCGCCGCCCTCGCCGCGCGCGAAGCGGGGGTGACGGACGCCGCCGAGCGGCTCGCGGCGGCGATTTTGCGGCTCGCGCGCATCGATCCGGCGCCATCCGCGTTGAAGCCTGGCATATGAAGCGGAGCCGGCGGCCTGTTCGAGCCGGCCCGTCGGACGAGAGAACCCGGTCCAGAGGTCCTGACAGATGAAGCTCCCTCCCAAGCTCGGGCCCATCCATTTCATCGGCATCGGCGGCATCGGCATGTCCGGCATCGCCGAGGTGATGCACAATCTCGGCTACAACGTGCAGGGCTCGGACGCCTCCGACAACGCCAACGTCAAGCGGCTGCGCGAGGCGGGGATGCGGGTCGCCGTCGGGCACGACGCGAAGAATCTCGGCGAGGCGGAGGTGGTCGTCGTCTCGACCGCGATCCGCCGCGACAATCCCGAACTCGCCGCCGCCCGCGAGGCCCGCCTGCCCGTCGTGCGCCGTGCGGAGATGCTCGCCGAGCTGATGCGCCTCAAGACCTGCGTCGCGGTCGCAGGCACCCACGGCAAGACCACGACGACCTCGCTGGTCGCGACGCTGCTCGACGGCGGCGGCTTCGATCCGACCGTGATCAACGGCGGCATCATCAACGCCTACGGCACCAATGCCCGGCTCGGCAGCAGCGACTGGATGGTGGTCGAGGCCGACGAATCGGACGGCACCTTCCTGAAGCTGCCCTCGGATTACGCGGTCGTCACCAATATCGACCCCGAGCACCTCGACCATTTCGGCAGCTTCGACGCGATCAAGGCCGCGTTTCGCGCCTTCATCGACAACATCCCCTTCTACGGCTTCGCGGTGATGTGCATCGACCATCCGACGGTGCAGGATCTCGTCGGGCGCATCGAGGACCGGCGCATCGTCACCTACGGCGTCAACCCGCAGGCCGACGTGCGGCTCCTCGACGTCGATCTCTCCGGCGGCGTGAGCCGCTTCAACGTGCTGATCCGCGACCGCAAGAACGATCGCGCCGCCGTCATCGACGACGTGATGATGCCGATGCCCGGCCTCCACAACGCCCTCAACGCCACCGCGGCGATCGCGGTCGCGCACGAGCTCGGCGTCTCGGGCGCGACGATCCGGCAATCGCTCGCGGGCTTCGGCGGCGTCAAGCGGCGCTTCACGCGCACCGGCGAGTGGAACGGCGCGACGATCTTCGACGATTACGGCCACCACCCGGTCGAGATCGCGGCGGTGCTGCGCGCCGCGCGCGCCTCGACGAAGGGCCAGGTGATCGCCATCGTGCAGCCGCACCGCTACACGCGCCTCTCCGCGCTCTTCAACGATTTCTGCACGTGCTTCAACGATGCCGACGTCGTGCTCGTGGCGCCGGTCTATGCGGCGGGCGAGGCGCCGATCGAGGGGGCGGATCGCGACGGGCTCGTCGCCGGCCTCAAGTCGCGCGGCCATCGCCACGCGATCGCGCTCGACGGCCCGGAGGCGCTGCCGGGCCTCGTGCGGCAATACGCCAAGCCCGGCGATTTCGTCGTGTGCCTCGGGGCGGGCACCATCACGCAATGGGCGAACGCGCTGCCGGGCGAGCTCGCCGCGCTCGAGGCCCGGGTCGCGTGAGCCTGCCCGACATCACGGACGAGATCCGCGCCGCCGCCCCGAACCTGCGCGGATCGCTCAAGGCGAACGCGCCCTCCGCGCCGCTGACCTGGTTCCGCACCGGCGGGCCCGTCCAGGCCCTGTTCGCGCCGGAAGACGAGGAGGATCTCGCCCATCTCCTCGAGAACCTGCCCGAAGAGATCCCGGTCACCGTCGTCGGGCTCGGCTCGAACCTGCTCGTGCGCGACGGCGGGCTGCCCGGCGTGCTCGTGCGCCTCGCCAAGGGTTTTTCGGACATCGCGGTCGACGCGGCCACGCACGAGGTCCGCGCGGGTGCGGGTGCGCCGGACGTGAAGGTCGCGCGGGCGGCGGCCGAGGCGGGAATCGACGGGCTCGCCTTCCTGCGCGGCGTGCCCGGCGCGATCGGCGGGGCTCTGCGCATGAATGCGGGCGCCTATGGCGGCGAGGTGAAGGACGTGCTCGTCGAGGCGCGCGGGCTCGACCGGCGCGGCCGCCGCGTCGCCTTCGACAACGCGCAGATGGGTTTCGCCTATCGCGGCTGCGCGGTCCCCGACGACGTGATCTTCACGCAAGCCGCCTTCCGCGGCACGCCGGGCGATCCGCAGACGATCCTCGCGCGCATGAACGAGATCACCGACGCGCGCGCGGCGACCCAGCCCGTCAACACCCGCACCGGCGGCTCGACCTTCAAGAACCCGCCCGGCGCCAAGGCCTGGGAGCTGATCGACGCCGCCGGCTGCCGCGGCCTGCGCATGGGCGACGCCCAGGTCTCCGAGCTGCACTGCAACTTCCTCGTCAATCACGGCGGCGCCAGCGCGTCCGAGATCGAGGCGCTCGGCGAGGAGGTGCGCCGGCGGGTGCGCGAGGCGAGCGGGGTGGAGCTCGTGTGGGAGATCCGGCGCATCGGGTTGCCGAGCTGAGGATTCGCGCGTCCCTCGCAGCGCGAGTCGTTCCGGGCGCCGGAGCCGCGATCTCCCGCACGCGCGGGGCGCGGCTCGCGCCAGAATTGCTCCAGATTTGAATACAATCGGATGCGAGCCGGAAGCATCTCGCCTCGCAACGAAGTCCGCCAGGCTCTAGCGACGTAACGTCCCGCCCGTTCCGGCGGGCCGTGGAGCGTGAGGCGTGCGATGAAGTCCGGCGTGAGGCGACGTGCGAGCAAGGAGCGGACGCTCGACCTCGATCGCGAGATCTTCGCCCACAATCTCTGGCAGGCCATCAAGTGCCGCGGCCTCACCTATCGCGAGGCGGCGCGGCGCGCGCAGCCCCATCTGCCGCCGGGCGTGCGCCTGAGCGATGTCAGCGTGTGGTCGTATGCCAAGGGCCGCAGCGTGCCGCGCCGGCTCGATTGCGTCGCGGCGCTCGCGCGGGCGCTCGACATGCCCGTCGAGGCCCTGACGGGGGGCCAGAGCCGCGACAGCGGGGCGAGCGAGCAGGGTGTGCGCATCGAGGCGCGCGGCGAGGGTCGCGTTCGCCTCGCGGTCGACGTCGAGACGTCCTGGCAGACCGCCCACGCCGTTTTGCGCCTGCTCGAAGGGGAGGGGGCCCGCCCGGGCTGAGAGCGCGCGGGCGAGGGCGCCGCGCGCTCACCCCAGCGTGCGCTCGAGGCTCGACAGGTAGCGCTCGACCTTGGCCCTTCCGTCGTCGGTGAGGCCGACGAGCACGCGGCGGCCGTCGGTGAGGTCGCGGCGGCGGGTGACGAGGCCGGCCTCGGCCATGTCGTCGATGCGCCGCAGCGCCGTCGTCGTCGAGACGCCCGAGACGAGGCACAGGCTCGTCACCGGCACCTCCCGCCCGCGCGCGTCGGCATTGGCGAGATCGAGGAGCATCTCCCAGACCGGGTCCTCGAACAGGTCGGCGCCGAAGATCTTCTTGCGCTCCTTGCGCAGCGCCATCAGCGAGCCGATGCGCTCCTGCGGCGGCTTCTGGCGCGGCTCGCCCCCGGCCGGGTTCGACGGCAGGCCGGCGGCGGCGTCGGCGGCGGCGTGGATCGCCTGCGCGACCTCGGAGGCGTCGACGGGCTTCTGCAGGAAGTCGACCGCGTCGGCCCGCAGCGCGGCCACCGCGCGCTCGAGCGTCGCCTCGCCGGTGAGCACGATCGCGGGCAGGGGCCGCTCGCGCCGCCGGCTCTTCAGCTTGCGGATGAGCTCGAGCCCGTCGATTCGCGGCAGCCCGACATCGACCACGATGACGGCGATCTCGGCCCGGCTGTCGAGCAGCGCGAGCGCCTCCGTGGCGTCGCCCGCGCGGCACGCGCGAATGCCGAGCGGCGCGAGCCCCTCCGCCAATTCCTCGAGGAATACGTCGTCGTCGTCGACGAGCAGCGCGACGACGTCCAGACGAGGCTCCTGACGAAACGCTAATCCGGACATGGGACTACCCGCTCGGAAACGATCGAATACGAACCTAGCATAGTTCGCATCCGTCAAGAATGGCTTGAAGCGATGCTCAGGATGCGGAGGAGCTCCTCCTCCGAGACCGGCTTGCGGATGACGGCGGACGCGCCGGCGGCGCGCGCGGCCGAGAAGCCGCTCTCGCCCGCGTGCCCGCTCATGACGACGAAGCGACGCCCCTGCGGAGCCCCGGGCGCATGGCGCGCCCCCGTCATCAGCGAGACGCCGTCGAGCCCCGGCATCGCGAGGTCGGTGAGCACGAGGTCGATCTCGGGCTCGCGCGCGAGGCGATCGAGCGCTCGCGTGGGGTCGCTCTCGCCCGTCGCGGAGAGCCCCCGGCGCGCGAGCGTGTCGAGCACCTCCTCGAGGAATTCCGGCTCGTCGTCGACCACGAGGATCATGCCGCCTCCTCCGTTCGCGCGCGCTTCTCGGCGGGCTGCGCGGCGGGGAGGGGGGCGGCGGCGGCCGCGTGGAGCGGCAGCGCCACCTCGAAGAGGGCGCCGCCGCGATCGTTGCGCCCGGCGATGCGTCCGCCCATGTCCGCCACGATCTTGCGGCACAGGGACAGGCCGAGCCCCGTGCCCTCGCCGGGGGGCTTCGTCGTGACGAAGGGTTCGAACAGCCGCTCCAGCACCTCCGGCGCGATGCCGCCGGCATCGTCCCTGACGAAGACGACGACCTCCGAGCCGACGACCTTGGCGCAGACGCACACGCGCCGCGGCGCGGCCCACGGGTCCTCCCCCTTGATCCTGCGGGCGGCGTCGTGGGCATTGGTCAGGAGGTTGACGAGGACCTGCTCGAACAGGGTCCGATCCCCGTCCACGAGGAGGTCCGGCGCGGCCTTCAGCGAGATGACGAGGCCGATGTCGCTGCGGCGGAAATGCTCCGCCATGACGCCCACCGCGACCTCCGTCGCCTCGACGATCGGGAACGGCGCCTTGCGCCCGTCCGAGCGGCGCACGAGGCGTCGGATCTGATCGGTGATGCGACGCGCCCGATCGATCTGAGCCTCGATTCGCACGAGCTTGGCGATCACCTTCTCCGGCTCGCCCCCGCTCTCGGCGATCGCACGCGCATTGGCGCTCGCCATCTTGATCGTGGCGAGCGGCTGGTTGATCTCGTGGGCGATGGCGGCGGCCATCTCGCCCATCGTGGCGAGCGTCGAGGCCTGCATCGCCATGCGCTCGTCGTGGCGCACCTGCCCGGTCTCGACGATGGCGATCAGGAGCTGCTCGCGCCCGCCCCAGACGATCCGGCTCTCGAAGACGTCGCAGCTGATGGGCCCGCCGAGGGGATGGATGAGCGTCACCCGGGCGTGCGCCGTCTCGCGACTATCCGCGGCTTCGCCGAGCGAGGCGGCGCGCACGGCCGCGCGCGCGCGGGCGACGCAATCGCGCCAGGCCGGGTGGGTCGGGCTCGGGTGGATGAGGCAGCCGGCCGCGCGGTTGAGGAAGGTCACCGCGTGCGAATAGGGGTCGACCACCGCGAAGGCCGTCGGCGCCGCCTCGACGACGCGCGTGAGGCTCGCATCGTTCTCGGCGGCCTCCGCGCGGGCGCGCCGCATGGCGTCGAGCCGCCGCTCGGCGCGCGAGGCCTGGATCAGCAGCATCGCGACGAGGATCGAGCCCGAGAGGACGAGCGACAGGAGCGGCAGGATCGCCGTGGTCTTGCCGAGTTCGCGCTCGCGGCGATAGACGCGGTCGTTGTAGGCGACCGCCTCCTGGAGGATGCGCTGGAGCTCGACCGCGTAGGGCGCGAGCGTCTCGCGCCACGCCGCGAGCCGTATGGCGTTCTCCGGCGCGCCCGGCGCCATCATCGCGAGTTCGTCGAGGACCGCCTCGACATCGGCGCCGAGCGCGTCCGCCACCCGGGCCACGCCCTCGATCTCGACGAGCGTCGCCGCCTCTTCGGACTGCGCGAGGATCGGCAGGCGCGACATGAGGATTTCGAGGCGCAGCGCGAGGGTGGACAGGCGCTCGGGGCTCGGATGGTCGAGCGCCGTCTCGAGCGCGGCCATGGAGCGCACGTATTCGAGCTGCGTGTGGTAGGAGACCCAGCCCGAGCTGCGCACGGATTCCGCAAGCAGCGTCTTCTGCTCGATCTGGGCGCGGTACACCCAGGCCGTCGCCGCGATGAACACGCCGCAGGCGAGGACGAGAACGGCGACCAGGGCGAGGCGACCGCGACCGATCATTCGGGCTCCACCACGAACGTGACGGCACGAACCTGCCATATCTTGCGCGCCATGTACATTTGGCGGCGCAGCTCGGGGTGCTCGTCGAGCGGGTAGACCAGCCACAGGGGGCCCTTGTCGCGCACCCGCATGCGGGTGCCGTCGCTGCGCGAGGCCAGCACGATGGGCCAGTTCCGCCAATCCTCGGCCGGAACCGTGATGGAATAATCGTTGAGCGCGACGAGCCGCGCTTCGATCGCGGGCCGCGGACCGCTCTCGGCGAGCGCCGCGAAGAGCGCGCCGTCGAAGCGGACGGCCCGCTCGTTCCAGGGCGTGGTCGTGACGATGCCGGCGGGCTCGATCGCTTCGATCTCGTCGAGCGACAGGGTCCGCCGCTCGAGTTCACTGCCGTCGGGGAGCGTCCAGACGACGAGGAGCTCGCCCGGCATCTGCGCCCGCGCCGCCGCCGGCGCGACGGCGATCGCGACGAGCGCGAGGAGGATCGCGCCGAGGCGCAGGCGGGAGGGGAAATGGATACGCATGTCCGATGCTTCCGAATGCCACGCGAGCGGCCCGCGACCGCGGCGACCGTCTCGTCGCGAGATCTAGTCGAGAAGCATCAACGAGTCATTGGGACGATCTTCGACGTCGCCACCAATTTCGGCTGCGATCGCTTGCGAATGGTTCCAGAAACGGAGCGATCAGCGCGGCGGCTCGGCGTCTCTCGGCGCGATGCCGGGCGGCGCGCAGCCGAGGCGCTCGAGCTCGGCGATGCCCTCGGCGAGGAGCCGGTTCGACGCCGCCTCCAGCCGCTCCTGAAGGAGCTGGAACACCGCCTCGGGACGCTCGCCCGGCGCGATCGGCTCGAGCACCTCGACGAGGATCGTGCCCGGCCGGCGGATCGCCTTGCGGCGCGGCCAATAGAGGCCGGAATTGAGCGCCACCGGAACGACGGGGACGCCGAGGCGCTGATACAGCTTGGCGATGCCGAACTTGTAGGCCGGTTCCGCGCCGGGCGGGCGGCGCGTGCCCTCGGGGAAGATGATGATCTGCCGCCCGTCGGCGATCTCCTCCGCCGCACGCGTCGTCATCAGCGAGAGTGCGCTCGTGCGGCCCTTGCGATCGACGGGGACCGAGCGGGCCTTCCAGGCGTACCAGCCGAAGAAGGGGATCCACATCAGCTCGCGCTTGAGCACGTAGACCGGGTCGTCGAGGATGACGAGGAGCGCGAACGTCTCCCAGAGCGACTGGTGCTTGGAGGCGACGATGCAGCCGCCCTTCGGCAGGCGCTCGGTATGGCGGAACTCGACCTTCGTGCCCGCCACGACGCGCAGGAGCCAGAGCGAAGAGCGCGCCCACGCCTCCGCCACCCGCCGGAACACGTGCCGCTCCATCGCGAGGCTCGGCAGGAAGACGATCATCCAGACGATCAGGTTGAGATAATAGAGCGCGTTGAAGGCGATCGAGCGGGCGACGAGCATGGGCGACTTCTGAGCCTGGCTTCAGCCCGCGACCTGCGGGCGGCCACTCTCTAGCGGGTTTCGGCGCGGCGGCAAACGAGGACGCGTGGAAAAATGGAAAGCCGCCCCGGGCGGCGGCCCAGCCACTAGGGCTCGTGTTGATTTCCGAGCGCAGCTGTGAGAAAATGTCTCACAAGTTTAACGACTTGCGAGGCATTCTTCATGGCAAAGGCCCCGAAAAATAATTCGGCGTTGCGGCT
>NZ_JBKBQG010000026.1:49952-64888 GCF_046292825.1 Salinarimonas sp. | reverse complement strand
GGGAGGGATTCTCGCGCCGATCCCTTCCCGTAGGGGAGGGTGGACGCTGGAGCGCAGCGACAGCGGCCGGGTGGGGCCCGGGTGGGCGGGAATCCTCCGAGCCTCGGGCCCCACCCGACCTCGTTCGCTTACGCTCCGAGGCCGCCCTCCCCTACGGGGAGGGATCCTCGCGCCACTCCCTCCCCGTAGGGGAGAGTGGACGCTGGAGCGCAGCGACAGCGGCCGGGGCGGCCCGGGTGGGCGGAAATCCTCCGAGCCTCGGGCGCCACCCGACCTCGTTCGCTTACGCTCCGAGGCCACCCTCCCCTACGGGGAGGGATCGCGCAGGGGAGGGGGGCTCACGTCTTCTCGACGAAGCTGTCGAGCACCATCTTGCGCCCTGCCTTGTCGAAATCGACCGTCAGCTTGTTGCCGTCGACCGCCGCGACCGTGCCCGGGCCGAACTTGATGTGGAAGACGCGCGTGCCGACCGAATAGGCCGAAGCCGGCCCGCTCGATTTCGCGACGAGCTCGCCTTCGATCACGAGCGGCCCCCGGCGCGGCTCGGAGAAGCCGCCGCGGCCGCGCGGGCTCTCGGCTTGGGCGCGCATGTTGGCCTGGGCCCGTTGCCAGCCGGGCGTCGCGTAGGTCGAGCCGAAGGGCGCGATCCGGTCGAAGCGGGAGGCGCCCTGGCCGCCATAGCCGGCCGAGGCGGAATATTGCGCGGGCGCCTCCACCACCTCGACCGAGCCCTCCGGCAATTCGTCGACGAAGCGGGAAGGGGCGGTCGCGTTCCACATCCCGTGGATGCGGCGGTTGGCGGCGAAATAGATCTTCGCGCGCCGCCGCGCCCGGGTGATCCCGACATGGGCGAGGCGGCGTTCCTCCTCCAATCCCGCCTGGCCGCTCTCGTCGAGCGCGCGCTGGGAGGGGAACAGGCCCTCCTCCCAGCCGGGCAGGAACACGGTCTCGAATTCGAGCCCCTTGGCGGCGTGCAGCGTCATCAGCGAGACCTTGTCCTCGCCCTCGCCTTCGTTGGCGTCCATCACCAGCGAGACGTGCTCGAGGAAGGCGGCGAGGTCGGGGAAGTCCTCCATGGAGCGCACGAGCTCCTTGAGGTTCTCGAGCCGCCCCTGCGCATCCGCCGACTTGTCGCGCTGCCACATCTCCGTGTAGCCGGATTCCTCGAGCACCACGCGCGCGAGCTCGGAATGCGGCAGCCGCTCGGATTCCTGCGCCCAGCGGGCGACGGACCCGACGAAATCGCGAAGCGCGCCCCGCGCCTTGGGCTTGAGCTCGTCCGTCTCGACGAGGAAGCGCGCCGCCTGGAGGAGGGGGACCTTGGCGGCGCGCGCGTGTCCGTGGAGCACCTGCAGCGTCGCGTCGCCCAGGCCGCGCTTGGGCGTGTTGACGATCCGCTCGAAGGCGAGATCGTCCGCCGGCTGGGCGACGATGCGCAGATAGGCGAGCGCGTCGCGGATCTCGGCGCGCTCGTAGAAGCGCGGGCCGCCGATCACGCGATAGGGGAGGCCGAGCTGCACGAAGCGATCCTCGATCTCGCGCATCTGCGCCGAGATGCGCACGAGGACCGCCATCTCGGACAGCGAATGGCCCTCGCGCTGGAGGCTCTCGATCTCCTCGCCGATGAGCCGCGCCTCCTCCTCCGAATCCCAGGCGCCGGTGAGCGTGACCTTCTCGCCCGGCTCGTCGTCCGTGCGCAGCGTCTTGCCGAGGCGGCCCTCGTTGTGGGCGATCAGGTGGGAGGCGGCGGCGAGGATATGGCCGGTCGAGCGGTAATTGCGCTCGAGCCGCACCACGGTCGCGCCGGGGAAATCGTGCTCGAAGCGCAGGATGTTGTCGACCTCCGCCCCGCGCCAGCCGTAGATCGACTGATCGTCGTCGCCGACGCAGGCGAGGTTTCGCCGGCCCTGCGCGAGAAGCCGGAGCCAGAGATATTGGGCGACGTTGGTATCCTGGTACTCGTCCACCAGCATGTAGCGGAACCGGTCCTGATAGCCCTGGAGCACGTCCGGATGCTCGCGGAAGAGGCGCAGGCACTCGAGCAGGAGATCGCCGAAATCGGCGGCGTTGAGCGTCTTCAAGCGCTCCTGATAGGCCGCGTAGAGCGCGATTCCCTTGCCGAAGGCGAAGGACGCCGCCTCGCCCTTCGGCACCTTGTCGGGATGCAGGCCCCGGTTCTTCCAATCGTCGATCACGCCCGCGAGCTGGCGGGCCGGCCAGCGCTTCTCGTCGATGTCCTCGGCCGCGATCACCTGCTTGAGGAGCCGCAGCTGGTCGTCCATGCCGAGAATGGTGAAATCCGGCTTGAGATCGACGAGTTCGGCGTGGCGGCGCAGGATCTTGGCCGAGATCGCGTGGAAGGTGCCGAGCCAGGGCATGCCCTCGGCGACGCCGCCGAGGAGGAGCGCCACGCGCTCCTTCATCTCGCGCGCGGCCTTGTTGGTGAAGGTGACCGCGAGGACCTGGGAGGGCCGCGCCTTGCCGGTCGCGATCAGATGGGCGATGCGCGTCGTCAGCACCCGCGTCTTGCCGGTGCCGGCGCCGGCGAGCACGAGGACGGGCCCGTCCGTCGTCTCCACGGCGCGCCGCTGCTCGGGATTGAGCCCCTCGAGATAGGGGCGTTGCGGCGCCACCGCCGCGCGCGCCCGCGCGGACAGCGAGGCCGAGGCGGACCCCGCGGACGGCTCGGGGCCAAGATGCCTCTGGAGATCCTCGTCGCGATTCATGGATCGGACCATGGAGCAAAACGGGAACGGCGTCGAGGCACTTTGTCGTGCGCGGGCGCCGGTCGGGGAAGGGGGCGGCGGGGATAAGGGTTTCGCATAAGATATATTATGGAACCAAGATCATCACTTTCGGGCGGCGCTATCGGGTCGTGCCCCGGCGCGCATCCGGCGAGGATCGGTGCCGTTGCCCGCCCTCGGAGCCTTGCCCTGTGAGCCTTGCCATGGATCTGCCGACCCTCCTCGCGCTCCTCGTCTTCCTCTTCCCGCTCGCCTACAGCCCCGGGCCCGGCAACGGCTTCTTCGCCGCGCTCGGCGCCCGCGGCGGGCTCGCCGCCGCCTGGCCGGCGCTCGCGGGCTACCATGTCGCGACCTTCGTCGTCACCGCCGCGATCGGGCTCGGCATCGGGCTTGCGATCGTCACCGATCCGGACGTCGCGCGCGTCATGCGCATCGCCGGCGCGCTCTATGTCGGCTGGCTCGGCCTCGGATTCTTGCGCGCGGCCGTAGCGTCCGATCGCAGCGCCGCCGGTCTCGGCCCGGCGACGGGTGCGCGCTTCCGCGACGGCGCCGTGATCCTCGTCCTCAACCCCAAGGCCTATCTGATCATCGGCCTCCTGTTCAGCCAGTTCCTCGAGCCCGGCGCCGACCAGATGGGCCGCGTGCTCGCGCTCACGCTCGTCTTCACCCTCAACAATCTCGTCGCCTTCGTCGCCTGGACGCTCGCCGGCATCGCGCTCGCGCGGATTTTGGCCCGCGGAGCGTCGGGGCGGAGTGTGGATGCGGTGTTCGGGGCTTGTCTCGTAGGGGTTTGCGGGTGGATGCTGATGGGGTGATGCGGGTGTAAAGCGTGGCTTGACGGGCGACGAACAATATTCTAATGATCTCGCCATGCGGATACGCAACGTCCTGCACAAAGGCCTCCGGCGTCTGATCGAGGATGATGATGCGAGTGGGGTTCAGCCCGCCGTGGCCGACAAGCTTCGACGGATGCTCTCGTTCTTGCAGGACATGGAACACGAAGACGAGCTGCGGTCCGTACCGAGCTGGAAAGCCCACAAACTGTCCGGTGACCGCAAGGGGGAATGGAGCCTGTTCGTGACGAGGAACTGGCGCCTGACGTTTCGCATCGATCAAGAGGAGATCGAGATAATCGATCTCGATTATGAGGACTATCATTGAGGAGGCGCTCGTGAACGTCACGGCCGGCATCCGGATGAAGAGCCCCGCGCACCCGGGCGGGTTCATCCGACACGAGATCATCGAGCCGCTCGATCTGTCCGTCACGGATGCGGCGAGCGTGCTCGGCGTCACCCGCCCTGCCCTGTCCGCGCTCCTCAACGAGCGTGCCGCGCTCTCGCCCGAGATGGCACTTCGCATCGAGAAGGCGTTCGGGGTGTCCATGGACACCTTGATGCGCATGCAGAACAGCTTCGATATCGCTCAAGCGCGTCGGCGCTACGGGGACATCGAGGTGGAGCGCTATGTCGGAACCGTCGGCTGAGATGTGGAGACCGCCGTTCCCCGTGTCATCCCCGGCCGGAGCACGCGGAGCGTGCGCAGGGGAAGTGGACCCGGCACCAAGACGTGTGCGGAGCACACGATCGTACCGCCGACCAGGCGGCTAGACGCCGCCGCAAGCGCTTGCTCCGCAAGTATCTTATCGGCGCTGGGTCCCCTTTGCCTCCGCCGCTTCGCGGCTCCGGCCGGGGATGACACCCCTGGAGCCGCTCCCCCTCACCCCCTCACAACCCGAGCCGCATCCCGTCATAAGCCGGCTCCACCCCCTCGGGCAGCCGCGCGGCGAGCGCGTTGTAGTCGAGATCGGTGTGGAGATTGGTGAGCACCGCGCGTTTCGGGCGCACCCGTTCGATGAGCGCGAGCGCGTCCGAGACGCTGAAATGGCTCGGATGGGGCGTGTCGCGCAAAGCGTCGATCACCAGCACGTCGAGCCCGCCGAGCGCGGCTTCCGCCTCGGGCGACATCGCGCTGACATCGGGCATGTAGGCGAAATCGCCGAAACGGAAGCCGAGCGCGTCCTGCCCGCCATGCGCGACCCGGATCGGCCAGGCCTCGAGCCGCCCGCCGGCGCCCTCGACCGCGACGGGTTCGGGATCGTGGATGCGGCGCTCTTCCAGGATCGGCGGGTAGTCGGAGCCGGGCGGCGTGACGAAGCAATAGGAGAAGCGCGCGTTCAGCGAGGCGGAGGTCGCGGCGTCGCAATAGATCGGGATGCGCCGGCGCATATGGATCACGAGCGGGCGCAGGTCGTCGATGCCGTGGGTGTGGTCGGCGTGATCGTGCGTGTAAAGAACGGCGTCCAGGTGCTTGATGTCGTTGTCGATCAGCTGGAGGCGCAGGTCCGGCGAGGTGTCGACGAGGACGCTCGTGGTCCCGTTCGCGCCGTGGGCCGCGACATGGATCGAGCAGCGGCGGCGCCCGTTCTTCGGCTCGGCCGGATCGCACTTGCCCCAGCCCGAGCCGGGGCGGGGAACGCCGCCCGAGGAGCCGCAGCCGAGGATCGTCGCGACCACCCTCACGCCGCCCCCTCCCCCGCCAAGACCCCGTCGAGCGCCGCCGCCTTGGCTAAGAGCCGGTAGAAATTCGCGGTCGTCGCGCGCGCCAGCGCGTCCGGCGTCAGGCCGAGCGTCTGCGCGAGGCTCGCCGCCGTCATCGCGACGTAAGCCGGCTCGTTCGGCTTGCCGCGCTTGGGCTGCGGCGCGAGATAGGGCGCGTCGGTCTCGACCAGGATGCGCTCGAGCGGCACGGAGCGTGCGATCGCGCGCAGCTCCTCCGATCGGTTGAAGGTGACGATGCCCGAGAAGGACACGTACAGCCCGAGCTCCACGCCGACCCGCGCGAGTTCGGCGCCCGACGAGAAGCAATGCAGCACCGCCGAGAAGCGCCCGCGCGCCATCTCCTCGGAGAGGATCGCGATCATCTCCGCGTCCGCCTCGCGCGCGTGGATCACGAGCGGCAGGCCGCTCTCGCGCGCGGCGGCGATGTGCGTGCGGAAGACGTGGGCCTGCACGTCACGCGGGCTCTTGTCGTAATGGAAATCGAGCCCCGCCTCGCCGATCGCGATGCAGCGCGGGTGGCGCGCGAGCGCGACGAGCGTCTCGACCCGGGTATCCGGCTCCTCGCCGGCGTAATGCGGGTGCGTGCCGATCGTGGAGAACACCCGGGCATCGCGCTCGGCCAAAGCCTCGTAGATGCGCGCGCGCGCGACATGGGTCGAGATCGTCACGACGCGCCCGACCCCCGCCGCCTCGGCGCGCGCGAGCACGCCGTCGAGATCCGCGGCGAGGTCCGGATAATCGAGGTGGCAATGGCTGTCGACGAGCACCGCGCCCCGCTCCCTCACGCGCCCGCGTCCGGCTCGACCCAGCGGGGGAAGATCGGGGCGGGCGAAGGCAGCGCCGTGCCGGGGGCGAGCCGGCCCACCTCCCCCACATCCGCCAGCATCCGGCGCTCGGCCGGCACGGCGATGAGATCGAGGAGCTTGCCCGCGGCCTCCGGGATCACGGGCTGCGTCGCGATGCCGACCGCGCGCAGGACCTCGATCGTGACGTAGAGGACCGTCTCCATGCGCGCGGGATCGGTCTTCTTGAGCGCCCAGGGCTGCTCGCTCGCGAAATAGCGGTTGGCGTCGCCGACGACCGCCCAGATGTCGGAGAGGAGCGTGTGGAGCGCGAAATTGCGCATCGCCGCGCGGCCCTTCTCCGGCAGCGCGTCGGCGGCGGCGAGGATCGCGCGATCGGCCTCCGTGAGGGCCCCGCAGGCGGGAACCGCACCGTCGCAATTCTTGGCGATCATCGACAGCGAGCGCTGCGCGAGATTTCCGAGATCGTTGGCGAGATCCGCATTGATGCGGTTGACGATCGCCTCGTGGGAATAATTGCCGTCCTGGCCGAAGGGCACCTCGCGCAGGAAGAAATAGCGGATCTGGTCGACGCCGTAGGCGTCGGCGAGCGAGAACGGATCGACCACGTTGCCGACCGATTTCGACATCTTCTCCCCGCGATTGAGGAGGAATCCGTGCCCGAAGACGCGCTTGGGCAGAGGCACGCCCGCCGACATCAGGAAGGCCGGCCAATAGACCGCGTGAAAGCGCACGATGTCCTTGCCGATGATGTGCACGTCGGCGGGCCAGAAGCGCGCGCGGGGGTGATCCGCGTCCGGATAGCCCGTGCCGGTGAGATAGTTCGTCAGCGCGTCGACCCAGACGTACATCACGTGCTTCGGATCGCCCGGCACAGGCACGCCCCAATCGAAGGTCGTGCGCGAGACGGAGAGGTCCTGCAGCCCGCGCTTGACGAAGGCGACGACCTCGTTGCGGCGGCTGTCGGGGCCGATGAAGTCCGGGTTCGCCTCGTAATGGGCGAGGAGCTTCTCCTGATAGGCCGAGAGGCGGAAGAAATAGCTCTCCTCCTCCACCCATTCGACCGGCGAGCCGGTCGGCGCCGTGCGGCGGCCGTCGGGGTGGAGCGTCAGCTCGCTCTCGTCGAAATAGGCCTCGTCGCGCACCGAGTACCAGCCCGAATAGCGCGAGAGATAGATGTCCCCGCGGGCCTCCATGCGCTTCCAAAGCTCGCTCACGGCGGCGTAATGGTCCGCATCCGTCGTGCGGATGAAGCGGTCGAAGGAGCAGCCGAGCCGCTCGCCCATCGCCTGGAACTTCGGCGCCATCGCGTCGACGAAGGCGCGCGCGCTCTGGCCGTCGCGGCGCGCGGTCTGCTGGATCTTCAGGCCGTGCTCGTCGGTGCCCGTCATGAAGAAGACGTCGTGCCCCTCGATGCGCTTGAAGCGCGCGATCGCGTCCGCGGCGACCACCTCGTAGGCGTGGCCGATATGCGGCGCTCCGTTGGGATAGGAGATCGCGGTCGTGATGTAGAAGGGCGTCTTCTCGGGCATGCGCTCGGTTCCCGGCGCCGGGAGCGGCGCTCGCTCACGTTATGTCGTCCCGCGCATCGCCGCGGCAAGGTCTCCGAACAGCTCGAGGACGAGCGGGCGTCGATCGAGATTGTACACGTCGGCCTCGGCGGCGGCGCGGGCGGACTTCTCACACACCTCGACGAGCGGCGCAAGGCGCGCGGCCCCCTCCCCCGCCCGTGCGGCGATGCTGGCGGACGCCCAGCGCTCCACCGTCTCGAGCGCGAGCGCGAGATCCTCGTCGGCGCCTTTGCGCGAGACGCGCTCGGCGAGGGCCATCACGCCGCGCCAATCGATCTCGGGCAGGCGCGCGAGGAGGCGCTCGGTGCGGGTCACCGTCTCGGCGCGGTCGGGATCGAGGAGCGCGATCGCGCGCCGCGCCGATCCCTCGGCCGCGCGCAGAGCGGTCGCGAGCGCGTCGTCGGGCGCCGTGCCGACGGGGTCGGGCAGCGAGCGGATCACCCGCGCGAGCGTCGGATCGTCGAGGGGGCGCAGGATCAGCTTGCGGCAACGCGAGCGGATCGTCGGCAGGACCTGTTGCGGGCGGTGCGCGAGGATGAGGAACAGCGAGCGCGGCGGCGGCTCCTCGACCATCTTGAGGAGCGCGTTGGCCGGCGCCGCGGTCAGATCGTCCGCGGAATCGACGATGCAGACGCGCCAGCCCCCGTCCGCGGCCGTGGAGCCGAAGAGCTGGAGCGCCTTGCGCACCTCGTCGACGGGGATCGTCGTCGAGGGACCCTTCTTCTCGGTGCCGGGCACGCGCCGCAGCACCGCGAGGCCGGGATGGGCTAGGCCGGCGACGAGGCGGGACGTGCGGCTCTCGGCCGGGACGTCGAGGCCCGCGGCCCCCTCCCCCCGGGTGGCGACGCCGCCGTGCTCCAGCAGGAAGCGAGCGATGCGATAGGCGAGCGTCGCCTTGCCGATGCCCTCCGGCCCGCCGATCAGCCAGGCATGGTGCAGCCGCCCCGCGCGATAGGCCTCGAGGAAGCCATGCTCCGCCTCCTCGTGACCGAAGAGGACGTGGCGCTCGCGCGGATGCGGCAGGCCGGGGAGGCGATCGGGCTCGAGCCCGGCATTCTTGTCAGCCGGCATGGAGGCTCTCGCGATCGGGACCACGCAAGGCCGGCCGCTCGACGGGGCCTCCGAGCCGCGCCTCGACGATCGCCGCCACGCGCTCGGCGACGGCGTCCGGCGCCCCGGACGCGTCGACGAGGACGCAGCGCTCGGGCTCCGCCGCGGCGATCCCGCGGAAGGCCTCGCGCAGGCGCTCGTGGAAGGCGCGGCCCTCCGCCTCGTAGCGATCGGCCTCCTCCCCCGCCCCCCGCCGCGCCGCCGCGCGCGCGAGCGCGGTCTCGACGGGGAGATCGAGGACGAGCGTCAGGTCCGGCCGGGTGTCGCCGATCGCCCAGCGCTCGAGCGCCTCGATCGCCGCGACCGGCACGGCGCCCGCGGCGCCCTGATAGGCGCGGGTCGAATCGGCGAAGCGGTCGCACAAGACGATCGCGCCGCGGGCGAGCGCGGGCCGGATGGTCTCGTCGAGATGGTCGCGCCGCGCGGCGGCGAAGAGGAGCGCCTCGGCGAAGGGGCCGAGCGCCTTGCCCTCCCCGCTCAGGATCGCGGCGCGCAAAGCCTCGGCGCGCGGCGAGCCGCCGGGCTCGCGGGTGGTGACGACCGCCTCGCCGCGCGCGCGCAGGCGCTCGGCGAGCCGCGCGATCTGCGTCGTCTTGCCGGCGCCCTCGCCGCCCTCGAACGTGATGAACCGTGCGGTCATCGCCCCCCGACGCGCCCCCGATCAGCCGCCTCGCCCGCTCTCATTCGCCCCAGATCGCCCGGCGCACGCCGCCGGAGACGAGCTCCCAGGCGCCGTCCATGGCGCGACGGGTCAGCGGTCCCTGCGGCACGCTCGCGCCGGTCTCGAGCGGCGCTTCGAGCACCACCGTGTCGCCGCGGGTGACGCGCAGGAAGCCGACCGGCGTCCCCGCCTCGACCGGCGGGCGCAGCGGCCCCTCGTAGACGATCCGCGCGGAGAGCCGCTCGTTCGTCCCGCGCGGGAACAGCACCTCGACGGGGCGGCCGCTCACGAGCGGCACGTGCGCGCTCTCGCCGCCGAACACCTGCGCGCGGCCGATCTCCTCCCCCGGCTCGAACAGGCGGCGCCGCTCGAAGGCGCGAAAGCCCCATTCGACGAGGCGGCGCGATTCGGTCGCGCGCGCGGCCTCGCTCGGCAGGCCGTTGACGACGACGATCAGGCGCTGGTCGTTCTGCACCGCCGAGCCGACGAGCCCGTGGCCGGATTCCGTCACGAAGCCCGTCTTGCCGCCCTCCGCGCCGATATTCATGCCGAGCAGCGGGAAGCGGTTGCGCTGGCGGATGCCGTTCCAGGTGAATTCCTCCTCGCCGAAGATCGCCCAGATCTCCGGCGCCTCCTCGATCAGGTGGCGGGCGAGCAGCGCGAGCTCGCGCGCGGTCGTCACCTGCTCGGGATCGTGGAAGCCGGTGGCGTTGCGGAATTCGGAGACGCGCATCCCGATCGAGCGGCCGTAATTCGTCATCATCCGCGCGAAAGCCTGCTCGCTGCCGGCGATGCCCTCCGCGGCGGCGATCGCCGCGTCGTTGCCCGAATGCACGATGATTCCCCGCAGGAGATCGGGAAGCGCGATGCGGCTGCCGATCTCGGCGAACATGGTCGACCCGCGCGAGGGCGCCCCGCCGCGCCGCCAGGCGTCCTCGGAGACCGTGAATTCCGTGGTCTCGGAAAGCCGCCCCTTGCGCATCTCGTCGACGATCACGGCGACCGTCATCACCTTCGTCATCGAGGCCGGCACCATCGGCTCGTCGATGTTCTTGGCGTACAGGATCGCGCCCGTCACCTCGTCCATCAGGAGCGCCTGTTGGGCGGCGGTCTGGAAATCCTGGGCGGAGGCGCTCGCGCCGAAGGCGGCGAACGTCGCGGCGGCCGCGAGCGTCAGGCAGGTCGTGCGCAGCGTCTCGCGTACGCCGTGAAGAAAATCGGACAAGGCAAGGCTCCCTCGCGCAATCGCAGGGGCACTCTGTGCGCCCGCGCGGCGAAAATCAACGCGTGAGAGGCCGTTTGGTATCAGCGCGGCGCGCGCAGCGACTGGTTCGGCTGGACGAGCACCTCCCCGAACGCCTCGCGCTGCGCGAAGCCGGCGGCGGGCTGATCGGGGCTCGCGAAGAAGATGCCGACGAGCTGGGCGGAGGCGTTCGCGCTCACGGGCAGCGCGCCGCGCAGGACGGGCGCCGCGACCTGCTCGGAGACGATCGGCTGCGGCGCGAAGCTCGCCGCGCGGACGGGCGTCGACGGAGCGGCCGTGGGCGCGCTGCGCAAGGAGGCCTGCGTGACGACGAGCGTCTCGAGGTTCGGACGGACCGGCGGCAGCGGCGCGGCCGTCGCGGCGGGAACGACGGCGGGCGCGGCCGCAGGAGCGGCGACCGGTGCGACGGCGGGCGCCGGAGCGAGCTCGGCCGCTTGAACGGCCTGCGGCGCTTCCACAGTCTGCGGCGCCTGAGCGCGCGTCGGTGCGGGCAGCGCGGCGGAGGCGAAGGTGAGCGACGGCGCCACCGGGCGGTCGGCGGCGGCGATCTGGATGGAGGTGGCGCCATCGACCGGCATGTCCGCCGGACGGCCGTCCGTGCGCAGGGTCGCCATCAGGATCCGGTCGTCGGAGCCGTGGATGGAGGCCGGGCCGACGTAATCGACCCGCACCCGGGCGGTGCCCGCGTCGCGGAAGCGCAGCGTGTCGGCGACGTTGCGCGACACGTCGATGATCCGGTTGCCGTGGAAGGGGCCGCGATCGTTGACGCGCACGATCACCGAATGCCCGTTCTGGAGGTTCGTGACGCGCGCATAGCTCGGCAGCGGCATGGTCGGGTGCGCGGCGGTCATCGCGAAGCGGTCGAACGTCTCGCCGTTGGCGGTCGAGCGGCCGTGGAAATCGCGGCCGTACCAGGAGGCGAGGCCCTCGCGGGAATAGTTCGGATCGTGCTGGGGAACGAAGGTGCGCCCGCCGACCGAATAGGGGCGACCGATATGCGCGCGACCGCCGGTGATCGGGGAGCGCGCGTTCGACGCCCGGCTCGGCGCCGCCGCCGGTTCGACCTTGGCGACTTCCGTCTCGATCTTCGCGGTGGACGTGCCGCACGCGGAGAGCAGGAGCGCGAGGGCGCCGATCGAGCCCGCGCGGACGAAGAGCCCGCCAACCCAGCCGTCTTGCATCATGTTCGCCCCGTTCCGACGCCGCCGTTGATCGGCGACCTAAGCATTCGCCTCACGGCTGCCTGTGTGGATCGCTCGCGAGAGCGGGCCTTTCGGCGGCCGGGAAGGTCGGGGCGGACTATGCCCGAATTGGGGCAGACGTGACAAGCTTTCGGCGAAAACCGTTCGAAACTCGGAAATCCCCCTTTTCGATCCCTTTATGATCCTGCCTCGTTCACACGGTAGGGTTAATGAAAGTCACCACATGTCGCTTTTCCGCCACACCAGCGCCGGCCGATGGCCCGCTTCGCGAATCGCGACGGCCCCCGTGAGGCGGTCGGGCGGCCCGGACAAGGCTCCTATTCGCGAGCCGGCCCTCCCGGCCCGCCCCGCCGTCTAGGAACGATCGCCCGGAACGGGAGGAGTGTTTTCGCGTTCGGCCAAGGAACGAAAGCGGACAGCGCACGTTCGGCGGGCAAGGATCTTCTTCAACGTCTCCGATCCTCCCCCGTCCATCGGCGCCGCGGCGCCTCGCCGGAAGCACGCGAACGAATGACACGGAAGACCTATCTCGTCACGGGCGGCCTCGGCTTCATCGGCCGGGCCGTCGTCGCGGAACTGAGCGCGGCCGGACATGCGGTGCGCGTCGTCGACAGCCTCGTCGAGCAGGTCCACGGCGACGCCCGCCCCACCCTCTCGGACGACGTCGAGGTGATCGAGGCCGATCTGCGCGATGCGCAGGCCGTGCGCGCGGCCCTTGCCGGCGTCGACGGCGTCTTCCACCTCGCGGCCGAGGTCGGCGTCGGGCAGAGCATGTACGAGATCGCCCGCTATGTCGGCGGCAACGATCTCGCGACCGCCGTCCTGCTCGAAGCCCTGATCGAGCAGCCCGTCGGGCGCGTCGTCGTCGCCTCCTCGATGAGCGTCTACGGCGAGGGCCGCTACCGCACGAGCGAGGGCGCGATCGTCGACGACGCGCGCCGCGACGCGGCGGCGGTCAAGGCGGGGCGTTACGATCCGATGCGCGGCAATGCCCGGCTCGAACCCGTCGCGACCGACGAGACGAAGCCCGTCGACCTCGCCTCGATCTACGCGCTGACCAAGTTCCAGCAGGAGCGCGCGGTGATGATAGCCTGCCCCGCCTACGGCATCGAAGCGGTGGCGCTGCGGCTCTTCAACGTGTTCGGCCCCGGACAGGCGCTGTCGAACCCGTATACGGGCGTCCTCGCCAATTTCGCCTCGCGCTATCTGGCCGGCGAGGCGCCGACGATCTTCGAGGACGGCGAGCAGAAGCGCGATTTCGTCCATGTCGGCGACGTCGCCCGCGCCTTCCGCCTCGCGATGGAGGCGCCCGAGGCGAACGGCGAGGTGATCAATATCGGCTCGGGCCGCGCCTACACGGTCAACGACGTCGCGCGCCTCCTCGGCGAGGCGATGGGTGCCGAGGTCGCGCCGGAGATCCTCGGTCGCGCGCGGACGGGCGACATCCGCCATTGCTTCGCCGATATCGGCAAGGCACGCGAAATCCTCGGCTTTTCGCCGAGGACCACGCTCGAGGACGGCATTCCCGCGCTCGTCGAGTGGGTGCGCTCGCAGAAGGCGGAGGATCGCGGGGCGGAGATGCGCCGGCAGCTCGAGGCGCGGGGCCTCGTGACATGAGGGAGGGCCGCTTCGTCGTCATCGGCGGCGCCGGATTCGTCGGCGCCAATCTCGCCGAGAGCTGGCTGTCGGAAGGAGAGCGCGTCCTCGTGGTCGACACGCTCGCCCGCCCCGGCGTCGAGCGCAACCTCGCCTGGCTGCGCGAGCGCCACGGCGACCGCCTCGCCTTCGCCCCCGTCGACGTGCGCGATTCGGACGCGCTCGCGCCGCTCGTCGAGGGGGCGCGCGCGGTCGTCCACCTCGCCGCGCAGGTCGCGGTGACGACGAGCCTGTCGGATCCGATCGCCGATTTCGAGGTCAACGCGCGCGGCACGCTCGTCCTCCTGGAAGCGGTGCGCGCCGCCGACCCGCGCATCCCCGTCCTCTTCGCCTCGACAAACAAGGTCTACGGCGATCTCGCCGACATCGCGCTCGAGGAGACGGGCAACGGCGCCCGGCCGAAGGCTCGAGCCGTCCGCGAATACGGCATCGGCGAGGACCGCCCGCTCGATTTCCACACGCCCTACGGCTGCTCCAAGGGGGTCGCGGATCAATACGTCCTCGATTACGCGCGCAGCTACGGCCTGCGCACGGCCGTGATGCGGATGTCCTGCATCTACGGCCCGCGCCAATTCGGCACCGAGGACCAGGGCTGGGTCGCGCATTTCCTGATCAGCGCGCTGAAAGGCCGCCCGATCACGCTCTACGGCGACGGGCGGCAGGTCCGCGACGTTCTGCATGTCGCCGACGCGGTCGCCGCCTACCGCGCCGCTCTGTCGCGTATCGACGCGATCGCCGGCACCGCCTTCAATCTCGGCGGCGGCCCCGCGAACGCGGTCAGCCTGCGGGCGGTCATCGCCGAGATCGAGCGGCTCACCGGCGCGCGCATCGACATCGACGAGGCCGAGCCCCGCCCCGGCGACCAGCGCTGGTTCGTCGCCGACACCCGCCGCATCGCGCAGAGCCTCGGCTGGCGGGCGAAGATCGGCTGGCGCGAGGGGTTGGCGGATCTGCACGAATGGCTGCGCGGCCAGGATTTCGTCCGCGCCCACGACCTCCCCGCCGCGAGCCTCCTGCCCCTCGCCGGCGCGATCGGGTCGAGCCGCGAGACCGACGGGGGGATCGCGGGATGATTTGGCAGCACGCGCACCGAATCGCGACGGGCGACATGCCCCCGAGCGCGCCCCTTCTCCTTCCCCTGAGGGATTGCGCATTCCCTGGCGATCTCGACGTCCTCGAAGGCCGCTCTTGTCCTTCCCCCTTGGGGGAAGGTGGCCCGGCGGCGCAGCCGACGGGTCGGATGGGGGTCGTCGAGATGGCACCGACACGCCAGATCCTGCACGGGGGGGGGGGGCCCCCCCCCCGCCCCCCCCCCCCCCCCGCCCCCCCCGCCCGGGGGGGGGGGGCGGCGCGCGCGCGCGCCAAAA
>NZ_JBKBQG010000026.1:0-49942 GCF_046292825.1 Salinarimonas sp. | reverse complement strand
CCCCGGCGCCCCCCCCCCCCCCCCGCCGCCCCCCGCGCCCCCCCCCCGGGGGGCGCCGCCCCCCCCCCCGCCCCCCCGCGGGGGGGGGGGGGGCTCGTCGAGATGGCACCGACACGCCAGATCCTGCACGACCCCCACCCCCGGCCCCTCCCCCAAGGGGGAGGGGAGACCGCCGAGTTCGTCGGAGACCTCGAGATCGTCCGACAATCCGATCGAAAGCAACGCGTGAACCGCGAAGCCGCGCGGGGAAGGAGAGCGGAGGCGCTCCCTACGACAGGCGATCCGAGACCCGTACCCCCGACATATCAGTCGCAGCCTACAGGCAGCGTTTCGCCGACGAACGACGCGGCGAGGTGGTGCGGCGAGCGCGGCATGCGCGCTCGGACATTCGTCGCGTTCATGGGTCCCGGGTCCGCTTCGCGGCCCGGGATGACAGCCTGGAGGAGACCCTCCTCATGAGAGTCGCGCTCGTCAATCCCGCCTGGAGCTACGAGGGCTCGATCTATTTCGGCTGCCGGGAGGAGCATCTGCCGCTCGAGCTCGGCTATGCCGCCGCGCTCTTGCGCGCACAGGGGCACGAGGCGACGATCCTCGACGGGCAGATCGAGGGGCGCGACAATTCGGCGCTCGCGCAGGCCGTGGCCGATCTCGCGCCCGACATGACGGTGGTGACCACCGCGCCAACCTATCTTTTTTGGCGCTGCGCGCCCCCCGAATTGCGCGTGCCGGCCGATTTCCTGCGCCGGCTCGACGGGCGCGGCGGGCGCACGGTGGCGATCGGCCCGCACGGCTCGGCGACGCCCGCGCCGACCCTGCGCAAGCTCGGCATCGACGTCGTGGTCCGTGGAGAGAGCGAGGAGGCGATCGCGGAGCTCGCCCGCGCCGACCACCCGCGCGAGGTCTCCGGCACCGCCTGGCTCGAGTCGGACGGGAGCCTCGCCACGCACGGGCCGAACCGCGCGAGCGCCTTCGTCGACCACGCGCCGCTCGCCTGGCCCGACCATTTCCTCGCCGGCCACCCCCATCACCACCATCGCTTCGACGATCGCCCGCGCGTGGGCTTCGGCGCCGAGGTCGAGGCCTCGCGCGGCTGCCCCTACGAGTGCTCGTTCTGCGCCAAGATGGATTATCGCGACAAATATCGTCGCCGCCGCGTCGAGCACGTGATCGCCGAGATCGACGCGCTGATCGCGCAGGGCGTCGGCTACGTCTATTTCATCGACGAGATCTTCCTGCCGCAAAAGCCGCTGCTCAAAGCCCTCGTCTCGCGAAACGTCGTCTTCGGCGTGCAGACGCGCATCGATCTGTGGAAGCCCGACATGCTGGAGCTCCTCGGGCGCGCGGGCTGCGTCTCGATCGAGGCGGGGCTCGAGAGCCTCACGGTCGAGGGCCGCGAGATGCTCGCCAAGCGCTGCCGGCTCGACACGCCCGAGCTCGCCGCCCTCCTGATCGAGGCGCGCCGGCACGTGCCCTTCGTCCAGGCGAACCTGATCGGGACGACGACCGACAGCCCCGAGCTCGTCGCCCATTGGCGCGGCCACCTCATCGACAACGGCGTGTGGGCGAACGACCCCGTGCCGCTCTATCCCTACCCCTCCTCGCCCGATTACCGCGCACTCTGGGGCCTGCCCGACGACGAGGCCTGGGAGCGCGCCCACGCGCATTATCTCGAAGCCTTCGACCGCTTCTCCGACATTCAGGACGAGCGCCCCCGCCCCTTGCGCGATTTGGAGGCGTCATGTTGCGGCCCGAGCGCGTGACGCCCCGCCGCGTCCTGATGACGCTCGATGCCGTCGGCGGCATCTGGCGCCAGGTGCTCGATTGCGCGCGCGGCCTCGCCGAGCAGGAGGTCGAGACGGTGCTCGTCGGCTTCGGGCCGCGCCCGTGCCGCGCGCAAATCGCGGAGGCGCGGGCGATTCCCGGCGTGCGCCTCGTCTGGCGCCCCGAGCCGCTCGATTGGATGGTCGAGGACGATGCCGCGCTCGACGCCATCGCGCCCGCGCTCGACGAGCTTGCCGCGCGTCACGCGGTCGATCTCCTCCACCTCAACCTGCCCTCCCAGGCGCGCGGGCTGACGACGCGGCGCCCGGTCGTCGTGACGAGCCATTCCTGCCTGCCGACCTGGTGGGCGGCGGTGAAGGGGGATGCGCTGCCGCCGGTCTTCGCCCGCCACCGGGCTCTCAACGCCGAAGGTTTTTCGCGCGCGGACCGGATCCTCGCCGTCAGCCGCAGCCATGCCGAGGCGCTGTCGCGCGCCTACGGCCCCCTGCCCCGGCTCGACGTGATCCACAACGCGGCGGCGCCTGCCGAGCGGGCCGATCGCGTCGGCGCCGTCCACGCGCTCGCGGTCGGGCGCTGGTGGGACGAGGCGAAGGGCGCGCGCGTGCTCGACGCCGCGTCCGCCGCTGCCGCGACGCCGATCCTCGCCATCGGTGCGACCGAGGGCCCGAACGGCGCCCGCGCCGGCTTCGCTCATGTCCGCCATCTCGGCCGGCTCGGCGGCGAGGCGACGCGGGCGGCGATGGCGCAGGCGGGGATCTTCGTCTCGCCCGCCCGCTACGAGCCCTTCGGCCTCGCCGCGCTCGAGGCGGCGAAGGAGGGCTGCGCGCTCGTCCTCGCCGACATCCCGACCTTCCGCGAATTGTGGGGCGGAGCGGCGCTGCTCGTGCCCGCCGAGGACGCGCACGGTTTCTCCCGCGCGGTCGATGCGCTCGCGCGCGACGAGGGCGCCCGCGCCGCGCTCGCCGCCCGCGCGCGGGCGCGTGCCGCCCGCTTCACGCCCGATGCGCAGATCGCGCGGCTCTTGGCGTCCTATGCCGCGCTCGGCGCGCAGACGCGGCCCCTCCTGGTGGATTGACGATGCGCTTCCTCTTCTACACCCACGCTCTGTCCTCGGACTGGAACCACGGCAACGCCCATTTCCTGCGCGGCACGATGCGCGCGCTCCAGGCCCGCGGCCACGAGACCCGCGCGCTCGCCCCCTTCGATGCCTGGAGCCGCGCCAACCTCGCCGCCGACCAGGGCATCGCCGCGCTCGACCGCTTCTCGCGCGACTTCCCCGATCTCGACGAGGCGCTCTACGGCCGCGATTTCGACCACGAGGCGGCGCTCGCGCAGGCCGACGTCGTGATCGTGCACGAATGGACCGAGCCGGATCTCGTCGCGCAGATCGGGCGCGCCAAGCGGGCGGGAGGGCGTTTCGCGCTCCTCTTCCACGACACCCACCACCGCGCGGTCTCCTCCGAGGACGACATCGCCGGGCTCGATCTGTCGGATTACGACCTCGTGCTGGCTTTCGGCGAGACGCTCGCGGAGCGCTATCGCGCGCAAGGCTGGGGGCGGCGCGTCGTCGTCTGGCACGAGGCGGCGGACGTGCGCCTGTTCCGGCCGATGCCGGAGGTCGAGAAGACGCACGACCTCGTCTGGATCGGCAATTGGGGCGACGGCGAGCGCGACCGGGAGCTGCGCGACTACCTCCTCGACCCGGTCGCCGATCTCGGCCTGTCCGCGATCGCCCACGGCGTGCGCTACCCACCCCATGCGCTCGAGGCGCTCGCGCGGGCGAAGATCCCCTATCGCGGCTACATCGCCAACGCCGACGTGCCCGCCGCCTTCGCCCGCGCGCGCATGACGGTGCACGTGCCCCGTCGGCCCTATGTGGAGAGCCTGCCCGGCATCCCGACGATCCGCGTCTTCGAGGCGCTCGCCTGCGGCCTCCCCCTCGTCTGCGCGCCATGGGAGGACGTCGAGGGGCTGTTTCGGCCAGGCGAGGATTTCTTGCGCGCGGAGGATCCCGACGGGATGCGCGCGGCGCTCGCGCGGCTTCGCGACGATTCCGACCGCGCCGCCGCGCTCGCCGCATCCGGCCTCGAGACGATCCGCGCCCGCCACACCTGCGACCACCGCGCCGACGAGCTCCTCGCCGCGCTGGCCGAAATCGACGCCGTGCCGTTCCCCAAGGACGAAACGCCGGAGCCGGCGTTGCAGGTGGGAGCATGAGCGCCGCGATCGCGCCATCCCCCTTCTCCCGAACGGGAGAGGAGCCGGGGGTGAGGGGATACGGGCGGGCAATAGAACGCCATTCCGTTCGCACATCTCCCCTTCACGCTCGTGACGAGGGCCACCCTTGTCCTTCCCCCTTGGGGGAAGGTGGCCCGGCGGCGAAGCCGACGGGTCGGATGGGGGTCGTCGTGAAGGCACCCTCACGTCAAATCCTGCACGACCCCCACCCCCGACCCCTCCCCCAAGGGGGAGGGGAGACCGTCGAGCTCGTCGCAAACCCCGACATCTCTAAGGAATCCGATCGGCCGGCATGTGTGAATGTCGTAGCCCGAACGAGAGAGGGGCCGGGGTTGGGCGCGTACGGGCGGGGATGCACCACCACCCCGCCGACGACGTCGCCGCCAGACCGCGAACCGTATTCCCTCACCCCTGCCCCTCTCCCATACGGGAGAGGGGGAGAACGCCCACGCACCCGAACCCGCCGGGAGACCGCCCGATGAAGATCGCCTTCTACGGATCGAGCCTCGTGTCCTCCTATTGGAACGGCGCGGCGACCTATTATCGGGGGCTCTTGTCGGCGCTCGCGGGGCATGGGCACGAGATCGTCTTCTACGAGCCCGACGCCTTCGACCGCCAGGCGAACCGCGACATCCCCGATCCGGACTACGCCCGCGTCGTCGTCTACGAGGCGAGCCCGGAGGGGCTCGCGCGGGCGGCGGCGCAGGCGGGGGAGGCGGATGTCGTCGTGAAGACGAGCGGGGTCGGCTATGCCGACGACGCGCTCATCGAGGCCGTGATGGCCGCGGCCCGGCCCGGCGCGATCCGGCTGTTCTGGGACGTCGACGCGCCCGCGACCCTCGCCGAGATCGCCGATGCGCCCGATCACGCGATCCGCCGCGCGCTGCCGTCGATCGACGCGGTGATGACCTATGGCGGCGGCGACCCCGTCGTCTCGCGCTACCGCGCGCTCGGCGCCCGCGCCTGCCACCCGATCTACAACGCGCTCGACCCCGCGACCCACCACCCCGTCGACCCCGATCCGCGATTCGCCTGCGACCTCGCCTTTCTCGGCAACCGCATGCCCGATCGCGAGGCGCGGGTTTGGGATTTCTTCCTGAAGCCCGCCGCCGGGCTGCCGGACAAGCGTTTCCTCCTCGGCGGGTCCGGCTGGAACCAGGCGGAGATGCCGGCCAACGTCGCGGCGATCGGCCATGTCGGCACGCGCGATCACAACGCCTTCAACGTCACGCCGACGGCCGTCCTCAACATCAACCGCGAGAGCATGGCCTCGATCGGCTTCTCGCCGCCGACCCGCGTCTTCGAGGCGGCCGGCGCCGGCGCCTGCCTGATCACGGATGCGTGGGAGGGGGTCGAGCTCTTTCTCGCGCCCGGCGAGGAGGTGCTCGTCGCCCGCGACGGGGCCGACGTCGCCGAGATCGTCGCGACGCTGACGCGCGCGCGGGCCGAGGAGATCGGCGCGCGGGCGCTCGCACGGGTGCGGGCGGACCACACCTATGCGCGCCGCGCTCTCGAGGCGGACGCCATTCTGCGCCGGCTCGCGGCGGAGAAGGCGGCGAAGGGGCAGGCGGCATGAGCGCGCCCCGCTCCATCGTCTTCCTCGGCCTCTCGCTCTCCTCCTCCTGGGGCAACGGGCACGCGACGACCTTTCGCGCGCTGATCCGCGGCCTCGCGAGCCTCGGGCACGCGGTCACCTTCCTCGAGCGCGACGTGCCCTGGTATCGCGACAATCGCGACCTCCCCGACCCCGATTTCTGCCGCCTCGTCCTCTACCCCGATCTCGCCGCGCTCGATTCTCACCGCGAGACGATCGCTACGGCGGATGCCGTGATCGTCGGCTCCTACGTGCCGGACGGGCCCGACGTGATCGCCCGCGTGCGGGACTGGGCGCGCGGCCCGCTCGCCTTCTACGACATCGACACGCCCGTCACCCTCGCGCGGATCGCCGCCGGCGAGCGGATCTCGATCGCCCCTGCGCAGATCCCCGATCTCGACCTCTATCTCTCCTTCACCGGCGGGCCGATGCTCGATCGGCTCGAGCGCGATTTCGGCGCGCGGGCGGCGCGGGCGCTCTACTGCTCCGTCGAGGCGGACCGCTACCAGCCCACCGGCGAGCCCTTCGAATGGGATCTCGGCTATCTCGGCACCTACAGCCCCGACCGCCAGCCGACCCTCGAGCGCCTCCTGATCGAGCCCGCGCGGCGCCTGCCGGAGAAAAGCTTCGTCGTCGCCGGCCCTCAATATCCGGCCGAGATCGACTGGCCGGACAACGTCGCGCGCATCGAGCACCTGCCGCCCGCGCAGCACCCGTCCTTCTATTGCCGCCAACGCTTCACGCTCAACGTCACCCGCGCGGACATGATCGCGGCGGGATGGTCGCCGAGCGTGCGGCTGTTCGAGGCGGGCGCCTGCGGCACGGCGATCGTCGGCGACGAATGGCCGGGCCTTGGCGAGCTCCTGCCGGACGGCGAGGCGATGCTCGTCGCCCGCGACGCCGACGACGTGGTGGCGATCCTCGCAGAGCTCCCCGCGATGCGCCGCGACGCGATCGCCGCCCGCGCCCGCGGGCGCATCCTCGCCGACCATACGGGCGAGGCGCGGGCGGCGCAGCTCCTCGATCATCTCGACGCGGCGCGCGCGCACGGCGCGTCGAGCGGGCGGAAAAAAGTCGTCGGGGAACGCGCCCGCCATGCATCTTCTTTCGGGTGAGCGCGTTTGCCCGCCGACGATGTTGCGCGCAGATGCGCGCTCTCCAATCCTCCAACGAAGGTTCGACGAGATGAGATCTGTTCGGTCTGCCAAGAACGGCGCAACCCGCTCGGTCCTCGTCGCCGGCGGCGCGGGTTTTCTCGGGTCTAATCTTTGCGAGCGACTCGTCGCTGAGGGCATGCATGTCTATTGCATGGACAACATGCTCACCGGCAGGCCGTCGAACCTCTCGGGCCTCTCCCGCGAGCCGCGCTTCACGCTGATCGAGCAGGACGTCTGCGATCCGGTACCCGCGCGGCTCGCCGTCGACCGGGTGATGAACCTCGCCTGCGCCGCCTCCCCGCCGCGCTACCAGGCCGACCCTGTCCACACGATGATGACGAGCGTCCTCGGCACGCGAAACCTCCTCGACCACGCCAAGCGCCACGGCGCCCGCTTCCTGCAGGCCTCGACGAGCGAGATCTACGGCGATCCCGAAGAGCACCCGCAGCGCGAGGATTACTGGGGCAACGTCAACCCGATCGGCCCGCGCGCCTGCTACGACGAGGGCAAGCGCGCCGCCGAGACGCTCTGCTACGATTATCGCCGCACCGAGGGCACGGACGTGCGCGTCGCGCGCATCTTCAACACCTACGGCCCGCGCATGCGCGCCGACGACGGGCGCATCGTCTCGAACCTGATCTGCCAGGCGCTCGCCGGCGAGCCGCTGACGATCTACGGCGACGGCGAGCAGACGCGCTCGTTCTGCTACGTCGACGACATGATCGCGGGCTTCCTCGCTCTGATGGAGGCGCCGCAGGCGCCGGACGGTCCGGTCAATCTCGGCAATCCGCACGAGTTCAGCATCCTCCAGCTCGCCGAACAGGTCCTCGACCTCGTGCCGACGCGCTCGCGCCTCGTGTTCGAGCCCCTGCCGCAAGACGACCCGAAGCGGCGCCGCCCGGACATCTCCCGCGCCGAGCGCCTTATCGGCTGGCGCCCGCGCGTCCCGCTCGCGGAAGGCCTGCCGCCGACGATCCGCTGGTTCGCGAGCGCGGAAGGCCGGGCGGGCGACGTCGCCACGCCGGAGACGACGCAGCGCACGCGCGCCGCGGCGGGCGTGTCGCCGACCCTCTGAGCCGTCCCCTGCCCCGCGGCGCCGCTTTCCTTCCCTCAGGGGCTGTCCTTCCCCCGAGAGCCTGTGAATCTTTCGGAGGTTGTCATCCCGGGCCGCGAAGCGGACCCGGGACCCATAGCCACGACGACCGTCCGAGCGCGCATGCCGCGCTCGCTGCTCGACCTCGCAGCAGCTTCGATCGTCGGAGAAACGCAGCCTACAGGCTGCGACTGACACGTCGTGGATATGGGTCCCGGATCGCCTTCGGCGTCCGGGATGACACCGCAACGAAAGATCTTCAAACTCTGAGGGGAAGGAGAGGGAGCCCGCGGCTTCCGACCCACGCCTACGAACCCTCCCTCGCGCCTGCCGTCGCGCTTCGGGTTTGACAAAGCCCGCCGCGACCCTAGAACGGGCGCTCGTCCGCGGCGCGTCGCGAGGGAGAGATCACCATGGCGAAGGTAGCGTTCCTGGGGCTCGGCGTGATGGGTTACCCCATGGCCAGGCACCTGAAGGCGAAGGGCCACGAGGTCACGGTCTACAACCGCACGCGCTCGAAGGCCGAGCGCTGGGTCGCCGAGAACGGCGGCGACTGGAAGCCGACCCCGCGCGAGGCCGCGGAGGGGCAGGATTTCGTGATGGCCTGCGTCGGCAACGACGACGACCTGCGCGAGGTCACCATCGGTGAGGACGGCGCCTTCAAGGGCATGGTCAAGGGCTCGGTCTTCGTCGACCACACGACCGCCTCGGCGGAAGTGGCGCGCGAGCTCTCGGCGCTCTCCTGGGAGAAGGGCTTCGGCTTTATCGACGCCCCGGTCTCCGGCGGCCAGGCCGGCGCCGAGAACGGGGTGCTCACCGTCATGTGCGGCGGCGAGGAAGCCGATTACGAGAAGGCCGAGCCGGTGATCGCCGCCTATGCGCGGATGTGCAAGCTGATCGGCCCCGCCGGCTCCGGGCAGCTCACCAAGATGGTCAACCAGATCTGCATCGCGGGCGTCGTCCAGGGCCTCGCCGAGGCGGTGCATTTCGGCAAGCGCGCCGGTCTCGACATGGAGGCCGTGCTCGACACGATCTCGAAGGGCGCCGCCGGCTCCTGGCAGATGGAGAACCGCTGGAAGACGATGGTCGAGGGCAAGTTCGACTTCGGCTTCGCGGTCGACTGGATGCGCAAGGACCTCTCGATCGTCCTCGCGGAGGCCCGCAACAACGGCGCCACTCTCGCGATGACCGCGATGGTCGACCAGTTCTACGCCGACGTCCAGAAGATGGGCGGCAAGCGCTTCGACACGTCGAGCCTCGTCGCCCGCCTCGAGCGCCAGGAGCGCTGAGAGAAGGACGCTCAGAGAAGGCGCACATCCCTCCCCGTAGGGGAGGGTGGCCCCTGAGCGAAGCGAAGGGGTCGGGTGGGGCCCGACGCATCACGCGCGCTCTCGACTTGCAGGTCCCCTGCGGTGTCATCCCGGACGCCGAAGGCGATCCGGGACCCATATCCACGACGTGTCAGTCGCAGCCTGTAGGCTGCGTTTCTCCGACGTTCGACCCTGCTGCACGGTGGTGCAGCGAGCGCGGCATGCGCGCTCGAACGGTCGTCGAGGTTATGGGTCCCGGGTCCGCTTCGCGGCCCGGGATGACAGCCCGCGAACTCTGAGCGGAAGGAGAGCGCCGTCGTCCCTCCCGCCCCCCTCCCCCGAGTCGTTTCGCCGCGGCGGGCCGTCCCGATCCCATGTGGACAAGCCTGGTTCCCGCGATTGTCAGGCAGGAGCGAATCTTCGACGGTGAAACCACTTTGCAGGAGGGGAGTCGGGCGGGATAAAGTCGTGTTGCAGGTGATTCGCGCCGACGGGGTCCGCATGAACCCTCATCGACGCCGTCTCCCTCGTCCACGTCGCGTATTCGCCGACCGTCCTCGCGTTCTCCTGTGGTCGAAATCCGTCACGAGCCCGCGTGTCGCGCAATCCGGAACGTCATGACTGAGCTTCTCCTCGATCACGAGCGTCGCGAGCACCCCCTCGACATGGTCGAGCGGATCGCCGCATCGCGGGACTGGGCCTTCGACCGCGGCGAGGTCGACGAGATGTCCATCTGCGTCGACGGCGTCTACGCGTCCTATCAGGTCGCCTTCACCTGGATCGAGGACGTCGAGGCGCTGCACATCGCCTGCGCCTTCGACCTGCGCGTCCCCGAACGCCGCCGCGGCGAGGTCCTGCAGCTCGTCTCGATGATCAACGAACAGCTCTGGGTCGGGCATTTCGACCTGTGGAGCCGCGAGAGCGTGGTGATGTTCCGCCACGCGCTCCTGCTCACCGGCGGCGCCGAGCCGAGGCGCGAGCAGTGCGAGATGCTGTTCAAGGCGGCGGTCGAGGCCTGCGAGCGGCATTATCAGGCTTTCCAGTTTATCGTTTGGGCCGGGAAATCCGCGCGCGAGGCCCTCGACAGCGTCCTCTTCGAGACCGAAGGTAACGCCTGACGCCGTCGAATGGGGCGTCGGTCTGGGAGGCGTATGGAATGAGCGACGGACTTGTGCCGCGCAGCCTCGCGCTCGTCGGCGCGGGCAAGATGGGCGGCGCCATGCTGGAGGGCTGGCTCGCGACGGGCCTGCCGGGGCCGGAGATCACGGTCGTCGATCCGGGCGTCTCGGACGCGATGCGCGCGCTCTGCGAGCGCTCCGGCGTCGTGCTCAACCCGCCGGTCGCCGCTCTCCCCGCCCCCGACATCCTCGTGCTCGCGATCAAGCCGCAGGCGCTCGCGGACGCCGCGCCCGGCCTCGCGCCGCTCGCCGGCCCCGGCACGCTCGTGATCTCCGTCCTCGCCGGAAAGACCGTGGCGAACCTGCGCGCGGCCCTGCCCGGCGCGGAGGCCGTCATCCGGGCGATGCCGAACCTGCCCGCGAGCATCGGGCGCGGCGCGACGGGCGCCTATGCCAGCCCGGAAGTGACCGATCTCCAGCGCGCGGCCGCCGACGGGCTCCTCTCGGCGGTGGGGCGCGTCGAATGGGTCGACGACGAGGGGCTGATCGACGCCGTCACCGGCGTCTCGGGCTCGGGGCCGGCCTACGTCTTCCACATGGTCGAGTGCCTCGCCCGCGCCGGCCGGGAGGCGGGCCTGCCGGAGGATCTCGCGATGCGCCTCGCGCGGCAGACGGTGGCGGGCGCGGGCGCGCTCCTCGCGGAGAGCCCGCTCGCGGCCGAGGAGCTGCGCCGAAACGTCACCTCGCCCGGCGGCACCACCGCCGCCGCGCTCGAGGTGCTGATGGGAGAGGGCGGTCTCGCGCCTTTGATGGAGAAGGCGGTCGCGGCGGCGGCGCGCCGGGCCGGGGAGCTGTCTGGATGAATTTCGCGAGCGACAACGTGGTCGGCGCGAGCCGGCCTGTGCTCGACGCGCTGATCGCGGCGAACGAGGGGGCGCGCGCCTCCTACGGCAACGACGACGAGACCCGCGCCGTCGAGGCGCGGCTGTCGGAGATCTTCGAGCGGGAGGTCGCCGTATGCCTCGTCGCGACCGGCACCGCGGCGAACGCGCTCGCGCTCTCGGCCTTCGTGCCGCCCTACGGCGCCGTCCTCTGCCACGCGAACGCGCATGTCATGGAGGACGAGTGCGGCGCGCCGGAATTCTTCGCGGGCGGCGCCAAGCTGATCGGCCTCGACGGCGTCGGCGCCAAGATCGCACCGCAAACGCTTGCCCGCGCGCTCGCCGCCTACCCCGCGCCGACGCGCCAATCGCCGCCTTTCGCAGTCTCGATCTCGCAGGCGAGCGAATGCGGCCTCGTCTACCGACCCGCGGAGATCGCGGCGCTCGCGGAGGTCGCGCGCGGGGCGGGGCTTTCGCTCCACATGGACGGCGCGCGCTTCGCCAACGCCCTCGTCGCGCTGGGCTGCAGCCCGGCCGACATGACCTGGAAGGCGGGCATCGACGTCCTCTCCTTCGGCGCGACCAAGAACGGCTGCCTCGCGGCCGAGGCCGTGATCGTGTTCGATCCCGCCCGCGCCAAGGCGCTGCCGATCCTGCGCAAGCGCTCCGGTCACACGCTGTCGAAGGGGCGGCTCCTGGGCGCGCAGCTCCTCGGCTATCTCGGCGACGACCACTGGCTCGCCAATGCCCGCCATGCCAACGCCATGGCGGCGCGCCTCGCCGACGGGCTCCGCCGCCTGCCCGGCGTGCGGCTCGCCTGGCCGGCGGAGGCGAACGAGGTCTTTCCCGTCCTGCCGCTTCCCGTCGCCGAGCGCCTGCGCGCGCAGGGGGCGATCTTCCATCCCTGGGCGCCGACCGCGCTCCCGGAGGAGTTCGTCCTCGAAGCCGGCGAAGGCGTCTTCCGCCTCGTCGCGTCGTTCGCGACGCGCGAGGCGGACGTCGAGCTCTTCCTCGCACGCGCGGCCGAGGCGGTCTCCGCGGCGGCGTGAGCGCTGCGTCGGGGCTGGAGATCCTTCCCAGGGGTGTCACCAAGTCAGTCGCGCCGACAGGGTGAGTGCTCCACCGGTGTCATCCCCGGCCGGAGGTCGCTTGCGACCGGAGGGGAAGGGGACCCAGCACGAGAATCGCTTGCGGAGCAAGCACTTGTAGCGGCGACGAGCCGCCTGGTCGGCGGCACCATAGTGTGCTCCGCACACGTCTTGGTGCTGGGTCCCCTTCCCCTGCGCACGCTACGCGTGCTCCGGCCGGGGATGACACGGGGGAGCAGCCCCGACGGTGTCATCCCGGACGCCGAAGGCGATCCGGGACCCAGACCCACGACCTGTCAGTCGCAGCCTATAGGCTGCGTTTTTCCGACCGTCCTTTCTTCTCGGCTGCGGAGAAAGCGCGGCATGCGCGCTCGGACTTGTCGTCGGGGTTATGGGTCCCGGGTCCGCTTCGCGGCCCGGGATGACAGCCTTCGATTCATTTGCAAACCCTCACTCCCCCTTCGCCAAAGCCGCGAGGCGCGCGACCATCGGCGAGGCGGGATCGGCGAGGGGGGCGATCGCGGTGAAATGGTTGGCCCCCGCCAGCATCTCGAAGCGGGTCGCGACGCCCTTGCCGCCCCAGGTCTCGACGATGGCGCGGCTCTGTCGGTGGTATTCCCCGCTCTCCTCGCTGCCGACGACCGCATCGAGGACGAGGCCGGGCTCCGGCTCCCAGAGGATCGGGCTCGCCCGGCGCGCTTCCGCGAGGTCCATCCCCAGCCGCGCGTTGACCTTGGTCTGGAGGAGCGGCTCGAGCTCGAACAGGCCCGATATCGCGTAGGCCGCTGGCACGAGCGCCGCCGGCAGCGCCTTGTCGATCGCCTTCCAATGCGTGGCGAGGAGGCAGGCGGCGAGGTGGCCGCCGGCGGAATGGCCCGCGACGACGAGCGGCCGGTCGAACCGCGCCATCTCCCGGGCGGCGCGGCGCATCTCCTCGACGATGTCCTCGATCCGCACCTCCGGGCAGAGCGTGTAGCTCGGCACCGCCACCTGCACCCCGTGCGCGAGAAGCCCCGCGGCGAGATGGCTGAAGAACGAGCGATCGAGCGCCTGCCAATAGCCGCCATGGACGAACATGACCGCCGCGCGCGCCCGGTCCTCCGTGGGCCGGAACAGGTCGATCCTCTGGCGCGCGCCCGCACCGTAGGCGATCTCGAGCGGGGGATGGCTCTCGCGGAAGGCGGCGGCGTCGCGCGCCCACGCCTCGAAGATCGCGGGATGCTCCGGCACCCGCGCGCGATTGTCGTATTCGGCCTCGTAATCGATCGCCCCCGCCATCCGACCCCCCTCCCTTCCTCGCTACGATCAGAGCCGAGGCGCGGGCCGGTGGCAAGAGCGGCGCAATCGGGATTTCCCGCGCTTTCGCGGCCGGGGCGGAATCGTGTAGACCTCTCTCATGAAGACCAGCGACTGCGAAATCCTGATACTGCCCGGGCCGCACGCGGCCGAGCCGGACCATTGGCATGCGCGCTGGGCGCGGCAGATCTCGAGCGCGCGGGCACTCGCCTGGGGGACGGGCGACGGCGTCCACGATCCGCGCGCCCTCGCCCCGCATGCCGAGCGCCTCGTCGAGGAGGTCGCGCAGGCGGAGAAGCCGGTGGTGCTCGTCGCCCACGACGGCGGCGCTCTCGTCGTGCTCGCCGCCGCGCCGGCCCTGACCCGCGGCGTCGCGGGCGCGATGCTCGTCGCGCCGCACGATCCCACCGACCTGATCGAGACCGCCCCCCTGCCCTTCCCGACGCTCCTCGTCGCGAGCCGCAACGATCCGATCGTCCCCTTCGAGCGGGCGGAGGGGATCGCGCGGGAGATCGGCGCGACGCTCGTCGATGCGGGCGAATCCGGCCATATCGATTCGCAAGCGGGCTTCGGGCCCTGGCCCGAGGGCCTGATGCGCTTCGCGGGCTTTCTCAAGAAGCTCTGAGAACACCGCTCTCGCCAACAAAAAAGCCCCGCACCGAAGTGCGGGGCTCGTCTCTCCCGTGAGGGAGCGGTCAGCGGAACAGCGAGAGGATGTTCTGGCTGTTCGAGTTGGCGATCGAGAGCGCCTGGATGCCGAGCTGCTGCTGGACCTGGAGGGCCTGCAGGCGGGTCGACTCGGCGTTCATGTCCGCGTCCACCAGCTGACCGACGCCGCGGTCGATGGCGTCCTTCAGGGCCTTCACGAAGTCCTGCTGCAGGCCGATGCGGTTCTTGATGGCGCCGAGGTTGGTGGCGGCATCGGTGATCGCGCCGAGCTGCGTGTCGACATGCCCGATCATCGCGTCGAGCTGGTCGAGATCGGCGGCCGAGTCGGTGAGCGCGCCGATGTTGAGGTTCGCGACGCTGAAGGCGCCACCGGGGCCGGTCGTCTCCGTGTCGAGGATGCCGGCGTTGCCGTTCGCATCGAACAGAGCGATGTCGCCCAGGTTGACCGTGATCGTCTGCAGCGTGACGCTGTTGTCGGCGGCACGGGTGAAGGACGACACGATCTCGCGGGTGTTGTTGAAGCCGGCCGCGGAGCTGTCGAACGAGAGCCAGTTCTGGCCGTTGAACACGGCGCTCGCGCCGATGTTGCGCAGCTGGTTCTGGAGCTCGCCGATCTCGTCCTGGATCTTGCCGCGATCGACGCCGGGCTGACGCGCGGCGGTGAGCTTGGCCTTGATCTCGGACACGACGTCCACGGTCGAGTTCAGCGCGGTATACATGACGTCCACCGTGGCGGCGCCGAGGCCGAGCGCGTCCTGGACGGCACCGAGCGCCTTGTTGTCCGACCGCATGGTCGTCGCGATCGACCAGTAGGCCGCGTTGTCGGCGGCGCTGGAGACGCGCATGCCCGTCGCGATGCGGTTCTGCGTCACCTCCATCTTCTTGTTGGTGGCGGTGAGCGTCTGCAGCGCCGTCATCGCGGCGGAGTTGGTGAGAAGGCTCGACATGGTGATGTCCCTTTCGATTGGATTGCAGGGACATACCGGGCTTTTCTACCGGTTCGACGGAGCGGCGTCATGCCTAGGAGACCGTGGGCTCGCCGTGCGGTCTCCATCCGTCGTGCAGGAGCACCTTCGCAGACGAATCTTGCGCGAGGCTTGCGCGATCGTCGCAAAACCGAGCGACCTTGCGATCAGCCCTCGCCGCGGCAATGGCCGCAGGTGCCGGTGATCTCGAGCACCTGCTGGCGCGGCGAGAAGCGCTCGCGCGAGAGCATGGCGCCGATCGCATCGGCGAGGGGGCGCGTCGAGAGCTCGTCGACGCCGCCGCATTCCTCGCAGATCAGAAAGGCGACGAGATCGTGCGGCGCGTGGCCGTGCGGGCAGGCAGTGAAGGCGTTGCGGCTCGCGAGCTTGTGGGCGAAGCCCTGCTCCATCAGGAAGTCGAGCGCGCGATAGACCGCGATCGGCGCCCGCGCCCGCCGCTGCCGCTCCTGCACGTCGAGCTCCTGCTCGTTGAGCCGCTCGAGCAA
Organism: Salinarimonas sp.; assembly: GCF_046292825.1. Lineage (GTDB taxonomy): Bacteria > Pseudomonadota > Alphaproteobacteria > Rhizobiales > Beijerinckiaceae > Salinarimonas. Next base: position 34,245 of record NZ_JBKBQG010000026.1, on the reverse strand, counting down.
TTCGTACGCGCCCATCGGCGCATGGCTGCGATAGAGCGCCTCGAGCACCGCGCGCCGGATCGGGGTCAGCCGCACCCCGCGCTCCACGCAGACGCTCTCGGCCGCGGCCATCGCCTCGTCCACCGATTCGAGCCGCGCCCGCGCATGCGCGCAGGGGGCGTCGTCTTCGTGGTGATGATGGTCGTGGGTATGGGAGTGGGGATCAGCGCCGGCCATGGGGGAGATATAGCAAGCGGGGGGTGGCGGGGGAAGGTCGGTCGACCCTGCATCGCCGTCGGCGCCGCTCTTGAAGCGTTGCCGCGCCGCTGCCAATCTGCCGCCGATCGCACGATCGCCGCTCGCGCAGGAGGCACGCATGGTCTGGAGCAAGGCTCTCGGGCTTGCGATCGCGGAGACGGGCGGGCTCGTCCGCCCCATCCCGCAGAGATGGCGCCGCACGTTGTCCGTCGCCGCTTTCGCCGCCGCGACGATCGCCTTCGCGATCTATGCCGACACGAGCCTGTTCGTCGCCGCATGCGTCGTGCTGATCGGAGTGTCGTTCCTGAGCCTCACCGTCTTCACCATGCTTCTCGTCCACCATCTGCTCAGATTGCAGTTTCGGATTCGGGAGATACGTGTCACGACGGGTATGGGGGTCGTCGTCGGGGTGTTCCTGTGCTGGCTCATCTTCGCTTTGCTCCTGATGCTGCCCGTCATCGGGCCGCAGCTCGGGGCGCTGCTGCGGTAGCGCGCCTCGTCGAACTCCACCCTCCCCTCCCCCGACGCGATCTGCTACACCCCGCCCCATGCGCGAAGCCAATCTCTTGATCACGGACGGGTGGGACGAGTACGCGCTCCTCGACACGGGCGAGGGGCGCAAGCTCGAGCGGTTCGGGCGCGTCCTCATGGACCGGCCGGAGCCGCAGGCGATCTGGACGAAGGGCGACCCGGGCCTGTGGGCCCGCGCCGACGCGATCTTCGACGCCGCCGAGGAGGCCGAGCAGGGCGCCTGGCGCTTCGCCAAGGGGCGGCTCGGCGATTGGCCGGTGCGCGTGCGCGATCTCGAGATCCTCTGTCGTGCGACCTCCTTCCGCCATGTCGGCATCTTCCCCGAGCAGATCGTGCACTGGGACTGGATGGAAGAGCGCATCCGGGCCGAGCGGCGGCCGATCTCGGTGCTCAACCTGTTCGGCTATACGGGCGTCGCGAGCCTGATCTGCGCGCGCGCGGGCGCCGCCGTCACCCATGTCGATGCCTCGAAGAAGGCGATCGCCTGGGCGAAGGAGAATCAGTCGGCGTCGGGCCTCGACGATCGCGGCGTGCGCTGGATCCTCGACGACGCGGTGAAATTCGCCCAGCGCGAGATCCGCCGCGGGCGCACCTACGATGCGGTGCTGCTCGACCCGCCGCGCTACGGGCGCGGGCCGAACGGCGAGGTCTGGCACCTGTTCGAGCATCTGCCGATGCTCATGGACCTCACGCGCCAATTGCTCTCCAACGAGCCGAGCTTCGTCACGCTCACGGCCTATGCCGTGCGGCTCTCCTTCATGACGCTGCACGAGGTGATGCGCGACGCGTTGGAGGATCGCGGCGGCGCGATCTCGTCCGGCGAGCTCGTCACCCTCGACCAGGCGAAGGGGCGCCACCTCTCCACCTCGCTCTTCGCGCGCTGGACCCCGGAGGCGGCCCCTTGAGCGACCCGCATCCGCGCGTGCGGGAGGTCACGAGCCTCTCGAACCCGACCGTGAAGGCTTTGCGTGCGCTCCACGACCGCAAGGGCCGCCGCGAGAGCGGCCTCTTCCTCGCCGAGGGCGCGCGCAACGCGATCGAGGCGCTCGACGCCGGCCGCGCGCCGGAAATCCTCGTCTATCATCGCGAGGGCCGCGGGCGCGACGTCGTCGTGCGGCTGCGCGCGGCGACGCTCGCTTCGGGCGGGGAATGCCTCGAGGTCGACGAGGACGTGCTCGCCAAGATCGCGCGCAAGGACAACCCCCAGAGCGTCGTCGCCGCCTATCGCTGGACGCGCCGGCCGCTCTCCGAGATCGATCCGGGACGCGCGCGCGTCTTCGTCGCGCTCGACCGCGTGCGCGACCCCGGCAATCTCGGCACGATCGTGCGCACGGCGGACGCGGTCGGCGCGGGCGGGGTGATCCTCGTCGGCGAGACCTGCGATCCGGCCTCGGTGGAGGCGGTGCGCGCCTCGATGGGCTCGATCTTCGCGGTCCCGGTCTTCGAGGGCACGCTGTCCGATTTCCAGGCGCTCGCGTCCCGCTGGCCGGGCGCCATCGTCGGCACGGCTCTGCACGCCACCGATCATTACCGCCGCACGAACGCCCCCTCCCCCATCCTCCTCGTGATGGGCAACGAACAGGCCGGCATTTCCCCCGAGATCGCCTCCACCTGCACCCACCTCGTGCGCATCCCCATGAAGGGCCGCGCCGACAGCCTCAACCTCGCGATCGCGACGGCGGTGGCGTTGTACGGGTTGGCGGAGCCGGACGACGCCGCCCCATGATCCGCACCGCGCGCTCGCGCGTTGACGCGCGGCCCCGGTTGGCCTAACCGCCATCGGCTCAGGGACTGCCGGGAGAGGCCGATGACCAAAGCCCAGATCGCCGCCGCCATCGAGATGATCGTCAAGCGCCAGCTCGACGATTGCGAGCGGGCGATCAAGTCCGGGCAGCGCACCATCGCGTTGAACGAGCTCGCCGACGCCGTGCAGAAGCTCAAGACCATCGCCGGGCTCGTGAAGAAGCTCTGAGCCCCTCCCCCGCCGGTGCCGCAGCCGTGGACGTCCTGCCCCTCCCCCTCTCCCTCTTCCTGATCGTCAAGAACGAGGCCGACCGCATCGGGGACACGCTCGACGCGGTCGCGGGGCTCGCGCAGGACGTCGTCGTCGTCGATTCCGGCTCGAGCGACGGCACCCAGGAGATCGCGCAGGCCAAAGGCGCGCGGGTGATCTTCCATCCGTTCGAGGGCTACGGCCCGCAAAAGCGCTTCGCCGAGGACCAGTGCCGCCACCTCTGGCTCCTCAATCTCGATGCGGACGAGGTGATGCCAAAAGAGACGGTGGCGGCGATCCGCGCGCTGTTCGCCGCCGGCGAGCCGCCGCTCGACGCCTACGAGACCCGCATCGCCGAGGTGTTTCCCGGCGAGCGCGACGTCCACCCTCTCGCCTACGCCCTCGTTCCGGTGCGCCTCTACCGGCGCGACAAGGGCCGCTACTCGGCCTCGATCGTCCACGACCGGGTCGAGCTTTCGCCCGGCGCGAAGGTGGGGCGCCTGCCGGGCACGATCCGCCATCGCTCGGTGCGTTCGCTCGGCGACCAGATCACGAAGCTCAACGCCTATTCGGACCAGCAGGCGCGCGATCTCGATCTGCGCGGCGTGCGCATCCCCACGCTCCGCATCCTCCTCGAATTCCCCGGCGCCTTCCTGAAGGCCTATGTCGGCCGGCGCCATTTCGTGCGCGGGGTCTACGGCTTCCTCACGGCGATGAACTACGCCATCGCGCGGCATCTGCGCGTCGCGAAGCACTACGAGCGCCGCGCCCGCCGCGCCGCCGGGGAAGATCCGGGCGATGGCAGAGGGTGAGCCGAAAGAGCGCCGGGGCGCCGCCCGGTACTGGCTCGCCGGGGCGCGCGACGCCCTCGCGCTTCCGGCTTGGGTCGTCGGCTTCGGCCTCCTCGGCATCGGCTCGCTGGCCCACGACGTCGGCCACCCGATCGGCGCGGCCGTGCTCTCGACCGTGCTGATCTGGGCGGGGCCGGCGCAGGTCGTGTTCTACGGCTCGATCGCGGCGGGCGTATCGCTGCCCTTGATCGCGGTCGCGATCTGCCTCTCCTCGATCCGCTTCCTGCCGATGACGATCTCGCTGCTGCCGCTCTTGCGACGGCCCGGTCAGACGATCCCGATGCAGATCCTGATCGCCCATTTCGTCGCGGTCACCGTCTGGGTCGAGAGCCTCAGGCGCCTGCCGGGCGTGCCGGGGGAGGCGCGGCTGCCTTACTATTTCGGCTTCGCCAATGCCTGCGTCGCGGTGAGCGCCGCGCTGACCGGGCTCGGCTGGGTGCTCTCGGGCGCGCTCCCCTTCCCGCTCGCGGCGGGGCTCCTCTTCATCACGCCGATCTATTTCACGGTCGCCCTCGTCGCCGGCGCGCGCGAGGCCATCGACAAGCTCGCGATCGCGCTCGGCTTCGCGCTCGCGCCGATCGCGACCGCGCTCGTGGGGCGCGATCTCGATCTCCTCGCGGTGGGGCTCGTCGGCGGCACGCTCGCCTATCTCGTCGGCCGAAAGAGAAGGCGTGCGACATGAGCGCGCTGGAGGACGCCCTCGGCACGGCGCTCCTGCCGCTCGCGCCCTATCTCGCGCTCGTGGTGTTCGCCTTCCTGCCGAGCGAGGTGTGGCGCGTGCTGGGCGTGTTTCTCGCCCGCGGGCTCGACGAGCGCTCGGAGGTGCTCGTCTTCGTGCGGGCGGTCGCGACCACGCTCCTCGCCGCCGTGGTCGCGAAACTCCTCCTCACCCCGACGGGCGCGCTCGCTCTGGTGCCGCTCGTCGGCCGAATCGGGGCGATCGTCGCGGGTCTCGCGGCGTTCTTCGCCTTCCGCCGCTCGGTGATCGCGGCGATCGCGGTCGGCGAGGTCGTTCTCGTGGCGGCGGCGATGACCATGGCGTAGTTTTACGGCCCACCTTGTCGCGAGAACGCCTCATAATCGGGCGTTCTCCCGCCGGATCTTTCAGCGACCTTCGTCGTTCATCTTGAGCGCCGAACTTTCGCCGTATGGCACATGTGAGATTCCTGGCCCGCAACGGAGGTCGGCGTCCCGAAACGGACCGAACCGTCGCCATAGGAGAGTTCGATGGAACACAAGCGTGTTGATCAACTCCGTAGCGTAGCCGACATTGCGTACACCCCCCCGCGCGAGGCCATGACGCGCCGCGAGCGCCTCGAACGGTGGGTGCAGCTGCTCGAGACCGATCCGCGTCGGCGTCTCTATTCGTTGGGCGATATCGAGTTCCAGCCCCGCGACACGCGCCACCTGATGCGCGCCGACGACAGCCCCCTCACGATCGCCTACAACGACCCCGTCCTGCGCGAGCAGGGCCTCGAGAGCGATCGTCTCGGCGACGGCGTGGCCTTTTTCGGCCTCTCCGACGGCGATGCGCACCGCATCCTGTGCTCGTGCCTGAACGGTCGCACGATGGAGGCGGCGACGGCCGCCCGTCGCGTGCGCGCCGCGATCAATCAGCGCGGCCAGAAGATGCTCGCGATCGGCATCACCACCGGGCTCGTCTTCGCCGTGCCGGCGATGGCGATGCTGATGGGCTGAGCGACCGAAATCTCCGGGACGCCGCGCCTCCCCCGAGCGGCGTCCCGACCGAGCAACCGACCCCGATCGCGGACCGACCACGGAGCGGCCGCGGCGCTTTTCCTGTTGCGCCTGCCCGCCACCCGTGATCCATAAGGCGCCTCACCCCGATCCCAGCCGATCAAGACCGGGAGAGCGGCCTTGGAAGCCTTGTTCGTCGGGCAAGCCTATATCGACGTCACCTTCATCACCGATCGCATGCCGGAGGGCGACGAGAAGACCGTCGCGCAGGATTACGCGATCTCCTTCGGCGGCAACGCGGTCAGCGCGGCCTTCTGCTGCGCCCGGCTCGGCATCGCGCCGGACCTGCTCGCCTCCGTCGCCGACGATTGGCTCGGCCGCATGTTCATCGACATGGCGGCGAAATACGGGATCAGCGTGCACCACAGGAAGGTGCGCGAGAGTTCGCTGTCCTTCATCATGCCCAAGGGCGGCAAGCGTGCCATCGTGCGCTGCCGCGACGACGAATATCTCCATCCCTTCCCGCCGCTGAACCTGCGCGGCTGCCGGGCGCTCCATCTCGACGGCCACCAGGCCGACGCCGCCCTGCATTACGCGAAGACCTGCCGGGAGGCGGGGATCCTCACCTCGCTCGACGGTGGAGGATTGCGCGCCAACACGCACGAATTGATGGAGTTCATCGACGTCGCCGTCGTGGCCGAGCGCCTCTGCGAGCAGATGAGCCTCTCGCCGGGAAACATGCTCGCCTATCTCAAGGGCCGCGGCGTGCGCGTCGGCGGCGTCACCATGGGCGAGCGCGGCATGCTCTGGTTCGACGAGACCGGCGCCGAGCGCTTCCTCCCCGCGCTCGCGGTGCCGCCGGAGGCCGTCGTCGACACGAACGGCGCGGGCGACATCTTCCACGGCGCCTATGTCTACGCCTACCTCGCCGATCCGTCGGGGAGCTGGACCGAGCACTTCACCTTCGCCCGCGCGGCCTCCGCCCACGCGATCCAGCGGCTCGGCAACGAGGCGAGCCTGCCGACCGTCGCCGACATTCGCAGGGTCATCGAGGCCTACGGCGAACGCGCGGCCTGAGCGGCGGGCCTCAGGGCGGCGGGTGCGTCCCGCCCGCCGAACCGCCCACCCAGTAATGATCGTCGGCGATGCTCCCGAGATGGGTGTAGCCGAGCGCCTCGAGCGCGCCGACATGCCCCGTGCCGAAAGCCTCGACCTGCAGCAGGCACCGGTTCTCCGACAAGGTGCGCGTCGCGCCTTCGATCACGTCGCGCTCGTGCCCCTCGACGTCGATCTTGACGAGGAGCACGGCGCCGCGGATGGCGACGACGTCGTCGAGGCGCCTCACCGGGACGCGGTAGCGCTCCACCCCGCTCGCCGCGTCGTCCGCGACGCCGCCGACGAGCCGGGACGTGCCGCGATTGGAGCGCGGCCCCTCGACGAGCACGGCCTCTCCCGTCGCGGCCCCGAGCGCGCAGGCCTCGATCCGGATGCGCTCCGCCAATCCGTTGAGGGCGATGCTGTCGGCGAGCGCCGCCCGATTGTCGCGATCCGGCTCGAAGGCGATCGCTCGGGGGACGTGTCCCGCGCCGACGAGCACGCAGGAATAGAGCCCGAGATTGGCGCCGATATCGAGGAAGAGCGTCGGCCGCTCGCGGCGCGCCCAGGCGATCAGCCGTGAGAGCTGTCGATGGTCGTAGGTGTTGGCGGCGATGCCTTTGCCGACGCCGTCGGCGAGGCGGACGCGGAAGCGGGCCGCGAAATACGACACGACGAACGCCGCCGACCCGTAGCGCAGGTGAAATCCGGCCTTGCGCACGCTGCCGATCTGCCGCCGCGCCCAGGAATGCGTCCGCCTCGTCCGATGCCGCACCGTCACCGTCCCCTCCCCGAACCCGCCGCCGCGACGATTCCCTCGACGGCGCGATCGTGTGCGCGGGCGAACGCCTCGATCGTGTAGCGGGCCTCGAAGCGCGCGCGGCCGCGCCGGGCGAGATCGGCCCGCAGACCTTCGTCCGCCAAGAGCCGACGCAGAGCCGCCTCGATCTCGTCCGCATCCCCGCGCGCGAGCGGCAGAGCGCAATCGCCGACCACCTCGCCGAGCCCGTCCACGACCGTCGAGATCAAGGCGTTGCCCGCCGCGAAAGCCTCGATCGCGACCCGTCCGAACCCTTCGCGTCGCGAGGCGACGATCGCGATCTCGGCCTCGAGGCCGATCGCGCGCACGGCGTCCTGCGACACAGGTCCATCGTACGCGATCTGCGGCGCGGCGGCGATGATCTCGCGAAAACGGCTCGCAAAAACCTTGTCCGGGGCGAGCGGGCCGACGAAGCGCGCCCGCCAGCCGGGATGATCGGGGAGAACGCGGGCGAGCGCCTGTGCGATCTCGAGCGAGCCCTTGTGCGGATCGACCCGCCCGACGCTGACGATCTCCGCGCGCCGCGCGCCGTCGCCGCGCCACGCAACCGCGTCGAGGCCGTTCGGGACGACGAAGCGGGGCAGCGCGACGTCCGGATAGAGCTCCGCGAAGGCGCGCTCGGCCGCCTCGCTGACGAAGACGAGGCCGGCAAGCGGGCCGTGCCGGCGCGCCTTCAGCGTCCGCCGCACCCCCCGCAGCACCTTCGGCATGCCGTGCATTGCGAGGGCGACGGGCGTCCGCCGACACAGGCGCGCGATCGCCGCGGCGCTCGGCAGATGCTGGTGGACGAGGATCAGGTCGACGGGCCGCGCCCGCACGTGCCGGGCGACGTCGATCGCCCGCCCGAGCGGCGTGCGCGCGAGCGCCGAGGTGCCGAGCGGCGCCGTGCGACAATCGGAGAACGGGCGCGCGACCGGCTCGCACAGAATCGTCGCGTCCGCGCCGTGACGGGAATGGAGCCCGCTGTCGCGGGCGTAGAGATCGATGGAGGTGGCGGCGTCGGGTCCGAAATGCATGTTGCGCGGCAGGACGATCGCGAGACGCATGAAGACTCCGACGCGAAAGACGCTCGACGGCCTCGTAGGGGCGCGCAGCGCACCCGACCGCACCCGGACCATACGTGAAAGCGCAGCCGCCCGCGATACGGCTCGGCGCGAAACGGGCGCGCTTTTCCGCCGCCGCTCCCGCCTCTATCCTGCGCCGGCCGAGTGGGAGAGTCGACACGCGATGGAAGCCGCAGACGAGAGCGACGGCGTGCGGGTCGGGGAGGGCTATGCCAGCGTCGTCGGCTCGCTCGGCGTCCAGCACCTCGCCTTGAGCCTCGCCCGCGGTCGCGAGCGCTTCGCGGCGATCGCCTCCGTGGTCGAGGGTGTGGGCATCGACCATCTGGAGATCGTCCGCTTCGCGCGCGTCCGCGCTCAGAGTGAGGCTCTGGACGAGTTCCGGGAGCGCACAGGCACGTTCGCCGTGCCCGGCGCCTTCGTGCTGCGGCGGCTCGGGCAGGCTCTCGCCGACGGCAGGCGATCTCCCCCGGATCTGCTCGTGCTCGAAGCGCTTCTCGGCACGCCGATCGTGCCGACGCAATGGGCGACCGAGGAGGCGATCGCGCCGGTCCTCGCGACGCTGCGCGGCGACCGCAGCCGAGCGACGCTCGACGCGCTGCGCGAGCACGTCGCCACGCCGGAGGGCGCGCGCTGGCTCACGTGGCGCGAGAGCGACCCGGACGTCCTCGATGCCGCCGTGCGGAGGGGCGACGCGGATGCGATCATGGCGGACGTCGCGCACGCGATCGATCGCGATCGCGAAAGGTGGGCGCGGTTGTGCGCGATCGCGGCGGCGACGAGCGACGCATCGACGGCGGGGTTCGGCAAGCCGCCCGCCCTGCCCTTCGCGCTCGCCGCGCGCGACCTCCTCGCCGGGCGGTCGATCCTCGACATTCCGGTGATGCGCGTCGTCGCCGAGAACACCGTCCGCACCGCTCGTCCGCCCCTCCGAAGACCGAAGCGGCCGCGACGCGAGACCGTGCGGATCGAGGGCGCGGTGGAGCCGGGCGATCCGGCCCTCCTGCGCCGGCAACTTGAGCGAGCGGGGCTCGGCGAGGCCTGGCTCGACGGCTATCTCGTCGCGCTCGCCGCCGCGCCGAGACTGCCTGCGCCCGATCGCTGGCTGAACCCGCTCGTCGCCCGGCTGCGGCCGGAGAACCGGGAGGGGGTCGTGGCGATCGTGGAGGCGGTGCTCGCGCGCGCGACCCTGCTCGACGAGACCTGCGCCGACGCGGCCGCCCTGCGCAGGCTCCTCGGCGGCTATGACGGCGCGGCGCTCGACGCGTTCGGCCGCGGCTTCGCGGCGCTCGCGGAGGCGATCCCGAGCGCCTTCGCGGCCAAAAGCTTCGGCGATGCCGGGCGGCGGATGCTGCGCACGCTCGCGGCCGGCAATGCGGGAGGCGCGGTCGAGGCCGTGCGCCCGCTCCTCCCCGCATGGATCGCCGGTCTCAGGGCCGCGCGCCGGACGGACGCGGCCTGAGTCGCGCCCGCTCGGCCCGCCCCGTCACAGGGGCTTCAGCTCGGCCTCGATCTGCGCGCGACGCGGCTCGAGGAAGGGCGGCAGCGCCAGACCCTCGCCGAGGGTCTCGAGCGGCTCGTCGACGGCGAAACCCGGGCCGTCGGTCGCGAGCTCGAACAGGATGCCGTTCGGCTCGCGGAAATAGAGGCTCTTGAAGTAGAAGCGGTCCACCGGCCCGCTCGACGGGACGCGGAGGCGGCGCAGCCGCTCGGCCCACGCCTCGTAATCGGCATCCGGCACGCGGAAGGCCACGTGGTGGACGCCGCCGGCGCCGGGGCGGGCGGGGGCTCGGCCCGGCTCGACGGAGACGTGCAGTTCCGCCGCGGGACCGCCCTCCCCCATCGCGAACACGACGGTCTCGCCGCCGCCTTCCGGCGTCGGATAGCTGCGCTCGCGCCGCATGCCCATCAGAGCGGTGAGCACCGTCTCGGTCGGCGCGAGGTCGGGCACGCTGATCGTGATCGGGCCGAGCCCGCGGATCTGGTGCTCGGCCGGCACGGAACTGCGGTCCCAGGGATGCGCCTGCCCGTGGCCGCCATCATCGACGAGGGTGAGGCGCTGGCCCTCCGGATCCTCGAAATCGAGGACAGCACGCCCGTCGCGCTCGACGATCTCGCCGACCGTGACGCCGGCCTCCCGCAGGCGCGCCTGCCAGTAGCGCAGCGTCGCCTCGCCCGCGACGCGAAGGCCCGTGCGGGTGATGCTGTGCGTGCCGCGCCGCTCGCGCTCGACGGGCCAGTCGAAGAAGGTCAGATCCGAGCCGGGCGTGGCGAGGCCGTCGGCGTAGAAGAGGTGATAGGCGCTCGTGTCGTCCTGGTTGACGGTCTTCTTGACGAGCCGCATGCCGAGAACGCGCGTGTAGAAGGCATGATTGCCGGCCGCATCGGCGGTGACGGCGGTGAGGTGGTGGATGCCGGTGAGGTGCATGGGGATCTCCCCCTCGAAGAGCTGTGCAAGGAGCTTGTGATTGCGCCATATTATCGCGCTTCGAAGTCGAAGTCTCTTGCGTTCGTGCAAGTTCGCTTTGGCGGTGGGGAGGCGTCGAGATAGCAAGGGGCCGACACGGATCCTGGGCGCCTCTTGTCCTTCCCCCTTGTGGGGAAGGTGGCTCCGGGCGGCGCCAGCTGACCGGAGACGGATGAGGGTTGTCGGGTGAAGAGCACCGCGGCGACTGAAGGACACCCCGGCACCCCTCACCCACCAACCCGCATCCGACCGGTCGGCTCCGCCGCCGGGCCACCTTTTCCACAGGGGGTTAGGACGCGTGCGAGCGCGCATCGGCATGCGACCGCAGGGCTTGGCGCGCGCCCCGGACTTTGCGAGGGTCCGGGCACGCACCTGCCGAATCCCAGACCCCAGATCCGGACCCGAAACCCCCGAGGAGAACGCCCTTGCTGTCGAAGACCGCCTCGCCGCTCGCCCCGATCGCCCTCGCGATCGCGACGACCCTCTCGCTCGGCGCCTGCACGCCGACCGCAGGCCCGAACGCCGCCGCCGCCATCGGCGCGAGCGCGGTGCCGGTCGCCGCCGCGAGCGTCGACGTCTCGCGCACGAGCGCGTGCGGACGCGAGATCGGCACCTTCGTCGACCTCCTCGACCGGGACCTCGCCACCGGCTTCGTCTCGCCGCGCGTGCACGAGGCGGCGACCCGCGAACTCGAGCCGGCCATCGCGGCCTGCCGTGCGGGCGACGACGGCCGGGCGCGCGCGACGCTGCGCGCCGTGCGCACGCGCCACGGCTATCCCGCCTGAGGCCAAACCCGCGCGACGCGCTGCGTCGACGAGCTTCTACCGTCGAGCCCCGACGTCGCCCCCGGCAATCGGCCGATGCGATGCGGCCGTGCGGAGGGCTCGCGTCTCAGCTGTTCGGCGGTCGGCCGCGGCGCGGCCGCCGCACGGCGACGAGCGCGTCGGCGAGCTCCATCAGCTTCTGGCGCACGGCCTGGTCCTCGATCGAGAGGAAGGCGCGCACGAGCGCACGGCCCTCCTCCGTCGCCATGATCCTCTGCGCGTCGATACCCGCGTCGTAGGCCGCACCCGGCTCGCGGAGGTGGCCGGAATCGCTGTCGTAGAACTCCGAAATGTCGGAATTCAGCGCCTTTGCGATCATATACAACCGGCTCGCGCCCACACGATCCGTTCCGTTCTCGTATTTCTGTACCTGCTGATACGAGACGCCGATCCGCTCGGCGAGCATCTGCTGGTTCATTCCGAGCTGATTGCGCCGTGTCTTGATACGGCGTCCGATCTCCCGATCGATCTCCGTCGGTGTTTTCTTGTTGTCGCTGCTGTCCGTACTCATCAATACCCCCCGTGCACCGAATTGAGATCCCGAGCGCCGAGCAGACAGCCCGCCCTTCTCTCCGTACGAAGTTGCTGCCCGAGCGAAATCAGACGCGGACGGTCCATTTCTTTAGGGAGCGCGCTCACCCAGGGACGTGAACGGAGACCCCGGACGTGCATATCTCTCGGATGCGCGCGCTGACCTGTTCGAGTTCTGGACGAGCACCCCAGGGGTGTCAAACGGAAAAAGTGTATTTATGCGGTTATATAGCACATTTACCGACCAATATTATACCTAATGAAAGTTTTCTCGCGAAAGTGGTACTTGTGTTCGCACGCCGACACGGATTCCGGCGCGAGCGCATTGCAAGAATCCCCGTCCGCCGCCGTGGGGGCCCGAAAACCCGGGCGAGCGCTCAATCGACTCGGCCGACGCGCCGCGCAAGACGACGTTCGAGGGCGACGAGCCCGTCGTGGACGAGCACCGCCAGGACGGCGACGACGAGCCCGCCCTGCAGCACGAAGGCGATGTTGTCGGTCAAAAGCCCCGCGATGATGACCTCGCCGAGGGTGCGCGCGGCGACCGTCGAGCCGATCGTCGCGGTGGCGAGCGCGATCACGGTCGACAGGCGGATGCCGGCGAGGATCACGGGTGCCGCGAGCGGCAATTCGATCCGCAGGAGGCGCTGCAGCGGCGTCATCCCCATGCCGCGCGCGGCGTCCTGCACCTTGGCCGGCAGCGTCGAGAGCCCGGTGAGCGCGTTCTCGAAGATCGGCAGGAGCCCGTACAGGAACAGCGCGACGAAGGTCGGCGCAGCCCCGAAGCCGAGGGCGGGGACGGCGAGCGCGAGCACCGCGATCGGCGGAAAGGTCTGGCCGATATTGGCGATCGACCGCGACAGCGGCAGGAATTCCGCGCCGAAGGGCCGCGTCACCAGGATCGCGAGCGACACCGCGACGATCGCCGCCGCCGCCACCGCCGCGGCGACGAGGCCGAGATGGGAGAGCGCGAGGCTCATCAGGTCGCCCTGCGTGTAGATCGCCGGCGCCCCGCGTCGCGTCAACGGCGCGAAGAAGAAGGCGAAGCGCTCGGGCATCGCGAGGAAGGCGACGACGAGCGCGAGCGCGACGAGCCGCAGGACGTGCCCCGGCCTCATCGCGCCCCCTCCGCCGGCCGGCTCGCCCGCCGCTCGAGCGCGGCGCGGGTGACGCGGCCGACGATCGCCCCGTCGCGCACGATCGGGACCGCGTCCCGGCCGGACCACAGGCAGGCGGCGAGCGCATCGCGCGCGCTCGCCTCCGCCGGCAGCGGCTCGCCAGGCGCCTCGCCCGGCTCGACGAGATCGGCGACGCGGGTGAGCGCGAGCAGGCGGAACGGCCGCTCCCCCTCCCCGATCAGAGCGGCGACGAAGGGGTTCACGGGCCGCGCGACGATCTCCGCGGGCGGCGCGAATTGCACGACGCGGCCTTCGTCCATCACCGCGATCGCGTCCCCGAGCCGGATCGCCTCCTCCATGTCGTGGGTCACGAGCACGATCGTCGTGGAGAGCCGCCTCTGAATGGCGAGCAGATCCTCCTGCGCCTTGGCGCGGATGATCGGATCGAGCGCGCCGAAGGGCTCGTCCATCAGGAGCACCAGCGGCCCCGCCGCGAGCGCGCGCGCGACGCCGACGCGCTGCTGCTGGCCGCCGGAGAGCTCGTGCGGATAGCGGTCGCGATAGGCGTCCGGATCGAGCTGGAACAGCGCGAGCAGCTCGTCGACCCGCGCCGCGATGCGCCCGCGCTCCCATCCGAGGAGCCTCGGCACCGTGCCGATGTTCTGGCCCACCGTCCGGTGCGGGAAGAGGCCGTGGCCCTGGATCACGTAGCCGATGCGTCGGCGCAGCAGATAGCCGGGGACCGTGCGATGGTCCTCGCCGTCGAAGCGGATCGTGCCGCGCGTCGGCTCGACGAGGCGGTTGATCATGCGCAGGAGCGTCGTCTTGCCCGAGCCCGAGGTGCCGACCACCGCCGCGATCGTGCCCGAGGGGATGGTGAGGCTCACGTCGGCGACGACGTCGACCCCGCCATAGGTCTTCGTCAAACCCTCGATCTCGATCATCGCGCCGCCCCCGTTCCCCCTGCCGCCGCCCCGCTCGAGGCTCCCGGCCGCTCGCTGAGCTCGACGAGCGCGTCGAGCACGATCGCCGAGGAGACCGCGAGCACCACCGTCGGCAGCGCGCCGAGCAGCACGAGGTCGCTCGCCGTCTGGCCGATGCCCTGGAACACGAACACGCCGAAGCCGCCGCCGCCGATCAGAGCCGCGATGGTCGCGAGCCCGATGTTCTGGACGAGGACGATGCGCACGCCCGTGAGCACGACGGGAAAGGCGAGCGGCAGCTCGACCTGGGCGAGGCGCTGCACCTGCGTCATGCCCATGCCGCGCGCCGCCTCCCGCGCCTGACGCGGCACGCCGTCGAGCCCCACGAGGGTGTTCGCGACGACGGGCAGGAGCGAATAGGCGAACAAGGCGACGAAGGCCGGCGCGACGCCGATCCCCGAAATGCCGAGGGCGGAGGCCCCCGGCACGCTCGCCGCGATCCAGGCGAGGGGCGCGATCAGGAGGCCGAACAGCGCGATCGAGGGGATCGTCTGGATCATGTTGAGGACGTTGAGCACGCCCGCCCGCAAAGCCGGCGCGCGCGTGAGCGCGATGCCGAGCGGGATGCCGACGAGGCTCGCCGCCCCGAGCGAGCCGAAGGCGAGGAGGACGTGCCGGCGCGCCTCCGCCCAGAAGGCGTCGGCGCGCACCGCGTATTCGCGCAGGACCGAGAGGTCGCTCCAGATGCCCGACAGGAGGAGGCCCGCGAGCGCGACCGCGCCCGTCGCGAGCGCCGCGATGCGGCCCTGCGGCGAGAGCCTCAGCCGCGTCAGCGCGTCGGCGAGGAGGAGCCCGAGCCCGGCGAGGATCAGCCAGAAGCCGCTCCCCGGCCCGACGCGCGCGAAGGTATCGCCCTCCGGCGTCAGCACGTCGGCGGCGCGGCCGATCGCGATCGCGCTCGCGAGGAGCCCGATCGCCGACGCCGCGAGGCGCGCGCGTGGCGGGCTGCGCAGGAGCGCGACGATCCCCGCCGCGGCGACCACGATGCCGAAGAGCGCGGCCTCGGGCGCCGGCAGCGCCTCGACGAGCGAGCGCGGCTCGCCGAGCAGGATCCGCGTCGCCCGGAAGCTCGCGAAGGGCAGGAGCGCGCCCGCGACGAGGAGCCCGGCGACGAGGACGCCGAGCTTGTCTATACCCGTCACGCTCGGTCGTGCGGCGCGCATGGCCGCCGCGCTGCGACGCTTCAGTTCACGAAGCCGTTTTCGGCGAGGAAGTCCCGCGCCACCGCGCTCGCCGCCTCGCCGCCGACCTGGACGCGGCCGTTGAGCGTCTGCAGCGTCTCGAGGTCGAGGCGCTGGAACACGGGCTCGAGGATCTCCGGCAGCTCGGGATATCGCTCGAGCACGCTCGCGCGCACGATCGGCGCGGGGGCGTAGACGGGCTGCACGCCGAGATCGTCCTCCATCACGACGAGGCCGGACGGCGCGATCCCGCCGTCCGTGCCGTAGACCATGGCGGCGTTGACGCCCGACGTCTGGCGCGCGGCGGCCGCGATCGTCGCCGCCGTGTCGCCGCCCGACAGGATCACGAGCTGGTCGGAGGAGAGCGCGAAGCCGTAGGCCTCCTGGAAGGCCGGCAGCGCGGCGGGCGAGTTCACGAACTCGGCCGAGCCGGCGAGGATGATCTCGCCGCCGCCCGCGACGAAGCGGCCGAAATCGCTCATCGTCGAGAGGTCGTTCGCCTGCGCGATCTCGGAACGCACCGCGATCGCCCAGGTGTTGTTGGCGGGCGCAGGCGCGAGCCAGACGATGTCGTTCGCCTCGCGGTCGAGCTCGGCGGCGCGGGCGTGGCCGGCCTCGAGATCGTTCCAGACCTCGCTGTCCGCCTCGTTGAAGAAGAAGGCCGCGTTGCCCGTATATTCGGGATAGAGGTCGATCTCGCCGGCCGTGATCGCCGCGCGCACGATCGGCGTGCCGCCGAGCTGGGTGCGATCGACGGTCTCGATGTCGTTCGCCTGCAGCACCTGCAGGATGATCTGCCCGATGACGCCGCCTTCGGTGTCGATCTTCGAGCCGACCACGACCTGGGCGGACGCGGCCGTGCCGGACGCCGCGACGAGAGCCGCCGCCGCGGCGATCTTGAGCGTTTTCAACATGATCGATCTTCTCCCCGCTGCGCCCGTCGGCGCCAGAATGCGGCCCGCCGCCGCAGATGCGGGGGAGCCGTCTCGACAACGCACGAGCCCGAGCTTGGGTTTAGCGCGTCGGGCGAGAGATTCAACGGGCAGGGGAGCGCGGGCGTTCTCCTTCCCCGCAGAGTTTGGAAATCTATCCCCTGTCGTCATTCCGGGGCGCGAAGCGAGCCCGGAACCCAGAAGCCCTACGTTGGTTCGAGCGCGCATGCGCGCTCGCCCTTCAACAAATGAAAGATGACGCCAGGAAGGACGCAGCCTACAGGCTGCTAATCCATGGTCGGGAGTCTGGGTTCCGGGCTCGCTTCGCGCCCCGGAATGACGGCGTTGTGGTACGAGGCGCACGAGTCACGAACTGCAAGGGAAGGAGGCCGACGTCGCGCGAGCGATTTGCGTTCTGCCGCGTTCTGCCCCATCTGAAGGGCCGACCCCGTCCGCAGCCCCTCGAAGAAGCGCTCTTGCCCACGATGACCGACGCCCCCCTCGCGCCGCCGACCGATGCCGCCGAAATCGATCCCACGAGGGCCGACCCCGTCGCGGTCCGGCGCACCTTCGCCATCATCTCGCACCCGGACGCGGGCAAGACCACGCTGACCGAGAAGCTGCTGCTCTTCGGCGGCGCGATCCAGCTCGCCGGCGAGGTCAAGGCCAAGCGCAACCGCGTCTCCACGCGCTCGGACTGGATGGCGATCGAGAAGAGCCGCGGCATTTCGGTGGTCACTTCGGTGATGACCTTCGAATATGGCGGCCACGTCTTCAACCTGCTCGACACGCCGGGCCACGAGGACTTCTCCGAGGACACCTACCGCACGCTCACAGCGGTCGATTCGGCCGTGATGGTGATCGACGCGGCCAAGGGCATCGAGGCGCGCACGCGCAAGCTGTTCGAGGTCTGCCGCCTGCGCGACATCCCGATCGTCACCTTCGTCAACAAGATGGACCGCGAGACGCGCGATCCGTTCGATCTGCTCGACGAGATCGAGAAGACGCTCGCGCTCGACACCGCGCCCGTCACCTGGCCGATCGGGCGCGGGCGCTCCTTCGCGGGCTCCTACGCGCTCGCCGAGAACGCGTTTCGCCGCTCGGACGAGGAGGAGGCGCGCATTCCCGTCTCCGGGCCGGACGATCCGCGCATCCTCGAGATGCTCCCGGAAGGCGAGCGCGAGGCCTTCGCGGAGGAGGTCGAGCTCGCGCGCGAGGGGTTGAAGCCCTTCGATCTCCAGGCTTTCCGCGAGGGTCACCTGACGCCGGTCTTCTTCGGCTCGGCCTTGCGCAATTTCGGCGTCCGCGACCTCATCGACGCGCTCGGCGCCGTCGCGCCCCAGCCGCGCGCGCAGGAGGCGGACGGGCGGGCGGTCGAGGCGCGCGAGCCGAAGATGACGGGCTTCGTCTTCAAGATCCAGGCGAACATGGACCCCAACCACCGCGACCGCATCGCCTTCATGCGCGTCTGCTCGGGGCGGCTCCAGCGCGGGATGAAGGCGAAGCTCGTGCGCACGGGCAAGCCGATCACGCTCTCGGCGCCGCAATTCTTCTTCGCGCAGGATCGCGCGGTGGCTGACGAGGCCTATGCCGGCGACGTGGTCGGCATTCCCAATCACGGCACTCTGCGCATCGGCGACACGCTCACTGAGGGCGAGGATCTCGTCTTCCGCGGCGTGCCCTCCTTCGCCCCCGAGATCATGCGCCGCGTGAAGCTGTCGGACGCCATGAAGGCGAAGAAGCTGCGCGAGGCGCTCCAGCAGCTCGCGGAGGAGGGCGTCGTCCAGCTCTTCGTGCCGCACGACGGCTCGGGCGCCATCGTCGGCGTCGTCGGCGCGCTGCAGCTCGACGTGTTGAAGGAGCGCCTCCAGGCCGAATACGGGCTGCCGATCGATTACGAGCAGACGCGCTTCTCCGTCTGCCGCTGGATCGCCTCGGAGAACGAGAAGAAGATGGACGAGTTCATGACGGCCAACCGCTCCGCGATGGCCGACGATCTCGACGGCGCGCCGGTCTTCCTGTCCCCCTCCGCCTTCCAGCTGCGCTACGATGCCGAGCGCTGGCCCGACATCCGCTTCACCGACGTGAAGGATTATCAGAAGAAGGCGGCGTGACACTCCCTCCCCGTAGGGGAGGGTGGCCCCTGGAGCGTCAGCGACAGGGGTCGGGTGGGGCCCGGGTGGAGATTTTTCTCCGCGCGTCGCACCCCACCCGACCTCGGTCGCTCCGCTCCCGAGGCCACCCTCCCCTTCAGGGAGGGATGAAGAGGACCCACCTCCCCTCCCCGCGCGTTCACGCGACGCGAAGAGGCAGAGAAAGGCGCAGAGGATGGCCGAAACCACGACGATCACCCTGCCCCCCGCCCAGCCCGGCGAGCGGCGCGAGACGGAGCGGCGGGCGGGGCGGCTCTCCTATTACGTCGCGGGATCGGGGCGCCCGCTCCTCCTGATCCATTCGATCAACGCCGCCGCCTCCGCCTACGAGATGCGTCCGCTCTTCGAGCGCCTCGCGCGGCACCGGCGCGTCTACGCCCCGGACCTGCCGGGCTACGGCTTCTCCGACCGCTCGCCGCGCGATTACTCGATCCGCCTGTTCACCGACGCGATCCACGACATGACCGACGCGATCGTCGAGGATGTCGGCGAGGGGCCCGTCGACGCGCTCGCGCTCTCCCTGTCGGCCGAGTTCCTGGCGCGGGCCGCGCGCGAGAACCCGGCGCGGTTCGCCACGCTCGCCATGGTCACCCCGACGGGCTTCATGAAGGGCTCGCACAAGAAGCGCGGACCCGCCGGCTCCTCGCGGGAGGTGCCGGGCGTGCACCGGGTTCTCTCGGCTGGCTTCGTCGGCAGGAAGCTCTTCGACGCGCTGACCTCCAAGATCTCGATCCGCTACTTCCTGCAGCGCACCTTCGGCCGAAAGGACGTGCCGGAGGATATGGTCGCGTACGATTGGGCTTCCGCCAAGCAACCGGGCGCGCGCTACGCGCCCTTCGCCTTCCTGTCGGGCAAGCTCTTCGCGGCGGACGTGCGCGACCTCTACGAGGGGCTGACGCTGCCGACTTACGTGCTGCACGGCACCAAGGGCGATTTCCGAGACTTCTCGGAAGCGGACTGGGCCATCGCGCGCGACAATTGGCTCTTCTCCGCCTTCGACACCGGCGCGCTCGTCCATATGGAAAAGCCCGACGAGTTCCTGGGCGCCTACGAGCGGTTCCTTACGGACAATTCCCAGGCACGCCACGCGACTGGCTGACGAAGTGTCCAGGCGGTGTTACGCTCCGCACCGATGGACATGCTGACACACCCCGCAGCGCCGCGCGCGCACAACCCGCCTCCCACGGACGCCCCGCACGCCGTCGTGATCGGCTCGGGCTTCGGCGGCCTCGCCGCGGCCGTCCGGCTCCTGGCGCGCGGTTACCGCGTCACGGTGCTGGAGCGGCTCGATCAGCCGGGCGGGCGGGCGCGCGTCTTCCGCGAGGGCGGCTTCACCTTCGATGCGGGCCCGACCCTGATCACCGCGCCGCATCTCTTCGCCGAATTGTGGACGCTCGCCGGGCGCCGCATCGAGGACGACGTCGAGATCGTTCCGCTCTCGCCCTTCTACGACATCCGCTTCGACGACGGCGAGACCTTCACCTACAGCGGCTCCTCGGAGGCGATGCGCCGGGAGGTCGCGCGCTTCTCGCCCGGCGACGTCGCCGGCTACGAGCGCTTTCTGGAGGTCAGCCGCGAGATCTGCCGCGTCGGCTTCGAGGAGCTCGGCCACGTCCCCTTCGGCTCGCTGCGCGACATGCTGAAGGCCGCGCCCGATCTCGTGCGCTTGGAAGCCTATCGCAGCGTCTACGGCCTCGTCGCCAAGCACATGAAGGACGAGCGGCTGCGCACCGTCTTCTCCTTCCACCCGCTCCTCATCGGCGGCAACCCCTTCTCGACGAGCGCCGTCTACGCGCTGATCCACCATCTCGAGAAGCATTGGGGCGTGCATTACGCCAAAGGCGGCATCAACCGGCTCGTGTCGGGCATCGTCTCGCTGATCGAGGGGCTCGGCGGCCAATTGCGGCTGAACGCGCCCGTCGCCGAAATCCTCTGCGAGGGGCGGCGCGCCTGCGGCGTGCGGCTCGGAAACGGAGAGCGGATCGCGGCGGATATCGTCGTCTCGAACGCCTGTTCGGCGGTGACGCACGGGACCCTCGTCCCCGAGCCGCTGCGGCGGCGCTGGACGGCGCGAAAACTCGCCCGCTCGCGCTTCTCGATGGGGCTGTTCGTCTGGTATTTCGGCACGCGCCGCCGCTACGAGGACGTGCGCCACCACACGATCCTGCTCGGGCCGCGCTATCGCGAGCTCCTCGACGATATCTTCGCGAGAAAGCGCCTCGCGGCCGACATGAGCCTCTATCTCCACCGCCCCTCCGCCTCCGATCCGAGCGTGGCGCCCGACGGCTGCGACGCCTTCTACGTCCTCTCGCCGGTGCCCAATCTCGCAGGCGACGTCGATTGGGAGACGCAAGCCGAGGCCTACCGGCAGCGGGTCGAGGCGCGGCTCGCGCAGACCGTGCTGCCGGGGCTTTCGGACGAGATCGTCGTCTCGCGCATGCTCACCCCGGCCGATTTCGCGAACGACTACGCCTCCTATCTCGGCGCGGGTTTCGGGCTCGAGCCCGTGATGTGGCAGAGCGCCTGGTTCCGGCCGCACAATCGCGCGGAGGACGTCGAGAACCTCTTCATCGTCGGCGCGGGCACCCATCCGGGCGCCGGCATGCCCGGCGTCCTCTCAACCGCGCGCGTGCTCGATCGCGTGGTGCCCGACCCCCGAGATCTGCCGAGACCGCATGCACGCGCCAGCACAGCGACCTCCTGAGGAGCACCCCTCGGCGGATGCCGACATCGCGGCCTGCGCGCTGCTCCTGCGCGGCGGCTCGCGCTCCTTCCACGCCGCCTCGCGGGTGCTGCCGCGGCGCATCGCGGAGCCGGCGGCGGCGCTCTACGCCTTCTGCCGCGTCGCCGACGACGCCGTCGATCACGGCCACGACCGCCACGCCGCGCTCGCCCTCCTGCGCGAGCGGCTGGAGCGCGTCTACGAGGGGCGCCCGGCGAACCAGGCGATCGACCGCGCCTTCGCGGCGGTGGCGACGCGCTATCGGCTGCCGCGCGCGCTCCCCGAAGCGCTGCTCGAGGGCTTCGCCTGGGATGCGCAGGAGCGCGTCTACGAGACCCTGTCGGAGGTCGCCGCCTATGCCGCGCGCGTGGCGGGCACGGTCGGCGCGATGATGGCGCTCCTGATGGATCGCCGCGAGCCCGACGTGCTCGCCCGCGCCTGCGATCTCGGGGTGGCGATGCAATACACCAACATCGCCAGGGACGTGGGCGAGGACGCGGCGAACGGGCGGCTCTATCTGCCCCGTGCCTGGCTGCGCGAGGAGGGGGTCGATCCGGACGCCTTCCTCGCCGATCCGCGCCCCTCGCCGGGCCTCGCGCGCACGATCGCGCGGCTCGTGCGCGAGGCGGACATTCTATACGACCGCGCGCTGCCGGGGATCGCCGCCCTGCCCGCCGATTGCCGGCCCGGCATTCTCGCCGCGCGCGCGCTCTATCGCGAGATCGGCCACGCGGCCGTGCGGCGCGGCGGCGGGCACGCGCTCGAACGCGCGGTGGTGCCCCCCGCCCGTCAGGCGCTGATCGTCGCGGGCGCGCTCGGCCGCGCCTGGCTGCCGCTCGGCGCGACGGGCGGCGACGCGCCAGCGCTGCCGGAAGTCGCCTTCCTCGTCGACGCCGCCGCCGACCCCGCCGGGCGCCTCGTGCGCCCGACGCTCGAGGCGCGGTTCGTGTGGGTCATCGATCTGTTCGAGCGGCTGGAGCGGCGCGACCGGCGCGGGTGAGCCGTGCGATGATCGGTGCTCGCGAGCAGCGAGGGAACGCTGTCATCCCGGGCCGCGAAGCGGACCCGGGACCCATGCGCGCCGACGTCCGTCCGAGCGCGCATGCCGCGCACGCTCCTCGACCGATCAGCGGCTTTCGTCAGCCAAACGCAGCCTACAGGCTGCGACCGAAGCGTCGAGGGTATGGGTCCCGGATCGCCTTCGGCGTCCGGGATGACACGCTCGTGTTGCAGATGCGCGCGATCAATCCTTCGCGCGCTCGACGTAAGACCCGTCCTCGGTCATGACCACGATGCGGGTGCCGGCCGAGATGTGCGGCGGGACCATCGAGCGCACGCCGTTCGAGAGCATCGCCGGCTTGTAGGAGGAGGAGGCCGTCTGGCCCTTGACCACCGGCTCGGTCTCGACCACCTCCAGCGTGACGCGCTGGGGCAGCTCGATCGCGATGGCGTTGCCCTCGTGCAGCTTGAGCATGACGGCCATGCCCTCCTGCAGATAGGCGGACTGGTCGCCGATGTCGTCCTTCGCCATGGTGACCTGGTCGAAGGTCTCCGGGTTCATGAAGTGGAAGCCCTCGCCGTCCTCGTAGAGGAAGGTGTGCTCGCGATCCTCGACGGTGGCGCGCTCGACCTGCTCGGTCGTGCGGTAGCGCTCGGAGATCTTGGTGCCGTCGGAGATGCGGCGCAGATCGAGCTGCGTGACCGGCGTGCCCTTGCCGGGATGGATGTTCTGTGCGGTGAGAACCACGTAGAGCTTGCCGTCGATGTCGACGACGTTGCCCTTGCGCAGGCTGCTCGCGATGACCTTTGCCATGTTTCGTCCACTTCGTCTCGCGCCGCGCCGTGCGCGGCCTTGAACCGGCTCGGCAAGCCGATTAACCCACCACGGCAGCCGGGTCTAGTCGCCCCGCGTCGAACCGCCTCGAAGAAAGCACGCGTGATGACAGCCCCCCGCATCTCAGACCGCGCCGCCCATGCCGACAAGCGCCCCTTCCTCGTGGCGCGCGCGGCCGTGACCGCGGCGATCCGCGGGCATTTCGCGCGCGCCGATTTCGTCGAGGTGGAAACCGCCTGTCTCCAGGTCTCGCCCGGCAACGAGGCGCATCTGCACGCCTTCGAGACGACTATCCGCGCGACCGACGGCGCGAGCGCGCCGCTCTACCTCCACACCTCCCCAGAATTCGCCTGCAAGAAACTGCTCGCGGCGGGCGAGGAGCGGCTCTTCGCGCTCGCGCGCGTGTTTCGCAACCGCGAGCGCGGACCCCTCCACCACCCCGAATTCACGATGCTCGAATGGTACCGCGCCCGCGCGCCCTACACCGCTCTGTGGGCGGATTGCGCGGACCTCCTGCGCCTCGCGGCGGACGCCGTCGGCACCGATCGGCTCGCCTGGCGCGGCATCGTGATCGATCCCTTCGCCGAGCCGGAGGTGGTCACCCTCGCGGAAGCCTTCGCGCGCCATGCGGGGATCGATCTCCTCGCGAGCGTGGCGCCGGGCGGGGAGACCGACCGCGAGACCCTCGCCGCCGCCGCCCGCGCGGCCGGAATCCGCGTCGCGCCGGACGACACCTGGGCGGACGTGTTCTCGAAGGTGCTCGTCGAGCGCGTCGAGCCGAAGCTCGGCATGGAGCGTGCCACGATCCTGTGCGAATACCCCGTCTGCGAGGCCGCCCTCGCCCGCGTCGCGCCCCACGAGCCCCGCGTGGCCGAGCGCTTCGAGCTCTATGCCTGCGGCGTCGAGCTCGCGAACGGTTTCGGCGAGCTCACCGACGCCGCCGAGCAGCGCCGCCGCTTCGAGGCGGAGATGGACGAGAAGGCGCGGGTCTATGGCGAGCGCTACCCGCTCGACGAGGATTTCCTCGACGCCCTCCCCCACATGCCCGACGCCGCCGGCTGCGCGCTCGGCTTCGACCGGCTCGTGATGCTGGCGTCCGGCGCGCGGCGCATCGAGGACGTCCTGTGGACGCCCGTCGCGGAGCTGCCATGACGGCCCCCTCCCCCCGCACCCTGCGCAACCTCGACGATCTCGCGCGAGCCGGCCTCCTGCCCGCGGACGCCGCGCCCGAGGCGCTGCGATCGGTCGCCGCGCGCTACGCGATCGCG
The DNA here is from genome assembly GCF_046292825.1 of Salinarimonas sp. Classification (GTDB taxonomy): domain Bacteria; phylum Pseudomonadota; class Alphaproteobacteria; order Rhizobiales; family Beijerinckiaceae; genus Salinarimonas. The sequence goes on along the minus strand of NZ_JBKBQG010000026.1, from coordinate 9,946 downwards.
CTCACGCCGCACGTCGCCGGGCTGATCGATCGCGACGACCCTGCCGACCCGATCGCGCGACAATACGTGCCCGACGCCCGCGAGATCGTCACGACCCCGCAGGAGCGCGACGACCCGATCGGCGACGAGGCCCATTCGCCCGTGCCCGGCATCGTCCACCGCTATCCCGACCGCGTTCTCCTGAAGGCGGTCAGCGTCTGCCCGGTCTATTGCCGCTTCTGCTTCCGCCGCGAGATGGTGGGGCCCCAGCATGGTGGGCTCCTCCCCCCCGCCGATCTCGAGCGGGCCTTCCGCTACATCGCGGACCATCGCGAGATCTGGGAGGTGATCCTCACCGGCGGCGACCCGCTCGTGCTCGCGCCCCGCCGCCTGGCCGCCCTGATGGAGCGGCTCGCGTCGATCGCGCACGTGCGCATCGCGCGCGTCCACACCCGGGTGCCGGTGGTCGATCCCGGCCATGTCGACGCGGACCTCGTCGACGCGCTGATGGCCTGCGGCAAGAGCGTCTACGTCGCGATCCACGCCAACCACCCGCGCGAGCTCGGTTCGGAGGCCCGCGCCGCCCTCGCCCGGCTCGCCGATGCGGGGATCGTCCTCGTCTCGCAGAGCGTGCTCCTGCGCGGCGTCAACGACGACGTCGAGACCCTCGCCGCCCTCATGCGCGCCTTCGTCGAGGCGCGGGTGAAGCCCTACTACCTCCACCACCCGGATCTCGCGCCGGGCACCGGCCATTTCCGGCTTCCCGTCGAGGAGGGGCAGGCGCTGGTGCGGGCTCTGCGCGGGCGGCTCTCGGGCCTGTGCCAGCCGACCTACGTCCTCGACATCCCCGGCGGCGCCGGCAAGAGCCCGATCGGACCGACCTATCTGGGGGCGGACGAGATCGAGGATTGGCAGGGGCTGCGGCACCCGCTCCCGCGAGCGCCGTCCGCGGACTGACGTTCTCGCGCGCGCACGGCCCTCGCCGCCCTCACGAGAAGTCGGAGGCGAGCCCCTTGATCTCCCAATCGGAATAGCGCACCGGCTCGAGCCCCCCGCGGCCGTACACCTCCTTCTCGGCGGCGATCTCGGCGGCGCGGGCGTCGATCTCGGCGCGGCGGGCGGCCGCCTCTTCGAGGGCGCGGCGAGCGGCCGGCGAGAGCGGCTTTCCGGGGGCAGCGCCCGGCACGTCGGCTGAGTGGTCGCGCGTCTCGTCCGTCATCGTTCTCCCCTCGCTCCGGCTCGGGGACGGCGCGACAGCGGCGACGTCGCCGTCGATCTTGCCGTCACCCTCCCTGAGAACCCACATATGGTCGAGATCGTCATATAGGCCGAGCGGCCCGGCCCCGGGAGGCCCGCCGCTCGCCGAGCACCTATACGAGGACGGCACCACGATGAACATGGTCAAGACCGGCATTCTGCTCGCGGCGCTCACCGCGCTCTTCGGCGTCGCCGGGCTCGTCATCGGCGGCGAGGGCGGCATGCTGATCGCGCTCGGCATCGCCGCGGCGACGAACCTCTACGCCTATTGGAATTCGGACACCCTCGCGCTCAAGGCCTTCAACGCGCGGGAGGTGAACGAGGCGCAGGCGCCGGAGCTGCACGCCATGGTGCGCGACCTCGCGCGCAACGCGAACATGCCGATGCCGCGCGTCTACGTCATCGACAACCCGCAGCCCAACGCCTTCGCGACGGGCCGCAACCCCGAGAATGCCGCGGTCGCCGCGACGACGGGCCTCATGAACATGCTCTCGCGCGAGGAGCTCGCCGGGGTGATGGCGCACGAGCTCGCCCACATCAAGAACCGCGACACGCTGATCATGACGGTGTCGGCGACGATCGCGGGCGCGCTCTCGACGCTGGCGCAATTCGGCTTCCTCTTCGGCGGGATGCGCGGCAACGATCGGCCGGGCGGGCCGCTCGTGATGATCGCGATGATGATCCTCGCGCCGCTCGCGGCGATGATCATCCAGATGGCGATCAGCCGCTCGCGCGAATACGCCGCCGACAAGGAAGGCGCGGACATCTGCGGCAATCCGATCTGGCTCGCCTCCGCGCTGCAGAAGATCTCCGGCGGCGTCGCCCGCGTGCCGAACGGCGACGCCGAGCGTCATCCGGCGGCGGCGCACCTGTTCATCGTCAATCCCCTCAAGGGCGGGGCGGTGGACAACATGTTCGCCACCCACCCCGCGACCGAGAACCGCATCGCCGCGCTCATGGACTATGCCCGCGAGCGCGGCGCCGGTCCCGGCAGCGGCGGCATCGGCGCGGGCGGGGTGGGGCCCGGCCTCGCGGCGGAGCGGCCGACGCGCGCCCGCGGCGCCTCGCCGACGCCCACGATCGGCGGCGCCCCCCGCCGCCCCCGCGGCCCCTGGGGATGATCGCGAGGCGCCCTCCTCAGGTGATCCGATAACCGAGCGCGCGGGGCAGCCACAGAGCGAGTTCCGGGAACACGATCACCGCGAGGAGCGCGCCGAGCATCGACAGGATGAACCAGCCGACCCAGCGGAAGGTCGATTCCAGCGGCACGTTCGCGATCTTCGCCGTCACCATGAGATTGACGGCGACGGGCGGCGTGAACTGGCCGATCGCGATGTTCATCGCCATCACGATCCCGAACCAGACCTGCGACCAGCCGAAGGCCTGCATCACCGGCACGAGCAAGGGCAGCGTGATGAGGTAGATCGACACCCCGTCGAGCACCATGCCGGCGAGGAGCAGCAGCAGCATGACCACGAGGAGCACGATCCATTCGCGCTCGCCGATGGCGAGGATCGTGTCCGCGGCGGCGCGGAAGGCGCCCATGGTCGAGCCCGCCCAGGCGAAGATGCCCGCGAGCGAGATGATCAGCAACAGGACGCCCGAGATCTTCGCGCTCTCGACGAGCGTGAGGTAGATCTCCTTCACGCCCATCGTGCGGTAGAACACCGTGCCGACGAGGAGGCCGTAGAAGACGGCGACGACGGCGGTCTCGGTCGGCGTGAACAGGCCCGAGCGCAGGCCCCCCAGAATGATCACCGGCGCCATCAGGCCGGGCAGCGCGCGCCGGAAGCTCGGCCAGAAGGGTGGGCGCTTGTGGCCCTCCTCCGCGCCGAAATCGTGCACGCGCGAGAGGATCACGGTCGGGATCGCGATCGCGAGGCCCACCAGCAGCCCCGGCACGAGCCCCGCCGCGAAGAGCGCGCGCAGATCGACGCCCGGCACCAGCACCGCGTAGACGATCAGCGCGATCGAGGGCGGGATCAGGATCGCGGTGGAGGCGGAGGCCGCGATGACGGAGGCCGAGAAGGGTTTGGGATAGCCCGCCTTGAGCATCGAGGGCAGCATCACGGTCGCGACCGCGGCGGCGTCGGCGGGGCCGGAGCCCGACATGCCGCCCATGATCAGGCAGACCAGGATCGCGACGAGGGCGAGCCCGCCGCGGCGCGGCCCGACGATGGCCTGCGCGAAGACGACGAGCCGCTCGGCGACGCCGGAGCGCTCGAACACCATGCCCGTGAGGATGAAGAGCGGGATGGCGATCAGCGGGTATTTGGCGACGCCGTTCCAGGTATTGGTGCCGATCGTCGCGAGCGACGTGAGATCGAGCCCCACCAGGATGCCGATCGCCCCCGCGAGGCCGAGCGCGACCGCGATCGGCGTGCCGATCAGCATCAACCCGACGAAGACGAGGAGGAGGACGAGATTGGCCTCCATCAGACCGCCCGCCCGCGCCAGACCGCGATCGCCCGGCCGATCACCCGCCCGATGATGGCGAGGCAGAGGATCGGCAGCCAGATCGTGTACATCCAGGTCGGGTTGCCGAGCCCCGGCGACGTCTCGCGCCAGAACCACTCGTCGTAGGTGACCTGCGCGCCGTAATAGACGATCAGCGCGAACATCGCGGTGGTGGCGAGAAGCGTGATCGCGTCCGCCACGCGGCGCATCGCCGGTCCCATCCGGTCGCGCAGGACGGTGATGCGAATGTGCTCGCCGGTGGCGAACGCCGCGGACGCGCCCACGAAGGTCATGAAGACGAGGAGCACGACCGAGAATTCCTCGGTGAAGGCGAAGGACGAGCGCGTGACGTAGCGCGCGACGACGTTGCCCATTGAGATCAGACAGATCGCCGCCATCGCCGCCGCCCCCAGCGCCTCCTCGATCCGCACCGGCACCCGCACATGGGCGGCGCGGTTCTGGCGGGGGTCCTCGGCGGGTTCGGGCATGGCTTCGTCTCGGCTCTAGTGGAGAACCCCTCTCCCGAAAGGGAGCGGGGCAGGTTTGAGGGAACACGGCTCGTCGTCGAGCGACGAGCGCTGCATTTCCCGTCCGCACGATCTCCGCCCGTCGACGAAGGCCGCAACGGTGTCCCCTCCCCCTTGGGGGAGGGCAGTGGGACTCCTCTGGGGTGGGGGTCGTGCAGGAGGAACCGCGACGGTGCCCCCTCGATGCCCCCCATCCGTCTCCGGTCGGCTGACGCCGCCCGGAGCCACCTTCCCCACAAGGGGGAAGGACAAGCCTGCATCCTTCACCCGCCCCCGCGAAACACCCGCCGGTAGCGGCGGCCGAGGGATGTCAGGATCTCGTAGCCGATCGTTCCCGCCCGCGCCCCCACCTCGTCGATTTCCAAGCCGTCGCCGATCAGCACGACCGCCTCCCCGCGGCGGACGCTCTCGGGGGGCGCGTCGGTCACGTCGAGGATGACGAGGTCCATCGAGACCGTGCCGACGAAGGGACAGCGCACGCCGCCGACGAGGGCCATCCCCGCCGCCACCCCTGCTCTCGCCTTCGCGTCCGTCCCGCTCGCCGCGCGCGGATAGCCGTCGGCATAGCCGAGCGCGATCGTCGCGAGGCGCCGCGGGCCGGGCGCGATCCAGGTCGAGCCGTAGCCGGCGCCCTCTCCCGCCGACACCTCGCGCACCTGCAGGATCGGCGTCTCGAGCCGCACGACCGCGCGCATCGGATTGGCGGCGCCGGGCGTCGGGTTGCCGCCGTAGAGCGCGTAGCCGGGCCGTGCGAGGTCGCAGGCGGGCGCGCCCGCGAGATAGATGCCGGACGAATTCGCGAACGAGGTCGGCCAGCCCTCGAACGCCTGCGTCAACCGCGCAAAGGCGGCGATCTGGGCGGCATTCACCGGCGCCTGAGGCGCTTCCGCAGAGACGAGATGGGTCATCAGGAGGGGCGTGCCGAGCGCCGCGAGAGCCCCCTCCGCGCGCATCGCGAGCGCCTCCTCGACCGGCAGCCCGAGGCGGCTCATGCCCGTGTCGACGTGCAGCGCGCAAGGCAGCGCCGCCCCGCCGCAGGCGGCGATCCATTCCGCGACCTCCTCGGCGCCGTTGAGGACCGGCCGCAGGCCCGCCGCGACGAGCGCGCCCGCCGCGCCCGGCTGGAAGCCGCCGAGGACGTAGACGCTCGCCTCGCGGCAGGTGCGCAGCACGCGCAGCCCCTCGGAGAGATGGGCGACGAAGAAGGTGCGGCAGCCCGCTCGCGCGAGCGCGGGCACCGCCGCCTCGATGCCGATGCCGTAGGCGTCCGCCTTGACGACGGCGGCGCAGGCGCGGTCGCGCGCGTCCGCCGCGAGCCGGCGCCAATTGGCGCCGAGCGCGTCGAGGTCGATCGTGAGGGTGCCCGCGTCCGGGCCCGGCTCGATGGTCACGCGCGTCTCCTCAATCGCCGATGCGCTCGGGCAGCTTGTCCTCGTCGGCGAGATTCGTGAAGCGGGTGATGTCGGCGATGAAGGCGAGCTGCACGGTGCCGGTGGGGCCGTGACGCTGCTTGCCGATGATCACCTCGGCCTTGCCGTGGGCGGCGTCCATCTCCGCCTGCCACTTGAAGTGCTCTTCCGTGCCGGGCTTCGGCTCCTTGTTCTTGAGGTAGTATTCGTCGCGATAGACGAACATCACCACGTCCGCGTCCTGCTCGATCGAGCCCGATTCGCGCAGGTCCGAGAGCTGCGGCCGCTTGTCCTCGCGCGATTCCACCTGGCGGGAGAGCTGGGAGAGGCCGATGATCGGCACCGACAATTCCTTGGCGAGCGCCTTCATGCCGGTGGTGATCTCGGTGAGCTCCTGGACGCGGTTGTCGCTCTTCTTGCCCGAGCCCGAGAGGAGCTGGAGATAGTCGACGACGAGGAGGTCGAGCCCCCGCTGGCGCTTGAGCCGACGCGCGCGGGCGGTGAGCTGCGCGATCGAGATGCCGCCGGTCTGGTCGATGTAGAAGGGGATCGACTGCATCTCGCGGGCGGCGTCGGTGATCTTGTAGAACTCGTCCTCGCGGATGTCGCCGCGGCGGATCTTGTAGGAGGGGATGCCGGATTGCTCGGCGATGATGCGGGTGGCGAGCTGCTCGGCCGACATTTCGAGCGAGAAGAAGCCGACGATACCGCCCGAGACCGTCTCCATCGTCCCGTCCGGCCGCTTCTCGGCCTTGTAGGATTTGGCGATGTTGTAGGCGATGTTGGTTGCGAGCGAGGTCTTGCCCATGGCCGGGCGGCCCGCGAGGATGATCAGGTCGGAGGGCTGCAGGCCGCCCATCATGCGGTCGAGATCGACGAGCCCGGTCGAGATGCCCGAGAGCGCCCCCTCGCGCTGATAGGCCTTCGCCGCCATGTCGACGGCGGAGGTGAGCGCGTCGGCGAAGCGCTGGAAGCCGCCGTCGTAGCGGCCCGTCTCGGCGAGCGCGAAGAGCTTGCGCTCGGCGTCCTCGATCTGCTCGCGCGGGGTCGATTCGACCGGCGCGTCGTAGGCGACGTTGACCATGTCCTCGCCGACCTGGATCAGCTGCCGGCGGATCGCGAGATCGTAGATCGTGCGCCCGTAATCGAGCGCGTTGATGACCGTCGTCGCCTCCGCCGCGAGGCGGGCGAGATATTGCGAGACGGTGAGCCCGCCGAGATCGGCGTCGCCGAGATAGGTCTTGAGCGTGATCGGGGTCGCGACCTTGCCCGCCTTGATGAGGCTCGACGTCACCTCGAAGATGCGCCGGTGCAGGTCCTCGAAGAAGTGCTCCGGGGCGAGGAAGTCGGAGACGCGGTAGAAGGCCTCGTTGTTCACGAGGATCGCGCCGAGCAGTGCCTGCTCGGCCTCGATGTTGTTGGGCGCCATGCGGAGTTCCCGCTCGCCGTGATCGAGCCGTGCGACGAGCGCGGTGGCCGTGGACATGGTGTGTGCGTTCCCGAATCGTTTCCGTCTCCAGGACACCCTAGGCCATGCCGCGGGCCGCGTGAAACGCCCGCGCGTCGCAGGGCGCGCTATCCCCGTTGTCAACAGGACGGCGAAGAGCCGCGCCGCGCCCGCCGCCGAGACCCCGCTGCCGAGACCCGCTTCTCAGACCCTCTCCGGCACGAGCGACACCGCGTCCCCGCCATGGCGCTCGAGCCGGCCCTCGAGCTCGAGCAGGAACAGCACCTCGCGCACGGTGCCGACCGGCAGCCCCGATTGGCGGGCGAGGTCGTCGGTCGCGATCGGCGCCGGACCCATCAGCCCGACGAGCCGCGCGCGGGAATCCTCGTCCGCATCGGGCGGGTGGGCGCTCTCGTCGTCGAGGAGGACCGGAACCGCCGGCGCGGGCGGCAGCGGCACGCCGAAATCGAGCCAATCGAGCTCGTCCCAGAGCGATTCGGAGGGGATCGCGAGCGGCGCCTCCTCGGCGTTGAGGCTCTCGATGTAGCCCTGCTCGACGAGGGGCGCGAGGGCGGCGATCACGTGCTCGGCCGCCGCGCACAGGGTCGCGCCCTCGCGGATGAGGTCGTTCGTGCCCTCCGCGCGCGGATCGAGCGGCGAGCCCGGCACCGCGAAGACGAGGCGGCCCTGCTCGTTGGCGAAGCGTGCCGTGATCAGCGACCCCGAGCGCCGCGCGGCCTCGATCACGACGGTGCCGAGCGACAGCCCCGAGACGATCCGGTTGCGGCGCGGGAAGTCGCGCGCCTTCGGCTCCCAGGCGATCGGCATCTCGGACAGGATCGCCCCGCCCTCCGCGACGATCCGCTCGGCGAGGCTCGCGTGCTCGGGGGGATAGATCCGGTCGTGCCCGCCGGCGAGGACCGCGATCGTGGCCGACGGCACCGCCTTGTGGGCGGCCGCGTCGATGCCGCGCGCGAGACCCGAGACGACCGCGAAGCCGGCCTCGGCGAGATCGCGCGAGAGCCGCGCCGCGAAGGTCAGCCCCGCGCCCGACGCGTTGCGCGAGCCGACCATCGCGACCGCCGGCCGCGCGAGGACGTCGCCCGCGCCCCGCAGCGCGATCACAGGCGGCGCGGTGTCGATGGCGCGCAGCGCGCGTGGGTAATCCGGCTCGCCCGCGCAGACGAAGCGCGCCCCGATCCGCCGCGCGGCCTCCACCTCGCGCTCGACGTCGGCGCGGCTCGCGATGCGCAGGCGCCCGCGCCCGGCCTTTCGCGCGAGATCGGGCAGCGCTTCGAGCGCCGCGCCTGCGCCGCCGTACTGGTTCACGAGGGCGCGGAACGTGCGGGGGCCGACGTTCTCGCTGCGGATGAGCCTGAGCCAGTCGAAACGCTGCTCGTCGGTGAAGGCTGCGGTCATGACCTCCCGATCCTGCTCTCGGTGCCGGCGAGCAACCTCTTGAGGTTCTCGCGATGCTTCCACCAGAGCAGAATCGTGAGGAGAATTGCAAGCTCCGCGATCTGACGCTCGCCCACCCACCACAGGGTTGCGGGAGCGACGAGGCTCGCCACGAGCGCCGAGAGCGAGGAGTAGCGGCTGACGAAGGCGACCGCGAGCCAGGCGGCGCAGAAAGCGAGCGCGACGCGCCAATCGAGGCCGATCAGGACGCCGATATAGGTCGCGACCCCCTTGCCGCCCTTGAACCCCAACCACACGGGGTAGCAATGCCCTGCAAACGCGCCGAGCGCGGCGAGGATCGCGGTATTGGGCCCGAACTGCCAGGCGAGGAGAACGACGATCGTGCCCTTGAGCGCATCGAGCACGAGGGTCGCCGCCGCGAGGTCCTTGCGGCCGGTGCGCAGGACGTTCGTCGTGCCGATATTGCCCGAGCCGATCTTGCGCACGTCCCCGAGGCCGGCGGCCTTCGTGAGGAGAAGGCCGAAGGGGATCGAGCCCGCGAGATAGCCGATCGCGAGCGCGCCGAGATAATAGGGCCAGGCGAGCCCCCAATTCATGCTCTCGATCATGGGCTCGGCCCCTCCCCTACCCGTTCCTTCACGCTGTCGAGAATCGCCTCGACGATTGCGCCGACATTGCCCCGAACGTGCGCATTCGTGAAGCGCAGGACGCGATAGCCCTGGGATTCGAGATGTTCGGTGCGCTTCGCGTCGTAGGCGAGGCCGTCGTCGCGGCCGTGCTGGTCTCCGTCCACCTCGACGACGAGCCGCAGGCCGTGATGGGCGAAATCCGCGAAATAGGGCCCGATCGGGACCTGTCGGCGGAAATGGCCGGAGGGGAGCTCGATCGCCCGCAATTGCGCCCACAGGAGCCGCTCCTCCCGCGTCGCCTCGCGCCGCAGCCGCCGCGCGCGCGGCACGCGCGGATCCTTGCGCTCGCCGGGCATGGGAAGCCTCCTCGGGGATGGGGGTGGGGGTGGGGGTGGCGGGGGTGGCGGGGGTGGCGTTCGCGTCGAGTAGATCCCTGCGCCGATGGTCACGCAAGACCGAATTGCAGTTCGCGACGGGATTCCCCTCCCCCCGCGCAGCGGCGGGGAGGGGTTAGGGGTGGGGGGTGGTGGGGCTTGTGGTGTGGTTCGTGGTCATGCTCCGGCGAAGAGGCCGAACACGCCTCCCCACCCGCTCCACACGCCCCACCGCCCCCCACCCATACCCTCCCCGCCGCTGCGCGGGGGGAGGGGGACGTCGGCGTCGAGTCGATCCTCGCGCCGATCGCCTAGCACGACCGAATTGCAGTTCGCGCCGGGATTCCCCTCCCCCCCGGGGGCGGGGGCGCGGGGGGGGGGGGGGGGGGGGGGGGGGGGGGGGGGGTGAGGGGGGGGGGGGGGGGGGGGGGGGGGGGGTGGGGGGGGG
>NZ_JBKBQG010000025.1:0-68678 GCF_046292825.1 Salinarimonas sp. | reverse complement strand
CTTCGACCCTTCGGGTCGAACGACCCCATCCGTCTCCGACCCCTGTTCGGGGTCGGAGCCACCTTCCCCTGAGGGGAAGGAGAACGGCCGCACCGTTTTCGTCGAACGCATGCACGAACGCCGATGTGCGTACTCGGTAGGGCAGGGTGGCCTGCGAGCCGAAGGCGACGCAGGTCGGGTGGGGCACGACGCCTGCGGGATGATCTCCACCCGGGCCCCGCCCGGCCTTTCTCGCTCGCGCTCGAAAGGCCACGCTCCCCTCCGGGGAGGGATGGGGCGCTGCGAATCACCCGCGTCGGCCCCTTCCTCGTCCGGTCCAGGCGCACCCGTCACGGCCGCCGAAATGCAACCATGACCATACGTCACTCGCATGCCCGGCAAAAGTTGCCGATCCCATTGCGCGAATTAACCCCCCATTAACCACGTCCCTTTCAGATCGGGCGCATCACAGTGAGATCCGCCCCGATGAACGCAGTCACCTCGTCCCCGACCAAGTCCGCCATCCGTTTCCGCGGTCGCTCCTTCGTCGCGCTGGCGCTCGCGCCGGAGCTGCCGTTCGAGGACTGGCTCGAGCGCCTCGACGCGCTCGCCGACAAGTCGCCGGGCTTCTTCCTGGGACGGCCGATCATCCTCGATCTGAACGGGCTCTCGATCTCGCGCGACGAGCTCGCGCGGCTCGTCGAGCTCCTCGGCGAGCGCGGCGTGCGAATCATGGGCGTCGAAGGCTCGAAGCCCTCCATGCTCGGCCCCGGCCTGCCGCCGGAGATGCGCGGCGGCCGGCCCGCCGCCGAGATCGACCCCGCCGCCGAGGCCGCCCGCGCGGTCGAGGCCGCCGCCGTCGCGGCGCCGGACGCCGCGACGAAGGACGCGTCCGGCGAGGCCAAGGGCAAGGCGAAGGCCAAGGGCAAGGCGGACGGCAAGGAGACGGGCGAGAGTGGGGCGGCCCAGAGCGTCGCCGCGCCCGCCGCCCCCGCGCCCATGCCCTCGCTGATCATCGAGGAGCCGGTGCGCTCGGGCCAGTCGATCGTCTTCGTCGAGGGCGACGTCACCGTGCTCGGATCGGTCGCCTCGGGCGCCGAGATCGTCGCGGGCGGCTCGATCCACGTCTACGGCGCCCTGCGCGGCCGGGCGCTCGCGGGCGCCGCCGGCAACGGGCAGGCGCGAATCTTCTGCCGCAAGCTCGAAGCCGAGCTCGTGGCGATCGACGGCCTCTACAAGACGGCCGAGGACATGCAGTCGGAGCTGCGCGGCAAGGCCGCTCAGGTCTGGCTCGAAGGCGATGCGATGCGAATCGCCGCGATCGGCTGACAAGAGCCGGCGCGTGCGTGGGGGCAACAGGAGGATGAGAGCGATGGCCAAGGTTCTGGTCGTGACTTCCGGTAAGGGGGGCGTCGGCAAGACGACCTCGACGGCCGCGCTCGGCGCGGCCCTCGCGCGCGGCGGCAAGAACGTCGTCGTGGTCGACTTCGACGTCGGCCTGCGCAATCTCGATCTGGTCATGGGGGCCGAGCGCCGCGTGGTGTTCGACCTCATCAACGTGGTGCAGGGCGACGCCAAGCTCGCCCAGGCGCTGATCCGCGACAAGAGGTGCGACACGCTCCACCTCCTGCCCGCCTCCCAGACCCGCGACAAGGACAACCTCACCCAGGAGGGCGTCGCCAAGGTCATGGACGAGCTTCGCGAGAAGTTCGACTGGGTGATCTGCGACAGCCCCGCCGGCATCGAGCGCGGCGCGACGCTCGCGATGCGCCATGCGGATGCGGCGATCGTGGTGACCAATCCGGAGGTCTCCTCGGTTCGCGATTCGGACCGGATCATCGGCCTCCTCGATTCGAAGACCGAGAAGGCCGAGCGCGGCGAGCGGATGGAGAAGCACCTGCTTCTGACCCGCTACGACCCCATCCGCGCCGAGCGCGGCGACATGCTCAAGGTCGACGACGTGCTCGAGATCCTCTCGATCCCGCTCGTGGGCATCATTCCCGAGAGCCAGGACGTGCTGCGCGCCTCCAATCTCGGCAGCCCGGTCACGCTGTGCGAGCCGGATTCGGCGCCCGCCCGCGCCTATTTCGACGCCGCGCGCCGGCTCGAGGGCGAGACCCTCGCCATGACCGTTCCCGCAGAGAAGAAGAGCTTCTTCGGGAAGCTCTTCGGAAGGAGGGCCGCATGAGCCTGTTCAGCCTCTTCACCCGGCGCAATTCCGCGCCGGTGGCGCGGGAGCGCCTCCAGGTGCTCCTCGCCCACGAACGCGCCGTGATCGGCCAATCGGACCTCGTCGCGATCCTGCGCGAGGAGATCCTCGCCGTCATCGCAAAGCACGTGCCGGTCGAGCGCGACAAGGTCCGCGTCAAGATGGACCGCGGCGATTCGGTCTCGCTGCTCGAGGTCGACATCGAGCTGCCCGAGCTGCCGAAGGACCTCAAGAAGCAGGTCGCGTGAGGAGCGCGCGGGGCGGCACGCCCGCCCCGCCGCCGACGCTTTCGGAAGCGCCCTCTTGCCCGGCGCCCCGCCCTCGTGTGAACTCGCCGACGGACGAGCCGAGCGGGGAGGGCGCCATGCGGGCGATCGTGATCACCAAGGCGGAGGACGGCACGCGGGCCGCCCTGACGGACTTCCCCGAATCGGAGCTGATGGAGGGGGACGTCGTCCTGCGCGTGTCCCATTCCACGCTGAACTACAAGGACGGGCTCGCGCTCACGGGCCGCGCGCCCGTCGTGCGCCGCTTCCCCATGATCGCCGGCATCGACGCGGCGGGGATCGTCGAGCGCTCCGACCATCCGCGCTGGAAGCCGGGCGATGCCGTCGTCCTCACCGGCTGGGGCGTCGGCGAGACGCATCTCGGCGCCTATGCCGAGCGCATGCGGGTCTCGGGCGATTGGCTCGTCGCGCTGCCCGAGGGCATGAGTCCCGCCCGCGCCATGGCCGTCGGCACCGCGGGGCTGACCGCCATGCTCTGCCTCCTCGCGCTCGAACGCCACGGGCTCGCGCCCGCTGCCGGGCCGGCTCTGGTGACGGGCGCGGCGGGCGGCGTCGGCTCTGTCGCCGTCGCGCTCCTGGCGGCGGCGGGCTGGCAGGTGATCGCCGCGAGCGGGCGCGCGGAGGAGGAAGCCGATTATCTCGCCCGCCTCGGGGCCGCGCAGACGATCCCGCGCGCCGAGCTCGAGGGGCCGGCGAAGCCCCTCGCCAAGGCGCGCTGGGCGGCTGCGATCGACACCGTCGGCGGAGCCGTTCTCGCCAACGTCCTCTCGATGACGAGCCCGGACGGCGCCGTCGCCGCCTGCGGCAATGCCGCGGGCATGGACCTGCCGACCTCGGTGGCGCCCTTCATCCTGCGCGGCGTCGCGCTTCTCGGCGTCAACTCGGTGCCCGCGCCGATCCCGCTGCGCGAGCAGGCGTGGGCGCGGCTCGCCCGCGATCTCGACCCCGCGATCCTCGACGCGATGACCCGCACGATCCCGCTCGACGCCGCGATCGACGAGGCGCAGGCGATCCTCGCGGGACGCGTGCGGGGGCGAACGGTGGTGGAGATCGGCTGAGGACGCTGCCGCGACGCTTGCCCTCCACCTCGTGCGGCGGCAGCATCGCGTCCGACGCAACCCCCGAAGGCCCCGATCGAGGCCGGCTCGCAGAGAGGCTCGGTAATGCCCTATTCCCGACGACGCTCCTACGAGGCGGGCCACCGCCCCAAATTCCTGGTCTTCGTCGACGAGACGCCGGAATGCGCGCGCGCGGTGCGATTCGCCGCCCGCCGCGTCGCGCGCCTCGGCGCCAAGCTCGTGATGCTCGCCGTCTCCGACATGCCCGACGGCTTCGAATGGCTCGGCGTCGGCGACGTGATGCGCGCGGAGGCCGAGGACGAGGCGGAGGAGCAGCTCGAGGCCGCCGCCACCCTCGCCCGCGAGGCGGCGGGCGTCGAGCCGGAGCGAATCGCCCGCGTGGGCAACAAGCAGGAGGAGATCCTCAAGCTCATCGACGAGGACGAGGACATCTCCTTCCTCGTCCTCGCCGCCGGCACCTCGAGCGAGGGCCCCGGCCCGCTCGTCTCGACGCTCGCGGGCGTCGCCGCGAGCACCTTTCCCGTGCCCGTGGTCATCGTGCCGGGCGTCCTCTCGGACGAGGACATCGACGCGCTCGCGGGCTGAGCCGAGAGGCCGCGCTCGGGAACCCGCCTTGCCGCGACCGGTTCACCGGGAGGCAGCCGGCGCGAGGCCGGCGAGGAACGGCAGGAGTCCGGCATGTCGAACAAGCATCCGAAGACGCGCGCGCCCACCGATCGCGACCTGAAGAGCGATCCCGGCATCGGCCGCTCGAAGGGCCAGTACCGGCAGGGCACGAGCGGCCTGCCGATCCAAGGAGAGAACACCTTCGAGGGCGACGTCATGAACGATGCCGACCGCACCGGCGGCGTCGATCCTCGGACGACCGGGCGCACCAATCCCTGAGGCCGGCGCGGCTCGACGCCTCGCCGCGTCTACAATTTCCCGCGCAGGAGTAGCGGCCCGTCGAGGAGCGCGGGACGTGTCGCGGCCGGGGGGCGCAGGCGCGCTGCCGTCCCCTCGCCGCTCATCGCCTGCGGTGCGAACAGAGCCGGATCGGCCTCCGCGGCGCGGCTCGGCGGAAAAACGGCGCGCGAGACCGCCGTGAGGACGGGCGAGAAGGCGGAGGACAGATCGAAAGCGCCGCCCTCCGCGGCGGCGGGCGGGGGCACGAGCAGGCTCGCGGAAAGGCTCGCGAGCAGCACGGCCGCGCCGAACCTCCCCCGTCGCCTCATCGTCGCCCTCGCTCGGCCATGGGTGATGCCAGGAAATTGCGCAATCGAGCGTGGCGGCATCTTGCCCGCATCGCCGATTCGCGGCGCCTCGTCGTAAGTTCGACTGTACTCCGTCTCGCCGCGCGCCGAAAGAGGGCGACCGAAACCGCGCAGGCGCCGCCGCTTACTTCCCCGACCTTAAGGAAGCGCCGCGCGCGAGAAATTGCGTCTCCCGGCTCCCTTGCGCGGCGCCGCGGCTTCCGCATGATCGGCGACGAGCCGCCGAGACGAGAGCGCGCGAGAGGAAGCGAGCACGCCCACCATGACGATCCCGCACACGACGACGCCGCTCTTCGGCCTGACCGAGGACCACCTCGCCATCCGCGACATGGCCCGCGCCTTCGCGCAGGAGAAGCTCGCGCCGCACGCGGTGCGCTGGGACGAGGAGAAGCATTTCCCGCTCGACGTGATGCGCGAGGCGGCCGCGCTCGGCATGGGCGGGGTGTACATCTCCGAGGACGTCGGCGGCTCGGGGCTGGGGCGGCTCGACGCGGCCCTCATCTTCGAAGCGCTCGCGACCGGCTGCCCGACCGTTTCGGCCTTCGTCTCGATCCACAACATGGCCGCCTGGATGATCGATTCCTACGGCTCCGACGAGCAGCGCCGCAAATGGCTGCCGGGCCTGTGCGCGATGGATCTCGTGGCGAGCTATTGCCTCACCGAGCCCGGCGCCGGCTCGGACGCCGCCGCGCTCAAGACGCGCGCCCGGCGCGAGGGCGATGTCTACGTCGTCGACGGCGTCAAGCAATTCATCTCGGGCGCCGGCGCCTCCGACCTCTACGTCACCATGGTGCGCACCGGCGAGGAGGGGGCGGGCGGGGTCTCGACGCTCGTGATCGAGCGCGACACGCCCGGCCTCTCCTTCGGCGCGCAGGAGAAGAAGATGGGCTGGAACGCGCAGCCCACCGCCCAGGTGATCCTGGAGGGCGCGCGCGTGCCGGTCGCCAATCGGCTCGGACCCGAGGGCATCGGCTTCAAGATCGCCATGGCGGGCCTCGACGGCGGCCGGCTCAATATCGGCGCCTGCTCGCTCGGCGGGGCGCAGGCCGCGCTCGACAAGGCGCTCGCCTATGCCCGCGAGCGCACCGCCTTCGGCAAGACCCTGAGCCAGTTCCAGGCGCTGCAATTCAAGCTCGCCGACATGGCGAGCGAGCTCGAGGCCGCGCGCACCTTCCTCTGGCGCGCCGCCGCCGCGCTCGACGCGAAGACGCCCGAGGCGACGACCTTGTGCGCCATGGCCAAGCGCATCGCCACCGACCGCGGCTTCGAGATCGCCAACGAGGCCCTCCAGATCCACGGCGGCTACGGCTACCTCGCCGATTACGGCATCGAGAAGATCGTCCGCGACTTGAGGGTGCACCAGATCCTGGAAGGGACGAACGAGATCATGCGGGTGATCGTGGCGCGGGCGTTGATCGGGCGGTGAGGGGGAGGAGTGACGGGCGCTCCACAGGGGAGCGCCCGCGATCTCCGAAAGCGATGGGGCCTGCAACGGAACCCCACAAAGCGCTCCCGTCCCGAGAGACGGTGCTACGGCCAGCAGAATATCACCGTGTCGCGCTTCCGGTATCGCCTACGCCGCGCAGACGTCGACGACGACGAAACATACCACGTCGCGATTCGCACGTGAATCCCCAATCCCACCCGCGATGACAGCCGCCGCCAGCGATGCTATTCCAGCCTGATGAGCGAGCGGTCGGGCAGGGTCGAGACGGGCGGGGCGGCGGACGGGGCGGCGCAGCCGGGCGCGGAGGGGCGCGTGCGGGAGCGGCTCGGCGAGCGGCCGGTCGTGCTCGTCGGCCTGATGGGCGCGGGCAAGAGCACGGTCGGCCGCCGGCTCGCAAGCCGGCTCGGCCTGCCCTTCCGCGATGCGGACAGCGAGATCGAGGACGCGGCCGGCATGTCGATCGCCGACATCTTCGCGACCTTCGGCGAGCCCTACTTTCGCGACGGCGAGCGCCGCGTCATCGACCGCCTCCTGCACGCGGGCGCGATGGTGCTCGCCACCGGCGGCGGCGCCTACATGGACGCGCAGACGCGCGCCGCGATCGCGCAGGCCGGCATCTCGGTCTGGCTCGAGGCCGATCTCGACACGCTAATGCGGCGCGTGCGCAAGCGCCCGACCCGGCCGCTCCTCCAGAACCCGGACCCCGAGGGCACGATGCGGCGGCTGATGGACGAGCGCTATCCCGTCTACGCGCTCGCCGATCTGAGGGTCGTCAGCCGCGACGGAACCCATGGCGAGGTGGTCGACGCGATCGTCGCCGCGCTCGACGCGCATCTGGCGCATGCGGACGAAGAGGCGGTCGCGACATCGAGAGAGGGCGGGCGATGAGCACGATCGAGCCACGACGGGAGAGCGTTCACGTCGCGCTCGGCGAGCGCTCCTACGAGATCCTGATCGGCCGCGGCGTCTCGCAGGAGGCCGGCGCGCGCGCCCGCGCGCTCGGCGCGCGCGCGGTGGCGATCGTCACCGACGAGAATGTCGGCGCGCTGCATGCCGGGCCGATCCTCGCGAGCCTCGAGGCCGCGGGCCTTCGGACCGATCTCGTCACGGTGTCCCCCGGCGAGGGCGCGAAGAGCTGGCGCGTGCTCGAAGACGTCTGCGAGGGGCTGCTCGCGGCGCGCATCGAGCGGCGCGACCTCGTGCTGGCGCTCGGCGGCGGGGTCGTCGGCGATCTCGCGGGCTTTGCCGCGGCGATCGTGCGGCGCGGCATGCGCTTCGTGCAGGTGCCGACCAGCCTCCTCGCGCAGGTCGATTCGTCGGTCGGCGGCAAGACCGGCATCAATTCGCCCCACGGCAAGAACCTGATCGGCACCTTCTACCAGCCGAGCCTCGTCCTCGCCGACACGGCGCTCCTCGACACGCTGCCCGCGCGCGAGGCCCGGGCCGGCTATGCGGAAGTGGTGAAATACGGCCTCATCGACGATCCCGCCTTCTTCGCCTGGTGCGAGGAGAACGGCGCGCAGGTGCTCGCCGGAGGCCCGGCGCGCGAGCACGCGGTCGCCGTCTCCTGCCGCGCCAAGGCGGCGATCGTCGCGCGCGACGAGCGCGAGGAGGGCGACCGCGCGCTCCTCAATCTCGGCCACACCTTCGCGCATGCGCTGGAGCGCCTCGCCCGCTACGACGCCGCGCGCCTCGTCCACGGCGAGGCGGTGGGTATCGGGCTCGCGCTCGCCTTCCGCTTCTCCGCGCGGCTGAACCTGTGTCCGCCCGACGATGCCGCGCGCGTCGCGCGTCATCTCGAGAGCGTGGGCCTGCCGACCCGCATCGCCGCGATCCCCGGCCTCGCGCCCGACGTCGACGGCCTGCTCGACGCCATGGCGCAGGACAAGAAGGTCGTCGCCGGCGCGCTCACCTTCATCCTCGCCCGCGGCATCGGCGCGAGCTTCATCGCGACGGGCGTCGCGGTCGAGGACGTGCGCGCGTTCCTCCTCGACGAGCTCGGCGCCCCCGCCTCCGCCTGAGAACCACGAGGAGCGACATGGACGGCATGCTCTGGATCGCGATCCCGGCTCTGATCGCCTGTTTCGTGCTCTCCGGCTTCTTCTCCGGCTCGGAGACGGCGCTGACCGCGTCCTCGCGGGCGCGCATGCACGCGCTCGAGAAGAGCGGCGACGGGCGCGCGGCCCTCGTCAACACGCTGCTCGCCACCCGCGAGCGGCTGATCGGCGGCATTCTGATCGGCAACAACCTCGTCAACACGCTCGCCGCCTCGCTGACGACGGGCATCCTCCTGTCGATCTTCGGCGAGGTGGGCATCGTCTACGCGACGATCGCGGTATCGGCCTTCGTGATCGTGTTCTCCGAGGTGCTGCCGAAGACGGTGGCGATCAACTTCCCCGATCGCGTCGCGCTGGCGGTCGCCAAGCCGATCTCCTGGATCGTCGCCCTCTTCGGCCCGCTGACGCTCGCCGTCGAGAAGTTCATCCGCGGGCTCCTGTCGCTCTTCGGCGTGCAGCTCGGCAAGACGCAGAACATCCTCTCGGCGACCGAGGAGCTGCGCGGGCAGGTGGACCTCCTCCACAAGGAGGGCGGCGTCGCCAAGGCCGAGCGCGACATGCTCGGCGGCCTCCTCGACCTGCGCGAGCTCGTGGTGGAGGACGTGATGGTCCACCGCACGCGCATGCGCATGATCGACGCGGACCTTCCGCCCGACGAGATCGTGCGCGAGGTCCTCACCTCGCCCCATACCCGCCTGCCGCTCTGGCGCGGGCGCCACGAGAACATCGTCGGCATCCTGCACGCGAAGGACCTCCTGCGCGCGCTCGACGCGGCCGGCGGGGAGGCGGGGCGGCTGAAGATCGACCAGATCGCGCTCGAGCCCTGGTTCGTGCCCGATCGCACGAGCCTGCGCGACCAATTGCGCGCCTTCCTCGTCAAGAAGACGCACTTCGCCCTCGTCGTCGACGAATACGGCGAGGTGCAGGGGCTCGTGACGCTCGAGGACATCCTCGAGGAGATCGTCGGCGACATCAAGGACGAGCACGATCTCTCGGTGTCGGGCGTGCGCGTTCAGCTCGACGGCTCGGTGAACGTCGACGGCTCGGTGCCGATCCGCGACCTCAACCGGGTGATGGACTGGAACCTGCCCGACGAGGAGGCCACCACCATCGCCGGCCTCGTCATCCACGAGGCGCAGCTCATCCCCGAGACGGGCCAGGCCTTCACCTTCCACGGCTTCCGCTTCCAGGTGCTGCGCAAGACGCGAAACCGCATCACCCTGCTGCGCATCACCCCCCTCGAGCGCCTCAAGCCGCGCCGCGCGGCGGAGTGAGGGAAGGGGGGGCGGAGATCGTCGGGGATGACACCGATGGAGCTCGCCCTGTCGGCGCCCCCCTTGACGACACATTCAGGATAGCGCCTCGACCGCTCAGGGCCGGTCCTCCGGCATGAAGTCGAGCCGCGCCGCCTTCACCTCGCGGACCAGGAAATCCATCGTCGCGCGGATGCGGGCGATGTCCTTCAGGTCGGCGTGGACGATCAGCCAATAGGAGCGCACGAAGCTCGTCGCCTCCGGCAGCACCTGGACGAGGCGCGGGTCCTGGGCGGCGACGTAGTAAGGCAGCACGCAGACCCCCACCCCGGCGAGCGCCGCCTGCATCTGGGTGACGAGCGAGGAGGAGGAGATCTTGGCGCGCAAGCCCTTGGCGACCTCGTCGAGATAGTCGAGCTCGGGCGTGAAGATGAGATCGTCGATATAGCCGATCACCGGATGCTCGTGCAGGTCCTCCGGGCGCGTGATCGGCTTGGCGCGGTCGAGATAGTCCTGCGTGGCGAAGACGCCGAGCTTGTAGTCCGTCAGCCGGCGGGCGACGATCTTGCCCTCTTTCGGCGGCGCGAGCGAGATCGCGATGTCCGCCTCGCGCTTCGACAGGGACAGGAGCCGCGGCATCGCGACGATCTGGAGCTCGAGATCGGGATATTGCTTGGCGAGATCGGCGGTGCGGGGGGCGAGGAACATGGTGCCGAAGCCGTCGGGCGCGCCGATGCGCACGGTGCCCGACAGCGCGAGATCGGCCCCGCCGATCTCGGAGGAGACCGCGAGCGCCTGCGTCTCGATCGCCTCCGCCTTGGCGAGGAGCCGCTCGCCGTGCTCGGTCAATGCGTATCCCTGCGGACGCCGCTCGAACAATTTCGCCTTGAGCGCATCCTCGAGCGCGGTAATCCTGCGCGACACGGTGGCGTGGTCGGCGCCCAGCCGGCGCGCGGCGACGGTGAGGCGGCCGACGCGCGCCACGGCGAGGAAGAAGCGCAGGTCGTCCCAATCGAAGCGACTCATGAACAGACTCCAAGCGGGTTTCCGAGAGCACGGAACCGCGGTACGGATCGGAGGCGCGCGGGGGAGACGCACCGGAGGCTTGCGGGGCTGCGCCGTTGACCCAAGGTCACGGGTATCGACGCACGTACTGGCTTCGAAATCTCCTATAGCTGTGCGCATATCGCAAATGATAACGCTATGATCTGAGAGCAAGGGAGGCGTGCACCATGCGCACGGTCGGGCATTTCATCGGTGGTCGCGAGGTCGAGGGATCGTCGGGGCGTTATGGCGACGTCTACGAGCCGATGACCGGGGAGGTGCGCGCCAAGGTCTCCCTCGCCACGCGCGACGAGGTCCGCGCCGCGGTCGAGAACGCCATCGAGGCGCAGGTCGCCTGGGGCGCCACGAACCCGCAGCGGCGCGCGCGCGTGTTCATGAAGTTCGTCGAGCTCCTCAACAAGAACATGGACGAGCTCGCCGACCTCCTCGCCCGCGAGCACGGCAAGACCATTCCCGACGCCAAGGGCGACATCCAGCGCGGCCTCGAGGTCTGCGAGTTCGTGATCGGCATCGCGCACCTGCAGAAGGGCGAGTTCACGGAGGGCGCGGGGCCGGGCATCGACATGTACTCGATGCGCCAGCCGCTCGGCGTGGTCGCGGGCATCACGCCGTTCAACTTCCCCGCCATGATCCCGATGTGGAAGTTCGCCCCCGCGATCGCCTGCGGCAATTCCTTCATCCTCAAGCCGTCCGAGCGCGACCCGGGCGTGCCGATGCGGCTTGCCGAACTGATGATGGAGGCGGGGCTGCCGGCCGGCGTGCTCAACGTCGTCAACGGCGACAAGGAGGCGGTCGACGCCATCCTCGACGATCCCGATATCCGGGCGGTGGGCTTCGTCGGCTCCTCCGACATCGCGCATTACGTCTATTCGCGCGCGGCGGCGACCGGCAAGCGCGCCCAGTGCTTCGGCGGCGCCAAGAACCACATGATCATCATGCCCGACGCCGATCTCGACCAGACGGTCGACGCGCTGATCGGCGCCGGCTACGGCTCGGCGGGCGAGCGCTGCATGGCGATCTCGGTCGCCGTCCCCGTCGGCCAGTCCACCGCCGACCGGCTGATGGAGAAGCTGATCCCGCGCGTCGAGAGCCTCAAGGTCGGCCCCTCGACCGATCCGTCCGCCGATTTCGGCCCGCTCGTGACGAAGGGCCACCTCGAGAAGGTGAAGGCCTATGTCGACGCGGGCGTCGCGGAGGGCGCCAAGCTCGTCGTCGACGGCCGCAACTTCTCGCTCCAGGGCTACGAGCGCGGCTTCTACATGGGCGGCTGCCTCTTCGACGAGGTGCGCCCCGACATGCGCATCTACAAGGAGGAGATCTTCGGCCCGGTCCTCTCGGTGGTGCGCGCCAAGGATTATGCCGAAGGCCTCGCGCTCGCCAACGACCACCAATACGGCAACGGCGTCGCGATCTTCACCCGAGACGGCGACGCCGCCCGCGATTTCGCCGCCAAGGTGAATGTCGGCATGGTCGGCATCAACGTGCCGATCCCGGTGCCGCTCGCCTATTACACCTTCGGCGGCTGGAAGCGCTCGGGCTTCGGCGACCTCAACCAGCACGGCCCGGACGCGATCCGCTTCTACACGAAGACCAAGACCGTCACCGCCCGCTGGCCTTCGGGGGTGAAGGACGGCGCGGAATTCGTGATCCCCACGATGAAGTGAGGGGGCAAAAATCCCTCCCCGTAGGGGAGGGTGGCCCCTGAGCGCAGCGAAGGGGTCGGGTGGGGCCCGAGGTTCGAAGCATATTCTCCACCCGGGCCCCACCCGGCCGGTCTCGCTTCGCTCGACCGTCCACCCTCCCCTCCGGGGAGGGATGAGCTCACCCCTTCAGCCGCACGGCGACCGACCGCGCGTGGCCGTCGAAGCCTTCCGCGTGGCCGAGCGCCATCGCGGCGGGGCCGAGCGCGGCGAGCGCGTCGGGCGTCAGCGAGAGGAGCGAGGTGCGCTTCATGAAGTCGAGGACGCCGAGCCCCGAGGAGAAGCGCGCCGAGCGGGCGGTGGGGAGGACGTGGTTGGGGCCGCCGACGTAATCGCCGATCGCCTCGGGCGTATGGGCGCCGAGGAAGATGGAGCCCGCATTGCGCACCTTGGCGGCGAGCGCCATCGGCTCGGCGGTCTCGATCTCGAGATGTTCCGGCGCGATCCGGTCGACGAGCGGCACCGCGTCGTCGAGCCGCTCGACGAGGATGATCGCGCCGTTGTCGCGCCAGCTCGCGGAGGCGATCTCGGCGCGGCTCATCTGCGCGAGCGCCCGGGCGATGGCGGGCTCGATCGCGTCGGCGAGGGCGGGCGAATCGGTGATCAGGATCGCTTGCGCGGCCGTGTCGTGCTCGGCCTGGGCGAGGAGGTCGGCGGCGACCCAGTCGGGATTGGCGTGCGCGTCGGCGAGGATCAGCACTTCGGAGGGGCCGGCGATCATATCGATGCCGACCTTGCCGAAGACCCGGCGCTTGGCCGCCGCGACATAGGCGTTGCCGGGGCCGACGATCTTCGCCACCGGCGCGATGGTGCGCGTGCCGTAGGCGAGCGCGGCCACCGCCTGGGCGCCGCCGATGCGATACACCTCGTCCACGCCCGCGATCTTGGCCGCGGCGAGG
The DNA here is from genome assembly GCF_046292825.1 of Salinarimonas sp. Taxonomy (GTDB): domain Bacteria; phylum Pseudomonadota; class Alphaproteobacteria; order Rhizobiales; family Beijerinckiaceae; genus Salinarimonas. The sequence goes on along the minus strand of NZ_JBKBQG010000025.1, from coordinate 55,450 downwards.
ACGAGCGGGCTCACCTCGCCGCGTGGGGTCGGCACCACCATGACCACGCGATCGACGCCCGCGACGCGCGCGGGCACCGCATTCATCAGGACGGAGGACGGATAGCTCGCGAGCCCGCCCGGCACGTAGAGGCCGGCCGCCTCGATCGGCGTCCAGCGCCAGCCCATGGTGACGCCGAGCGCGTCGGTGGTGCGATGGTCGCCGGGCCGCTGGGCGGCGTGGTAGGTCTCGATGCGCTCCTTGGCGAGGCGCAGAGCCGCGATCGTCTCGCGATCGCAGGCGGCCTCGGCCGCGTCGAGTTCGGATCGCGTGATGCGCAGGCCATCGGCCGTGAGGTCCAGCCGATCGAAGCGCGACGTGTACTCGATCAGGGCGTCGTCGCCGCGGGCGATGACGTCGGCGATGATCGCGCGGGCGACGTCGTCGACCTCCTCGGAGACCTCCCGCTTCGAGGCGAGGAGATCGGAAAAGGCGCGCTCGAACCCGGCATCGCGCGCATCGAGCCGCAGCGCCATCAGCGACGCTCCGCCGTGCGGGCGGGCGCGGCGTCGGCCTCGATCTCCGCCTCGATCTCGTGGCAGGGACGGCTCTCGACCTCCCAGACCGGCCCCATGTCCTTCATCTGCGCCTCGATGCACTCGACCTCGAGCCGCAGCGCGCGATCCTCCGAGAAGATCAGCGTCACCGCGCCCGAGGGCGCGCTCGCCGGCTCGAAGGTGACCGCGAGGAGATTGAGGACCTGGTCCTTGCGGCTCTGGTCCATGTTCTTGCAGCGAACGGCGGTGACGTTGTCGAAATGCAGGCCCGTGAGGCGCCGCCGGGGCGGCTCGCCGAGGTCGCAGGTCCAGTCGAACCGCCGCGCGCACAGCGCGAAGCGCCGCTCCTTCGGGAGAAAGGCGAGGTCCTCGACCCGCAGGGCCGCATCCTGCAGATGGGCGGAGATGACGGCGAGGTCTTCCTCGTCGAAGGCGACGAGCTTGAGGAGGTCCATGGCGTGTCGTGCCGCTTGTCTGTTTCCGCAGGCCTTTACGTAGAGAGGCCGAGCGCGTCCTGCAACCGCCCCGCCACGCAAGCCGGCTGCGCGATCCGCACGCCTTCCCCAACGTCCCCCACCGCGCTAGAGGATCGGCGCCCCCTCCCGCGAGCGAGCGAGCCCTCATGCGCGAGACTGCCGAGACGAGCCCCGATCCGAAAACCCGCAGCCTCGCGGGCCTGCGCGTCCTCGACCTCACCCGCGTGCTCGCGGGCCCGAGCGCGACGCAGCTCCTCGGCGATCTCGGCGCGGAGGTGATCAAGGTCGAGCGGCCGGGCACCGGCGACGACACCCGCGCCTGGGGGCCGCCCTTCGTCGCCGACGAGGCCGGCGCGCCGACCGAGCTCTCCGCCTATTATCTCGCGGCCAACCGCAACAAGGGCTCGATCGCGATCGACCTCGCCAGCGAGGCGGGCGCCGCCCTCGTGCGCGACCTCGCGCGGGTGTCGGACGTGGTGGTGGAGAACTACAAGCCCGGCGACCTCGCCCGGCGCGGGCTCGACTACGAAGCGCTGCGCGCGGTCAAGCCCGATCTCGTCTGGTGCTCGATCACCGGCTTCGGCCACGAGGGGCCGTATTCCGACCGGATCGGCTACGATTTCCTCGTCCAGGCGATGGGCGGGATCATGGATCTCACGGGCGAGCCCGACGGCGCGCCGATGAAGGTCGGGGTCGGCATCTCCGATCTGATGTGCGGGATGTACGCCGTCGTCGGCATCCTCGCCGCCCTGCGGCATCGCGACGCGACGGGCGAGGGGCAGTTCCTCGAAGTGTCGCTCTACGACACGCAGATCTCCTGGCTCGTCAACGCGGCGACGAACTACCTCGTCTCGGGCCGCGCGCCGCGCCGGCTCGGCAACCGCCACCCGAACATCGCGCCCTACCAGACCTACGAGGCGGCGGACGGGCATCTCGTGGTGGCGGTCGGCAACAATGGCCAATTCCGGCGTTTCTGCGAGACGCTCGGCCTGCCCGAACTCGCCGACGACCCGCTGTGTCGCGACAATTCCGGGCGGCTCGCCAATCTCGACGCGATGAACGCGCGCGTCGCGCCGGTGATCGCGAGGGCGCGCGTCGGCGAATGGGTCGAGCGGCTCAACGCGGTCGCGGTGCCGTCCGGACCCGTCGCGAGCGTGGCGCAGGCGCTCGAGGATCCGCACACGATCGCGCGCGAGATGGTCATCGCGATGCCCTCCCCCGTCGGCGGGCCGGACCTGCGCCTCCTCGGCAATCCGTTGAAGCTTTCGGCGACGCCCGTCTCCTACGAGCGCGCCCCGCCGCGCCTCGACGCCGATCGCGACGCGATCCTCGCGCGCGCGCTCGGTCTCGATGGCGAGGCGATCGCGCGGCTCGCGACCGCCGGCGCCTTCGGGCGCAGGTCCGAGACCGATGCCGGCGGCGATCCGATCGCGACTGCGTGAGCGCCTCTCGCGGCAACGTGAGTTCCGCGAGCGCCCGCGGCATGCTTAAACCGTTTGTATGAACCCGATCCTCGCCCTGGCGACCGCCGCAATCCTCGTATTCGCCGTCCCGAGCGCCGCCCGCGCCATCGGGATCGAGGCGCCGCCGCGCGCGGTCGTCGAGCTCTATACCAGCCAGGCCTGCGCCTCCTGCCCGCCCGCCGACGAGAAGCTGCTCGAGCTCGCCCAGGATCCCGGCATCCTCGCGCTGACGCTGCCGGTCGATTACTGGGATTATCTCGGCTGGGCCGACACCCTCGCCCATCCCGACCACACCGCCCGCCAGCGCGCCTATGCCGACGCGCGCGGCGACCGCAAGGTGTTCACGCCGCAGATGGTGGTGAACGGCACGCTCGCCTGCATCGGCTCGAAGCGCAACGAGGTGGCCCGGACGATCGCGGCGGCCGAGCCGCGCGGCGGGGCGCTGCCGGTGCCCGTCTCCGTGTCGGTGAGCGGCGGGCAGGCCCAGATCCGCATCGGCGACGGCGCCGCCGCGCAGGCCCCCTCGCGGGCGCCCGCGCAGATCTGGCTGATGGCGGTGATGGCGCAGGCCGATGTCGAGATCGGCCGCGGCGAGAATGCCGGCCGCCACGCCCGATACGTCAACGTCGTGCGCGCGATGGCCGAGGTCGGCGCCTGGGACGGCGCCGAGAGCCGGCTGACCGTGCCTCTCTCCGGGCGCGGCGATTTCCACGTCGTCCTCGTCCAGGAGAGCGTCGACGGCAAGCCCGGCCGCATCCTCGGCGCCGCCCGCAGCGATGCGGCCCGATGAAGCCGGTCGGGCGCGACCGCGTTCGCCGCGCGATCGGATCGCCCTCGTCTCGCCACGAGAACGCGGGCTAGCCGTCGCGCCGGCGACACCCCACATGAGCGTCGTCCGCCGCCCGGCGGGCCGCTCGCCGCACCGACCGATCGCTTGCAGGAGCGATCGCCCGAAGACCCGCTCGCCCCAGGAGCTCGAGACTGCCATGTTCACGCGTCGCACCGCCCTCTCCCTTCTCGCAGGAGCCGGCCTCGCACCGCTCGTGTCGCCGCGCCTCGCCCGCGCCCAGTCGCTGGAGGAGGAGGGTCCGCTCGGGGACGTCTGGATGGGCGCCGAGGACGCGCCGGTGACGGTGATCGAATACGCCTCCCTCACCTGCAGCTTCTGCGCGCGCTATCACGCCGAGACCTTCCCGCACGTGAAGGCGACCTATATCGACACGGGCAAGATCCGCTACGCGCTGCGCGAATTCCCGCTCGATCCGCTCGCCACCGCGGGCTTCATGCTCGCGCGCTGCGAGGAGGACCGGTTCTATCCGATCTCGGACCTCCTGTTCGAGACCCAGCGGCAATGGGCTTTCGCCGAGCGCCCCCTCGACGCGCTCTCGAATCTGATGCGCCAGGCGGGTTTCTCACAGGAAAGATTCGAATCCTGCTTGCGTGACCAGACGCTTTTCGATGCGGTGAACGACGTGCGCGAGCGCGGTGCCGCGCTGGGCGTCAACTCGACGCCGACCTTCTTCTTCAACGGGGAGAGGCGCTCCGGTGCGCTCACCATCGCCGAGTTCGACGCGATCGTCCAGCCGCTGCTGCCGAGCTGAGCCGACGCCGCGCGCCGCCTCGCCGGGTGATCGACCGAGGGCCCGTCGCGTCGAGTTCGGCGTCCGCGTGACGGCACGCCCCTTCTCCTTCCCCTCAGGGGAAGGTGGCTCCGACCCCGAACAGGGGTCGGAGACGGATGGGGTCTTTCGACCCGAAGGAGCGAAGGGGCGTTGGGCTTCTCCGTACGTAAGGCGCTCTAGGACGACGCCCCTTCGCAGCTTCGCTGCGAAGGACCCCATCCGACCCGTCGGCTTCGCCGCCGGGCCACCTTCCCCTGAGGGGAAGGAGAGGGGTGATCGAGGAGGCGGCGCGTGCATCTGACCGGGCTGCGGATCGTCGGCTTCAAGACCTTTCTCGAGCCGACCGAGATCGCGATCGAGCCGGGCCTGACCGGCATCGTGGGGCCGAACGGCTGCGGCAAGTCGAACCTCGTCGAGGCCCTGCGCTGGGTCATGGGCGAGAATTCGTACAAGGCGATGCGCGCGTCCGGCATGGACGACGTCATCTTCGCGGGCTCCGGCTCGCGCCCCTCGCGCAACCATGCCGAGGTCCTGGTGCGGCTCGACAATGCCGCCCGCACCGCGCCCGCCGCCTTCAACGACGCCGACCACCTCGAGATCTCCCGCCGTATCGAGCGCGAGGCGGGCTCGACCTATCGCATCAACGGGCGCGAGGTGCGCGCGCGCGACGTGCAGCTCCTGTTCGCCGACGCCGCGACGGGCGCGCGCTCGGCGGCGCTCGTGCGGCAGGGGCAGATCTCCGAGATCATCGCGGCCAAACCCCAGGCGCGCCGGCGCATCCTGGAGGACGCCGCCGGCATCGCGGGCCTGCATGCCCGCCGCCACGAGGCGGAATTGCGGCTCAAGGCGGCGGAGGACAACCTCCTGCGCGTCGAGGACGTGCTCTCCTCCCTCGACGGACAGGTCGAGGGGCTGCGCCGGCAGAGCCGGCAGGCCGCGCGCTACCGGGCGGTGCAGGCGGAGATCCGCCGGCTCGAGGCGCTCGTCCAGCTCGTGGGCCACGCGGCGGCGGCGCGCGAGGCGGAGGAAGCGGCGGCCGAGGCCCGCGCCCGCACGAGCGCTGTCGCCGATCGTGCCGCCGAGCAAGCGAAGGCGGCGCGCGAGCAGGCGATCGCGGCCCACGCGCTGCCGAGCCTGCGCGAGAGCCAGGCGAGCGCCGCGCAGGCGCTGCAACGATTGGTCGTCGCCCGCACCGCGCTGGAGGGCGAGGAGACCCGCATTCGCGAGCGTGCGGCCGGCCTCGAGCGCCGCGCCCGCGATCTCGCCGGCGAGCGCGTGCGCCAGGAGGCGCTCGCCCGCGACGCCGCCGAGAGCCTCGCCCGGCTCGAGGCCGAGCGGGCCGAGCTCGTCGACGCCGCCGACGACGACGGCGCGCGCCCGGCGGCGCAGGAGCGTCTCGCCGCCGCGAGCGCGGCGCTCGCGACCGCCGAAGCCGCCTTTGCCGAGGCGCAGCGTGCCGCCGCCGACGCCTCCGCCCGCGCCGCCGCCCTCGCCCGCACGGCGGAGGCCGAGCGCGCCCGCCTCGCCCGCTTCTCCGGAGAGGTCGAGCGGATCGCCCGCGAGCGCGCGGCGCTGGACGCCTCCGTGCCGGCCGATCTCGAGCCCCTCCTCGCCGCCCGCGAGGCCGCCGAGGAGGCGCTCGCCGACGCCGAGACCCGGGCCTCGGAGGCGCGCGCGCTCCTCGCCCGCGCCCGCGAGGCCGAGGCGCGCGCCCGCACGCCGCTGGCCGAGGCCGAGCGGGCGGCGCAAAGGCTCGAGACCGAGGCGCGCACGCTCGCGACCCTGTTCGCGCCCGCGGGCGCGGGCGGCTTTCCCGCCCTGATCGACGCGGTGAGCGTCGAGAGCGGGTTCGAGACGGCGCTCGCCGCCGCGCTCGGCGAGGATCTCGACGCCTCCGCCGACCCGGCCGCGCCGACGCGCTGGATCGCGATCGACCCGCCGCAGCCCGATCCGCCGCTGCCGGACGGCGTGCCCAGCCTCGCCGACCGGGTCGGCGGGCCCGCCGCCCTCGCGCGGCGCCTCGCCCAGATCGGCCTCGTCGATCCCGCCGACGGCGAGCGCCTGCGCGGGCGCCTGCGTCCGGGCCAGAGGCTCGTCAGCCAGGCCGGCGACCTGTGGCGCTGGGACGGATACGTCGCGGCGGCGGAGGCGCCGTCGGCGGCGGCGCGGCGGCTCGCCGAGCGCAACCGGCTCGGCACGCTCGAGGCGCAGGCCGAGGCCGCGCGGGAGGCCGCCGATCGCGCCCGCGCCGATCTCGACCGCGTCCAGACCGCCGCGCGCAACGCCGCGGGCCTCGAGACGCGCACCCTCGAGGAGGTCCGCCTCGCCCGCACCGCCCTCGATCGGGCCCGCGAGGCGTCGACCTCCGCCGAGCGCCGCGCGGCCGAGATCGCGACGCGCCGCGCGAGCCTCGCGGAGGCGCTGGCGCGCGCCGAGGAGGAGCTCGCCGACGCGCGCGAGCGGGCGGAGGAGGCGGCCGAGGCGCTCGCCGAGCTCGAGCCCGCCGACAGTCTGGAGCGCACGCTCGCGGAGACCCGCGCGAGCCTCGGGGAGGCCCGCGCCGAGGCGGCGGAGGCCCGCGCCGCGCTCGACGGCCTCGCCCGCGAGACCGAGATCGCGCAGCGTCGGCGCGCGGCGATCGCCGCCGAGATCGAGAGCTGGGAGAGCCGGCGCGGGCGCGCCGCCGCCGCCCTCGAAGACATCGCCGAGCGTCTCGCCGAGATCGAGGAGGAGCGGCTCGCGATCGAGGCGGCGCCCGACGATTTCGAGATGCGCAAGCGCGCCCTCGCCCGCGACATCGCGGCGGCGGAGGCGGCGCAGCGCGAGGCGGCGGACCGGCTCGCGGAGGGCGAGAGCCTGGCGGCGGCGACCGACAAGGCCGCCCGCGCGGCGCTCGACGCGCTCTCCGCCGCGCGCGAGGCGGCGGCGGGCGCGGACGCGCGCGCCCAGGCGCAGGCCGAGCGGCTCGCCGCCCATGCGCGGGCGGTGCGCGAGACCTTCGAGACGGACGTCGTCGGCCTCTACGCGCTCGCGGGGCTCGCGCCCGGCGACGCGTTGCCGGAGGGCGCGCCGTCCGAAGAGCGGCTCCTCGGCCTCAAGGCCGATCGCGAGCGGCTCGGCGCCGTCAACCTGCGCGCGGAGGAGGAGCTCGCCGAGATCGACGCCAAACGCTCCGGCCTCGTGTCCGAGCGCGACGACCTCGTCGAGGCGATCAAGCGCCTGCGCGGGGCGATCCACAACCTCAATCGCGAGGGGCGCGAGCGGCTGCTGGCCGCCTTCGAGGTGGTGAACGGGCATTTCCGGGGGCTGTTCACCACGCTCTTCGGCGGCGGCACGGCGGAATTGACCCTCGTCGATTCGGACGACCCGCTCGAGGCCGGCCTCGAGATCCTCGCGCGCCCCCCGGGCAAGAAGCCGCAGACGATGACGCTGCTCTCGGGCGGCGAGCAGGCCTTGACCGCGACCGCCCTGATCTTCGCGGTCTTCCTCACGAACCCCTCGCCGATCTGCGTGCTCGACGAGGTCGACGCGCCGCTCGACGACGCGAATGTCGAGCGCTATTGCGCGCTCCTCGACGACATGGCCGCGCGCACCGCGACGCGCTTCCTCGTGATCACCCACAATCCCATCACGATGGCCCGCATGGACCGCCTCTACGGGGTGACCATGGTCGAGCGCGGCGTCTCCCAGCTCGTCTCCGTCGACCTCGAGCGCGCCGAGCGGCTGCGCGAGGCCTCGTGATTTCGTCGGAAGGCGCGACGCGTCGACGGGTCAAATTCGGCGTTTCCTCAACGAAATCAGAGATTTATCGCAAGCGCGAGCGTCCTTGACAGGGGGCACCCCCGCAAATATGGTGCGCCCGGCTTTCGGGGCTTGACTGCTGCTTCTCCTCACGCAACCCGCCGGACGGCGAACGGGCGATCCGCAATGGGCGATCCGACTGATCGGCGAGACGGGGGCGAGAAGAAAAATCAGTCCGGTTCCGACGACGAAGCCGATCTGTCCGCGAGGCTCGACCGTCTCCGCGCGCGCCTCGGCGAGGCAGAAGCCAGGCGCGACGGCGGCGGTGGGGGCTCTTCCCGAGCGGCGTCCGATATGTCCGGCGTCGGAAAGGCGTTTCGCTTTTCCGCGGAGTTCATCGCGGGCGTGATCGCGGGGACGGCGCTCGGCTGGGCGATCGACCAGGTGGCGGGAACGACACCCTGGGCGATGCTGGTCGGGCTGATCCTCGGCTTCTGCGCGGGCATGCTGAACATCCTGCGTGCCGCGGGGGAGTTGAATCGGAAGCCCGGGTCGGGTACTCCCCCGCGCGGGCAAGGCGAGGCGGACGAGACCCGCGGATCGGACGACGAGCCCAGGGCCTGAAGACACGGCGCGTTTGCGAGGACCGAGAGAATCATGGCGAGCCCCGTCGAGCAGTTCGAGATCAAGGAGATCGTCCGATTCGGGACGATCGGCGACGCCCCGATCGCGCTCACGAATTCCGGGCTGCACATGCTGCTCATCGTGGGCTTCATCGTCGGCCTGTTGAGCTTCGCGACCCGCAACTCCTCGCTGATCCCCGATCGCTGGCAGGCCTTCGTGGAGAGCATCTACGAGTTCACCGCCCGCATGCTGCGGGACGCGACGGGCAAGGAGGGCATGAAGTTCTTTCCCTTCGTGTTCTCGCTGTTCCTCTTCATCCTGTGCTCGAACCTGCTCGGCATGGTGCCGGGCGCCTTCACGGTGACGAGCCAGATCATCGTCACGGCGGCGCTCGCGCTCCTCGTCATCGGCACGGTCGTCGTCTACGGCGTGATCAAGCACGGGACGCATTTCTTCGGCCTGTTCGTGCCGTCGGGCGTGCCCGGCTGGCTCGCGCCGTTCATCACCGTCATCGAGGTGATCTCGTTCATGTCGCGGCCGATCAGCCTCTCGCTGCGTCTGTTCGCCAACATGCTCGCCGGCCACATCGCGCTGAAGGTGTTCGCGAGCTTCATCGTGTCGCTGCTCGCCACCGGCGGCGTGGTGGCGATCCTCGCGCCGCTGCCGCTCCTGATGACCTTCGCGATGGTCGCCTTCGAGATCCTCGTCGCGGGCCTCCAGGCCTACGTCTTCGCGGTGCTCACCTGCATCTACCTGAACGACGCGCTGCACCCCGGCCATTGAGGCGCGGCGCACTCGTGTGAACCCACAACGACACCACAACCCAACCTTCCTCAAGGAGCAACACAGATGGATCCGGAAATCTTGGCCGCTACCGGCGCCGCGTACAGGTTCCTCGGTGCCGGCCTCGCCTGCATCGGCATGGGTCTCGCCGCTCTGGGCGTCGGCAACATCTTCGCGAACTTCCTCTCCGGCGCGCTGCGCAACCCCTCGGCGTCCGACGGTCAGTTCGCCCGCGCGTTCATCGGCGCGGCGCTCGCGGAAGGTCTGGGCATCTTCTGCCTCGTCGTCGCGCTGGTTCTGCTCTTCGTCGTCTGACGCGGTCCCGCGTCACGGCGCCGTCGCAGGCGGCACGTCTGCGACGGCGGAGACGGTGCCGGGCTCGTCGCCCGGCTCCAGCACAGCGAGGACTATGACGCCATGGCATCACCGACCCCGGCCGGCGCCGAAGCGGTCTTCCCCCCCTTCGACGTCACGACGTTTCCCTCGCAGCTCCTGTGGCTCGCGATCTCGTTCGGGCTCCTCTACTACGCGATCCACCGCGTGATCGCGCCGCGATTCTTCGGGATCGTGGAGGCGCGCGAGGTCACCGTCGCGCGCGATCTCGATGCCGCGAGCAATGCCCGGCGCCAGGCGGAGGCGGCGAGCGCCGCCTACGACGAGGCGCTGGCGAACGCGACGGCGAACGCCCAGGCGCTCGCCAACGAGGCCCGCGACGCCATGGCGGCCGAGGCGGACGCGAAGCGCAAGCAGCTCGAGGCCGAGCTCGCCGAGCGCCTCGCTCTGGCCGAGGAGACCATCGCCACGCGCAAGCGCGAGGCGATGGCCAATGTCCGCGACATCGCGGAGGAGACCGCGACGGCGATCGTCGAGCGGCTGATCGGCAAGGCTCCCGCCCCGGGCGCCGTCGCCGCCGCGCTCGACGCCCGTGCGCAGGAGGCGACCCGATGAGCGGCATCCTCGCCAACACCTATTTCTGGCAGGCGATCGCCACGATCGCGCTGATCTGGGTCCTGTACCATTACAAGGTCTTCGCCCGGATCGGGGCGGCCCTCGACAAGCGCGGCGCGCGCATCGCGTCCGAGCTCGACGAGGCCCGCCGCCTGCGCGGCGACGCCGAATTGCTGCTGCGCGAATACGAGGTCAAGCGCGCCAATGCCGAGAAGGAAGCGGCCGCCATCGTGGCCGCGGCCCGCGAGGAGGCCGAGCGGATCACCCGCGAGGCCGAGGCGCGCATGACCGATTTCGTCGCCCGCCGCACCGCCACGGCCGAGGCCAAGATCGCCCAGGCCGAGGCCCAGGCGATGGCAGAGGTCCGCGACGCCGCGATCGCCTCGGCGATCGCCGCCTCCGAGCGCGTGCTGCGCGCCGAGGTGCAGGGCCCCCTCGGCGAGCGCCTCCTCAAGGACGGCCTCGGCGAGATTCGCGGACGCCTCGTCGCCTGACGGGCGCTCTTCGAGACCAATCGAAAAGCCCGGCTCTCGCGAGCCGGGCTTTTTTTCGTTTCGTCCGCGCGGCGCGTCCGCTCCCGTCACCCCGCCATCGCGGCCCGCACCTTGTCGCGCAGGGTGTCGATCGAGAGGAGCGCGCCCTCGCGCTCGACATGCCAGAAGGTCCAGCCGTTGCAGGCGGGCAGGCCCTGGGCGAGGGCGCCGATCTTGTGGATCGACCCGACGATCCCGGTGAGCGCGATCGTGCCGTCCGGCCGCACCACCGCCTCGTAGCGGCGGCGCTGGTCGACGAGCCGCTCGCCCGGGCGCACGAGCCCGCCCTCGACGAGGCTCAGGAACGGCACGCGCGGCTCCGAGCGCTTCTCGGGCGCGGGCGCGAGCGCCGCCTCGTCCAGGGTCTCGACCGCTGCGATTCGCGCCCGCGCGGCCGCCGCATAGGCGGGGTCGCGCTCGATGCCGATGAAGCGCCGGTCGAGACGCTTGGCGACGGCGCCCGTCGTCCCGGTGCCGAAGAAGGGATCGAGCACCACGTCGCCGGGCTTGCTCGAAGCGAGCAGCACGCGTGCGAGGAGCGCCTCGGGCTTCTGCGTCGGGTGGAGCTTGCGCCCCTCCCCGTCCTTGAGGCGCTCGTCGCCCGTGCAGAGCGGGAAATGCCAGTCCGAGCGCATCTGGACGTCTTCGTTGCCCGCCTTCAGCGCCTCGTAGCGGAAGGTGTAGCCCTTTGCGTCCTGGCCGCGCGCGGCCCAGATCAGCGTCTCGTGGGCATTGGTGAACCGCTTGCCGCGGAAGTTCGGCATCGGGTTCGCCTTGCGCCAGACGACGTCGTTGAGGATCCAGAAGCCCTGGTCCTGCAAGGCCGAGCCGACGCGGAAGATGTTGTGGTAGGAGCCGATCACCCACAAGGTCGCCGACGGCTTCATCACCCGGCGCGCCTGTGCGAGCCAGGCGCGGGTGAAGGCGTCGTACTCGGCGAAGCTCGCGAATTTGTCCCAGTCGTCGTCGACGGCGTCGACGAGGCTCTGGTCCGGTCGCGTGAGCGCGCCTTCCAGCTGGAGATTGTATGGCGGATCGGCGAAGACGAGGTCCACGCTCTCGTCGGGAAGCCGGGCGAGCGCCTCGAGGCAATCCCCGACGATCACCTCGTCGAGCGGCGGAGCGGAGGGCCGCGCCGGTCTGGACTGAAAGGACGGAGAGGGAACCGCAATCCCCATCCGAGGCGCCGACGCGGACCGCCCGGTACGCGAAACCAGTTTCCGGGCGGTGGCGCCGGCGGCCCCGGTACGCGAGGTACCCATGGCCATGCACCGTTTACTCGACTGACGGGAGGCAGGATGGGGCCGTTAGGGTAAAGATCGCGTTGCCGAGATGAAGAAAACGCGTCTTTTTTTGGGGCTGCAGATTTTGCCTAGTTGTTGATTTTGCTGATCTTTTCGCGCCAGCGGCGGCGTGGGGTCGACACCCGTGGCGAACGCAGGCCGACTTTTTCGAAACCCGTGAGCGCGCCCGCTTCAGGCGCCGGCCCGCGCGCGCCCTCACGCCTTGCGGACGCGCGGGAGGCCGTCCTCGATCGCGACGATGTCGACGAGATCGCCCTCTGCGATCGGGTCCTCGCCGATGGCGGCGAACGTCGTGTCCTGGACGCGGATGCGCCCGCGCCCGGCGACGAAGGCGCTCGTCGCGACCGTGCGCTGGCCGACGAGGCCCTGCATCTCGCGGTTGAGGGTCGCGGCCTTCGGATCCTCCTCGCCCTTCTTCTGCAACGACAATCCGAGGCTCATCGCCGCGATCATGCAGGCGGCGAAGACGATCAGCTGCCAGGCGAGCGGCATGTCGGGGGAGAGCGTCAGGATGAGCCCGGTCGCGAGCGCGCCGAGCCCGATCCAGAGCAGGAACACGCCGGGCACGACGATCTCGAGCCCGGCGATGACGGCGCCGACGATGATCCAGGCCCAGGTCGCGTCGAACACGTTTTCCAGAAACGAGATCATCGTCGGTCGTCCTCGCTCGTCAGGGCTTGGCCTGCGCGTTCATCGTGCGCACGAGCTCGCCCACCCCGGCGATGGCGCCCGTGACCCCCGCGGCCTCGAGCGGCATCAGCACGAGCTTCGAATTGCCCGACGAGCCGATCGCCTGCAAGGCCTCGACGTATTTCTGGCCGAGGAAGAACTGCACCGCCTGGATGTCGCCTTCCGCGATCGCGCGCGAGACCATCTGGGTCGCCTTGGCGTCGGCCTCCGCCGCGCGCTCACGCGCTTCCGCCTCGAGAAAGGCCGCCTCGCGCAGGCCCTGCGCCTTCAGGATCTCGGCTTCGCGCATGCCCTGCGCCTTGAGCACCTCCGCCTCGCGCAGGCCGTTCGCCTCGGTGACCGAGGCGCGGCGGCGGCGCTCGGCGGTCATCTGGAGGTTCATCGCGGCCTGGAGATCGTCGGACATGCGCAGGTCGCGGATCTCGATGCGCATGATCTTGACGCCCCAGGGGTTCGTCGCCTCGTCGATGATCGCCATCAGCGTCTCGTTGATCTCGGCGCGCTTGGAGAGCACGTCGTCGAGGTCGAGCGAGCCGATCACCGAGCGCAGATTCGTCGTGGTGAGGTTGACGATCGCCTCCTCGAGATCCTTGACCTGATAGGCGGCGCGCGCGGCGTCCTGGACGCGGTAGAAGACCACGCCGTCCGCGATCACCGAGGCGTTGTCGCGCGAGATCACGGTCTGGGCGGGCACGTCGAGCACCTGCTCCATGATCGAGAGCTTGCGGCCGACGGTGTCGATGAAGGGCAGGATGATGTTGAGGCCCGAATCGAGCGTGCGCGTGTAGCGCCCGAAGCGCTCCACGGTCCATTGCTCGCCCTGCGGCACCGTCTTGATGCCGGCGAAGACGGTGGCGACGACGATGACGACGACGACCGCCGCGAAGACGAGGAAGGCGTCCATGAGTGCAGTACCTCGGGTTTGCGTCGGCGCCCGGCGGGCGGACGGCGACGAAGCGGATCTTGCGAGCCGTCCTCATGACACGAGCTTGCTTGCGAATCGCTGAACGCGCGCTTGATTCGCCCCCCGCCTCCTGCGACACAGGCCCCCTCGCGCCCGCACCCGTTCCCGCGAGACGACCGAGAGCCGCCGATGACCGACGCCGACGCTTCCCTCCCCGTCTCCCTCTCCCTGCCGAAGGAGCGGATCAAGGTCCTCTTCCTCGAGGGCATCAACGACAGCGCCGTCGATCTGATGAAGGCGGCGGGCTACACGAATCTGACGCGGCTCAAGACGGCGCTCGACGGGCAGGCGCTGCTCGATGCGCTTCGCGGCGTGCACATCCTCGGCATCCGCTCGCGCACGCAGCTCACTCGGGAAGTCCTCGAGGCCGCGGATCGGCTGATCGCGGTGGGCTGCTTCTCGGTGGGCACGAACCAGGTCGATCTCGACGCGGCCCGGCTCGTGGGCGTGCCGGTCTTCAACGCGCCCTTCTCGAACACGCGCTCGGTGGCCGAGCTGACGCTCGCCGAGATCGTGTTCCTGATGCGCCGGATCGTGCCGCGCTCGAACGCGGCGCATGCGGGGGGCTGGGACAAGTCGGCGACCGACAGCCACGAGGTGCGCGGCAAGTGCCTCGGCATCGTCGGCTACGGCAATATCGGCTCGCAGCTCTCGAACCTCGCCGAGAGCTTCGGCATGCGGGTGCGCTATTACGACCGCACGGACAAGCTGCGCCACGGCAATACCGAGCCCGTCGACACGCTCCACGAGCTCCTCGCGACGAGCGACGTCGTCTCGCTGCACGTCCCCGAGACCCCGGAGACCGAGGGCATGATCGGCGAGGCCGAGATCCGGGCGATGAAGAAGGGCGCCTTCCTCGTCAACAACAGCCGCGGCACCGTCGTCGATCTCTCGGCGCTCGCCCGCGCGCTCGCCGACGGCCATCTGCGCGGGGCGGCGGTCGACGTCTTCCCCGTCGAGCCGGGCTCGAACGCGGAGCGCTTCGAGAGCCCGCTGCAAGGCCTCGAGAACGTGATCCTCACGCCGCATATCGGCGGCTCGACGGTGGAGGCGCAGGAGCGCATCGGCGTCGAGGTCGCGCGCAAGATGATCGATTATTCGGACGCGGGCGCCACCGTCGGCGCCGTCAACTTCCCGCAGGCGACGCTGCCCGCGCGCAGCCGCGGCACGCGCTTCATGCACGTCCACCGCAACGTGCCCGGCATCCTCGGCCACATCGTCGAGGTCTTCTCCCGGCGCGGCATCAACATCGCCTCGCAATATCTGCAGACGGACGCGGCGGTCGGATACGTCGTCGTCGAGGCGGACGGGGTGCCGGACGATGCCCGCGCGATCCTCGCCGATCTGCGGGCGATCGAGGGCACGATCCGGGCGCGCCTCCTCTACATGCGACAATAAGGCAACATTCCTACCGCGCGTCGCCCGGGGCGAGAAACGCGGCTTGGCTGTCCGGTAAGGCTCGGTTAAGCACATTCGTTAACCATAGGGCCGCCGCGACTCGGTCGGCCGCCTCCGGATTGCTCGCATGCTCGCTCGTATCGTCACCCTCTGCGCCGCTCTCGGCGCCGCTCTCGGTCTCGCCGCCTGCAACACCACGACGACCGCGGAGATCCCCTATCCGCGCGGCGACGCATGGCTCAATCCCGCGGTCCTCGCGGTGGCCGCGTCCGACGATTATTCCGCCTGGTATACAGGCTTCAAGCCGGACGAGCCCTTCGACGTGCCGCTCGTCAACCGCGCGCTCATGCGGCCGGAACTGATGCGCCAGGAGGTGGCCTATACGGGCGGGGAGGCGCCGGGCACCATCGTCGTCGACATCGACAACCGCTTCCTCTACCTCGTCCAGGGCAATGGCCGCGCGATGCGCTACGGCATCGGGGTGGGCCGCAACGGCTTCGCCTGGCGCGGCGACGCGCGCATCGGCCGCAAGGGCGTCTGGCCCGGCTGGGGCCCGACCGACAACATGCTGCGCATCAACCCGGACCTGCCGACCTTCATGCCCGGCGGGCTCGAGAACCCGCTCGGCGCCCGCGCGCTCTATCTCTACCAGGGAGACCGCGACACGCTGTTTCGCATCCACGGCACCAACGAGCCCTGGTCGATCGGCGAGGCCGTCTCCTCGGGCTGCGTGCGCCTCCTCAACGAGGACATCGTCGACCTCTACGAGCGCGTCCCCGTCGGCGCGCGGGTGATCGTGCGACGCGGCATGCGGGCGTAAAAATTCCTCTCCGCCAATCCCTCCCCGTAGGGGAGGATGGACACGGGAGCGAAGCGACCGTGGCCGGGTGGGGCCCGTGGCGCGGAGGATAGTCTCCACCCGGGCCCCACCCGACCTCCTTCGGCTCCGCCTCGGAGGCCACCCTCCCCTACGGGGAGGGATTCTCGCCCCCCACCTCCCCCAGCAACCACGCCCGGAACGCCGCCACCGTCGGCAGCGCCGCCTTCGCCTCCGGATAGACCAGCCAATAGGCCTCCTCGGATCGCGATGGCGCGTCGAAGGGCATGACGAGGGCGCCGGAGCGGATCTCCTCCTCGACGAGGAAGCGGGGGACGATGGCAAGCCCCAGCCCCGCCACGGCCGCCTGGGCGACCATCGCGAATTGCTCGAAGCGCGGGCCGGGGGTCGCGCGGGCGGGGTCGAGCCCCTGCTCGACGAGCCATTGCTCCCAGGCGCGCGGGCGCGTCGCCTGCTGCAGGAGCGGGACGCCGAGCACGTCGCCCGGCCGCGCCAGGCGGTGGCGGGCGACGAGCGCGGGGCTCGCGACCGGCACGATCTCCTCCCCCATCAGCCGATGCAGCCGGGCGCCGGGCCAGATCGGCGCGCCGAAATGGATCGCCGCGTCGTGCCCCTCGCGGTCGAAATCGAAGGGCAGGAGGCGCGTCGCGAAATTGATGGTGATGTTCGGATAGGCTTCGGTGAAGCGCGGCAGGCGCGGGATCAGCCAGCGCGTGCCGAAGGTCGGCAGGATCGCGAGGTTGAGGACGCCGCCCGCGCCGCGAAACGCCATCAGGTTCAGGGTCGCCGACGAGAGCGCCGCGAGCGCGGCGCGCACCTCCACCGCATAGGCCGCCCCCGCCGGCGTGAGCGCCACGCGCTGGCGGACGCGGTCGAACAGACGCACGCCGATCAGCCCCTCGAGCGCCGCCACCTGCCGGCTGACGGCGCCCTGCGTGAGCGCGAGCTCCTCCGCCGCGCGCGTGAAGGAGCCGTGCCGGGCGGCGGCCTCGAAGGCGGCGAGCGCGCCGAGAGAGGGCAGCGGCGCGCGGGGCGGGAGCGTCGGCATCATTCCGTATCCTCATGACCGAGTGAGAACATATGGGTTGCGCGCGTGGCGCAAAAGGCCGATCCTTCGGCGCGTTTTCTGCCTCAGAGGTCATGAATGCCGCTGCAAGACGTCCGCCCGGAAGCCCTCGCCATCCTCGATCGCCTCGGGGTGTCCCGCGACGCCTTCGCGCAAGGCGGCCTGCCCGCCCGCTCGCCGATCACCGGCGAGACCGTCGCGACCTTGCGCGCGACGAGCGCGGAGGAGGCCCGCGCGATCATCGGGCGCGCCGACGAGGCGTTCCGCGCCTGGCGCCTGGTGCCCGCCCCGCGCCGCGGCGAGCTCGTGCGGCTCCTCGGCGAGGAATTGCGCGCGGCCAAAGACGATCTCGGCATGCTGGTGACGCTCGAGGCCGGCAAGATCGTCTCGGAGGGCCTCGGCGAGGTCCAGGAGATGATCGACATCTGCGATTTCGCCGTCGGCCTCTCCCGCCAGCTCTACGGGCTCACCATCGCGACCGAGCGCCGCGACCATCGCATGATGGAGACCTGGCATCCGCTCGGCGTCTGCGGCGTGATCTCGGCCTTCAACTTTCCCGTCGCGGTCTGGTCGTGGAACGCGGCGCTCGCGCTCGTCTGCGGCGATCCGGTCGTCTGGAAGCCCTCCGAGAAGACGCCGCTCACCGCTCTCGCGGTCGACGCGATCCTGGCGCGCGCCATCGCCCGCTTCGGCTCGGACGCGCCGGAGGGCCTGCACGGGCTGCTCATCGGCGATCGCACGATCGGCGAGGTTCTGGTCGACGACGAGCGCGTGAAGATCGTCTCGGCAACGGGCTCGACGCGGATGGGCCGCGAGGTCGGGCCGCGCCTCGCCGAGCGCTTCGCCCGCGCGATCCTCGAGCTCGGCGGCAACAACGCGGCGATCGTCGCGCCCTCCGCCGATCTCGATCTCGCGCTTCGCGCCATCGCCTTCGCCGCCATGGGCACGGCGGGCCAGCGCTGCACGACGCTGCGTCGGCTCGTCGTCCACGAGAGCGTCTACGATGCGCTCGTGCCGAAGCTCGCCAAGGTCTATTCCTCCGTCTCGATCGGCGATCCCCGCAAGGTGGGCACGCTCATCGGCCCGCTGATCGACGCGGACGCCTTCGCGGGCATGGAGCGCGCGCTCGCCGAGGCTCGCGAGACGGGCGCGACGATCCATGGCGGCGGGCGCGCCGACGTCGAAGGCGGCGGCTTCTATGCCCGCCCGGCGCTCGTCGAGATGAAGGCCCAAGTGGGCCCGATGCTGCACGAGACCTTCGCGCCGATCCTCTACGTCGTGCGCTATTCGACGCTCGAGGAGGCGATCGCGCTCCAGAACGGCGTCGGCGCCGGCCTCTCCTCCTCGCTCTTCACGACCGACATGCGCGAGGCCGAGATCTTCGTCTCGGCGGCGGGTTCGGATTGCGGCATCGCCAACGTCAATATCGGCCCCTCGGGCGCCGAGATCGGCGGCGCCTTCGGCGGCGAGAAGGAGACCGGCGGCGGCCGCGAGGCGGGCTCGGACAGCTGGAAGGCCTATATGCGCCGCGCCACCAACACCGTGAATTACGGCAAGACGCTCCCGCTCGCCCAGGGCGTCAAGTTCGACATCGACGCGTGAGAGGACCCGAGATGACCGCGCTCGCCAACCCGAAGGCCAAGGACGCCCCCGCTCCCGGTTCCTTCTCCTGGGAGGACCCCTTCCTCATCGAGGAGCAGCTGACCGACGAGGAGCGCATGATCCGCGACGCTGCCCGCGCCTTCGCGCAGGCGGAGCTGCTTCCGCGCGTGGTCGAGGCCTATGCGCAGGAGAAGACCGATCGCGAATTGTTCGATCTGATGGGCCAGACCGGGCTTCTCGGCGTGACGCTGCCGGAGGAATACGGCTGCGCGGGTGCGTCCTACGTCGCCTACGGCCTCGTCGCGCGCGAGATCGAGCGCATCGATTCGGGCTATCGCTCGATGATGAGCGTCCAGTCGTCGCTCGTGATGTACCCGATCTACGCATATGGCGACGAGAGCCAGCGCAAGAAGTACCTGCCGAAGCTCGCCTCGGGCGAATATGTCGGCTGCTTCGGCCTCACCGAGCCCGATGCCGGCTCCGATCCCGGCGGCATGAAGACGGTCGCGAAGAAGACCGCCGGCGGCTACGTGCTCAACGGCGCCAAGATGTGGATCTCGAATTCGCCGATCGCCGACGTGTTCGTGGTGTGGGCGAAATCCGAGGCGCATGGCGGGGCGATCCGCGGTTTCGTGCTCGAGAAGGGCATGAAGGGCCTCTCCGCCCCGAAGATCGGCGGCAAGCTCTCGCTGCGCGCCTCGATCACGGGCGAGATCGTCATGGACGACGTGGAAGTCGGCGAGGACGCGCTCCTGCCGAACGTCTCGGGCCTCAAGGGCCCGTTCGGCTGCCTCAACCGCGCCCGCTACGGCATTTCCTGGGGCGTGATGGGCGCGGCGGAGGATTGCTGGCACCGCGCGCGCGAATACACGCTCGAGCGCAAGCAGTTCGGCCGCCCGCTCGCCCAGACGCAGCTCGTCCAGAAGAAGCTCGCCGACATGCAGACCGAGATCGCGCTCGGGCTCCAGGGGTCGCTTCGCGTCGGGCGCCTGTTCGACGAGGGCAAGGCGGCGCCCGAGATGATCTCGCTCGTCAAGCGCAACAATTGCGGCAAGGCGCTCGATATCGCCCGCGTCGCCCGCGACATGCACGGCGGCAACGGCATCATGGGCGAGTACCACGTGATGCGCCATTCCCAGAACCTCGAGACGGTCAACACCTACGAGGGCACCCACGACGTCCACGCGCTCATCCTCGGCCGCGCGCAGACGGGGCTGCAGGCGTTCTTCTGAGGGGGGCCGCTCGAGGCCGCCGGGGGTTTGTCATCCCGGGCCGCGAAGCGGACCCGGGGCCCGTATCCGCGACGATCGTACGAGCGCGCATGCCGCGCTCGCTGCGCGACCGAGCGAGGTCGGCGAAGCGCAGCCTACAGGCTGCGACTGATCGGTCGAGGTCATGGGTCCCGGATCGCCTTCGGCGTCCGGGATGACAGCCTCGACCGATCGAATGCAGGAGGGCAGGATGAGCGTGCGGATCGTCGTCTCCGGGGCGACCGGGTGGGTGGGCAAGGCGCTCGTCGTGGCGATCGCGCAGGCGCCGGATCTCGTGCTCGCAGGTGCCGTGTCGCGGAGCGCGGCGGGGCGGGACGCGGGCGAGGCGGCCGGCATCGGCGCGATCGGCGTGCCGGTCTCGGCGAGCCTGGAAGAGGCCCTCGCCGCCCCCTCCGACGTCGTGATCGACTACACCAGGCCCGACATCGTCAAGGCGAACACGCTCGCGGCGCTCGCGGCGGGGCGCCACGTCGTGGTCGGCACGTCGGGCCTCGGCGCCGCCGATTACGAGGAGATCGACGCCGCCGCCCGCGCCGCCTCCCTCGGGGTGCTCGCCGCCGGCAATTTCTCGATCACGGCGACCTTGATGATCAAGTTCGCGCTGATGGCGGCGCCCTACGTCGCGGATGTCGAGATCATCGACTACGCCAAGGGCGCCAAGCCCGACACGCCGTCGGGCACCGCCCGCGAGCTCGCCGAGCGCCTCGCCGAGATCCGCCGGCCGAGCACCGCGATGCCGGTCTCGGACCTCGGCGGCGTGCGCGAGACGCGCGGCGGCACGATCGGCGCGCCGAACCCCGTCCAGGTCCATTCGGTGCGCATGCCCTCCTTCGTCCTCTCCTGCGAGGCCCTGTTCGGCGCCGACAACGAGCGCCTCCTCATCCGCCACGATTCCGGACCCTCGGCGGGGCCTTACGTGGCGGGGACGCTGCTCGCCGCCCGCAAGGTTTCGGGCTTCGTCGGCCTGCGGCGCGGCCTCGATACGGTGATGGAGGGGCTCTCGTGAAACCCCTCGAAGGCATTCGCGTCCTCGAGCTCGCGCGCATCCTCGCGGGCCCCTGGGTCGGCCAGCTCCTCGCCGATCTCGGCGCGGACGTCGTCAAGGTGGAGCGGCCCGGCGAGGGGGACGACACCCGCGGCTGGGGGCCGCCTTTCGTCGAGAGCGCGGAAGGCGGCGTGCATGCGGCGGCCTATTTCCATTCCTGCAACCGCGGCAAGCGCTCGGTCGCGATCGATTTCACCACGCCGGAGGGCCAGGCGCAGGTGCGCCGGCTCGCGGCCCATGCGGACGTGGTGATCGAGAATTTCAAGGTCGGGGGTCTCGCCAAATACGGCCTCGATTCGCAGAGCCTGCGCCGCGAGAACCCGCGCCTCGTCTATTGCTCGATCACCGGCTTCGGCCAAAACGGGCCCTACGCCTCGCGCGCGGGCTACGATTTCATGATCCAGGGCATGGGCGGGATCATGGATCTGACCGGCGCGCCCGACGGCGAGCCGCAGAAGATCGGCGTCGCCTTCGCCGACATCTTCACGGGCATCTATGCGAGCGTCGGCATCCTCGCCGCGCTCCAGCGCCGGGCCGTCACGGGGGAGGGCGGGCATGTCGACATGGCGCTCCTCGACACGCAGGTGAGCGTTCTCGCGAACCAGGCGCTGAACTACCTCGTCTCCGGCCGCGCGCCGACCCGCATGGGCAACGCGCATCCCAACATCGTGCCCTACCAGGTCTTCCCCGTGTCCGACGGGCACGTGATCGTGGCGGTGGGGAACGACGGGCAATATCGGCGGCTCTGCGCGGTGCTCGGCGCGCCGGAGCTCGGCACCGATCCGCGTTTCGCGACCAATCGCGACCGCGTCGCCCATCGCGAGACGCTCGTGCCGATCCTCGCCGAGCTCACCGCCCGCTCGACGCGCGCGGGGCTCCTCGCGGCGCTCGAGGAGGTCGGCGTGCCGGCGGGGCCGATCAACGGGATCGCCGACGTCTTCGCCGATCCGCAGGTGATCGCGCGCGGCCTGCGGCTCGACCTCGCCGCGCCCGAGATTGCCGGCGGCAGCGTTCCCTCCGTCCGCTCCCCGATCGTTCTCGACGGCGAGCCCCAGGCGGCGACGCGCGCCGCCCCGGCGCTCGGCGCGCACACGCAGGAGGTTCTCGCCGACCCGGCATGGGGAGGGGAAAGTCCCTCCCCGTAGGGGAGGGTGGCCACGGAAGCGCAAGCGACCGTGGCCGGGTGGGGCCCGGGTGGAGATTACCTTCGAACGCCGGGCCCCACCCGACCTCCATCGCTTCGCTCGGAGGCCACCCTCCCCTACGGGGAGGGAGTTCGCGGCAACACAACGAAAGAACCGCTCATGACCAAGTCCTCGCGCACCGGCGGTCGCATCCTCGTCGACCAGCTCCTCGTCCACGGCGTCTCCCACGTCTTCTGCGTGCCCGGCGAGAGCTACCTCGCCGCGCTCGACGCGATGCACGACGCGCAGATCGCGGTCACCGTCTGCCGGGCGGAAGGCGGGGCGGGGATGATGGCGGAGGCCCACGGCAAGTTGACCGGGCGGCCGGGCATCTGCTTCGTCACGCGCGGGCCTGGCGCCACCAATGCCGCGCCGGCGCTGCACATCGCCCGCCAGGATTCGACGCCGATGATCCTTTTCGTCGGCCAGGTCGCGCGCGAGATGAAGGAGCGCGAGGCGTTCCAGGAGCTCGATTACAAGGCGGTGTTCGGCTCGATCGCCAAATGGGTGGTCGATATCGACGATCCCGCGCGGCTCCCCGAGCTCGTCTCGCGCGCCTTCCACGTCGCGACGGCCGGCCGTCCGGGCCCCGTCGTCGTGGCGCTGCCCGAGGACATGCTCACGCAGGCGGCCGAGGTGGCCGATGCCGAGCCCTACGCGATCGTCGAGACGCATCCGGGCCTCGCCCAGATGGCCGACTTGCAGAAGATGCTGTGGGCGGCGAAGCGCCCGATCGCGATCCTCGGCGGGTCGCGCTGGAGCGAGGCCGCGGTCGCGCGCTTCACGCGCTTCGCCGAGCGCTTCGGTCTGCCCGTCGCCTGCTCCTTCCGCCGCCAGATGCTGTTCTCGCACGAGCACCCCTGCTACGCGGGCGATCTCGGGCTCGGCTGCAACCCGAAGCTCCTCGCGCGCATCCGCGAGGCCGATCTCGTGCTCGCGATCGGCGGGCGGCTCTCGGAGATCCCGAGCCAGAGCTACGATCTCTTCGGCATCCCCTCCCCCGGCACCGCCCTCGTCCACGTCCATGCGGACGCCGCCGAATTGGGGCGCGTCTATCGCCCCAAGCTCGCGATCAACGCCTCGGCGAGCGCCTTCACCGCGGCGCTCGAGGCCGTGCAGCCGCCGAACGCGATCCCCTGGGAGGGCGCGGCCGAGGCGGCGCATGCGGATTACCTCACCTGGAGCGACCCGACCGCCATCCGCCATCCGGGCGATCTGCAGATGGGGCAGGTGATGGCCCATCTCGCGCAGGCGCTCCCCGAGGACGCGATCCTGTGCAACGGCGCAGGCAATTACGCGACCTGGATCCACCGCTTCTGGAAGTTCCGCCGCTTCGGCACGCAGCTCGCGCCCACCTCCGGCTCGATGGGCTACGGCGTGCCGGCGGCGATCGGCGCCAAGCGCGTCTTCCCCGAGCGGGAGGTCGTGGCCTTCGCCGGCGACGGCTGCTTCCTGATGAACGGTCAGGATTTCGCGACCGCCGTTCAATACGATCTGCCTCTGATCGTGATCGTCGTCGACAACGGCATGTACGGCACGATCCGCATGCACCAGGAGCGCGAATATCCCGGCCGCGTCGTCGCGACGGCGCTCGAGAACCCCGATTTCGCAGCCTACGCCGCCGCCTTCGGCGGTCACGGCGAGCGCGTGACGCGCACGGAAGAGTTCGCTCCGGCGCTCGAGCGCGCCCGCGCGAGCGGCAAGCCCGCCATCCTCCACCTGATCATCGACCCCGAGACGATCACGCCGACCGCGACGCTGACGGGCATGCGCGAGGCGGCTCTGGCGAAGAAGGGCGGGTGAGGGGTTCCAGGTCGGAACCGTCGAGGGGGCCCGCTTCTTGACCTCGCAGGCGAAGCTCTGCCGCAGGCGCGTGCCTGCGGCTTCTCGCACGGGGGAGACATGGACACGGAAGACCGGGAGCGTCCGCACCAGCCGGACGTGATCGACGTCCGCAGCGCGGAATTCGGCGGCGCCACAGACGTCGGCGAGCCTATACCGCCGCCCGAGGGCGAGACGCAGGTCATCGAGACGCCCTACGAGATCGGCCAGGACAACATCGCGCGCAGCCTGACGATCGAGTTCGACATCCACCACGTGGTGTTCACCGTCTCCGCGATCGCGGTCGCCTTGTTCACGCTCCTCACCCTCGCGCTCCAGAACGAGGTGGCGCCGCTCTTCGTCGCCCTGCGCGACGCCCTGACCGCGCGGCTCGATTGGTTCTTCCTCGCCGCCGGCAACGTCTTCGTGATCCTCTGCCTCGTCCTGATCGTCACCCCGCTCGGCCGCGTGCGGCTCGGCGGGCCCGACGCGACGCCCGATTACGGCTATCTCGGCTGGTTCGCGATGCTGTTCGCCGCCGGCATGGGCATCGGGCTGATGTTCTACGGCGTGGCCGAGCCGCTCGGGCATTTCGAGGCGGCGCTCGGGGGCGTCGAGATCGGCGAGGACGGCGCACGCACGGATTGGGCGCCGCTCGGGGGCGCCGCGGGAGACGTCGAGGCCGCGCGCCGGCTCGGCATGGCGGCGACGATCTTCCACTGGGCGCTCCACCCGTGGGCGATCTACGCCGTGGTCGCGCTCGCGCTGGCGCTGTTCTCCTACAACAAGGGCCTGCCGCTGACCCTGCGCTCGGCCTTCTACCCGATCTTCGGCGAGCGGATCTGGGGCTGGCCGGGCCACGTGATCGACATCCTCGCCGTCTTCGCCACCGTGTTCGGGCTCGCGACCTCGCTCGGCATCGGCGCCGAGCAGGCGGCGGCCGGCATCGACGCGCTCGTCGGTCTGGGCACCGCCGACGCGTTCCTCGTTCTCCTGATCGTGTTCATCACGGGGATCGCGATCGTCTCGATCGTGGCGGGGCTCGATCGCGGCGTGAAGCGGCTCTCGGAGCTCAATCTCGCGCTCGCGGCCGCGCTCCTCTTCTTCGTGATCCTCGCCGGGCCGACTTTCGCGATCCTCGACGGCGTGTGGCGCAACCTCGCGGCCTACCTCACCCATCTGCCGGCGCTCTCGATGCCGTTCGGCCGCGAGGACCGCAATTTCGTCGGCGGCTGGACCGCGTTCTATTGGGCCTGGTGGATTTCCTGGTCGCCCTTCGTCGGCACGTTCATCGCGCGGGTGAGCCGGGGGCGGACGGTGCGCGAGTTCATGGTCTGCGTGCTGCTCATCCCCTCGCTCGTCTCGGTGATCTGGATGACGGCGCTCGGCGGCACCGCCATCAGCCAGGCGCTCGCCGGCATCGGCGAGGTCGGCGATGCGGCGCTCGAGCTCCAGCTCTTTGCGATGCTGGCGCAATTGCCGCTCTCGGCGATCACCTCCGTCATCGGCATCGTGCTCGTGATCGTGTTCTTCGTCACCTCGAGCGATTCCGGCTCGCTCGTCATCGACACGATCGCGGCGGGCGGCAAGGTCAACGCCCCGGTGCCGCAACGCATCTTCTGGGCGAGCCTCGAAGGCGCGGTCGCCATCGCCCTCCTCCTCGGCGGCGGCCTCGCCGCGCTCCAGGCCATGGCCGTCTCGACGGGCCTGCCCTTCACGCTGGTGCTGCTCGGCGCCTGCTACGCGATCGTGAAGGGGTTGCTGGACGAGCCGCGGTGAGCCGATTGGCAGCAGCGATGCCGTTTTAGCCTTTTCTTTGCGGATTTTCCGCATAGATTGGCCTCAAACGGCATCGTCGCCTCCGAGGAACACGCCCATGCTGCTGCGCTTCGGCGTCGCCAACCACCGCTCGATCCGCGAGCGCCAGGAAATCTCGTTCATCGCCTCGAAGCTCAAGGGCGGGACGACGCAACCGATCGAGGTCGCGGGGCTCAAGGAGCAGGTGCTGCCGGCGGCTCTGGTCTACGGGGCGAACGCATCGGGGAAGTCGAATCTGTTGGGTGCGCTCGACGCGATGCGTGACCACGTTCTCGACTCTTTCCACAAGCGCGCCCCAACGGCCGGCGTTCCACGTGATCCATTCCGTCTCGACGACGTGTCTCCTTCAAATTCGACGGAATTCGACGTCGATTTTCTTATCGATGGGACTCGCTACGAATACGGCTTTACATTCACGGATCAATCTTTTCTGAGTGAGTGGCTTTATGCATATCCAACGGGTCACCGCCAGATGTGGTTCGAAAGATCTGCGGGCGGTCTACGTTTTGGCCGAGCCCTGAAGGGAGAGAATAAAGCAATTGCGGCTTTGACTCGCGATAGCAGTCTTTTCTTGTCCGCGGCGGCCCAGCACGGGCATAGCAGTCTTACGCAAATTTATCGTTTTTTTCAATCGGTCGTGACCTGTCTTTCGGCAAACGTGCACGTCGGCGAGCTGCAGGAGAATGCAGAAAATATTGACTATTCGATCCTCGAGTTTTTCACGTATGCAGATACAGGCATTGTTTCTCTGAAGAAGGATCAGATTCAAATCGAAGCAGAAAGTAGTGAGTTCGCGCAGGATCTTGAGAAGTTGCTTCAGAAGCATTTTGGATCTGATAAAAGGTTTGCGCTCGACGATCCTAAGACAGAACTAAGACTTGGACACGCTAGCGTGGGACAAAAGGAGGTTTTCTTCTCTCTGTCGGCCGAAAGTCGTGGTACGCTTCGGATGATGAAGTTAGTTCACTTCGTTCTGCGCGCTTTGAGAAGGGGAAGCACTCTTGTCATCGACGAGCTCGACGCCAGCCTCCATACCCTTCTCGCCTCGCGTCTCATCGAGCTGTTCGGCAACCCGAAGCTCAATCCGAAGGGCGCGCAGCTGCTCGCGACGACGCACGACACGCATCTCCTCTGCTCGCCCGCGATCCGGCGCGACCAGATCTGGTTCGCCGAGAAGAACCGCGAGGGCGCGACGTCGATCTATCCTCTGACCGACATCCGCACGCGGGCGGAGGACAATCTCGAGCGGGGCTACCTCCAGGGGCGGTTCGGCGCGATCCCGTTCCTCGGCTCGGTCGAGGAGCTGTTCGGCGGCACGAGGCGCGGCGATGCCTAAGGGCAGAGGCGGTCGACCCGAGCGCCCGCTCGCGCGACGCGGGCCGAAGCGCGAGCCCAAGCTCAAGCTGACGATCTTCTGCGAGGGAATGCGCACGGAGCCGGACTACATCGACCATTTCCGGCGCCTGCACGGCAACAACCTCGTCGAAATCGAGATCGTGGCCGCAGCGGGGGTGCCGAGGACGCTCGTGGAGAAGGCCGCGGACGCGCTCCCGCGCCGAAGAAAGAAGGATTCGCTCGCGCGCAACGATCAGGTCTGGGTCGTGTTCGATCGCGACGAGCATCCGAACGTCGCGGAAGCGCGCGCCGAGGCCGAGCGCGTCGGCGTGATGGTCGCCTTCTCGAACCCCTGCTTCGAATTGTGGGCTTTGCTGCACTTGCGCGATCACGATGCGCCGGTCGGCCGTCACGAGGTCATCGGGCTGCTGCGAGAGCACTTTCCGGGATACGACCGCGGCAAGCCGAAGAGCTTCGATTGCGAACGGCTCGGCCCTCTCTTCGACGACGCGGTCGCCCGTGCCCGAGCCATGCGGGCGCGCCGCGAGGCCGACGAGAGCGATTGCCCCTACACGGACGTCGACGTCCTCATGCTCCTCATCCGCGAGAACGGCAAACGCTGAGCCCCTCTCACCCCTTCTGCCCGAGCGGGTGCAGATCCCGCACCATCGCGGCGGCGCGCTCGTCGAGGACGTGGGTGTAGATCTGCGTCGTCGAGATGTCGGAATGGCCGAGAAGCTCCTGGATGGCGCGCAGGTCGGCGCCGTTCTGGAGGAGATGGCTCGCGAAGGCGTGGCGCAGGACGTGGGGGGAGACGAGGCGGGCGGGGATGCCGGCGGCCTCCGCGGCGATCTTCAGCTCGCGGGCGAAGGCCTGGCGGGTGAGATGCCCGCTCTCGGAATCGGCGGGGAAGAGGTGGGGCCCGGCATAGCCGGACGCCTCGAGCGCCGCGAGCCAGGCGCCCGACGCGTCCTTGGCCGGCTCGGTAATGGGGACGAGCCGCTCCTTGCCGCCCTTGCCGCGCACCACGATCGCCCGCGTCTGCGCCCGCGCGGCCGAGCGCGGCAGGGCGACGAGCTCGGAGACGCGCAGGCCCGTCGCGTAGAGGAGCTCGACGAGGGCGACGAGGCGCAGGCGCCGCAGCCGCTCGCGCGGGGGAAGGTCGGGGACCGACGCCGCCTCGGCGATTGCGGAGAGGAGGCGGTCGACATCCGCGACGCGCAGCGTCTTCGGCAGCGGGCGCCGGCCGCGCGGCCCCTCGATCGCGGCGGTCGGATCGCCCGCGGCATGTCCTTCGAGAAGCAGGAACTTGTGGAACTGACGCACCGCCGAGAGCCGCCGGGCGCTCGTCGCCGGCGACAGGCCGCGCTCGGCGAGGCTCGCGAGGAAGCCCGCGACGTGCTCGGCGCGCGCCTCGAGCGGGCCGAGGCCGGCCTGCGCGAGATGCGCGCGATAGTCGTCGAGATCGCGCGCATAGGCGTCGAGCGTGTTCGCGGCCGCGCCGCGCTCGGCGGCGAGCATGTCGAGGAAGAGGCCGACGAGCCGCGCGGGCGAGACGGAGGACACGGGCCGCGTCCGTCAGCGCGGCATGAGCCGCGTGGGCGGCACGGTCGTCGTGATCTCCCGCGGCGTGGGCTCGACGAAAACTGCGAGCGCCCACATGGCGCCGTAGACGAGGCCTCCGAGAACGAGGGCGATGACGAGAAGACGAAACAATGTCGGCACGTGCGCCCCACCAATACGCGAGCTGAAACGATCGCCCCGTCGCCGGGGCGCTTCGCGTGCCGCACGCCCGCCACATCGGGACGGCATGCTGGCGCGTGAAGGATCGAGCGGAAGGTACGCACTCCGGCAAGCCTTGCAAAGGGCGGCGCGACAGATCGCGGTTTTTGCTCACCTGCCGGGAACCGGCGGGCGTCTCGCGCGTTGCCTCCTGCCGAAATGCGCGGCAAGGGCACGCGAGCGACAAGCCTCACAAGAGACGGCGCCTCGGCGGCGGGGAAGAGAACGAGTTGATGGCCAGGGATTCGTCGGCGCAGACCGCGGGCGACACTCAGACGAAGGTTTTGCCGCAGGCATGGCGCTCGCGCTTTTCGGGGCGCAGGCTGCTGATGCCGCTCGTCGTGTTCGCGATCGGCCTCGCATCGACTGCGATCGTCGCGCTCCAATACGATCGGATCGCCCAGGAGCGCGACCAGCAGCGCTTCCAGGCTCTCGTCGCGCAGCGCGTGGTCGCCATCGACGAACGGATGAACCTCTATACCGGCCTCCTGCGCAGCGGCGCCGCCTTCTTCGCGGCCGCGCGCGGAGGCGTGACGCGCGAGGATTTCCGCGCCTTCTTCGAGCGGATGCGCGTCGACCTGCATTATCCCGGCGTCCAGGGGCTCGGCTTCGCGGCCGTGGTCCCGCCGGAGGGCGAGGCGGCGTTCGCCGCGCGCCTCGCGGCGCAAGGCCGTCCGGGCTTCGCCGTCTGGCCGCCTCTCGACGAGGCCGACCCCGTCGAGGGGGTCGAGCCGGTGCCGCGCACCGCGATCGTCTATCTGGAGCCGGAGGACGAGCGCAATCTCGCGGCGATCGGCTTCGACATGGCCTCCGAGCGGACCCGGCGCGAGGCGATGATGCGCGCGCGCGACACCAGCCTCTCGACGGCCTCGGGCGTCGTGCGCCTCGTCCAGGAGATCGACAGCGACGTCCAGCCGGGCATCCTGATCTACGCCCCCGTCTACGAGGGCGGCGTGCCGGCGACGATCGAGGAGCGCCGACGCCGCCTCCTCGGCTTCGTCTACAGCCCCTTTCGCGCGCGCGATCTCTTCCAGGCGCTGATGCGCAACCAGCCCCATGCCGAGCTCGACTTCGCGGTGTTCGGAGGCCCCGTCATCGACGAGGAGACCCTCCTGTTCCGGACCGGGCAGACGCAGGACGGGGGGCGCCTCTCGTTGCGGGCGGAGGAGCGGATCACCGTCGCCCAGCGGCCCTGGACCGTGCTTCTCGAGACGACCCCCGCCTTCGAGGCGGCCTCGCCCCGCGTGTTCACGCCCTTCATCGCCATCGTCGGCCTCGCCGTCACCGCGCTGCTCACGGCCGCGAGCGTCGGCCAGGCCCGCGCGGTCGCGGACGCCGAGCGCTCGCGCGACGAGGTCGAGACCCTCGCCCAGACGCTGGAGCACCGCGTCGAGCGGCGCACCGTGCAGCTCGAGCGCGCCCGCGCCCGCCTGTCCGCGCTCAACATGAACCTCGAGCGGGCGGTGGAGGCGCGCACCGCCGAATTGTCCGCCGCCAACGAGGAGATCCAGCGCTTCGCCTACATCGTCAGCCACGATCTGCGCGCGCCCCTCGTCAACGTGATGGGCTTCACGAGCGAGCTCGACGCGGTGCGCGGGGACATCGAGGGCTTTCTCGAGCGTGTCTCGCGCGAGGCGCCGCAGCTCGTCGATCCCGGTGCGCGCGACGCGATCGAGACGGACCTGCCCGAGGCGCTCGGCTTCATCCGCGCCTCGACCCAGAAGATGGACCGGCTGATCAACGCCATCCTCAAGCTCTCCCGCGAGGGGCGCCGCGTGCTCGCTCCCGAGCCCGTCGACCTCGCCGCGATCGTCTCGGCCTTGTCGGAGAGCCTCGCCCATCAGCTCGACGAGAAGAGCGCCGAGATTTCGAGCGAGGAGCTGCCGACGATCGTGTCCGATCGCCTCGCCCTCGAGCAGGTTTTCGGCAACCTGATCGAGAACGCGGTCAAGTATCTGAGCCCCGACCGTCCGGGGCGCATCCGCGTCGCGGCGGAGGATGTCGGGCCGCTGGTGCGCGTCTCGATCGCCGACAACGGCCGCGGCATCGATCCGAAGGATTTCGAGCGCATCTTCGACCTGTTCCGCCGCGCCGGGCGCCAGGACACGCCGGGCGAGGGGATCGGGCTCGCCCATGTGCGCGCGCTCGTGCGCCGCCTCGGCGGCTCGATCGAGGTCGCATCGACCCCCGGCGAGGGCTCCACCTTCACCGTCACCCTACCGCGGACGTTCACGTCCGAGACCTCCGCCGACGCGAGCGTGGCCGGCGAGACAGAGGAGGCCGCATGAACGCCCAGCCCGTCACCATCATCATGGTCGAGGACGACGACGGCCACGCTCGTCTGATCGAGAAGAACGTCCGCCGCGCGGGCGTCTCGAACGAGATCCGCCATTTCCAGAACGGGACGGCCGCGCTCGGCCACCTGTTCGACGAGAGCGTCCGCTCGAACGGGCCGCTGCTCGTGCTGCTCGACCTGAACCTGCCGGACATGTCGGGCATCGACATCCTCGCCAAGCTGAAGGCCGACGACAAGCTCAGGCGCGCGCCGGTGATCGTCCTGACGACGACGGACGACCAGCGCGAGGTGCAGCGTTGCTACGATCTCGGCTGTAATGTGTACATCACGAAGCCGGTCGAATACGATACCTTCGCGCAGGCCATTCGACAGCTCGGCCTGTTCCTCTCCGTCATGCAGGTGCCCGAGGCCTGACGAAAGTGATCGAGCCGCTCCAAGGCGTGAGCCTCCTCTACATCGACGACGACGCCGCCTTCGGACGCCTCGTCGAGCGCACGCTCGCGCGCAAGGGTCTCGATGTGTCCGTCGCGCTCGACGGCGATGCGGGCGTCGCGCGGTTGCGCGAGCGGCGCTTCGACATCGTCGCGCTCGACCATTTCATGCCAGGCAAGGAGGGGCTCCAGGTGCTGGACGAGATCCGCCGCACCGACGATCCTCCGCCGGTGATCTACGTCACCGGCGCCGACGAAGGCCGCATCGCGGTGGCCGCGCTCAAGGCGGGGGCGGCGGACTACATCGTCAAGGACGTCGGCGGCGCCTTCTTCGATCTCCTCGTCGCCGCGATCCGTCAGGCGCTCGATGCCGAGAGCGTTCGGCGCGCCAAGGAAGCGGCCGAGCGCGAGGTCCGCGAGGCGCGCGACCGCGCCGAGATGCTCCTGCGCGAAGTGAACCACCGCGTGGCGAATTCCCTGCAGCTCGTCTCCTCCCTCGTCTCGATGCAGAAGAGCATCGTCGAGGACAACGGCGCCCGCGCCGCCCTCGTCGAGACGCAGGCCCGCATCGCCGCGATCGCGCAGGTCCACCGGCGGCTCTACACCTCCCCCGACATCCGCGAGGTGGCGATGGACGCCTATCTGCGCGGCCTCGTCGAGGAGCTCGACGCCGCCATGCGCGCCGCCGGCGCCACCCACGAGATCGCGGTGACCGCCGATCCCCTGCCGATGCCGACGGACAAGGCGGTCTCGCTCGGGGTGATCGTCGCCGAACTGGTGACGAACGCGGTGAAATACGCCTATCCGACCGGGATCGGCGGTCCGGTGCGCATCACGCTCGCGCGCGAGAACGGCAATGCCCGCCTCGTCGTCGAGGACGACGGCACCGGCTGGCGCGGGGACGCCTCGGCGACCGGCAGCGGGCTCGGCACGCGCATCATCCGCACCATGGCGGCCTCGCTGCATTCGGGCCTCGAGTTCGACACGAGCCACGCCGGAACCCGCGTCGTCCTGCGCTTTCCCTGCAGCGAGGCGGTGGCCGAGGAGGCGGTGCGGGCGGGCGCGGCGGAATAGCCTCAGGTCCGCGGCGTCGGGCGCCAGCCGGGCGGGGCCATCTCGAAACCGGCGAAGTCGAAGCCCGGCGCGACCGTGCAGCCCACCAGCGTCCAGGCGCCGAGCGACGTCGCGGTCTGCCACCAGCCGGCGGGCACCACGATCTGCGGGCTCTGGCCGCGTATCAGATCGGGCCCCAGATGCCGCGCCTCCGCGTCGTGGCCGTTCGGCGAGACCGTCAGGACGAGGGGCGCGCCGGCATAGAAGTGCCACACCTCCGCCGCGTCGACCCGGTGCCATTCCGACACGTCGCCGAGGCCGAGCAGGTAGTAGATCGCGGTCGAGGCGGCCCGACCGTCGGCGAGCAGGCGGGAATCGCGGAAGGTCTCCCGGTAGAACCCGCCCTCGGGGTGGGGCGCCAGCCCGAGCCGCTCGACCACCTGATCGGCGCTCATCCCGTCGATCGCATGCGGCATCCGTCTCCTCCTCGGCTCGCCCCACGACATTATGGCAGAGCGATGCCGAGGGGAAGGAACGGAAAGGCGCCGGCCTCAGGCTCCCTGCGCGGCGATGGCATCCGCGAGGGCGACGGTGCGGCGGGCCATGTCGGCGTGGAGGCGCTCGACCATGCGGCCGTCGAGGCTGATCGCGCCCTTGGTCGCGTTCTCGGGCCGATCGAAGGCCGCGATGACGGCCCGCGCGCGGGCGACCTCCTCCGCGTCGGGGGCGAAGACGCGATTGGCGGTCTCCACCTGCTTGGGGTGGATCAGCGTCTTGCCGTCGAAGCCGAGCTCGGCGCCCTGCGCGCATTCGGCGGCGAAGCCGTCCTCGTCGTCGAGCGTGTTGTAGACGCCGTCCAGGATGTCGAGGCCCTCCGCGCGGGCGGCGGCGAGCGCGGTCATCAGCCAGGGCAGCATGCCGGCGCGGCCGGGGGTGAGGCGCGCGCGGGTCTCCTTGGCGAGGTCGTTCGTGCCCATCACGAAGCAGGCGAGGCGGGTGAGCGGATCGCGGGTCGCCTGCGCGATCGCGGCGGCGGCGAGGATCGCGGCCGGCGTCTCGATCATCGCCCAGACCTTGAGCGTATGCGGCGCGCTCTGGGCGTCGAGCCGGGCGCCGACGCGACCGAGATCCTCCGGCGCCGAGACCTTCGGCACCAGGATCGCCGCCGGGCGCGCGGCGGCAGC
Source organism: Salinarimonas sp. (assembly GCF_046292825.1). Classification (GTDB taxonomy): domain Bacteria; phylum Pseudomonadota; class Alphaproteobacteria; order Rhizobiales; family Beijerinckiaceae; genus Salinarimonas. The sequence goes on along the minus strand of NZ_JBKBQG010000025.1, from coordinate 21,642 downwards.
CGCCTTCAGATCCTCCTCGCCCCAGGGCGTGTCGAGCGCGTTGATGCGGATCACCACCTCGCGATGGCCGAAGCCGCCGGCGCGCACCGCCTCGAACACGCGCGCCCGCGCCTCCTCCTTCACGTCGGGGGCGACGGCGTCCTCGAGATCGAGGAGGAGGACGTCGGCGGGCAGGCTGCGCGCCTTCTCGAGCGCGCGGGCGTTCGAGCCCGGCATGTAGAGGGCGCTGCGGCGGGGGCGTATGGTCTTCATCGGCTCACCTTCGAAACACGTCCATCCCGAGAGTGGAGAGCGCGCCCGCGCTTGTCGAGCCGTGCGAAGGGATGATCGCGCGGGCTCCCGCCCGAGCGCGGGGACGTGGTGCCGGCATTCGGCGGCCGCGCTTGCGGTCGGCGCGCGCGCTTGGTAAGCGCCTGTCTCGCAACGGAGACCGCCACTTGATCAACCGCTTTCGCAGCGCCGAGATCCGCAACGCGCGCCGCCTCGCGCGCATCGAGCGCTGGGACCGCCCCATCGTCGGGCCGCTCGCGCGGCTGCGGGCCTGGGCGAACATGACCCTGATCGATCACGGCGTCTTCCGGCTCGCCTATCTCAACCTGCACCGGATCGACGATCGCTTGTGGCGCTCCGCCCAGCCGGCGCCCCACCAGCTCGCCGCCTTGCAGGCGAAGGGCCTGCGCACCGTCGTCTATCTGCGGGGCGGGCGCGAGCACGGCTCCTGGCAATTGCAGAAGGAGGCCTGCGCCGCGCTCGGCCTCGAACTCGCGGAGTTCGTCGTGCGCTCGCGCGGCGCTCCGGAGAAGGAGATGCTCCTGCGGGCGCGCGACTTCTTCGCTGGGCTGACCTATCCCGCCCTCGTCCATTGCAAATCCGGCGCCGACCGCGCCGGCTTCATGGCCGCGCTCTACGTTATCCTGCACAGGGGCGGCAGCGCGAGCGAGGCTCTCGCGCAGCTCTCCCTGCGCTACGGGCATTTTCGCTTCGCCAAGACCGGCATCCTCGACCTGTTCTTCGAGCGCTATCGCGACGAGGGCGAGGCCAAGGGGATCGCCTTCGAGGATTGGGTCGCGAACCATTACGATCCCGACGCGCTCGAGCGCGACTTCAAGCCGGGAGTCCTCTCCGACATCCTGGTCGACCGTGTCATCCGGCGCGAGTGACCGCTAGCGCATCGCATCCGGCGACAGCCAGCCCCGCCAGACCCGCTCCGGCACGCGCGTGAGACGGGCGGCGGCGCGGGTGAGCGCAGGAGCGCGGCCGAGGATCGCGACGAGCGCGTGGCGGGCGAGCGGACCCGCCGCCAGGATCTCCATGAGGCGGGCGCGGCCGATCTGGGGGCCGATCTCGGCGGCGAGCCCGGCGGCGTGCGTGCTCGCGCGCTCCCCCGTCGCGACGGCGCGGGCGGCGCCGAGCCCGGAATGCAGCGCGATCGCCATCCCGTCCCCGCAGAAGGAGGGGATCACCCCGGCTTGATCGCCCACCGCGTAGACGCCCTCGGCGAGGGCCGCGCGGCGCACGTAGCCGTAGGGCACGCGCGCGACGGCGAGCGGGCGGCGGTCGACCGGCTCCGCGTCGCCGAGCGCCTCGGCGAGGAGCGCGCTCTCGCGGATCGCGGCCGCGACGATCCCCGCCGGGCCGCCCGCTGCGCGCAGCCGGCTCTCGCGCACCGCGAGGCAGAGATTGGCCCGCCCGCCCTCCACCATCTGCAGGCCGGCATAGCCCTCCGCGAACAGCGCGAGCGCGATCGTGCCCGCGAGCGCCTCGCGCCCCGCGGCGCTCGGCGCGAAGGCCTGCTTGATCCCGACCATCGGATCGGCATCGGCGAGGGGGCGAGCATGGCCGCGCAGGTCGTGCTTGCCGGTCGCGAGCACCACGTGCGGCGCCGCGATCGTCCGCCCGCCCGAGAGCCGCACGAGCCGGCGCGTCCTCTCCGCCTCGATCCCCTCGACCCGCTCGCCGCGGCGAAGGGCGACGCCGAGCGCCTCCGCGCGGGCGAGGAGCGCCTCGTCGAGCACGAGCCGCGAGAGGCCGCGGGCGGTGAAGGGCAGATCGGCGCGCGCCCGCCGCCCGCCGGCTTCGAGCGCGAGACGATCGATCGCCGGCGCCGCCGCGAGCGCGTCGCCGACGCCGAGCCGATGGAGGAGCGCGACGGCCTCGCCCGAGAGGAAGGCGCCGCAGACCTTGTCGTGGGGACCGTGCGCGCGCTCGAGAAGCGTCACCCGCGCCCCCGCCTCCGCAAGCCCGATCGCCGCCGCGGCCCCCGCGAGGCCTCCGCCGATCACGAGAACGTCGCCGCTCACGAGGCGGCCTTCAGGCGCTCGACGACGAGCCGCCCGGGCAGGCGGCGGACGACCCGCGCCTGCCCGGCGAGATCGGCGCGCGCGAGGAGCGCGTGCCAATCGGCCCTGGTGAAGCCGCGCGCGATCGAGACCGGCCCGTCGTGGCGCACGAAGGGGTGCCAGCGCATCGCGCGCGCGAGAAGCGCGAAGCCGTGATAGGCCAGCCGGCTGCGCTCGAGATCGGCGACGCACCATCCGAGCCGCGCGATCGCCTCCATCCGCCGCAGGAGCCGCACCACGTCCTCGTCGGCGAGGTGATGGGCGGTGAGCGAGGAGACGACGAGGTCGATCGGCGCGTCGGGCGCGAAGGCGAGCGCGTCGCCCGCACGATAGGCGATCGCGTCCGCCGGGTCGGTCGCGGCGCGGGCGGCTGCGACGGCGTGGGGCGAGAGGTCGAGGCCGATCAGATCGAGGCTCACCCCCGCCCGCCTCCCCCAGGCCGCGAGCGCCCGCAGCGTGCCCCCGCCCCCCGAGCCGATGTCGAGGATCGCGAGGCGGCGTGCGGAAGACGCTTTCGCGGCGCGGGCGACGAAGGAGAGCACGGGCCGGCGCCCGAGCGTCAGCGCATTCACGCGCTCGAGATCGGCGAGGCAGGCGGCGAGCGTCTCGGGGGCGACGTCGGGCGCATCCATCCATTCGGGCTCGCGCGAGCGGCGCGCGGCGTCGAAGCCCATGTCAGGCGGCCTCGCGGAAGCGGAAGGTCTCGGCGACCATGCCAGGCCCGAAGGCCATGCCGAGCCCGCGGCGCGGCGCCGCCCCGGCCCTGCGCTCGGCCATGAGTCGCGCGAGCACGAACAGGATCGTCGCCGAGGACATGTTTCCGTGCGCCGCGAGCACCGCCCGCGACGCGCAGAGCGCGTCCTCTCCGAGGTCGAGGGCGCGGGCGACCGCGTCGAGCACGCTGCGCCCGCCCGGATGCACGGCGAAGAGATCGAAATCGGACAGAGCCGCCCCGGCGAGCACGCCGTCGGGTGCGTTTCGGGCGCGCTCGGCCTCGAGCGCCGTCGCGATGGCGCCGGGCACGTCGCCGGACAGGCGCATCAGGAAGCCGGTGTCGGAAACGGTCCAGGTGATGAGATCGGGCGTGTCGGGAATGGTGAGCGCGCGGAATCCTTCGAGCGCGAGGCCCCTCTCCTCGTTCGCGACGAGGGCGGCGGCGGCGCCGTCGCCGAACAGCATCGCGGCGAGCAGGCTCTCGAGGTCGTCCTCGTCCTGGAGATGGAGCGTGCACAATTCGGTGCAGACGACGAGCACCCGGGCCCGCTCGTCGGAGCGTGCGATGTGGCGCGCGACGGAAAGGCCGTTCACGGCCGCCGCGCAGCCCATGAAGCCGAGCGCCACGCGCTCGACCGAGCCGGGCAGACCGATCAGCGCGGCGAGGCGCTGGTCGAGGCCCGGCGCGAGGAAGCCCGTGCAGGAGGCGGTGACCAGATGGGTGATGCCGTCGAGATCCGCGCGGGCGGCGAGATCGGCCACCGCGCGGGCCGCGAGCGCGGGCGCCGCCTCCGCATAGACGTCCATGCGCGCCCGGGTACCGGCGAAGACGCCGTGGCGGTAGAGGCGCCCATCCGCATCGACGCTCGCCACTTCGCTCGACGCCGGCGCGAGCACCGAGCGCCGGCCGCCGATGCCCGAGCGCGCCGCCATGCGCCGAAGCGCGAGCCGATCGCGCCGTTCGCTCAGACGGGCTTCCGCGAAGGCGAGGAACGCGGCGTGGACCTCGTGCTCCGGCACGGCGGTGCCGATGGCGACGAGATGGGGTTCGGGATGGTTCTGCACGCGCGCTTCACTCCGCTCGGTGCGCGGAGTTACGCGGGGGGACGACAAAAGGATGCCGCGGCGCGTCGTCTCAGGGGGAGATGGCCTCCCCCGTGTCATCCCCGGCCGGAGGTCGCTCGCGACCGGAGGGGTAGGGGACCCAGCAGACAACGACGCGTGCGAAGCACGCTCTCGTGCCGCCGACGAGGCGGCTGGTCGCCGCCAGCGGAAGCCTGCTTCGCAAGCATCTTCTCGCGCTGGGTCCCCTTCCCCTGCGCACGCTTTGCGTGCTCCGGCCGGGGATGACACCCTTCCCTCTCCCTCACGCCGCGAGGTCGGCGACCACCGCGTCGAGAACGGGGAAGCCCTCGGCGGTCACGGCGAGGCGCCCGTCCGGGTGCTGCCGGATCAGGCCGTCGGCGACGAGCGCGGAAATCCGGCGCGGGTCGAGGACGCGGCCGGACAGGGCGGTGAAGCGGGCGGGATCGATGCCTTCCGTGAGGCGCAGGCCCATCAGCAGGAACTCGTCGCCCTGCGCTTCCGCCCCGAGCACCTCGCGCTCGACGATGCCGTTGCCGTCGCGCTCGACGAGGCCGAGCCAGGTCTCGGGATGGCGCTCGGTCGAGAGCGCGACCCGGCCCTCGTTCGTGACGATCCGCCCGTGCGCGCCGGGCCCGATGCCGGCATATTCGCCGTAGCGCCAATAGACGAGATTGTGCCGCGATTGCGCGCCGGGCCGGGCGTGGTTCGAGATCTCGTAGGCCGGCATCCCCGCTTTGTCGCAGGTCTCCTGGGTGACGTCCCAGAGCGCGCGGGCGGTGTCCGCGTCGGGGATCACGAGCTTGCCCGCGCGGTGCAGCGTCTCGAACCAGGTGCCGGGCTCGATCGTGAGCTGGTAGAGCGACAGATGCTCGACCGCGCGCGCGATCGCTTGCTCGAGCTCGGCCGCCCAGGCCTGCGGCGTGTGGCCGGGGCGGGCGTAGATGAGATCGAAGGAATAGCGCTCGAAATGGCGCGCGGCGATCGCCACCGCCGCCATCGCCTCCTGCGCGCTGTGCATCCGCCCGAGCGCCTTGAGATCGGCGTCGTTCATCGCCTGCACGCCGAGCGAGACGCGGTTCACCCCGGCCGCGCGATAGCCGGCGAATCGCTCGGCCTCGACGCTCGTGGGGTTGGCCTCGAGCGTGATCTCGGCGTCCGGCGCGACGCTCCAGGCGCCGCCGATCGCATCGAGGATCGCGCCGACGGTCTGCGGGCGCATCAGGGAGGGCGTGCCCCCGCCGAGGAAGACGCTCGTCACCCGCCGCCCCGGCGCGAGCGCAGCCGCATGGGCGATCTCCCGGGCGAAGGCCGCGGCGAATCGCGCCTCGTCCGGCGGCTCGCGGCGGACGTGGCTGTTGAAGTCGCAATACGGGCACTTCGAGGCGCAGAACGGCCAGTGCACGTAGACGCCGAACCCGGCGTCGCTCGTCGGATGGGTGCTCATCGCGGGTTCCATGTGCGCCGAACGCGGCGATTTGGCAAGCGCCCGCGCGCCGGAGCCTCACCGGATCGCGCGGGTCCAGACGATGGTCAGCCGCTCGGGGGTGAGGTCGAACCGCACCCCCGCCGTCCCGAAGGCGTCGACGAGCTTGACGAGGGTCGCGCCCGACGCCCTGAGGGGGCCGCGCAGCGGGTCCTCGAGCCGCTGGATCGTCGGCACCGAGACGCCGGCGCGCGCGGCGAGGTCCGCCTGGGTCCACCCGACGAGATCGCGACCGGCCTTGATCATTCCGCACGTGAGCATGGTCGCGAGATTCGTCCGCAGACCTTGCGCGGGGCTCGCCTTCGGGGCAGGACCCGAGAGGCGCGGCGGCAGGGTGCCTTGCGCGGCGGTGCGCCTTTGCGCATCGCGCGGCGCGTCGGCCTGGTCTAGGGTGTCGCGCACGGGGGAGGGATCGAGATGGCCGGTGCCGTGACGGATTTCGGAACGTTCGACTACATCGTCGTCGGCGCGGGCTCGGCCGGCTGCCTCGTGGCGAACCGCCTCTCGCGCAGCGCGGGAACGCGGGTCCTCGTGCTGGAGGCGGGCGGCAAGGACGATTGGATCTGGTTCCACATCCCCGTCGGCTACCTCTTCGCGATCGGCAATCCGCGCGCGGACTGGATGTTCCAGACGAAACCGGTGCCGGGCCTCAACGGGCGGGCGCTCGCCTATCCGCGCGGCAAGGTGATCGGCGGCTCGTCCGCCATCAACGCGATGATCTACATGCGCGGCCAGGCGCGCGATTACGACGGCTGGCGGCAGCTCGGCCTCGACGGCTGGGGCTGGGAGGACGTGAAGCCCTACTTCCTCCTCCACCAGGACCACGCCGCCCCCGACGACGAGCACCACAAGGCGGGCGGCGAGTGGCGGGTCGATCATCCTCGCGTGCGCTGGGACATCCTCGACGCGGCGCTCGAATCCTGCGCGGAGATCGGCATTCCGCGCGTCGAGGATTTCAACCGCGGCGACAATTCGGGCTGCGCCTATTTCCAGGTCAACCAGAAGAACGGACGGCGCTGGTCTTCCGCGCGGGGCTTCCTGAAGCCGGTGCTCGGGCGGGCCAATCTCCGGCTCGAGACGAAGGTGCATGTCGAGCGCATCGCGATCGAGAACGGGCGGGCGACGGGAATCGTCTTCTCGCGGGGCGGCGAGCGGCATCTCGCGCGCGCATCCGGCGAGGTGATCCTGTGCGCGGGCGCGGTCGGCTCGCCGCATCTCCTCGAGCTCTCCGGCATCGGCGACGGCGCGCGCCTGCAGCGGCTCGGCATCCCGGTCGCGCATCACGCGCCGGGCGTCGGCGAGAACCTGCAGGACCATCTGCAGCTGCGGCCGATCTACCGCGTGGCGGGCGTCCGGACCCTCAACGAAGACTACGCGCGGCTGTGGAACCGGGTGGGCATGGCGCTCGAATACGCGCTCTTCCGGTCGGGCCCGCTGACCATGGCGCCGAGCCAGGCGGGCGCCTTCGCGCGCTCGCATCCGCGCTACGAGACGCCCAACCTGCAATACCATTTCCAACCGCTCTCGCTCGACAAGTTCGGCGGCGGCCTGCACCCCTTCCCCGCCTTCACCGCGAGCGTCTGCAACCTGCGCCCGACGAGCCGCGGCTCGATTCACGCCCAGAGCCCCGACCCGTTCGAGATGCCGGCGATCGAGCCGAACTACCTCTCGACCGAGGAGGACCGGCTCGTCGCGGCCGAGGCGATCCGCCTCACGCGCACCATCGTCGCGCAGAAGCCGCTCGCGCGATTCGAGCCGATCGAATACCGGCCGGGCCCGGATTACACGAGCGACGCGGACCTCGCCCGCGCCGCCGGCGACATCGGCACGACGATCTTCCACCCGGTCGGGACGGCGAAGATGGGCACCGACGACGATCCGACCGCGGTGCTCGACGCGCGCCTGCGCGTGCGCGGAGTCGCGGGGCTGCGCGTCGTCGACGCCTCGGCCATGCCGCTGATCACGTCGGGCAACACCAATTCGCCCACCCTGATGATCGCCGAGAAGGCCTGCGAGATGATCCTGGCGGAAGCGCGCGGGTGAGCTTCGGCGCGCGGATAATCCGCGCCCGCGCGCCGCCTCACCCCTTCGCCCAGACCACCGCGTCGAACACCGCGAAATAGAGGCACACGCTGCCCGCCAGCACGAAGACGTGCCAGATCGCGTTCTGGTAGCGCAGGCTCTCCCACAGGTGGAAGACGATGCCAGCGCAATAGATGAGGCCGCCGATCACGATGAGCCAGAGCGCGGTCGGCGAGAGCGCGTCGAACAGGGGCTCGCCGCCGAGCACCCCGCTCCAACCCATGGCGAGGTAGAGCGGGATCGCGACGCGGTCGAAGCGGCCGGGGAAGGCGAGCTTCAGCGTGACGCCGACGAGCGCCGTCCCCCACAGGATGACGAGGAGCGGCGCCGCCTGCGCGGCTTCGAGCTGCGCGAGAAAGGGCGTGTAGGTGCCCGCGATCAGCACGTAGATCGCCGAATGGTCGAAGCGGCGCAGCACCCATTTCGTCGGCGAGACCGGCCAGAGATTGTAGAGCGCCGAGATCGTCAGCACGGACAGGAGCCCGAAACCGTAGATCGCGAGGGAGCCGAGCTCGAGCGGCCCGGCCCGGCTCGCGGCCGCGATCGTGAGCGCCGCCACGCCCACGATCGCGAGCTTCACGCCGAGCGCGTGGACGATGCCGTCGGCGATGATCTCCGCGCGGGTATAGTCCCACTTCACGGGCTTCGGGGGCGCGTATCTGGGGGGCGCGTATTCGGGGCGCGCGTCGCGCATCTCGTCGGCCTGCGGCATCGGTCCTCTCGTCGTCTAGCCCGCCGCGCTTGCGCGCGACCGGGAACCGCGTTTCCATGTCTCCCGATCGGGAGGATAGCATGGCAGGAGCGCAGGACAGCCTCGTCCACACGGATTTCTCGCTCGCGTCGGTGGATCTGCGCCGCAGCGTGGACGGCGACGTCTACCAGACCGAGGAGGCCGCGCTGCAGATCGAGCTCAAGCGCATCCAGCAGGCCTATCTCCACACCAACGATCGGGCGGTGATCGTGTTCGAAGGCTGGGACGCCGCCGGCAAGGGCGGGACCATCCGCCGCATGGCGACGACGATGGATCCGCGCGGCTTCAGGGTCTGGCCGATCGGCGCGCCGAGCCCCGCCGAACAGCGCCACCATTACCTGCACCGCTTCTGGAGCCGCCTGCCGGCGGCCGGCGAGATCGTGGTCTTCGACCGCTCCTGGTACGGGCGGGTCCTCGTCGAGCGCGTCGAGGGCTTCGCGCGCGAGCGCGAATGGCGGCGCGCCTACGACGAGATCCTCGCCTTCGAGCGCATGCTCCTCGATGACGGGGTGCGCATGGTCAAGCTGTTCCTCCACATCTCGCAGAAGGAGCAGAAGAAGCGCTTCGTGGAGCGGCTGGAGAACTCGATCAAGCGCTGGAAGCTCTCCTACGAGGATTTTCGCAACCGCGAGAAATGGTCGCAATACGAGGCGGCGATCGAGGAGATGGTGCAGCGCACATCGACCGCCCGCGCGCCCTGGACGGTGCTTTCCTCCGAGCAGAAGAAGGCCGGGCGGCTCGATGCGCTCGCGACCATCGTCGCGCGGCTCTCCGACGGCGTCGACCTCGCGCCGCGCCCGCTCGACGCCGCGCTCCTGGAGCAGGCCCGCGCCGCGCTCGGCATTGATCCGAAGCCACGCGAGAATACGTAAGGCCTTCGACATCCCTCCCGGAGGGGAGGGTGGCCTCGGGAGCGCGAGCGACCGAGGTCGGGTGGGGCCCGGGTGGAGAACGCTCTCCTCGCGTCGGGCCCCACCCGACCCTTCTCGCTGCGCTCGAAGGGCCACCCTCCCCTGCAGGGAGGGACGATCGCGTCCCGATCGCTGCGGCTTTACGTTTCTTCACGCGCTGTTCGCACGTGCGAAACCGGGCTATGACACGAAGGGGGGCGCGCACCTCGCCGCTTCGATCAGGACGAACTCGCCCATGGACGCCCGCGTCGGCACCGATGCCCCCTATCTCGGCGAGGCCGAGCCCACCGGAAAGCCGCCCGCGCGCGGGCTCGGCGCGCGGATCTGGCGCGCGTCCCGCTTCTTCCTGATGGTCGTCCTGCCGATCGCCTTCCTGGTGGGGGCGGTGGCGGGCTTCTCGTATCTGCGGGCGACGCGGCCGGTGGTGCCGGTCGAGCGGCAGAGCGAGCGGGCGCGTCCCGTGCTCGCGGTCGCCGCCGAGCCCTCGGCGATCCAGCCCGACCTCTCCGTCTTCGGCCGCATCGTCGCCGGGCGCTCCGTCGACATCCGCGCGCTCGTCGGCGGCGAGGTGATCGCCGTCTCCGACGCGCTCGTCGAGGGCGGGCGGATCGCGGCGGGCGAGGAGATCCTGCGGGTCGACCCCTTCGCGTCGGAGGGCGCGCTCGTGCGCGCCCGCGCCGATCTCGCCGAGGCCCGCGCGCGCATCGCCGAGATCGAGGCGCGCACCCGCCAGGAGCTCGACGCCATCGCCCGGGCCGAAGAGCAGCTCGTGATCTCCGAGCGCGAGCTCTCCCGGCTCACCCAGCTGCGCGACACCGGCGCGGCGACCCTGCGCGCGCTCGACGACGTGCAGCTGCGCGTCTCCCAGGCGCAAGCGGCGCTCGAGACGCGGCGCAATCAGCTCGCGATCTTCGAGGCGCAAGGCGCGCAGCAGAGCGCGGCGCTCGAGCGCCTCGCCTTCGCCGTCTCCCAGGCCGAGCGGACCCTGTCCGAGACCGTGCTGCGCGCGCCCTTCGACGCCATCGTGTCGAATGTCGGCGCGGAGATCGGCAAGCTCGTGAACGTCAACGACCGCATCGCGACCCTCGTCGCCACGCAGCGGCTCGAGGCGCGCTTCTCGCTCTCGGACGCGCAATATGCCCGCATCGCCGCGCAGGGCGACCTCGTCGGCCGCCCCGTCACGGTCGTGTGGGCCGCCGGGGGCGTCGAGATCGCGCGCGAGGCCACCATCGTGCGGGTGGCGGCGGAGGCGCGGGACGCCTCCTTCCAGGTCGTCGCCGCATTCGCGGACGAGAACGTCGCCGACATCCTGCGACCCGGCGCCTTCGTCGAGGCGCGCTTCGCCGATCGGGTCTTCGAGGAGGCGATCGCGCTGCCGGTGGACGCGCTCTACGATGGCGGCGTGTTCGCGATCGACGGAGACAGCCGGCTGCGGCGCGTCGAGGTCGAGATCCTCACCTTCGTCGAGGGCGGCGCGCTGGTGCGCGCCCGCGATCCCGCCGATCTGCCGCCCGGCACGCCGATCCTCGCCTCCCGCCTCTCCGCCCCGGCGGCCGGCCAGCTCGTGGAGATCCGGCCGTGAGCGAGACGACGCCCTCCCGCCCGAACCGCGACGAGATCCCCCGCGAGGGCGGGTTCGTCATCGGCATCATCAACGCCTTCATGCGCCACAGGATCGCCGCGAACCTGCTCGCGCTGACGGTGCTGCTCCTCGGCATGATGACGCTGGTGCGGCTGAACACGCAATTCTTCCCCACCGTCAACATCCCGACGATCTTCGTCACGGTCGCCTGGCAGGGCGCGAGCCCCGACGACATCTCGACGGCCGTGCTCGACGTGATCGAGCCCGAGGTGCGCTTCCTCGACGGCGTCGACAACGTCTCCTCCTACGCGGTCGAGGGCTCGGCCCGCATCGTGATCGAGTTCGCCGACGGCACCGACATGGACCGGGCCCTCTCGAACGTCGAGCAGGCGGTCACCACGCTCGCGACGCTGCCGATCGACGCCGAGCGCCCGGTCGTCACCCGCGTCGAGTTCTACGAGACGGTCGCGCTCCTCGCGCTCTCGGGCGACGTGTCCGAGCACGCGCTCAAGGCGATCGCCCGCGAGGCCCGAGACGGGCTCCTCGATGCGGGCATCGACCGCGTCACCTTCACCGGCTCGCGGGCGCGCGAGGTGTGGATCGAGATCGACCCGCGCGAGATGCAGCGGCTCGGGATCACCGTCCAGGACGTCGCCCAGCGCATCCAGGCCGCCAATCGCAACGAGCCGCTCGGCACGCTTCAGGGCGGTCTCGAGAGCACGCTGCGCACGCTCGAGCGCACCGACCGCCCCTCCGGCCTCGGCGCGATCGAGGTCGTCTCGTCGCCGGACGGCGAGCGGGTCTTCGTGCGCGACGTCGCGACGATCCGCGAGGCCCTGCGCGAGGGCGGCGTGCGCATGCTGCGCGAGGGACGCCCGGCGATCCTCCTCGACATCCAGCGCGCCGAATCCGCCGACACGCTGCGCTCCATGCAGGTGGCGCTCGACTACATCTCCTCGCTCCAGGCCCGGCTGCCGCCGACCATCGAGGCGCAGCTCTTCGACGTGCGCGCGAGCGTCGTCGCCCAGCGCATCGAGACGCTGTCGCTCAACGCGGCGACGGGCATGCTGATCATCGTGATCGTGCTGCTCCTGTTCCTGAACGCGCGCGTCGCCTTCTGGGTCGCGGCCGGGATCCCGATCTCGCTGATGGCGACCTTCGTCCTGATGTGGGCGACGGGGCAGACGATCAACGCGATCTCGCTTCTCGGTCTCATCCTCGTCCTCGGCATCCTCGTCGACGACGCGATCATCGTGGGCGAGCACGCGGTGACGCTCTCGGAGGCCGGCGCCTCGCCGACGCAAGCCGCGCACGGGGCGGCGATGCGGATGCTCGTGCCCGTCATCGCCGCGACGACGACGACGCAGGCCGCCTTCCTCCCGGTCTTCATGATCTCGGGCGTGGTCGGCCAGATCATCATGGCGATCCCGCTCGTCGTGGTGGTGGCGCTCGCCGCCGCCCTCGTCGAGAGCTTCCTCGTCCTGCCGACCCATCTGCGCCACGCGCTCGAGGCGCAGGAGCGGGCCCGCGCGCGCAAGGCCGGGCGGCGGCCCTCGCTCCTCGCGCGCATCCGCGCCGGGATGGAGCGCGGCATCGACGGCTTCCGCAACGGCCCGATGCGCCGCCTCACGCAGCTCGCCTACGATTTCCGCTACGCCACGATCGCGCTCGCGGTCGCCGCCCTGATCCTCTCGGTCGGCCTGATCGCGGGTGGGCGGGTGCAATTCACCTTCTTCCCCTCGCCGGAGCCCGAATTCGTCTCCGCCGAGATCGCCTTCGCGCCGGGCATGTCCGAGCGTTCGATGATCGACGCGCTCACCCGCATCGAGGCGGCGATCGCCGATGCCGATGCGCGGATCGCGGCCGAGCACGGCACGAGCGTCGTGCGCTACGCCTATTCGAAGCTCGGCATCGCCGGCACGACGCGCGGCGACAACATGGCGACGCTCGAGATCGAGCTCTCCGCGGGCGAGGAGCGCGACATCCGCACGCCGGAGATCGTCCGCGCCTTCGAGGCCGCGATACCGGCGATTCCGGGTCTTCAGGAGATCACGATCGCGGGTCGCCGCATGGGTCCGCCGGGCTCGGACATCGACGTGCGCCTCTCGGGCGCCGATCTCCAGACGCTCAAGGCCGCAGCCGAGGATCTGAAGGTGCGGCTGCGCGATTATCCCGGCGTCTACGGCATCGGCGACGACACGCCCTTCGGCAAGTCGGACCTCGTCCTCTCCCCCACGCCGCGCGGACGCGCTCTGGGGCTCACCACCGCGCAGATCGTCGATCAGGTGCGCGCCACCTATCAGGGCGCGGTCGTCATGCGCTTCGCCGCGGGCGACGAGGAGGTGACGATCCGCGCGCGCTCGGCCGGGGCCGACCAGAGCATGGCCGGGCTCGTCGACATGATGCTGCGCACGCCGTCGGGCGCGCAGGTGCGCCTCGGCGACGTCGTCGAGATCGAGGAGCGCGCCGCCTTCGCGCTGGTCCAGCGCCGCGACGGTCGCGTCGCGATCACGGTCACCGCCAACGTCAATGCGGACGTCACCCCCGAGGGCGAGGTGCGCGCGGACGTCGTCGAGCGCATCCTGCCGCAGCTGCGCGCCACCTACGGCATCGAGACCGACGTGCGCGGGCGCGCCGAGACGCAAGGGCGCGCCTTCGCCGATCTCGGTTTCGGGGCGATCGTGGCGCTCGCGCTCATCTACGTGATCCTGGCGCTCGTCTTCCAGAACTGGTCGCAGCCGATCCTGGTGATGCTCGTCATCCCCTTCGGCTTCATCGGCGCGGTGCTCGGCCATTGGCTGCTCGGCTTCCAATTCGCCTTCCTGTCGATGATCGGGCTCCTCGGCCTCTCGGGCATCCTCGTCAACGGCTCGATCGTCCTCGTCGACCGCTACAACGAGCGGATCGCGCTCGGCGAGGCGCCGGCATCGGCGGCCGTGGCCTCCTCGGTCGACCGCTTCCGCGCGGTTCTGCTCACGACGCTGACGACGTCCGGCGGCATGGCGCCGCTGATCGCCGAACGGAGCCTTCAGGCGCAGTTCCTGATCCCGATCGCGATCACGCTCTCCTTCGGCCTGATGATCGCCTCGCTGATCATCCTGTTCGTCGTGCCCGCGATGCTCGGCGTCGCCCACGATCTCGGCCGCATGAAGCGCGGCTACCTGCGCCTGGCGGGCCTCGCCGAGGCGCGCTGAGGGCGCGGCTCGGGGGGAAGCGCTTCTCTCCCCGAGCGCCCGCCACCGCTGCGGCACGCGCGCGACCGCGCAACGCCGCCTCTCTCCTTCCCCTGAGGGTTCGAAAACCCATCGTTACGGTGTCATCCCGGACGCCGAAGGCGATCCGGGACCCATATCCACGACGTGCCAGTCGCAGCCTGTAGGCTGCGTTTCTCCGACGATCGATGCTGCAGTGTGGTGCAGCGAGCGCGGCATGCGCGCTCGGAATGTCGTCGTGATTATGGGTCCCGGGTCCGCTTCGCGGCCCGGGATGACAGCCTCCGACCGATTCACAGGCCCTGAAGGGACGGAGAGAGGGCGCCAAGCGTCTTCCCCTCGTCGTGGCGATGCTCTAGAAGCGCGCGAGCTTACAGGCCCGAGCGACGAGCAACGCGACGAGACGACCATGACCGATCGCACCCCCAGCGCCCAGTCCACGCCGAGCGCTCAAGAGCGCGCCGAGATCCTCGTCCAGGCCCTGCCGCACATGCAGCGCTACGACGAGGAGGTCGTCGTCATCAAGTATGGCGGCCACGCCATGGGCGACCAGGCGGCGGCGGAGGATTTCGCCGAGGACGTCGTGCTCCTCGAGCAATCCGGCCTCAAGCCGATCGTCGTCCATGGCGGCGGGCCGCAGATCGGGGCGATGCTCGCCCGCCTCGGCATCGAATCCGAGTTCCAGGCCGGCCTGCGCGTGACCGACAAGGCCACGGTCGAGATCGTCGAGATGGTGCTCGCGGGCTCCATCAACAAGCAGATCGTCGGCTGGATCGCGGCCGAGGGCGGCAAGGCGATCGGCCTATGCGGCAAGGACGGCAACATGGTGCGCGCGCGCAAGATCACGCGCACCATGGTCGATCCGGATTCGCATATCGAGAAGGTGGTCGATCTCGGCTTCGTCGGCGAGCCGGCCCATGTCGACCGCTCGGTGCTCGACGCGGTGCTGCGCGCGGAGCTGATCCCGGTTCTCGCCCCCGTCGCGGTCGGCGACGACGACCAGACCTACAACGTCAACGCCGACACCTTCGCCGGCGCGATCGCGGGCGCGATGCACGCCAAGCGCCTGCTCCTCCTCACCGACGTGCCGGGCGTGCTCGACAAGGACAAGCGGCTCATCCCCGAACTCTCGGTCGAGGATTGCCGGCGGCTCATCGCGGACGGGACGATCACGGGCGGCATGATCCCCAAGGTCGAGACCTGCATCTACGCGATCGAGCAGGGCGTCGAGGCGGTCGTCATCCTCGACGGCAAGGTGCCGCACGCGGTCCTGCTCGAGCTCTTCACGGATCACGGCGCAGGAACGCTGATCCGCCGCAAATGAGGGCGCGCCGCTCTCCTTCCCCTGAGAGCTCGTGTATCTCTCGGAGGTCGTCATCCCGGGCCGCGAAGCGGACCCGGGACCCATAACCTCGACGACAGGTCCGAGCGCGCATGCCGCGCTCGCTCCTCCACCTCACCGCAGCCGAATGTGGAGAAACGCAGCCTACAGGCTGCGACTGATGCGTCGTGGGTATGGGTCCCGGATCGCCTTCGGCGTCCGGGATGACACCGTCGGGGATGACACCGGTGGAGCCGAATTTTCACGCTTTCAGGGGAAGGAGAGGGAGCGTCCTCTGCCCGCGCGAACTTTCGACTCCGCAATGGCAGCGGCGGACGAGCCCCGGGCCGCCGCGCGGCCCGGGACGCGTCTTCCTTCACCGGCTATCGTTCAAGCCAGCACGCCGTGGCAGTGCTTGAACTTCTTGCCCGAGCCGCAGGGGCAGGGCTCGTTGCGGCCGACCTTGCCCCAGGTGGATTGGTCGTTCGGGTCGCGGTTCTCGGGCGCCACCGCGCCGATCGCGAAGCCCGCCGCGCCGACGGGGCCGGCGCCGCCCGACGAGCCGCCGCGGTCGAACTCGTTCTCGCCGGTCGCCGGGTCGAGGTGGCGCGCCTCCATCGGCGGCAGCTCGGGCTCGGGCGGGCGCTGGAAGACGACCTCGATGCGCATCAGCTGCGTCGTCACCACCTCGCGCAGGCGCGCGATCAGCGCCTCGAAGAGCTGGAAGGCCTCCGACTTGTACTCGTTGAGCGGATCGCGCTGGGCCATGCCGCGCCAGCCGATCACCTGACGCAGGTGCTCCAACGTGACGATGTGCTCGCGCCAGAGCTGGTCGAGGCTCTGGAGGAGGACCTGCTTCTCGACATAGGTCATCACGTCGGGCGTGTTCTTCTCCACCCGCGCCGCGTAGGCCTCCTCGGCGGCCTTGAGGAGGCGCTCGCGCATCTCCTCGTCGGCGATGCCCTCCTCCTTCGCCCAGTCGATCACGGGCAGATCGAGATTGAGGACGCGCTTGACCGCCTCGTCGAGACCGACCACGTCCCATTGCTCGGGATAGGCCTTCTCGGGGATGTGGCGGGAGACGAGATCCTCGACGACGGATTCGCGCATCTCGTCGATGGTCTCGCGCACCGAGGCCTCGCTCATGAACTCGATGCGCTGCTCGAAGACGACCTTGCGCTGGTCGTTCATGACGTTGTCGTATTTGAGGATGTTCTTGCGCAGGTCGAAATTGCGCGCCTCGACCTTGGACTGCGCCTTCTCGATCGCCTTGTTGATCCAGGGATGGACGATCGCCTCGTCCTCCTGCAGACCGAGCTTCGTCAGCATGCCGTCCATGCGGTCGGAGCCGAAGATGCGCATCAGGTCGTCCTGGAGCGACAGGAAGAACTTCGAACGGCCCGGATCGCCCTGGCGGCCCGAGCGGCCGCGCAGCTGGTTGTCGATGCGCCGGCTCTCGTGGCGCTCGGTGCCCATCACGTAGAGGCCGCCCGCGCCGAGCGCGCGCTCCTTGAAGCGCGCGGTCTCCTCGCGGATCTCCGCCTCGCGGCGGGCGCGCTCCTCGCCGTCCTCGATCCCGTCGAGCTCGACCTTGATGCGCATGTCGGCATTGCCGCCGAGCTGGATGTCGGTGCCGCGGCCGGCCATGTTGGTGGCGATCGTGACCGCGCCCGGCACGCCGGCCTGCGCGACGATGAAGGCCTCCTGCTCGTGGAAGCGCGCGTTGAGGATGGCGTAGGTCTTGTTCGGCTTGCCCTCGCGGGCGTTGCGATAGAGGACCTCGAGACCCTTCGGATCGGCGAAGTCGATCTGCGCGAAACCTTCCTTGCGCAGGATGCTGCCGATCAGCTCGGACTTCTCGATCGAGGTGGTGCCGACGAGCGTCGGCTGGCCCTTGGCGGCGGCCTCCTCGATCTCGCGCACGATGGCGCGGTACTTCTCGTCGACGGTGCGATAGACCTCGTCGTCCTCGTCGAGGCGGGAGATCGGCCGATTGGTCGGGATCTCGACCACTTCGAGCTTATAGATCTCCTGGAACTCGTCCGCTTCTGTCGCGGCGGTACCGGTCATGCCGGCGAGCTTCTTGTAGAGGCGGAAATAGTTCTGGAAGGTGATCGAGGCGAGCGTCTGGTTCTCGGGCTGGATCTTGACCTTCTCCTTGGCCTCGAGCGCCTGGTGGAGACCCTCCGAATAGCGCCGCCCGGGCATCATGCGCCCGGTGAACTCGTCGATGATCACCACCTCGCCGTTGCGGACGATATAGTCCTTGTCCCGCGTGAACAGCTTGTGGGCGCGCAGCGCCTGGTTCATGTGGTGGACGAGCGTGGCGTTGGCGGCGTCGTAGAGGTCGCCCTGCTTGATCAGCCCCGCCTCGCCGAGAAGTTCCTCCATCCGCTCCGTGCCGGCCTCGGTGAGGGAGACGGCGCGCTGCTTCTCGTCCTTTTCGTAATGCTCGTCCGTGAGCTTGGGGATCAGCAGGTCGACGGCCTGGTAGAGGTCGGAGCGATCGTCGAGCGGGCCGGAGATGATCAGCGGCGTGCGCGCCTCGTCGACCAGGATCGAGTCCACCTCGTCGACGATCGCGAAATTGTGACCGCGTTGGACCATCTGCCCGAAGTCGTACTTCATGTTGTCGCGCAGATAGTCGAAGCCGTATTCGTTGTTCGTGCCGTAGGTGATGTCGCAATAATAGGCTTCGCGACGCTGCACGTCGTCGAGCCCGTGCACGATCACGCCGACCGAGAGGCCGAGGAAGCGGTAGATCTGCCCCATCCACTCGGAATCGCGGCGGGCGAGGTAGTCGTTCACGGTGACGACGTGGACGCCCTTGTCGGCGAGCGCGTTGAGGTAGACCGGCAGCGTCGCGACCAGCGTCTTGCCCTCGCCGGTGCGCATCTCGGAGATGCCGCCTTCGTGCAGCACCATGCCGCCGATCAGCTGCACGTCGAAGTGCCGCTGGCCGAGCACGCGCTTGGCCGCCTCGCGCACGGTCGCGAAGGCGGGCACGAGCACGTCGTCGAGGCTCTTGCCCGCCGCGACCTCGGCCTTGAAGGCCGCCGTTCGCGCGCGCAGCGCGTCGTCCGAGAGCCCCTCGAGCTCCTTCTCGAGGGCGTTGATGGCCTCCACGCGGGGCCGGTAGGACTTCAGCCGGCGGTCGTTGGCCGAGCCGAAGAGCTTCTTCGCGAGTGCGCCGAACATGGATTCCTGTCGTCGATGGTCGTGTCGGATGCGGGCTGTGTTGCGCGCCTTATAGACCTAATCATCGCGTCGCGCATCCGAAAGGATCACCCTGCGAGAGAGCGTTTCGAGCCGGTGCTCGGGCTCGCGCGCGACCGTCCGCCCCGGCGCGAAGGCCTTGCCATCCCGGGCGCGATGGGCGAAGGGTTTCGGAACGGCGGCTCGACGCCCGCGAGCCGCGAGCCGGCCCGGCGGCCGTCGGCCGAGCGACGTCCGGATCAGGCCTTCGGCGCCGCGCGCGCCCGCCACGTGAACACGCCCGAAACGACCAAGACCCAGAAAGCCCGAGGAAGACCGTATGATCCGCATCCCCACGCTCCCGCGCCTCGCCTTCGCGCTGGCGCTCGGCGCCTCCGTCGCGACCCTCGCCCTGACCGAGGTCCGCGCCCAGAACGCCGCCGCCGACGAGGTGGTCGCGCGCGTCAACGGCGTCGAGATCACGCAGGCCGAGCTCGAGATCGCCGCGCAGGATCCGATGCTGCCGCTCGGCCAGATGCCGGAGGAGCAGCGCCGCGAGGTGCTGATCGCCTATCTCATCGATCTCGAGCTCGGCGCCCGCGCCGCGGAGGAGGCGGCGGTCGCCGAGGATCCGGACTTCGCCCGCCAGCTCGAATATTCCCGCCGCAAGCTCCTGCTCGACGCGCTCCTCGAGCGCCGCGTCGCCGAGGCGGTAACGGAAGAGGCCAAGCGCGCGCTCTACGACGAGACGGTCGCCGGCATCGAGCCGGAGGACGAGGTCCGCGCCCGCCACATCCTGGTCGAGACCCGCGAGGAGGCCGAGGCGGCGATCGCCCGGATCGAGGCCGGCGAGGATTTCGCGGCGGTCGCAGGCGAGCTCTCGCAGGATCCGGGCTCGGGCCCGCGCGGCGGCGACCTCGGCTTCTTCGCCCGCGACCGGATGGTCGCGCCCTTCGCCGAGGCCGCCTTCGCGCTCGAGCCGGGGACGGTCTCCGAGCCGGTGCAGACGCAGTTCGGCTGGCACGTGATCCGCGTCGAGGAGCGTCGCGAGCGGCCGGTGCCGAGCTTCGAGCAGATGAGCCCGCAGCTCGAGGCCTTTCTCGCGCGTCGCGCGCAGCAGGAGCTGATCCTCGCCCTGCGCCAGGGCGCGCAGATCGAGCGTCTGGACGCCCCGAACGACGAGGCCGCGCCCGCTCCGCAATGACGGAGCGTTCAGGTCGGCTCGTCGATGGCGTCGGCGAGCCGGTCGATCTCGCGCGCCAGCGCGTCGGCCGCGCGCTGGCGGCGAAGCTCTCCCGGCAGGTCGCAGGTGCGCTCGAGGCTGCGGGCGAAGAGATCCGCGTCGGCGCGCAGGGTCTCCGCGCGCTCGCGACGCAGACGGGCGCGCCGCGACCGGTAGGCGGTCAGCGCGATCGTCTTCCCGGTCCCCTCGGCGCTCCCGCTGGTCATGGTCGAGCCGCCTCCGCGCATTCCGCAGCGTTCGCGCGCTCGGCAGGCCGTCGCGCGCACCGAATTCTCCGATCGGCGGGGGAATTCTACTGCGAAGCTGCGTCCGCTTCCACCTGAATCGATTTGCATCGAGGCCGAGGCGGATTCCGGTCGCTTGCGACAAAAAAAGGGCCGCCCCGAGGGGCGGCCCAAGTCTAGGGAGGAAACGCCCAAGGAGGGCATACGGGAGGACGACGCCACGTCCTGCCGCACTGCACAATCTACATTGCGCCGCACAAAAAGCAAGGGTTTCCTGCCCGCCTTTCGTCGAGGGGGCCATGCAGATGGTGCATGGCTCATGGCCGCGGCACGCTTCGGCGGCGCCGCGACCCGAGCCACACGCATATGTCGTCAGACGCTGCGCACCGCGCCGCCGTCGACGGCGATCTTCGAGCCGGTGATGTAGCTCGCCCGCTCGGAAGCGAGGAAGGCGACGACGTCGCCGAATTCCTCGACCTTTCCGTAGCGTCCGGCCGGGATCGCCGAGACGGCGGCGGCCTCGATCTCCTCCGCGCTCTTGCCGAGACGCTTCGCGTTGGCGGCGTCGAGTTCGGCCGTGCGGTCGGTGCGGATGCGGCCGGGCAGCACGAGATTGACGGTGATGCCGTCCTTCGCGACCTCGGCGGCCAGCGTCTTCGAATAGCCGAGGATCGACGCCCGCAGGGCGTTCGACATCGCGAGGTTCGGGATCGGCTGGATCACGCCGGAGGAGGCGATGGTGACGATCCGCCCGAATCCGCGCGCGCGCATGCCCGGCAGGCAAAGGCGCGCGAGGCGGAAGACGGGCAGCACCATCGCCTCGAACTGGGGCATCCAGTCCTCGTCCGGCACCTCCGCCGCCATCCGCGCCGGCGGGCCGCCGGTATTGGCGATCAGGATGTCGACGCCGCCCATCGTGCGCTCCGCCTCGGCGAAGATCCGGTCGGCGTCCTTCGTCAGATTGGCGGCGAACGCGTGGGCGCGGCCGCCCGCCGCGACGATCTCGGCGACGGCGGCGTCGAGCTTGTCGCCGCTGCGCGCGGTCATGAACACTTCCGCGCCCTCGGCGGCGAGCGCCTTGGCGCTCGCGAGGCCGAGCCCGCGGCTCGAGGAGAGGACGAGGGCGCGCTTGCCCGACAATCCGAGATCCATGACACGTCTCCTGAAGGTTTCGCGATGGCGCGGCCGGCTCCGAGAGCGACCGCGCGCGGGTCGTCGATCCTCTAGCACCGCCTTCCGCGCGCGCGAAGTCGAAGGCGCGCCGATCCCGGTGCGGGTTTCACGCGGCGGCGCAGGGCGCTCTCGAAATGCACAAGTCGATGGATTGCTGTCATCCCGAGCCGCGAAGCGGACTCGGGAGTCGCGCCGGCAGGTCAGTGCTCCACCGGTGTCATCCCCGGCCGGAGCACGCGTAGCGTGCGCAGGGGAAGCAACTAATATTCACGCGGCATTTTCGACCCATGGGGTGCCCCTGGCGAGGACGGCGTTGATCTGGACGA
>NZ_JBKBQG010000024.1:0-72697 GCF_046292825.1 Salinarimonas sp. | reverse complement strand
CGCAAGCTCCTCGTCCAGATCAACGCCGTCCTCGCCAGGGGCACCCCATGGGTCGAAAATGCCGCGTGAATATTAGTTGCTTCCCCTCCGGTCGCAAGCGACCTCCGGCCGGGGATGACACGAGGGAGCACTCACCCTGTCGGTGCGATCGCGGCAAGGAGAGCGACGGCGCTCGTCACGGGCGGAGCGAGGTTTTCGCGATCAATCCTCGACCCCGCCCGGCCCCGTCGCCCCCTCGAGCGCGTGCGCGATGAGCGCGGCTTCGGTTTCGGCCATGCGGGCGCGGGCCTCGAGCTTGCGTCGCATCTGCTCGGAGGCGCCGCGATAGGCCTGCGCCTTCTCGCGGGCGAGGCGCGCGCGGCGCTGCGCGGCGGCGAGATCGGCGGGGGCGTAGGCCGAGAAATTCGTCTCGTGCATCATCGGTCGTGTCCCGGAAGCGGTCGCGAGGTCGACGACCTCAGGGTGCGGCAGCTTTGCCGCGCGAGACCGGTCCGTCAAGAAAAAAGCGTGATCTTCCAAGAACTTGAAATTAGAATGATGAGAAACTGGAGCAGCCACGACCTCGGTGCCGGGAAACCTTGGAGCGGTTCGCGTCGTTCGCTCGTCGAGCCCATCGATGAAAACGAAGGAGATCGCGTCATGGCAGTGCAATCGAGAGACAACGGCTACGACCGCGCCCGCGAGGCCGCGACCCATGCCGGGGAGCGCGCGCGGGAGGGCTACGCGCAGGCCCGCGAGCGGGTCCAGCACGAGCTCGACCGCCATCCGGAAGCGCGCCGCTACGTCGATTACGGCCGCGACTACGCCTATTACGGCCGCGACATGACCCGCGCGCAGGTGCGCGAGAGCCCGCTCTCGGCGATCCTCGTCGCGGGCCTCGCCGGCTACGCGCTGGCCTATCTGATCCACCGCGGTCGGCGCCTGCGGCGGGGCGAGTCGCTGCCGGAATACGGCCGCTACGAATCGCGTTATCGCTGGGGCGATTGAGACGACGCCCCTCTCCGGGCGTTGCGCGGAGAGGGGCGCTCGGTCTCGTCGAGGGCGCCCCGCGGGGCGCCCTTTTCGCGTCACGGCTCCACGATCACCTCGCCGATCATGCCCTCCCCCTCGTGGGGATTGCAGACGTAGACGTAGCGGCCGGGTACCGAGAACGTGTAGCGGAAGACGTCGCGCGTCGAGATCGGGCCGGAATCGAACGGCTCGGCTCCCGGCGGGATCTCGACGAGATCGGGCTGGTCGGTCCGGCGCGCATCCGTCGTGACGGTGTGCGCGTGGCGGCCGACGGTGCGCCATTCGACGGTATCGCCCACGCGCACCGTGACGCTCTGCGGCTGGAAGGCGAACGCGTCCGACATCTCCACGATGGCGGCGACGGGCCCGCCGGGGAAGGGCACGGGCGCGGGCGCCTCCTGCTCGGCCTGCGGCTGGGCCTGATGGGGTCCCGGCGCCTGCATGACCTGCGCCGAGGCCCCCCCCGAGCCGAGCGCGAGGGCGCAGGAGGCGATTAGGATCCTCGTCGAAATCTTCATGAGCGGCCTTTCTCGAGACGGCGTCTTCGCGATCGTCTCGGCGAACAGGCGAAAGAACGACTTGTTCCCGCTTCGCAACGCCACGCCCCCGTCGCGTCGCCTTGGCGCCCCCTTCGCGCGTCGCCTCCCGGGCAAGCGCGGGTACGGCGCGACGCTCTCGCGCGCCTTCGCCCTCGCCCGCGAGGAGGATGCGGCGATCAGTCGAGCCGGGTGAATTCCGGCGCCGCTTCGAGCTGCTCGCGGGTGAAGGGCACGCGCACGAACTCGATCTGACCGGCCGTCCAGCCCGCCGTGCCCCAGGTGCCCCAGCCCCAGGTGCCGGTACCGGTACCGCCCATGCCGGTACCCATGCCCATACCCGTCGCGGGCGCGCCGGGAGCCGCAGTGGCGCCGGGAGCGGTGCCGCCGGGAGCCGTTCCGGGCGTCACGGCGCCCGTCGCGAGGTCTTCGCGCAGAACGAATTCGAGCGCCTGCACGTCGATCGCCACATCCTGCGCGCCGATGCCGAGAAAGCCGCCGATGCCGCTGATCACGCCGACGGTGCGCCCGTCGCTGTCCATCAGGAGATCGTCGACGCTGCCGATATCCTCGCCGCCCGGACCGACGATCCGCGCCCCCATCAGATTCGAGGCGAGCATCTGATCGGTCTGCTGCATCGTGAAGAAGCCGTCCTGGGCGAGCGGATGCGGCTGCGCCGGCTGGACCTGCTGCGGCTGGAGCCCCGTGCCGGGCTGCTGCTGCATTCCAGGCTGAGTCTGCTGCTGGGTGCCCGGCGCCGGCATCTGCTGCAGCATCTGTTGGCCCGGCTGCTGCTGGGCGTGTGCCGCGACGGGCAGAAGCGCCGCGGCGCAGACGAGCGTCGTCATGACACGATGTTTCATGAGATCGTTCCTCCGGCTTGTCTCTGCTCTTCCTGCCGAGCGACCGCTCAGCCGGCGTTGTTCTCGTCTTCCGCGGCCTCCTGCGCCTCGTCGGTCTCGTCCTCGACCGCTTCCGTGTCGATGGCGTCGTCCACGTCGACGTCGACCTCGGGACGGCCCGGGTCGAGTTCGGGCTCGAGCACCAGTCCGGAGCGGGCGTCGACGACGACCTCGACCTCCTCGCCCTGAAGCTCGGCGACGCCGCGGAACGTATCGCCGTCGCGCCGAAGCTCGCGCACCTCGCCGAGGCCGTGCGCCTCGATGATGCGACGCACCTGCGACTGGTTGAGCACGGCCTGCGGCATCACCTCGTCGCGCCAGATCTGTTGCCCGGCACCGGCCTGGCGACCGGGCGCCGCCTGGAGGCCGCGCGGGTCGAAGGCGCCGGTGGCCTGGGGCATGCCGGGACCGGGCTGCATTCCGCCCTGCATCTGCATCTGACCCTGCATCCCGCGATCCTGCATCTGCATGCCGCCCTGCATCGCCTGACGCTCGCCGAACATGCCGCCGTCGAACACGATCGTGACCGTGCGGCCGTCCGGCGCGCTCGCCTGCAGGTGGGAGGGCGCGATGCGCTCGAAACGCGTGTAGCCCGCCATCTCGAGGGCGTCGGCGAGGAGGTTTTCGGTGCGGCGCTGATCCTGCTCGGCGCGCCCGCGATCCTGGCCGGCCATCATGCCTTGGCCCATTCCTTGGCCCTGGCCCATGCCTTGGCCCATGCCGGCACCCATGCCGGCGCCCATGCCGCCCATCTCGGGACCGACGCCCGGCCGCTGCATGCCGGGGGTCCCCATCGGCCCCATCCCGGGCTGCTGCATGCCGGGCTGCATGCCCATACCCATCCCTTGCCCCATTCCCGGACCCATCCCGGCCTGTCCGCGCTCGGCGGGCTCGGCGATGCGGAAGACGATCGTCTCCCCGTCGGGGCCCATGGCCTCGATCACGCCGACGGCGACGATCCGCGGCCGCTGGAAGCCCGCGCGCTCGAGCCGCTCGCGCATGCGCTCGTCGTTCTCGCCAGGGCTGCCGGCACGCGCCTCGAAGGGGGCCTGCTGCCCGCCCTGCATGCCGCCGCCCTGCATCCACGGCTGCTGCTGCTGCTGCGCCATCGCCGCGCCGCCGGTCGCCGTCGCGAGCGCGGCCGCGAGCGCGAGAATGGTCCGTCCGGTCATGGTCCTGTTCCTCCCGTGTCGTTCGCCAGGCTCACTGGCGATGCGCGAGAGGCGCCGTGGGTTCCCTGCTGGAGCGGGATTTTCCGCCCGTCACCAGCTTCGCAGCGCGCGCAGGGTCGGGGTCTTCTTCGACTGGTGCTCGGCCATGCGGCGGAAGAGACCGTCGAGCGCGCCGATCGCGGCGAGCACGTTCGGGCCCTTGTTGAGCATCACGCATTCGGCCCGCGCGGCCATCGCGGCATCGGTCATTTCGCCGCGCGAGGGCAGCCCCGACTTGACGAGCGTCTCGAGCACCTGCGTCGCCCAGATCACCGGCACGCTCGCGGCCTCCGCGATCCACAGGAGCTCCTCCTGCATCTCCGCGAGCCGATCGAAGCCGATCTCGACGGCGAGATCGCCGCGGGCGATCATCACGCCGAAGGGCTGGCGTCCCGCCGCCGCGACGATGATCTCGGGCAGGTTGCGCACGGCGACGGGCGTCTCGATCTTGGCGACGAGGCCGATCGTGCGATCCGTGCGCGCGGCGAGCTCGGCCTGGAGCCGCGCCACGTCGGCTGCCGTCTGCACGAAGGAATAGCCGACGAGATCGGCATGGGCGGCGACGAAGTCGAGATCGGCGCGGTCCCTGTCGGTGAGCGGGTCGAGGTCGAGCGCCGTCTCGGGGAAGTTGAGGCCCTTCTCCGGCTTGAGCTTGGCGCCGCCGAGCTTCGTCGCCGCGATCTCGACGACGACGCCCCCGTGCGCCCGCGCGGCGACGCGCCCGGCGATCCGTCCGTCGTCGACCGAGACGCGCGCGCCCTCGCCCAACCGGTCGAGCACGGCGGGCAGGGTGCAGGTCGCCTGGAAGGGCAGCGCGCCCGCCGCCTCCGGGACGAGACGGGGGGCGAGGAGGAGGCGGTCGCCGACGCGCAGCTTCGCGCGCTCCTCGGGGGCGAGCACGGCGCCCGTGCGGATCTTCGGCCCGGCGATGTCCATGAGGATGCGGATCGGCCGGCCGGTCCGCGCCTGTGCCGCGCGGACGTGCTCGACCATCGCGGCCCAGGCGCGGGGATCGTCGTGGGCGCAATTGATCCGCGCCGCGTCGATTCCCGCCGCCGCGAGCGCGCGCACGAGGGCGGGATCGTCGGCGGCGTCGCTCGGCAGCGTGACGAGGATGCGGCCCTGGCGGTCGGGACGGGCGGGGCCGAACAGCGCGTCCGTCGCCGTGCGCAGCCGCGCCTCGCCGCGGAAGAAGGCCCGCCGGCTCGGCGCCCGCGCGGCGGTCTCGCATCCGGACAGGCCCGCGAGCGCCACGGCGACCGCATCGAGCGTCGCCAGCACCCGCCCCTCGAGCCGACCGAGCGAGGAGAGCCCTCTGAGCATCAGCTCGCGCTGGAGGCTGCGATGGTCGCGTCGGCGCAGAGCGAGATAATGGGCGAGGTTGAGCGCGCAGGCGGCGAAATCGGGCCGTTCGATCAGCGGGCGAAAGGCGCGATAGCGCGCCCTCCCCTCCCCCGCCACGTCCGCCCGCAGCGCCTCCAAGGCGGCGAGCAACCGTGCCGCACCCGCATCCTCCCCCATCGTCCCCTCGCTGCCGCGCCTCGAATCCGCCCGGCTCTAGCCCTCGCCCGTGACGGGAGGATGTCGGTCGCCGACGGGCTGGCGGACCCGGTGCCGCTCGGCGAGCCGCTTCGGCCCGACGAGCATGCCGTAGAAGTCGTAATCGACCGGCCGCTCGTTCGCCTTGAGGAAGCGGAAATGCGTGCGGAAGAAGAACAGCCGCTCGCGGAAGAGGCCGAGCTGGCCGGGGCGGACGAGCTGCGGCATCGAGAGCCGCATCACGAGCGGCCAGCGCGCGTCGGGCAGGCCGGCCAGAGCGGCGGGATCGACGGGGCAGGCGTTCATCGCGTCGTGGCGGCTCTGCAGCTCGTGCCAGACGATGCCCGGCTCGTGCGCGAGGCGCCGCAACGCCACCTCGTAGCGCGAGCCCGGAGCATCGACCAGCATCAGCGGCGCCACCGTGCCGATGGTGAGGAGCGCGATCGCGGGTCCCTGCCGGGGGAGATCGGGATCGGCCCGCAAGGCCGCCGCGAGCGTCTCGGGCGCGAGGAAGGCGCCGGAGGAGTGCCCGACGAGGAGGATCTCGTCCACCCGCTCCTCGCCCTGCGCCCGCGCGGCGGCGACGATCCGCGCCGCGAACGCCTCGACGCGTTGGGCGAGGACGTCGGTCTCGCCGCGCTCGTGGGCGAAGGAGAGGAGCCAGTCCTCGAGCAGGTAGCGCAGATAAAGCGGCCGCTCGATCCGCAAAGCGACGAACCCACCCGCGAGGAGCGTCGCGAGCGCGGCCGCGGGCGCCAGCAGCGGCGACACGCTCCCCGCCGCCGCGCCGGCGAAGACCGCGAGCGCCAGGATCGCGAGCGCGATCAGCACGGTCATCACGTAGGGGTAGGCGACGAAGGCGGCGAATTGCCAATCGAGACGCCCGAGCCGGCGCAACACGCCGCGCCGGGCGAGATCGAGCCCGATCGCGAGGAGCTTCGGCAGCCGGCGCAGAAGCGGCGCCTTGAAGGCGGGCCGGGCGACGTCGTCCCAGCGCAGGATCGCGACGCGCGCCCGCGTCTCCACGCCGTCGATCTGCGCATCCATAGCGAAGGCGGGGGCGAGCGGATCGGTCTCGTCGAGCGCCCCGGCTTGCGCCTCGTAGCCCCGCAGCCGCGCCGCCGCCGCAAGCTCCTCGGCGAAGAGCGCGTGATAGACGCGCGGGCGGCGGGGATCGTAGCCCGGGACGTAGAAGACGGCGCGGCGGTGCACGGGGGCGGGAGAGGTCATGCGCTCGACGTGTCGTGTGGCCGCGGAAGGGATCCCGCTCGGAAATTCCGCTTAGCGCGCCGCGCCCACCCGACGCAAGCGGCAGCTCCGGGAGCGCGATCGTCGTGCAAAGAGGAAGAAATCCCGCAGACGCGCTCGAACTTTTTCGAAGCTGGGGCGTTATCGCCCTGAAATTCAAGGAGAACCCGTGATGAATGATGCCAAGTTCAGCCTCGGCGCGCGCGTGCGGCTGTTGGCCGACGAGCGCGAGATGATCCGAATCCATCCCAACCAGATGGCGATCACCTACGAGGTCGTCCGCATCGTCCCCGGCGAGCGGGACGGCGAGGCGAAATACCACATCAAGAGCGATCTCGAGCCGCATATGCGCGCGGTCGGCGAGACGCAGCTCGCGGAGGCCTGATCCGCACGCCGCGCGCTCCGGAAACGCTTGCGCCGGAGCCGTCGCGCGGCCTACATCTCCTCGGTCCGGTAAGATACCGATGGAGACGAGCGTGAGCGTGACGCGGGAACAGGTCCTTCAGGCACTGACCCCGGTGAGGCTGCCCGCGAGCGGTGGCAGCCTCGTCGCCTCCGGGCGCCTGTCGGACGTCGTCGTGAACGACGGGCGCGTCATGTTCTCGATCGCGATCGACCCCACCGAGGCGCAGGCGATGGAGCCCGTGCGCGCCGCCGCCGAGGCCGCCGTCAAGGCGCTGCCGGGTGGGCCCCAGGTCTTCGCGAGCCTCACCGCCGACCGGCCCGTGCCGAAGGGCCCCGTCACCGAAACCCCCGCCCGCGCCGGCATCCAGCCCGGCCGTCCCGCCGGTGCGCCGCAGCCGAAGGCGCAAGGCATTCCGGGCGTGAAGCACGTCATCGCGGTCGCCTCCGGCAAAGGCGGCGTCGGCAAGTCCACCACCTCCTGCAATCTCGCGCTCGCGCTGCGCTCCCTCGGCCTGAGCGTCGGCATTCTGGACGCCGACATCTACGGCCCCTCGATGCCGAAACTCTTCGGCCTGCACGGCAAGCCGCGGGTGCTCTCGGGGCGCATCCTCGAGCCGCTCGACGGCTACGGCGTCAAGGTGATGTCGATCGGCTTCATGGTCGAGGAAGAGACGCCGATGATCTGGCGCGGGCCGATGGTGATGTCGGCCATTACCCAGATGCTGCGCGAGGTGGCCTGGGGCGAGCTCGACGTGCTCGTCGTCGACATGCCCCCCGGCACCGGCGACGCCCAACTCACCATGGCGCAAGCGACCCCGCTCGCGGGCGCCGTCATCGTCTCGACGCCGCAGGACCTCGCGCTCATCGACGCGCGCCGGGGCGTGGCGATGTTCCGCCGCACCGAGATCCCCATCCTCGGCATCGTCGAGAACATGGCGACCTTCGTCTGCCCCAATTGCGGGACGACCTCCCACATCTTCGGCCATGGCGGCGCCCGCAAGGAGGCCGACCGCCTGGGCGTCCCCTTCCTCGGCGAAGTGCCCCTCGACATGACGATCCGCGAGACCTCGGACGGCGGACGGCCGGTCACCGCGATCGATCCGGACGGGGTGCACGCGCAGGTCTATCGCGGGATCGCGGAGAAGGTGTGGGCGACGCTCGCGGGCGGGCGCGCGCGGGTTGCGCCGAGGATCGTGTTCGAGTGAGGAGGGGGGGGTAATCCCTTCCCGTAACATTTGAAAATCGTTAGTTGCGGTGTCATCCCGGACGCCGAAGGCGATCCGGGACCCATACCCGCGAGGCTTCGGTCGCAGCCTGTAGGCTGCGTTTCTCTGACGATTAATGCCGCAAGGGTGCGGAAACGAGCGCGGCATGCGCGCTCGGACGACCGTCGAGGTTATGGGTCCCGGGTCCGCTTCGCGGCCCGGGATGACAACCTCCGGAAGATTCACAAGCTCGTAGCCGAGGGTGCCCCCTGGAGCGGAGCGGAAGGGGTCGGGTGGGGCTCGTGGCGATGAGATCTTGCTCTGCGCGTCGTGCCCCACCCGACCTCGTTCGCTTCGCTTCGAGGCCAACCTCCCCTACGGGGAGGGATCTTTCCCACCCCCTACCCAGCCCGTCCGCGCTCGGCTAGTTTCCCCCGCATGAGCGCAGACAGCCCCTACATCATCGCCCCGAACCCCGCCGACCCGCGCCTCACGCAGACGGTCTCCGGCGTCGACGAGCGTGGCGAGCCGGTGGAGACCTCCGTCACGGTCGAGCGCGCCTTGACGATCTATCTCAACGCGCAGGAGATCGTCACGCAGATGACGATCGGGGACTATCCCGAATACCTCGCGCTCGGCTATCTCCTCAACCAGAACATGGTGCGTCCCGAAGACGTGATCACGGGCATCGATTACGACGAGGATCTCAAGGTCGTTGTCGTGCGCACGCAGCGCGAGACGAATTTCGAGGACAAGCTCAAGAAACGCACCCAGACCTCGGGCTGCGCGCAGGGCACCACCTTCGGCGACCTCATGGAGGCGCTCGACGACGTGCGCCTGCCGCAGGCAGAATTGCGCACCTCCTGGCTCTACCGCCTGACGCATGCCGTCAACACGACGCCGTCGCTCTATCTGGAGGCGGGCGCGATCCACGGATGCGTGCTCGCGCGCGCGGACCGGCCGCTCGTCTACATGGAGGACGTCGGGCGCCACAATGCGGTCGACAAGATCGCCGGCTGGATGTTCCTCGAGGGCGAGAGCGGGGCGGACAAGATCTTCTACACGACGGGGCGCCTCACCTCCGAGATGGTGATCAA
Source organism: Salinarimonas sp. (assembly GCF_046292825.1). Classification (GTDB taxonomy): domain Bacteria; phylum Pseudomonadota; class Alphaproteobacteria; order Rhizobiales; family Beijerinckiaceae; genus Salinarimonas. Next base: position 63,543 of record NZ_JBKBQG010000024.1, on the reverse strand, counting down.
GACGGTCCGCATGGGCATCCCGATCCTCGTCTCGCGCTCGGGCTTCACCGCCTGGGGCGTGGAGCTCGCGCGAAAGCTCGGCCTCACTCTGATCGGCCGTGCGCGCGGAAAACGCTTCGTCGCGCTCTCGGGCGCGGAGCGGATCGTCTACGACCAGGACCTCGCCTACGTGGCGGAGGAGAGCGCCAAGAACCGGCGCAAGGGCTCGCGGGAGGGCGGCGATGAGTGAGACCTTTCCGGCGACGCTCGGTGTTCTTCTGGCGGGCGGCCTCGCGCGGCGCATGGGCGGGGGCGACAAGCCGCTGCGCCCGATCGGCGGCAAGACCATCCTCGCGCGCGTCATCGAGCGCCTCGCGCCGCAATGCGAGGGGCTGATCCTCAACGCGAACGGCGACCCCGCCCGCTTCGCCGAGACCGGCCTCCCCGTCGTCCCCGACGACGTGCCGGGCTTCGCCGGCCCGCTCGCGGGCATCCTCGCCGCGCTCGATTGGACGGCGGCGAACCGGCCGGAGATCGCCTGGGTCGCGAGCGTCGCCGCCGACACGCCCTTCATCCCGCACGATTTCGTCTCCCGCCTGCACGCCGCGCGCAACGCGGCCGACGTCCCCCTCGCCTGCGCGGAGAGCGACGGGCAGACGCATCCCGTGAACGGGCTGTGGCGGGTCGATCTGCGCGAGGATCTGCGCCATGCGCTCGTCGTGGAGGACATGCGCAAGATCGACCGCTGGACGGCACGCCACGGCATCGCCCATGCCGGCTGGGCTATCGCGCCCGTCGACCCCTTCTTCAACGCCAACACGCCCGAGGACATCGCGCGAGCGGAGGCGATCCTGATGGAGATCGGGGAGGCGTGAGCCTCCCGCGCCGCCTCAGTCCACGACCGGCCAGCGATCCGCCGCGGCGTCCCGCGGCAGGAGGCCGAGGAGGCGCGGGTCGTCCTCGATCTCGATCGCGCGCTTGTAGGGCGCAAAACCCGCCCGCATGTAGGCGCGGATCGCGGCGGGGTGGTCGAACGAGCAGGTGTGCACCATCAGCCGCGCGATCGGCCGCGCGAAGGCGATCGCGATCGCCTGGGCCATCAGCCAGGCTCCAAGCCCCTCCCCGATCGCCTCGGGCACGAGCCCGCAATAGACGAGCTCCGCCTCCTCCCCGTCGAACGCGACCTCGACGAGCCCCACCGGCGCGCCGCCGCGATGGAGCGTGCGCGAGACGAGGCGCGGATCGGCGAGCGCGCGCTCGAGCGCCGCATCGGACACCCGCAGCCGCCCGCTCCAGAGCCAAGGCGCCCCGATTCGCGCGTAGAAGGCGCGGTAGGCGTCGAGATCGCGCGTCGTCTCGAGAAGCGCGAGATCGTCCCGCGGCGCCGGCACGGCACGAGGCGGCGGCGCGCGCATCTCGAGATAGGTCACGAGCGCGGCGATCTTGCCCGGCGGCAGATCGGTGACCCCGTCGAGCGCGCAGACGAGCCCCGCCGCGCCCGCGCCCTCCATCGACCCGCCCGCCATCGCCCGCTCTCCCTGGACCGCATGCTCGACGCGACCGGCATAGAGCATCTGCCGGTCGGCGAGGAGTCGGCACCGGGTACTTCGCATGACGCCGCCTTCACGAGGCACCGCCCCTCTTCTTCTCCTCAGAACTTTGAATCCTTGCGAGAGGTGTCATCCCGGACGCCGAAGGCGATCCGGGACCCATAACCGCGACGTTCGGGTCGCAGCCTATAGGCTGCGTTTTTCCAAAGCTTTGGCGCTGCGAGGGTGCGCAGCGAGCGCGACATGCGCGCTCGGACCAGTCGTCGCGGTTATGGGTCCCGGGTCCGCTTCGCGGCCCGGGATGACAACCCCACGAGATTCACAGACTCTCGGGGAAAGGAACACGAGCCATCGAACTCCCCTCCCCCGCCCCACCCCATAATTGCACCCCCGGATCGCGCCATGGTAGCATCACCGGACGTCCACCCGGGGGCCTGACGAGGATGATCATCGACACGAATCGGCGCACGACGCCGCAACTCGCCTGCCTGCGCGAGGCCGGGACGACGGGGGTGATCCGCTATTACGCGCGCGCCACGAGCCAGCCGGAGAAGCGGCTCGTCCGCGAGGAGGCGCAGGCGATCCTCGCGGCGGGGATGAGCGTCGGCGTCGTCCACGAGGCCGCCGGCAACGCGCCCTCCGCCTTCTCGAGCACCATCGGCGAGGCGGACGCCACCTATGCGTTCGCCTACGCGGCACGCACGATCGGCCAGCCGGCGGGGTCGGCGATCTATTTCGCCGTCGACTACGATTGCTCGGACGACGACGTGACGAACGCCATCATCCCGCATTTCCGCGCGATCGCCGCCGTCGCGGCGAGCGGCGCGACGCCGCGCTACGCGATCGGCGCCTACGGCAACGGCCTCGTCCTGCGGCGGCTCCTCGCGGAGAAGCTCGTCGCCTATGCCTGGCTGTCGCAATCGACCGGATTTCGAGAGTACCAGAGCTTCCTCGACAGCGGCGCGTGGGTCTTGCGGCAGGGGCCCGCGCGCACCTTGTGCTCGATCGGGGTCGACGGGAACGACGCGAACCCGAAGGCCGCGGGCTGGGGCGCGTTCACGACCCTCGATCCCCTGCCCGCCCCCTGATCGGGGATTTCCGCGCCGTGACACGGCGCCCGCATGCGCTTATGTCTCTCGCCCGAGCCGAGATCGATCGAGCGAGCGAGCCCGCCCATGTCGACGACCCCGTCGCAGAACGACACCAGCCCGCCGGCCGGCGGCTATCGCGTGACCACGCGGCTCGTGCGCGGCGAGGGTTCGCCGGCGCTGGAAGTGGTCGAGACGCTGCCCGACGGCCCGCGCGTCGGGGCGCCGCTCCTCCTCGTCCACGGCGCCTTCGGCGGGGCGTGGATGTGGAGCGAGCATCTCGCGCCGTATCTCGCACGGCGCGGACGCAGCGTCGTCGCGCTCTCGCTGCGCGGCCACGGCCGCTCGGAGGGCGGCGAGCGGCTGCGCGAAACGCGCCTGTCGGATTACCTCGCCGACGTCCGCCGCGTGCTCGCGACCCTGCCGCAGACGCCTGTCGTCGTCGGCCATTCGCTCGGCGGGCTGATCGCGCAACGGCTCATCGGGCGCGAGCGCATGGCGGGGCTCGTGCTGATGGCCTCGCTCCCGCCCGACGGGCTCGCCCTCGTCAATGCCCGCACGGCGATGACCGAGCCGCTCGTGTGGCTCGACGCCGTCCTCGGCAGCCTCTCGAACGCGCCCGGCGGACGCGGCATCGGGCCGATCGGCGCCGCGACGCTCTCGCGCGGGATGGCCTCGTCCGAGCGTCTCCTGTTCTCCGAGCGCCTGCCGCTCGCCCGCGTGCGGCGCTACGCGTCGATGATGGCGCCCGAGAGCCCGCGCGCGCTCGCCGACGCGCACATGCCGGGCCCGGTGCTCTCCGCCTTCCTCACCCGCCTGCCGACCCTCGTGATCGGCGGGGCGGAGGACCCGCTCGTCTGGCGCGCCTGCACGCTGCGCACCGCCTTCTATCACGCCGCGCGCCACGAGACGCTCGAAGCCTGCGGCCACTTCCCCATGCTCGACGTCGCCGCCGACGAGGGAGCGCGCCGTCTCGTCGATTGGCTCGATCGGCACGGCCTGTGAGCGGACGCGCGGCGGCGGTGCGACGCGCTCTCGATTACGCGTGGCCGGTGATCGGCCTCCTCGCGGTGGCCTTCTCGCTGTGGATCCTGTCGCGGGAGCTCGGCGCGCTCTCGGCGGCGGACGTGCTCGCCGAGATGGCCGCGATCGCGCCCTCGCAATACGCGCTGGCGCTTCTCGCGACGCTCGGCGCCTATGCGATGCTCGCCTGGTACGACCGCATCGCGCTCCTGCATCTGCGCGTGCACCACGTCTCCTGGCCCTTCGTGGCGCTGACCTCGTTCACGACCTACGCGCTCTCGCACAATATCGGCGCCTCGGTGCTCTCGGGCGCGGTGGTGCGCTACCGGGCCTATTCGTCGGTGGGCCTCGGCGCGCGGCAGATCGCGGTGCTCGTGGCGTTCTGCTCCTTCACCTTCACGCTCGGCGCCGTGACGCTCGGCGGGCTCCTCCTGGTCTTCTTCCCCGACATGCTCGCGCGCGTCGGCGGGGGCCTGCCCGAGGCGATCACGCTGTCGGGCCAGGCGATCGGAATCCTCATGCTCGGCTTCGTCGGGCTCTACGTCGCGGGCTCGCTGATGCGGCTGCGGCCCCTGCAGCTCGGCGGCTTCCGGCTCGATTATCCGCGGCCGGGCATCACCGCGCGCCAGATCGCGGCCTCCTGCCTCGACAATCTCGCGACCGCCGCGATCGTCTTCGTGCTGCTGCCGCCGGAGACCAATCCGGGCTATCTGATCGTGCTCGCGGTCTTCCTCGCCTCGTTCTCGGCCGCGCTCGTCTCGCACGCGCCGGGCGGGCTCGGCGTGTTCGAGCTCGTCTTCGTCGCGGCGCTTCCCGAGATTCCCGACGCGAAGCTCGTCGCGGCGCTCGTCCTCTTCCGTCTGTTCTACCTCCTCGGCCCGCTCGCGATCGGCCTCGTCGTGGTGGCCGTCTTCGAGCGGGCGCGGCTCGCGGAAATCCTGCGCGGCCGCCGCCGCGAGGGGTGAGCGCTCGTCAATCTTTCGCAGGTTGTCATCCCGGGCCGCGAAGCGGACCCGGGACCCATACACTCGACGACAAGTCCGAGCGCGCATGCCGCGCTCGTTCCGCTACCTTTGGACAGCTTTCGTCGGAGAAACGCAGCCTACAGGCTGCGACTCAGACGTGGCGATTATGGGTCCCGGATCGCCTTCGGCGTCCGGGATGACAGCGTAACGACAGAGTTGCCCCTCACTCCGCGGCCTGCGCCTGCGGCTCGAAGGGGGGGACGATCTCCATGCCCGGCACGAGGACGAGGCCCTTGTCGGTGATGCGGATCTCGGGGATCACCGAGAGCGGGATGAGGTTGAAGCCCATATAGGGGATCGTGCAGCCCGCCTCCTCCCAGACGCGCTTCAGCACGCGCGTCTCCTCCGCAACCTCCGTGACGCGCTTGTCGGAGAGGAGGCCCGCGATCGGCAGGGCGACGAAGGCCTTCACGATCCCCTGGTCGACGACGCACACCCCGCCCTGGGCCTCGACGAGCGTCGCGAGCGCGAGCTGCATGTCCGCCTCGTTGGTGCCGGCGACGATGACGTTGTGCGAATCGTGGCCGACGGAGGAGGCGACCGCGCCCGAGGCGAGGCCGAAATCCTTGAGGAGCCCGTGCGCCACCCGGCTCTCACCGCCCGAGAGGCCGTGGCGCTCGATCACCGCGACGAAGCACAGCCCGTGCTCGGCGAGCACCCCGTCCCAGCTCTCGAACGCGGGCAGCGACACCCGTTCGTGATGGACGAGGATGCCCGGCAGCGCCGTGCGCAACGCGTTCGCGACCACCGGCACCTTCGGCGGCGGCGGCGTCAGAGCGGGCCGACCGGAGACCTTGACGGTGGCATAGGCGGCCTTCGGATAGACGTAGCGCTCGGAGAGCGCCGCATCGAGGAGGGGCGTGATCTTGCGGCCCTCGACGACGAGCTCGCCGCCATACCAGGTGTTGTCGACCTCCATCGCGTCGTTGAGCAGGATCACGTCCGCCCGGCGCCCGCCGCCGAGCGCTCCGATCTCGCCGTCGCGGGCATAGCGCGTCGCGGGATGCAGCGAGCCCATCGCCCAGGCCGCTTCGCGCGACAGGCCCGCCGCGATCGCCTCGCGCACCACCCAGTCCATGCCGAAGGCCATCAGGTCGTCGGCGTCGCGGTCGTCGGTGCACACGCACACGCGCTTGTTGGACGCGCCGAGCTCGGTGATCGTCTTGATCGCCTCCGGCAGCGAGTGCCACGGCGTGGTGGGCGGGCCGCCGCGCAAGAAGATCCACACACCCGCGTCGAGGAGGTCGTCGGCGATGTCGCGATCGATCGCCTCGTGCGTGTCGGTGACGCCGGAGGCCGCGTAGGCCGCCACGAATTCCCGCCCGTAGATGTGCCCGCAGACCGGCTTGCCGCGCGAGAGCGCCGCGGCGAGGATCGCGTGCGAGCGCTCGTCGCCCATGGTCACCTGGACGAAGTCCATCTTCTCCCCGAGCGCCACCGCCTCGGGCCAGCGATCGAACAGCGCGCCGATCTTCTCCGCCGTGAGATCCCCGCCCGCCGTCTCGAGCTCGGGCGAGGTGGCCGGGACGGTGCTCGGAACCGTGAGGAAGATCGAGAGCGGAGCGGCGCGCGCGTCCTCGAGCATGGCCTCGACGCCGGCGACGTCCATCACGTTGCCGATCTCATGGCTGTCGCAGAAGATCGTCGTCGTGCCGTTGAGGAGCGCCGCCTCCGCATAGGCGCAGGCCGTCACCATCGAGGATTCGATGTGGATGTGCGGATCGACGAGGCCCGGCGCGAGGATGCCGCCGCGCGCGTCGTAGACGGCGCCGGGCGCGTGGGCGAGCGCCCTGTGCGCGCCGGCCGGCTTCGTCGCGGCGATGCGCCCGCCGGCGATCCACAACTCGCGCTCGGGTAGGATGCGGTCCGTATAGGTCGAGAGCACCCGCGCGCCGGTGATCACGAGATCGGGCGCCGTGCGGCCGGACGCGACGTCGGCGAGGCGGCGCGTGAGGCTCGCGAGCGGGGCCACGGAGAAGCGGGTGAGCTTTGGCTGCGGCATCGGAGGGCTCCCGTGTTGCGGATGCGAAAGCCTAACCCGCGCCAGCTGGAGCGCAAGAGCCCCGCGCCGGCGCGAGAGCCGGAGGCTCGACCGAAGCAGCGCCTCGCGCGTTGTACGCTTCGGGCGTCTGACCAGGGGTCGGGATCGTGAAGGGGAGACCGCGCGGACCTTGGAGAATGCTCGCCGCGATCCTCGCGAGCGTGATCGTCACCTATCTCGCGGTCGCGCTGATGCCGGACCGGCTCGACGTGCGCCAGCCCCTGCCGCCGGCACCGCCCGTCTCGTCGGAGGCGTTCCAGCGCACCTTGTCGGGCACGCTGCCGGGGACGCTTCTGCCCGGCCACAGGATCGAGACCCTCGTCAACGGCGACGAGATCTTCCCCGCGATGCTCGAGGCGATCCGCGGCGCGACGACGAGCGTCAACCTCGAGAGCTACGTCTATTGGCCCGGCGCGGTCGCCGACGCCTTCGAGGACGCGCTGATCGACGCCGCGCGGCGCGGCGTCGAGGTGCGGGTGATCATCGACTGGGTCGGCAGCTTCCTCGTCGAGCGCGCGCCGATCGACGTGATGCGCCGCGAGGGCGTGCGCGTCGAGCTCTTCCGCACCCCGAGCATCGGCAACGTCGCACGGCTCAACAACCGCACGCACCGCAAGATCCTCGTCGTCGACGGGCGGATCGGCTTCACCGGCGGCGTCGGCATCGCCGACGAATGGGCGCCCGGCGGCGACGCGCATTGGCGCGAGAGCCATTGGCGGATCGAGGGCCCGGCGGTGGCCGACATGCAGGGCGCCTTCGCCGAGCACTGGCTCGAGGCGACGGGCGAGCTCCTGGTCGGCGAGCGCTTCTACCCGCCGATCGCGCCCGCGGGCGAGAGCGTCGCGCAATTCGTCGCGCAATCTTTCGGCGGCACCAATATGAGCCTGCACGTGGCGCTCGTCTTCTCGATCGCGGCGGCCGAGCGCAACATCCGCATCGCGATGCCCTATTTCGTGCCCGACGACGTCGTGATCGCGCAGCTGGCGGAGGCAGCCCGGCGCGGGGTCGCGGTCGACATCGTGCTGCCGGGCGACGAGATCGGCATGGATTTCGTCCGCCGCGCCTCCCGCCACTTCTGGGGGCCGCTGCTGCGGGCGGGGGTGCGCATCCACGAATACGAGCCGACGCTCTACCACAAGAAGATGATCCTCGTGGACGACCTGTTGGTGAACATCGGCTCGGCGAACATCAATTCGCGCGCCTTCCGCCACGACCACGAAGCGAACCTCCTCGTCTTCGACCCCGCCTTCGCCGCCGAGCAGACGGCCCTGTTCGAGCGCGACATCGCCCTCTCGCGCGAGATCACCCTCGCCGAATGGGAGGCGCGACCGCCGTGGCGCAAGGCGGGCGATTTCCTCTGGAGCCTGGGCCGGCCGCATTTTTGAGGGGGTCGGCGCCGAGGGTCGTCGCGAACGTCGCGGTTCTCGCGCGGACGGCGGAAGCGGCCCTCTCTCCCTCCCCTCAGAGCTTCGAAACCGTTCGCCAAAAACCCCACCGTCATTCCGGGGCGCGAAGCGAGCCCGGAAACCAGAACCGCGACGTCGGATGAGCAGCCTATAGGCTGCGTCCCTCGGCGCATCCATTGTTCTGGATCGTGCAACGAGCGCGCATGCGCGCTCGAACCAGCGTCGGGAGTCTGGGTTCCGGGCTCGCTTCGCGCCCCGGAATGACGGCAGGGGACAGAGTCTCGAGCTCACGCGCAGGGGCAGGAGAGCGGCGCGCCGTGGTGTCGTATCCTCCCCCCTAGCGCTCCGCTCAAGAGCGGCGCCCCCTCCCCGTCCCCCCCCTTTCGCCCCCTCAATGATCCTTCTCCAACGAGCGGGCGATGTGGTCGCGCAGGAGGGCGGCGGGGGCCGAGAGGGGGTCGGCGCCGACGAGGGCGATCTCGGTGTCGGAGAGGGAGGGCAGCGGGTCGCCGTCGACGATGCGCAGGCCCGCAGGCGCCATCTCCTTCGGCAGCACGGTGACGCCGAGCCCGGCCCGCACCGCCGCCTGCGAGCCCGCGAGCGAGCCGCAGGTATAGGCGATCCGCCAGGGCCGGCGCGCCCGCTCGAGCGCCTCGACCGCGCGCTTGCGATACACGCAAGGGTCGGGCGAGACGACGAGCGGCAGAGCCACCCCCTCCCCCGGCAGGTCGCGCGACCCGCAGACCCAGACGAGCGGCTCGCGCCACACGCGCATGCCGGTGCCGAGCGTCGGCGCGCCGGGCTCGCGCTTGACGAGGATGAGATCGAAGCGCCCGGCGCGGAAGGCATCGATCAGGTTGAGCGTGAGGTCGCAGGTCACCTCGAGCGTCACGTCCGGGTGCGAATCGGCGAAACGGGCGAGCACCTGGGGCAGGTGCTGCGAGGCGAAATCCTCCGGCGTGCCGAGGCGCACGTGGCCCGCGACGTGCTCGGCATTCACCCGCGCCACCACCTCGTCGTTGAGCGCGATCAGGCGGATGGCGTCGGCGAGGAAGGTCTCCCCCTGCGGGGTGAGCCGCACGCTCTTGGCGTTGCGCTCCATCAGCCGCTGGCCGAGCGTCTCCTCGAGCCGCTTGATCTGCAGCGAGATCGTCGACTGGTTGCGCAACAGCCGCTCCCCGGCCCGCGAGAAGCTGCCCACCTCCGCGATCGTCACGAAGGCGCGCACGAGGTCGAGGTCGAGATTGGGACGTTGCGGCATCGTCGTTCCCCCGATCATTGAATTTCATTATCCTCAGGTTTTGAACTATCGATTTTTCCTATGCAAGCGAAAAACGTTATGGGAGCGCATCGCAGTCGTCCCGTTGGAAGGAACGCTCTCATGAACACCCGCGCCGCCCCCCAGACCTTCGATCCCGCCGCCACCACGCACGCCACGCCCGTCACCGTCGCCTATGGCGACGGCATCGGCCCCGAGATCATGAGCGCCTCGCTGCGCATCCTGAAGGCGGCGGGCGCCGCGATCGCGATCGAGCCGATCGAGATCGGCGAGGCCGTCTACAAGGCGGGCCACGCGTCCGGCATCCCGCCGGAGGCCTGGGAGACGATCCGGCGCAACAAGGTGCTGTTCAAGGCGCCGATCACGACCCCCCAGGGCGGCGGCTACAAGAGCCTGAACGTGACCATGCGCAAGGCGCTCGGCCTGTTCGCCAACGTGCGCCCCTGCACCGCCTACGCCCCCTTCGTGCCCACCCTCCACCCGGCGATGGACGTCGTCGTCGTGCGCGAGAACGAGGAGGATCTCTATGCGGGCATCGAGCACCGGCAGACGGACGACGTCGTCCAGTGCCTGAAGCTGATCACCCGGCCCGGCTGCGAGCGCATCGCGCGCTACGCCTTCGAATATGCCCGCGCCAACGGCCGCAAGAAGGTGACCTGCTTCACCAAGGACAACATCATGAAGCTCACCGACGGCCTGTTCCGGCGGGTCTTCGAGGAGGTCGCGGCCGAGTATCCGGAGATCGCGACCGAGCACATGATCATCGACATCGGCGCCGCCCGGCTCGCCGCGAGCCCGCAGCATTTCGACGTGATCCTCACCGGCAATCTGTACGGCGACATCGTCTCGGACATCGCCGCCGAGATCGCGGGCTCGGTCGGCCTCGCGCCCTCCGCCAATATCGGCCCGCACGGGGCGATGTTCGAGGCGATCCACGGCTCGGCGCCCGACATCGCCGGGCGCGACGTCGCCAACCCCTCGGGGCTCCTGCTGGCTGGCGTGATGATGCTCGTCCATATCGGCCAGGGCGCCGTCGCCGCGCGCATCCACAACGCGTGGAAGCGCACGATCGAGGACGGCATCCTCACCGCCGATCTCGCCCGCGGCGCGAGCGCGCGCGAGGGCGTCGCGGCGGTGGTCGGCACCCGCGCCTTCGCCGACGCGGTGATCGCGCGGCTCGGCGAGATGCCGCGCACGCTCGCGCCCGTCGCCTATGCCGACGCCGCCCCGCTTCCGGTGCCGGAGGCCGCCCCGCGCGTGCCGGCGCGCAAGGAGCTCGTGGGCGTCGACGTCTTCGTCCACGCCGCCGACATCGCGCCGGACGCGCTCGCCGAGCGGCTCGCCGCCTGCGCCGAGGGTCTGTTCGACCTGACCATGATCACCTCGCGCGGCGTCAAGGTGTGGCCGCAGGGCCTGCCGGAGACGGCGCTCGTCGACCATTGGCGGGCCCGCTTCAAGAGCAAGCCGGGCCTTGCGCTCAACAAGGCGATGATCGCGCGGCTGCTGGGGCGGATGGCCGAGGCCGGGATCGACTTCGTCAAGACCGAGCAGCTCTACCTGTTCGACGGCAAGCCCGGCTTCGCCCTCGGCCAGGGCGAGTGAGGGCGTGCAGAGGAGTTGGGCGACTTCTGTCATCCCGGGCCGCGAAGCGGACCCGGGACCCATGAAATCGAGGCTCGTTCGAGAAACGCAGCCTATAGGCTGCGACTGAAGCGTCGAGCGTATGGGTCCCGGATCGCCTTCGGCGTCCGGGATGACACGACGGCGCCAGAACGAGAACGCCCGCGGCGCGTGCCGCGGGCGTGATCCGTCTCGACGGCGAGGCTGCGCTCAGGCGCTCGCGCTCGCCTCGTTGCGCTCGGCGTGGATGAGGAGCGGGCCGGCCTTGCTCTCGACCGTCTCCGGGCTGATGACCACCTGCTCCACCGATTCCATGCCGGGCAGGTCGTACATCGTGTCGAGCAGGATGCCCTCCATGATGGAGCGCAGGCCGCGCGCGCCGGTCTTGCGCTCGATCGCCTTGCGGGCGATGAGGCGCAGGGCCTCGTCCTGGAAGGTGAGCGCCACGTTCTCCATCTCGAAGAGGCGGGCGTATTGCTTCACGAGCGCATTCTTCGGCTCCTTGAGGATCTTGATCAGAGCCTCTTCGTCCAGATCCTCGAGCGTGGCGAGGACCGGAAGGCGGCCGACGAATTCGGGGATGAGCCCGAACTTCAACAGATCCTCCGGCTCCACCTCGCGGAAGATTTCGCCGGTGCGGCGGTCGTCCGGCGCGGAGACCTGGGCGGCGAAGCCGATCGACGAGCCCTTGCCGCGCGCGGCGATGATCCGCTCGAGGCCGGCGAAGGCGCCGCCGCAGATGAAGAGGATGTTCGTCGTGTCGACCTGCAGGAATTCCTGCTGGGGGTGCTTGCGGCCGCCCTGGGGCGGCACGGAGGCGACGGTGCCCTCCATGATCTTCAGGAGCGCCTGCTGCACGCCCTCGCCCGACACGTCGCGCGTGATCGACGGGTTGTCGGACTTGCGGGAGATCTTGTCGATCTCGTCGATGTAGACGATGCCGCGTTGCGCGCGCTCGACATTGTAGTCGGACGCCTGCAGGAGCTTGAGGATGATGTTCTCGACGTCCTCGCCGACATAGCCCGCTTCCGTGAGCGTCGTCGCGTCGGCCATCGTGAAGGGCACGTCGAGAATGCGCGCGAGCGTCTGCGCGAGCAGCGTTTTGCCCGAGCCGGTGGGGCCGATGAGCAGGATGTTCGACTTCGCGAGTTCCACGTCCGAGTGCTTGGAGGCGTGGGCGAGGCGCTTGTAGTGGTTGTGCACCGCGACCGAGAGGACCTTCTTCGCATGGCCCTGGCCGATCACGTAGTCGTCCAGGACCGCGCGGATCTCCTTCGGGGTGGGCACGCCGTCGCGGGACTTCACGAGCGAGGTCTTCGATTCCTCGCGGATGATGTCCATGCACAGCTCGACGCACTCGTCGCAGATGAACACCGTGGGCCCGGCGATAAGCTTACGGACCTCGTGCTGGCTCTTGCCGCAGAAGGAGCAGTACAGCGTGCTCTTCGAGTCGTTGCCGCCAGCTTTGCTCATGTCACGTCTCCAAATGCAGGCGCGGACGCGAGCCCCCGCCATTCTCCTTCATATAGGCGCCGGGCTAACAAACTGTAGCCCCGACCCGAGCGACCCGAGACTCGCCGAAACCGACACGCGAAGGATACCATGTCGGCCGCGTCCGATGGCCGCATAGGGGCCGCACGCTCACGCGGGACAATCGACGCTCCCGAACGGCGGTTCCAACGCGCATGCAATCACGCACGCGCGCCATGATCAAGCGCGTTGGCTTGCGTAGTCCGTCCGTCGCTGGCCGGCACCCGTTCCGCCGTCAGGCCGGCGGCGCCTCGGGGCGCTTCGAGAGCACCTCGTCGATGAGGCCGAACTCCTTGGCGGCATCGGCCGTCATGAAGTAGTCGCGCTCGAGCGCGTTCTCGATCGCGGCGAGATCCTTGCCCGTGTGCTTCACATAGATCTCGTTGAGGCGACGCTTGAGCGCCTCGATCTCGCGGGCGTGGATGAGGATGTCCGTCGCCTGCCCCTGGAAGCCGCCGGAGGGCTGGTGGACCATGATTCGCGCGTTCGGCAGCGCGAATCGCTGGCCCGCCTCGCCGGCGCAGAGCAGGAGCGAGCCCATCGAGGCGGCCTGGCCGACGCACAGCGTCGAGACGGGGCAGCGGATGAACTGCATCGTGTCGTAGATCGAGAGGCCCGAGGTCACCACGCCGCCGGGCGAGTTGATGTAGAAGGAGATCTCCTTCTTCGGGTTCTCCGCCTCGAGGAAGAGGAGCTGCGCCACGATCAGCGAGGCGGAATAGTCCTCGACCATGCCGGTCAGGAAGATGATCCGCTCGCGCAGCAGGCGCGAGTAGATGTCGAACGCGCGCTCGCCGCGGGAGGACTGCTCCACGACCATCGGCACGAGGGTGTTGTTGTAGACCTCGAAAGGATCTCTCATCGTCTCTCAGGCTCCCGATACGCGAACCGCGCACCTCCCCGGCACGCGGTCCGCTCGCGATCTTGCGGCTGCGGCGAAATCGTCAGGCCTTCTCGCCCGCGGCCTCCTCGGCCTCGCCCTTCGCCTCGTCCTCGAAGTCGGCGAGGAGCGCCTCCTTGGAGACCTCGGTCTCCTCGACCGTCACCTGAGAGAGAATATGGTCGACGACCTTCTCCTCGAACAGGGGGGCGCGCAGCTCGGCGAGCGCCTGCGGGTTCTTCTGGTAGAATTCCCAGACCTGCCGCTCCTGACCGGGATATTGACGCGCGCGCTCGATCAGCGCCTGCGTCACCTCGTCGTCGGAGACCTTCACGTCCGCCGTCTCGCCGATGCGGGCGAGGACGAGGCCGAGCCGGACGCGACGCTCGGCGATGCGGCGGTACTCGTCCTTGGCCTTGTCCTCGCTCGTGCCCTCGTCCTCGAAGGTCTTGCCGGCGCGCTGCAGATCGCTCAGGACCTGCTGCCACACGCCTTGGAATTCCTGATCGAGCAGGGTCGGCGGCAGCTCGAAGGAATAGCGCTCGTCGAGCGCGTCGAGCAGCACCTTCTTGAGCTTGCGGCGGGCGACGCCGTCGTAGTCGCGCTGCAGGGCGCCGCGCATGGCGTCCCTCATCGCGTCGAGGCTCTCCATGCCGAAATTCGTGGCGAAGGCGTCGTCGATCGTCACCTCGCCGGGGGCGAGCACGTCCTTGACGGTGACGGCGAAAGAGGCGTCCTTGCCGGCGAGATGCGCGGCCGGATAGGTCTCCGGGAAGGTGACGGCGAGCGTGCGCTCCTCGCCCTTCTTGGCGCCCGTGAGCTGCTCCTCGAAGCCGGGGATGAAGGAGCCCGAGCCGATCTCGACCGGCACTTCCTCGCCCTTGCCGCCCTCGAACTCGACGCCGTCGATCGAGCCGACGAAGTCGACCACGACCCGGTCGCCCGTCTCGGCGGCGGCGTCCTCGCCCTTCGACTCGAAGGGGCGGTTCTGCTTGGACAGACGCTCGAGGCCTTCCTCGACCTCCGCATCGGGCACCCGGAAGACGGGCTTCGTCACCTTGACGTCGGACAGGTCGACGAGCTCGAAGGTCGGCAGGACCTCGACGGCCACCTTGAAGGCGAGATCGGTCTTGGCGTCGAGCGCCTTCTCCATCTCGTCCTTGTCCTCGGGGAACTCGAAGCGCGGCTGGTTGGCGAGCTTGAGCTGATGATCGTCGACGATCTTGCGCTCGGCCTCGGCCACCGCGTTCTGCACCACCTCGGCCATGACCGAGCGGCCGTAGAGCCGGCGCAGATGCGCGACCGGCACCTTGCCCGGGCGGAAACCGTTGATCTTGACGCGATCCTTCAGGGTGGCGAGCTCGCTCGTCAGCCGCTCCTCCAGCTCGGTCGCCGGCAAGACGACCCGGAACTCGCGCTTGAGCCCTTCCGACAGCGTTTCCGTCACCTGCATCGTGCTATCCGTCCGTACTTCCTCGAGAGTGCGCATGGAGGCGCCGGGGCGCTCCGCTCCCGCCTCGACGCCGGCCTCGCCGTGCGTCGGACGCGGGAATGGACCGCCCCGGAACCGTAGAGCGACGGGCTTGGTGCGGGCGGAGGGACTCGAACCCCCACGACTTTCGCCACCGGAACCTAAATCCGGCGCGTCTACCAATTCCGCCACGCCCGCTCCCGGAGCGACGCGCCGCCCCATGCCGGGTCGCGGCTCTATATCATGCCCGCGCGAGGGCGCACCAAAAAAAACGTGCCTCGCGGATTTGTTCGCGGCGCGCGGATGCCATGGTGAACGGGTTCTCGCCCGAAGTTCGCGCTCACGCGTCCTGCATCAGCGAATGGACGAGCATCGCGACGAAGGCCCCGCTGCCGGCGATCACCATCGTCGCGGTGGACAGCCCCACCTCGCGCATGATCGCGACGAGGACGAGGAGCACGCTCGCGTACAGAATCGTCCTGAACATGGCGGCGACCTCCCGACCTGTTCCGAATCGAGACGACCGGACGATGCCGGCGCCTCTCGGAGGGGCGATGCGCAAAGGGCGTGCCGCAAGGGAAAGGGCGTCGCGGGACGGCTCACCCCGACGATGCTCCTCCCCTCAACACCTCCCCCAGCAAGCGCGGCAGCGCCTCCGGCAGGTCCTCCGCGATGAGGCCCGGGCCGATGCTCGCGCCGGCGCGGGCGTGGAGATCGACGGCGGCGGCGGTCGCCTCGAAGGGGGGCATACCCTGGGCGATCAGGCCCGCGACGAAGCCCGCGAGCACGTCGCCGGCGCCGGCGGTGGCGAGATGGGGCGTGCCGGAGGCGTTGATCGCCGCGCGGCCGTCGGGGGCGGCGATCACGCTGTCGGCGCCCTTCGCCACGACGATCGCGCCGAGCGCGGCCGCCGCCTCGCGCGCGGCGACGAGCTTCGAGGGCGCCTCGTGCACCGCGGGACAGGCGCGAAACAGCCGCGCAAGCTCGCCCGCATGCGGCGTCGCGACCGCGCAGCGCGCCCCCGCCAGGAGGCTGGCGAGCCCCGCGTGATCGCCCTCGAAGGCGGTGAGCGCGTCCGCGTCGAGGACGAGCGCGCGCGCCTCGGCATGGCGCGCACGCGCCGCCGCCTCCAGGAATCCGCGCGCCCGCGCGCGCCCGAGGCCGGGCCCCAGCGCGAGGACGCCGATGCGGGGATCGGCGAGGAGCTCTTCGAGATCGGCGCCGTCGTCGCAGGGCCGCAGCATGATGGCGGTGAGCTGCGTCGCGTTCACGAGGAGCGCCGCGCGGGGCGAGCCGAGCGTCACCGCGCCCGCGCCGATCCTGAGCGCCCCGCGCGCGACGAGCCGCGCCGCGCCGGTCTCGTGGATGCCGCCCGAGAGGACGAGCACGTGCCCGCGCGCATATTTGTGCGCCGCCGGCCCCGGCCGCGGCAGCGCCGCCCGGTAGAGCCCCTCTGCGTTCGCGAAGGTCGCGGGCCGCGCGAGATCCTCGATCACGTGCGCGGCGATGCCGATGTCGGCGACGCGCACGCGCCCGCAGAGGGTGCGGCCGGGCAGGAGGAGGTGGCCGGGCTTCATCGTGGCGAAGGTGATCGTCTCGTGCGCCCGCACGCAGGGGCCGTCGGCGCGCCCGGTATCGCCGTCGAGGCCCGAGGGCACGTCGACCGCGAGCACCGGCCGCCCGCTCGCCGTAAGACGCGCCACGAAATCCGCGGCCGGCCCGTCGAGCGGGCGCGCCAGTCCCGAGCCGAAGAGGGCGTCGATCACGAGGCATGCGGCCGCGGGATCGGCATCGGCGAGGGGGAGAACCGGTCCGCGCCACGCGGCGGCCGCGATCGCCGCGTCGCCGCGCAGGCGCTCGCGCGGGCCCAGAAGCGCGACGAGGACCGCGATCCCCTCTTCGGCGAGAAGCCGCGCGGCGACGAAGCCGTCGCCCCCGTTGTTGCCCGGCCCGCAGGCGACGAGGACCGGGCCCTCGCCCCCTCGCGCGCCGCGCATCGCCCGCGCCGCTTCGGCGATCGCCGCGCCGGCCCGCTCCATGAGGGCGATGCCGGGGGTGCCCGCCGCGATCGTGCGGCGATCAGCCTCGCGGGTCCGGGCGACGTCGAGAAGGACCTGCATCATTTTTCGCCGTCTCCTGCCTGTGGAACGTCTCCCGCATCGCCGCATTCGCGACGTTGACGACACACCGTCGCCGAAAAAGGCAGCAGATGCACAAAATATGCGCAACTTGCGCCCAAGAACCGGCCATGCCCCGCTCCCCGAGGCGGCACGGTCGATGCTAAGACTGAGCCGTGCCGGAGCGGTCCACACGCCCCGGCCCCATCCGCGACCGCGACTGACGCGAGCGCCCAACACGCGACGACCGAAGGCCGAGAAGCCATGCGAAAGATCGAGGCGATCATCAAGCCGTTCAAGCTCGACGAGGTGAAGGAAGCGCTGCAGGACGTCGGCCTGCAGGGGATCACGGTGATCGAGGCCAAGGGCTTCGGCCGCCAGAAGGGCCATACCGAGCTCTATCGCGGGGCCGAGTACGTGGTCGACTTCCTGCCCAAGGTGAAGCTCGAGATCGTCCTGCCGGACGAGCTCGTCGACAAGGCCGTCGAGGCGATCCGCAAGGCCGCCCAGACCGGCCGCATCGGGGATGGCAAGATTTTTGTATCGACCGTCGAGGAGGCGATCCGGATCCGGACCGGCGAGACCGGCACCGACGCGATCTGATCGCCCGACCGAGGACGACAAGAGAGAGAAAACCGCGGCCGCCCGGCTCGCGGACGAACGATCCTTCCCGACGAGACCTTCCAAGCAGAGGACTGACCGGACCATGCAGACCGCCAACGACGTGCTCAAGGCGATCAAGGACAACGACGTCAAGTACGTCGACTTCCGCTTCACCGATCCGAGGGGCAAGTGGCAGCACGTGACCTTCGACGTGACGATGGTCGACGAGGACCTGTTCGCCGAAGGGATCATGTTTGACGGCTCTTCGATCGCCGGCTGGAAGGCGATCAACGAGTCGGACATGACCCTCATGCCCGATCCCGAGACCGCGTGCATGGACCCGTTCTTCTCGGCGCCGACGATGTCGATCGTCTGCGACGTGCTGGAGCCGGCCTCCGGCGAACCCTACGGGCGCGATCCGCGCGGCATCGCCAAGAAGGCCGAGGCCTTCCTGAAGTCGACCGGCATCGGCGACACGATCTATATCGGCCCCGAGGCCGAGTTCTTCGTGTTCGACGACGTGCGCTTCTCCGCCGACCAGTACCATGTCGGCTTCAAGGTCGACGCGACCGAGCTGCCGACGAACGGCCAGACCGAGTACGAGGGTGGCAACATGGGCCACCGCATCCCGGTCAAGGGCGGCTATTTCCCCGTGCCCCCGCTCGATTCGGGCCAGGACATGCGCGGCGAGATGCTCGCGGCCATGGCGTCGATGGGCGTCAAGGTCGAGAAGCACCACCACGAGGTGGCGTCCGCCCAGCACGAGCTCGGCATGAAGTTCGACACGCTGGTGCGCATGGGCGACCAGATGCAGATCTACAAGTACGCGATCCACAACGTCGCGCACTCCTTCGGCAAGTCGGCGACCTTCATGCCCAAGCCCGTCTACGGCGACAACGGCTCGGGCATGCACGTCCACCAGTCGATCTGGAAGGACGGCAAGCCGCTCTTCGCCGGCGACAAGTACGCCGACCTGTCCCAGGAATGCCTCTGGTACATCGGCGGCGTCATCAAGCACGCCAAGGCGATCAACGCCTTCACGAACCCGTCGACGAACTCCTACAAGCGTCTCGTCCCGGGCTTCGAGGCGCCGGTGCTGCTCGCCTATTCCTCGCGCAACCGCTCGGCGTCCTGCCGCATTCCGTGGACGACCTCGCCGAAGGCCAAGCGCGTCGAGGTGCGCTTCCCCGATCCGACCGCGAACCCCTATCTCGGCTTCGCGGCCCTCGTGATGGCCGGCCTCGACGGCATCCTCAACAAGATCGACCCGGGCGCCGCGATGGACAAGGATCTCTACGATCTGCCCCCGCGCGAGCTCAAGAAGATCCCCACCGTCTGCGGCAGCCTGCGCGAGGCGCTCGCCTCCCTCGACAAGGACCGCGCCTTCCTCAAGGCCGGCGGCGTCTTCAACGACGACTTCATCGACAGCTATATCGAGCTCAAGATGCAGGACGTCATCCGCTTCGAGCACACGCCGCACCCGGTCGAGTACGTCATGTACTACTCGGTCTGATCCGGCCCTCGCGGCACGGGTCGCCGATCGCGCGACGAGACGGGGCGGGCCTTCGGGTCCGCCCCTTTTTTCGTGGCACGTTCCCTTTTTCTTGGCCCATCCCTTCCTAGTGGCGATGCGGATCGCGGCCGCGCGCGGGGCGCGATCACCCCCACAGGAGCACGAGCGGCCCGCCCTCGCCGTGGACGGGATCGGTCGTGGGCCGCGCGACGGCGCGCAGGCGATCGCGCGGAATCGCCTCGCGCAGCGTCTCGAAATCCTCCTGACCGGGCGGATAGGCGCCCACCACGAGGAAATCCGGGCTCGCATCGACGAGCTTGTGCCCCGTGCCCGCCGGGAGCACGACGAGATCCCCCGCCTCGATCGCGAGATCCTGCCCGCTCTCGCCCCCGAGCCGCACCCGTGCGTGCCCGCGCGCGACGCCGAGCGCCTCGTGCGCGTCGGGATGGAAATGGTGAAACCGGTAGATGCCGTTCCGCCAGGTGCCGCCCCAGCCGCTCGCCGAAAAGCGCGCCTCGAATGCCTCCGCGAGATCCCCCGCCGCGTCTCCCGCGAGCACGCCGCGATAGAAGAGGACCGGCAGGTCCGGATGGTTGGGCATCTGCGCGTCCTCGGGCAGGAAGATGCGCTCGGGGGTGGTGGGAGCGGGGGTGGTGGGATCGGGTTCGGCGATGTCGGTCATGAGCGTCGGTCCTCGCGCGCGGGTCGCGCGGCCAACGCGGCGGACGCACCGTTCGTTCGCGCGCGCGCCATGCGTCGTTTCGTTTCGCCGACGTAACGTTCGCGCGCCCGCGAGGACATCGGGCGGAAATCGAGAGCCGTCAGAACGAAGCCGCGATCACGCGACGAAGGAAACCCCCGAGATGAACACCGACTTCTCCTGCCCCGCCCGCACGGACGCGCGCTCCGAGGCGCTCGCCAATCTCTGCTTTCGCGCCGCCTTGACGTTCTTCGGCATCGGAGTTGCCATGGGCACCTTCATGTCGCTGACGCACGACTTCACGATCCGGCCGGTCCACGTGCACGTCAACCTGATCGGCTTCGTCGGGTTCTTCATCTACGGCGCCTTCTACCGGTTCTTCCCCGCATCCGCGGCGACGCGCCTTGCGCTCGCGCAGGTTGTGTGCGCGCTGGTCGGCCTGCCGCCGATGATGACCGGGCTCGCGCTCCTCGTCTTCGGGCAGGAGAGCCTCGGCATCCCGCTGCTCCTCGGCGGCGAGGCGGTGACGGTGGCGAGCGTCGTCATGTTCCTGATCGTCGGCTTCCGCGCGACCGGCCGGCCGGCGCGGATCGTCGCCGGCGACCTCGCCCGCGCCGCCTGACGGCGCGGGTGCGCGAGCGCGGAGCGCGGGCCCTGCGACGGGCACGCGCTCCCTTGTCGATCACGCCTCAGCGCAGGACCTCGAGACGCACGCTGGCGATGCCCGCGGACAACAGGCCGACCGCCTGAGCCGCGCCGCGCGAGAGATCGATCTCGCGGCCGCGCACGAAGGGGCCGCGATCGTTGATGCGCACGACGACCGAGCGATCGCCCTTGGTGACGCGCACCTTGGTGCCGAAGGGAAGGGTCTTGTGGGCGGCGGTCAGCGCGTTCTGATCGAAGCGCTCGCCATTGGCGGTGCGGCGGCCGTGGAAGCCGGGGCCGTACCAGGAGGCGGAACCGGTGAAGGCCCGGGCCGTCTCGCCGGCGCTCGCGGACGCGTTCCGGGCACTCGTATCGGCGATGGCGGGGGCGGTGAGAACGGCGCAGGAGAGCGCGGCGGCGAACGCCGCCTTGAGGAAGGAATTCACGTCGTCGTCCCGTATTCGTTGATCGGCATCTTTGGATGTCGCCGGCCGTGGGATGGGCCGGGCCGGGGTCTCGAGGCCTGCGGGCCACCGATCGGCGAGGGAGCGTTTCGCCTCCGAATGAGACGAGAATGCGGTACAACAAAGGTCATTCGTCGCACGCCGGAACCAATTCGCGCGAGCCACATGCGTAAAGGACGGCCGGCGATCGGCCCCGGACGAATTTGCTGTGGTTCGAGCGCGGCTCCGCGCAGCGCGCGAGGCTAAAACGGCCGCGTTCGCGCAAGCGAGACCGCGCGGGCGCGAGCTTCATCTTCGAAGCTCGCCACGAAATCGGTCTGTGGCCATGGGTGATCTCGCCTTTGCGGAGCTGCCCGCCTGGCGGGCGTCGGGGTTCGAACCGAGGCGGACGTCGCGCATGCGCCGGCGGCGCCGGCAAGGGGCGCCGGGTACTGCGCCGGCCGGACCGCGCCGGCCGGACCGGGCCAATCGGATCGAGACGGGATCGAGACGGGACGGTTCGGCCGTCTCCGGCCTCGTCGCACCCTGCGATCGGCCGGGCAGGACGATAGGCGCAGGCAAGCGGTACCGCGCCCGGTCGCGGCATCGCTCCGTCCGCGCGGACGAGGCGAGCGCGCCGAACAGGGAGCGCCGATCGCTCGCGCTGGCGCCGGCGCGCGCAATCCGCGGAGCACGCCGCGCCCGGCCGTTCGCCGATGGCCGATCGCCGAGTGCCGAGTGCGTCCAGATGGACGGGGATGTCCACGGCGAGGGCCGTGCGCCCGTCGGCGGCCGCGTTCGGCGGCGCAGGCCAGGTCCGCGGCGCGGGCGCAGTCCGCGGCGAAGGCCGAGTCCGCGGTGCTGGAGACGTCTGCGGCGCAGGCGAAGTCCGCAGTGCAGGCGAAGTCCGCGGCGCGGGCGAAGTTCGCGGCGCGGGCGAGGTGCGCGGCGCAGGCCAAGTCCGCGGTGCAGGCCAAGTCCGCGGTGCAGGCCGAGCCCGCGGCGCGGTCGAAGTCCGCGGTGCTGGCGACGTCTGCGGCTCAGGCGAAGTCCGCAGTGCAGGCGAAGTCCGCGGCGCGGGCGAGGTGCGCGGCGCAGACCAAGTCCGCGGCGCAGGCCAAGTCCGCGGTGCAGGCCAGGTGCGCGGTGGGCGTATGGTTGCGGTCGAACGCTTCCGGCGCGTCGTGGCGGGCCCTACGCCCGCGGTCGGCGCGGTTCGAGCCGGTTCAGGCCTGCGCATCCGACGGGTCTCGCCCGTCGACCGTCGCCTCCCCGTCGGACAGGTCGAGCGGGCCCGACGCGTCTTGCGCCGTCGCCTCGCCCGAGCGCGGCAAGGCGCCGGCACGGGCTTCCGCGAGGAGGCGCACGCGGATGGCCGAGGACAGGTTGGAGGGTCCGCGCGCGGCGTCGATCTCGGCGACGAGGCGCTGGAGCGACTGCCCGCGCCGCGCGGCGAGCGTCCAGAGCGCCTCCCAGAAGGGCGCCTCGAGCGAGATGCTCGTGCGGTGGCCCGCGATCGCGACCGAGCGCTTGATCACCTGCGCGCCGCCCTCGACCGTGGGCACGGGGACGTCTGGCGCCGTCGCCTGCGCCGCCCCGTCGGGCCGCGGCGGCCCCTCGTCGGTATCGTCGCGCATCGTCACCGGCCGACGCCTCTCGCCGGACGAGCGCAGCTCACGGCGCCCCCTCCCCCGGCGGCGCGTTCGCGCGCGCGGGATCGCTCGGGTCAGGCGCTCTCTCGGCCCCGTGCGGTCGTGCGGCTCGGCTCGCGGGCGCGGACGGGTCCCCGGGCGCGGACCGGCTCGAGGCCGCCGACGGGGCGGGCGCGTCGGTCCCGCCCGCATCGCCAGCCGTGCCCGCTTCGCGGCGATGGGCCTCGAGCCGGCGCGCATCGAGCGCGGCGCCCGCGCGCGCGGCCGCACGCTCGGCCTTGGTGCGGCCGAAGGCGACGCGGTTCTCGGCGGCGCGCTCCTCCCCCTCCCGACGCGCCTTCGCCTTGCGGGCCCGGCGCAAATTGACGATCTCGGCGCTCACGTCCCCTCCCCTCCCCTTCGCATACGCGGCTCGCGCGCGTCCCGCGCTCAACTCTGCCCGACCATGCGCTCGGGCCGGACCAGCCGATCGAAATCCTCCGCCGACACACCCGCGGCGAGCGCCTCCTCGCGCAGCGTCGTGCCGTTCGCATGCGCCGCCTTGGCGATCGCGGCCGCGCGATCGTAGCCGATCTCGGGGGCGAGGGCCGTGACGAGCATCAGGGAGCGCGCGAGGAGGTCCTCGATGCGGGCGCGGTTGGGCGCGATGCCCACGACGCACTTGTCCGCAAACGAGATCGCCGCGTCGGCGAGGAGGCGCACGCTCTGCAGGAAGGCGTTGGCGATCACAGGCTTGAAGACGTTGAGCTCGAGATGCCCCTGCGCGCCGGCGAAGGCGATCGTGGCGTTGTTGCCGATCACCTGCGCGCAGACCATCGTGAGCGCCTCGGCCTGGGTCGGGTTGACCTTGCCGGGCATGATCGAGGAGCCGGGCTCGTTTTCCGGCAGCGCGATCTCGGCGAGGCCCGAGCGCGGCCCCGAGCCCATCAGCCGGATGTCGTTGGCGATCTTGAACAGGCCCGCGGCGAGGCTCGTGAGCGCGCCGTGGGCGAAGACGAGGGCGTCGTGCGAGGCGAGCGCCTCGAACTTGTTGCCGGCCGAGAGGAAGGGCAACCCGGTCAGGTCGGCGATCGTCATCGCGAATCGCTCGGCGAATTCCGGGTGCGCGTTGAGCCCGGTGCCCACCGCCGTGCCGCCCTGGGCGAGATCGAGGAGCGAGGGCAGCGTCGCCTCGACGCGGGCGATCCCGAGCTGGATCTGGGCCGCATAGCCGCCGAATTCCTGCCCGAGCGTCACCGGCGTCGCATCCTGCAGATGCGTGCGCCCGATCTTGACGATGTCGGCGAAATCGTCGGCCTTGGTGGCGAGCGCGTCGTGCAGGTGCTGGAGGGCGGGGATCAGGCGGCTCGTGATCTCGACGACCGCGGCGACGTGCATCGCCGTCGGAAAGGTGTCGTTCGAGGACTGCCCGCGATTGACGTGGTCGTTTGGGTGGACGGGCGCCTTCCCCCCGCGCGCGCCGCCCAACGCCTCGTTGGCGCGGTTGGCGATGACCTCGTTGACGTTCATGTTCGTCTGCGTGCCGGACCCGGTCTGCCAGACGACGAGGGGGAATTCGTCGTCGAGCTTTCCGGCCGCGATGTCGGACGCGGCGGCCGCGATCGCGTCGGCGATGCCGGCGTCGAGCTCGCCGAGCTCGGCATTCGCCATCGCCGCGGCCTGCTTGACGAGGCCGAGCGCGCGCACGAGCGCGGGCGGCATGCGCTCCGTGCCGATCTTGAAATTCTCGAGCGAGCGCTGCGTCTGCGCGCCCCAATACCGATCGGCCGGCACCTCGATCGGCCCGAACGTGTCGGATTCCGTGCGTGTCTGCGACGGCGACATTTGGCGGCCTCCCCTGATCCGTCCCGAACACCACATGTAACGCGAGACGGCGCCGCGCGGCACCCCGCTTCGCGGAAACCGGCTCTGCGAATTCCGGCACCGCGGCTCGCGGCCGATCCGCCCACGGTGCGGGAGCGCCCGATCGCATCCGCCGAGGCGGACAGGACGGGCTCGGACGCTCGAGGTTCGGATGCCCGACGCTCGGGCGCCGCAGGGGCGGGAATGCCGCGCGGGCCGGGCGCGGCGGTTTCGAGAGGCAGGAGACGGAACATGGCGACGCGCGCGCGCAGAAAGGCCGGGCGGGATCCGGGGAACGAACCGGCCGCCGGCGTCGGTGCCGAAGGACCTGCCAAGTCCGTCGGCGATCCCACCGAGGCGGGAGCGGGCGATTCGGCGCGCGAGCGTCCGCCGACGCAGCCGGCCCGCTTCCGGCCGCCGACGCCCGAACCGATGCGGGGCGTGCCCGACCTGTTCACCTTCCTGCGCGCCGCCCGCGACAACCCGCTCGCCACCTGGACGGAAGAGCACTTTCGCGCGCCGGTCGTGATGGGCAAGGGCGTCCTCGGCCGGGTAATGGTGCTGAGCGACCCGGAGGGCATTCGGCACGTCCTCGTCGACAACGCGGCGAACTATCGCAAGGACGCGCTCACACGCCGCGTGCTCGGCTCCGGCATCGGCGACGGGCTGTTCACGGCGGAGGGCCAGATCTGGCGCCAATTGCGACGCACGCTCGCGCCGCTCTTCTCCGCACGGCGCGTCGACGCCTTCGGCGCCGACATGGCGGGCGCGGCCGAGACCGTGGCCCGCCGCCTCGCCCGGCGGGAGGGGCGCAGGGTCGACGTCGCGGTCGAGGCGACGCGGCTGACCCTCGACGTGCTCGAACGCACCATCTTCACGACCGGCCTCCAGCGCGATCCCGACGCGCTCGGGCGGGCGATCACCCTGTTCTTCGAGGGGATCGGCCCGATCGACCCGCTCGACGTCTTCGGCCTGCCGGACGCGCTGCCGCGCATCGGCCGGTTGCGCGCGCGGCCCGCGATCGCCTTCTTCGAGGCGGTCGTCGACGAGCTCGTGCGCGACCGCCGCGCGCTCCTCGCCCGTCACGGGGCGGCGGAGGGCGCCGCTTTCGCTGGCGCCGGGGCGCCTGGCCTCGGCGGGGCCGTGCCGAGCGACCTCCTCACCCTCCTCCTCACCGCGCGCGACCCGGAGACCGGCGAGGCGCTCGACGATGCGAGCGTGCGCGCCAACATCGCGACCTTCATCGCCGCCGGGCACGAGACGACCGCGAACGCGCTGACGTGGTCGCTCTACCTGATCGCGCAGGACGAGGCGGTGCGCGCACGGCTCGAGGCGGAGGTCGACGCGGCGGCAGGCGACGCGCCGCTCTCCCCCGAACACCTGCCCGCTCTCCCCTATACCCGCGCCGTGGTGGAGGAGGCGATGCGGCTCTATCCGCCCGCGCCCTTCATGAGCCGCGAGGCGATCGCGGAGGACCGGGTGCTCGGCTTCCGGCTGCGGCCGGGCACGATCGTGATGATCGCGCCCTATATCGTCCATCGCCACGCGCTCCTGTGGGATGACCCCGCCGCCTTCGACCCGGAGCGCTTCCTGCCCCCGCGCCGCGAGGCGATCGACCGCTATGCCTATCTCCCCTTCGGCGCCGGGCCGCGCGTCTGCATCGGCGCGCGCTTCGCGCTGCACGAGGCGATGATCGCGCTCGCCGCGATCGTGCGGCGCGTGCGGCTCGACCTCGTACCGGGACATGCCGTGGAGCCGGTCCAGCGGGTGACGTTGCGCCCGCGCGAGGGCATGAAGATGCGCGTCCATCTACGCCGCCCGCTCGGAGGCTGACGCGAGGGCGGCGAGGAGCGCGCGGCGATCCTCCTCCCCCGGCGCCGCCGCCTCCCGCCCGCCGCGCCCGTCGGCGGCGCGGAAGGCGGCGAGCGCGCGGCGCGTGCGCGGCCCGTCTTGCCCGTCGATCGGCCCCGGCGAGAAGCCGGCATAGAGGAGGAACATCTGCAGCGCCCGCAGGCCGAGATCGGGCCGCGCGAGCCCGCCCGTCTCGTAGAGGCGATGGGCCTCGGCGAGCCGACGATCGTAGGCGTTGCGGGCGAAATCCGGGCCGTTGTAGCCCCGCGCGAAGGCGCGCCAATCCCCGCGCGCGAGGGCCGAGGCGAGCCCCGTGGCGCGGATATAGGCGACCATCGCGGCAAGCTGCGCGTCCTCCCCCGCCTCCATCGCCGCGACCATGGCGCGGACGTCCGCGAACCCGACGATGCGGGCGTTGAAGCCCATCACCTGCCCGAGGCCCCAGGAGGCGCTCTCGAGCGCGGCGTTCTCGTCGAGCGCCCGCGCCCGCGCCAGCCGCGCGTGCTGATTTGCGCCCGCCGGCCCGTAGAGGCCCGGGCGCGGCGCGGAGACGTCGGGATCGCGCGCGTCGAAGCGCCCGGCGGTGCGGCGGTGAAAGACGTGTCGCTCGAACAGGATCACCGGGCGTCGATCCGCGAGGAAGCCGCACCCCATCGCCTCGATCCGCATCACCGCGAGAAGGCGCGGCGCGTCGACGCCGAGCGCCGAACGGGCGGCCTCGAACCCCACCTCCGTCAGCGGCGCGCCGCGATCGAGCGCGAGCCCGCCGCCCGCCGCTCCGCTCGCCGGCCGCGCCGACGGACGCCCGCTCGAGAACAAGGACCTGACGGACATGGGCCACCTCCCGCGATTGCTCGCAGAAGCTAGCCGCAACACCACCCGTCCGTCAAGAACAAAAAGAGAACAACCGCCGAGCGCACGCCTCAGGGCTTCTTGCGGAAGGCGTCCAGGCTGACGACCTCGGCGCCGACGGGCCTGTCCTCGGCGGCCTCGCTCGCGCCGCCCTCGGCCTTCGAGACCTTCCCCGCGCTGCCTTTGGCGCCCTTGCCCGAGGCGGACGCGGGCGCAGGCGATGCGCCCGGCTCGCCCCCTTCGGCCGGCTCGGCGGCGGCGGGCCGCTCGGCGTCGGCGCCCGCCTGCTTGGCGGCGGGGATGCGCGGCGTCGTCGCCGGAGCCCGGCGCGGCTCGGCCTCGGCGGGCTCCGAGCCGGCTCCGCGCACGCGCGGCGCGGCGACCGGCGGGGCCACGATCGCGGGTGGCGCCGCCTCGGGCGCGCGCGGCGCGATCTCGGCCGGCTCGCGGATCTCGAACTTGAGGCCGAACTGCACGGAGGGATCGAAGAAGCCGGTGAGCGCGTCGAAGGGCACGAGCAGCCGCTCCGGCACGCCGCCGAACGAGAGCCCCACCTCGAAGCCGTTCTCGCTCACCGCGAGATCCCAGAACTGGTGCTGCAGCACGATCGTCATCGTGTCGGGATATTTCTCGCGCATGCGCGTGGACAGGCGCACGCCGGGGAACTGCGTCTGGAACGACACGTAGAAATGGTGCTCGCCCTTGAGCCCGTCGCGCGCGGCATCGCCCAGCACCTTGCGAACGACCCCCTTGAGCGCGTCCTGCACCAGGAGATCGTAGCGGATCAGGTCCTGCGTCATCGCAATGCTCGGCGGCCTCGTCGCCGGATCGAGCCGCGAGCGGACTCGCAGGATCGACCGGGCATGGGTTGTGGTGACGTCGGGTTCCGGCCGGACATCGGCCGATCCGGCCGCGCTGGCGCGACAGCGCGAATATAGGCTCTCGTCGGGCCGATTCAACAACGGATTCCACACGCCCGACCCGCGCGACGCGGCGATCACGCGCCGCTCACGCGAAATCACGAGAACGCGAGGCCGACGCGGCACGCGACCGCGCGACCGCCTGCCTCAGCGGACTTCTACGAAGCCCGCCTCAGATCCTGGCCGAGCCGCAGCCCCCCGCGGCCTCGACAAACGGGAGAAACCCAAGATGCACAAGCTCTTCGTTCGCGGCGTCGCCGCCGCCTTCCTCGCCTCCGCCGCCATCGTCGCCCCGCTCTCGGCCCAGGCCGCGGACGGCAACATCGTCGAGCTCGCCCAGGGCACCGAGTCGCTCTCGACCCTGACCCAGGCCGTCGTCGCCGGCGGTCTCGTCGACACGCTCGCCGGCGAGGGCCCCTTCACCGTCTTCGCCCCCACGAACGACGCCTTCGCCGCGCTGCCGGACGGCACCGTCGACACGCTGCTCCAGCCGGAGAACCAGGACCAGCTCCAGGCGGTGCTGACCTACCACGTCGTTTCCGGCGAGGTGACCGCCGCGGCGCTCGTCGAGCAGATCGAGGCCGCCGGCGGCACGCTCGAGATCGAGACCGTCCAGGGCGCGACGCTATCGGCGATGATCGAGGGCGACGCCGTGATGCTGCGCGACCAGGCCGGCAACACCGTCACGGTGACCGCGACCGACATCGACGCGACGAACGGCGTCGTGCACGTGATCGACGGCGTTCTGCTGCCGACCGCCGGCTGATCGCTCCCGCGACAGGCGCGAAAGAAGGGCGCGTGCGGATCTCCGCGCGCGCTCTTTTCGCGTGCGCCCGCGAGGCGCTCGCGCCGCCGTGACGGGATCGGCATCGGGGAAGCGCCGCGCTTCCCGCTTGCCGGAGCGCGCGCGCCGCTCCACTTTGCGGCGAGACCGACGAACGCCGCAGGCGCGAGCCCGCGGCCTGCCGGGAAGGAGCGCGCATGATCGAGCTGTTCTATTGGCCCACCCCGAACGGCCACAAGGTGACGATGTTTCTCGAGGAGACGGGGACCCCCTACGAGATCCGGCCGATCGACATCGGCAAGGGCGCGCAATTCGCCCCCGATTTCCTGAAGATCGCCCCCAACAACCGCATGCCCGCGATCGTCGACCATGCGCCGACGGACGGCGGGGCGCCGATCTCGGTGTTCGAATCGGGCGCGATCCTCCTCTATCTCGCCGACAAGACGGGCCGCTTCGTCCCCGCCGACATCCGCGGCCGGGTCGAGACGCTGCAATGGCTGTTCTGGCAGATGGGCGGGCTCGGGCCGATGGCGGGCCAGAACCACCATTTCGTCCAATACGCGCCCGAGAAGATCCCCTACGCGATGAAGCGCTACGTCGACGAGACGAACCGCCTCTACGGCGTCCTGAACAAGCGCCTCGCCGACCGCGCCTTCGTCGCGGGCGACGCCTACACGATCGCCGACATGGCCGCCTATCCGTGGATCGTGCCGTGGGAGAAGCAGGGCCAGAACCTCGACGACTTCCCGCACCTGAAGCGGTGGTTCGAGGCGATCGCGGCGCGCCCGGCGACGATCCGCGCCTACGAGAAGGGCGAGGCGGTGCGCCCCTCGCGCCCGATGTCGGAGGAGGAGAAGAAGGTCCTCTTCGGCCAGACGGCCGCGAGCCTGAAGGGCTGAGCCATGGCCGCGCGCGTTCTCTACGATCTCGCCGGTGCCGATCCGGCGGTGCGCTTCAGCCCCTATTGCTGGCGCGTGCGCCTCGCGCTCGCCCACAAGGGGCTCGAGGTCGAGACGAGGCCCTGGCGCTTCATGGAACGCGACGCGCTCGCGCCGTCGGGCCAAAGCAAGGTCCCGGTCCTCGTCGAGGGCGACGTGTGGCTCGCCGACAGCCTCGCGATCGCCCGCCATCTCGAGGAGGCCTATCCGGACCGGCCGGCTCTGTTCCCGCGCGCGGGCGGCCTCGGCGAGGCGCGGCTCGTGGTGGCCTATGCCGACACGGTGCTCAACCCGGCGCTCGCCCCGCTCTACGTCGCCGACATCCACGCGATGCTCGACGAGGGCGACAAGGCCTATTTCCGCGAGAGCCGCGAGGCGCGCTTCGGCACGAGTCTCGAGGCCCTCGCGGCGGCGCGCGCCGGCCGGGTCGAGGCCGCCCGGAAGGCGCTGCTGCCGTTGCGGCACACGCTGCGCGACCAGCCCTTCCTCGCCGGCGAGGTGCCGGCTTACGCCGATTACGCCGTGTTCGGCGCCTTCATGTGGACCCGCGCGGTCTCGACCTTCGACATCCTCGAGGAGGGCGACGCGGTCTTCGCCTGGCGCGAGCGCATGCTCGACCTGTTCGACGGGCTCGCGCGGCGCGCGCCGCGAGCCGTTTGAGCGCACCGCGGGCGGTGTGAGGGCGCGCGCGGCTTGACGGCGGCGCCTTCGGCGTCGGACATGAAGGCTCCTCGTCGCAAGGGGGGCCTTCGATGCCGCGTCTGTCCACCCACGTTCTCGACACAGCCAACGGCCGCCCGGCCGCCGGCCTCGCGCTCGCGCTGCATCGGCTCGAGCCGGACGGGACGCGCACCCTCGTCGTCGCGACGCGCACGAATGCCGACGGGCGCACCGACGCGCCCCTGATGGCGGGCGCGGATTTCCGCACGGGGCGCTACGAGCTCGAATTCGCGGTCGCGGATTACTTTCGCGCGCAGGGTGCGGCGCTCGCCGAGCCGGCCTTTCTCGATTCGGTACCGATTCGATTCGCGATCTCCGAGCCCGACGGGCATTATCACGTCCCGCTCCTCGTGAGCCCCTGGTCCTATTCCACCTATCGCGGCAGCTGAGAGGCGCCTTCCCATGGACACGCGGTATCCGCGCGATCTCGTCGGCTACGGCCGCACGCCCCCTCACGCCGATTGGCCCGGCGGCGCGCGCCTCGCCGTGCAATTCGTGATCAATTACGAAGAGGGCGGCGAGAACAACATCCTGCACGGGGACCCGGCCTCCGAGGCCTTCCTCTCCGAAATCGTGGGCGCGGCCGCCTGGCCGGGCAAGCGCCACATGAACATGGAATCGATTTACGAATACGGCTCGCGCGCCGGCTTCTGGCGGCTGTGGCGGATGTTCAACGAGCGCGCGATGCCGGTGACGGTCTACGGCGTCGCGACCGCGATGGCGCGCCATCCGGACGCCGTCGCCGCCATGAACGAGGCGGGCTGGGAGATCGCGAGCCACGGGCTCAAATGGATCGATTACAAGGATTTCTCCCCCGCCGAGGAGCGCGCCCACATCAACGAGGCGGTGCGTATCCACACGGAGGTCGCGGGCGAGCGGCCGCTCGGCATGTATCAGGGCCGCACCTCGGAACAGACGCTGGACCTCACCATCGAGGAAGGCGGATTTCTCTATTCGGCGGATAGTTACGCCGACGAGCTGCCCTATTGGGTGGAGCGCGACGGCAAGCCCTTCCTCATCGTGCCCTACACGCTCGACGCGAACGACATGCGCTTTGCGACGCCGCAGGGCTTCAATGCGGGCGACCAGTTCTTCGCCTATCTGAAGGACACGTTCGACGTGCTCTACGCCGAGGGCGAGCGCACGCCGAAGATGATGTCGGTGGGCCTGCATTGCCGGCTCGTCGGGCGCCCCGGGCGGGCGGCGGCGCTCGCGCGCTTCCTCGACTACGTCGCCGCGCACGAGGGCGTGTGGGTCGCGCGACGCGTCGACATCGCCCGCCATTGGGCGCGCCGCCACCTGCCGCCGGGCACGACGCCCGATCGCATGGGCCGGGCGCTGTTCGTCGCGCTCTACGGCGACGTCTTCGAGGCCTCGCCCTGGATCGCGGAGGCCGCGCACAAAGCCGGGCTCGGGCCGGAGACGGCGTCGGCGGACGGGCTGCACGCGGCCCTGATGCGGGTTCTCGAGGGCGCGACGCGGGCGCAGAAGCTCGCTCTGATCCGCGCCCATCCCGACCTCGCCGGGCGCCTGCGCCTCGCCGACATGGCGCCCGACAGCCAGGCCGAGCAGGCGTCCGCCGGGCTGACCAGCCTGACCGAGGCGGAGCGCGACGAATTCCTCGCGCTCAACGACGCTTACCGGGTGAAGTTCGAGCACCCCTTCATCCTGGCCGTGCGCGGGCGCTCGAAGGGGGATATCCTATCGGCGTTCAAGGCCCGTCTCGGCAACGATCCCGAGACGGAATTCGAGACGGCGATGGCCGAGATCGCGACCATCGCCCGCCTGCGGCTCGAGGAGCGGATGGGCGCGTGACGCGCCGCTGCGGGCGAGAACGGGCACGCGACGACGCGCCCGCCCCCGCGACGGCAGGAGGAGACGAAGCCGTTCTTCTCACACGGGTTCTTGGTCTAGCCGGCTCGGCCGATCAAGCGCTCGACGGTCTCCCCTCCCCCTTGGGGGAGGGGCCGGGGGTGGGGGTCGTGCAGGATGATCTCGATCGCTTCATCCTGCACGACCCCCATCCGACCCGTCGCCTCTGGCGCCGGGCCACCTTCCCCCAAGGGGGAAGGACAAGGGCGCGCGACCACGACGCCGCGACGCGGTACCTGTGAGCGAGGCGGGAGAAAACGAAGGGAGGCCCATGTGACACGCTACACCCTCGCCATCGACCAGGGCACCACGTCGACGCGCGCGATTCTGTTCGACAAGCATCTGCAGGTCGTCGCGATCGCGCAGGAGGAGTTCGCCCAGCACTACCCCGCCTCGGGCTGGGTGGAGCACGAGCCGGAGGATCTCTGGCGCACGACGCTGTCCACCTGCCGCGCGGCTCTGGTCCAGGCGAGCGCGGGGCCGCGCGACGTCGTGGCGATCGGCATCACCAACCAGCGCGAGACGGCCCTCGTCTGGGACCGCACCACGGGGGAGCCGATCCACCGCGCGATCGTCTGGCAGGACCGCCGCACGGCCTCCCTCTGCCAGCGCCTCAAGGCGAGCGGGCGCGAGCCCTTCGTGACGGCGAAGACGGGCCTCCTCCTCGATCCCTATTTCTCCGCGACCAAGATCGCCTGGATCCTCGACCACGTGCCCGGCGCCCGCATTCGGGCGGAGCGGGGCGAGCTCGCCTTCGGCACGGTCGACAGCTACCTGATCTGGCGGCTCACCGGCGGGCTTCACCTGACGGATGCGACGAACGCGGCGCGCACGCTCCTCTACGACATCCACGCCCAAGCCTGGGACGACGATCTCCTCGCAGTGTTCGGCGTGCCGCGCTCGCTCCTGCCCGACGTGCGCGATTGCGCGGCCGATTTCGGCGAGACCCGCCCCGAATTCTTCGGCGCCGCGATTCCCATCCGCGGTGTCGCCGGCGACCAGCAGGCGGCGACCGTCGGCCAGGCCTGCTTCACGCCGGGCATGGTGAAATCGACCTACGGCACGGGCTGCTTCGCCGTCCTCAATACCGGCCAGACCGCCATCCCCTCGCAGCGCAAGCTCCTGACGACGATCGCCTATCGGCTGGGCGGCGAGACCACCTACGCGCTCGAGGGCGCGATCTTCGTCGCGGGCGCGGCGGTGCAATGGCTGCGCGACGGGCTCGGCATCATCGACGCGGCCTCGCGCTCCGGCGAGCTCGCCGAGGGCGCGGACCCGACGCAGGACGTCTATCTGGTGCCGGCCTTCGTCGGGCTCGGCGCCCCGCATTGGGAGCCCGACGCCCGCGGGGCCCTGTTCGGGCTCACCCGCAATACCGGCCCGCGCGAGCTCGCCCGCGCGGCGCTCGAGAGCGTCTGCTACCAGACCGCGGATCTCCTCGACGCGATGCGCGCCGATTGGGGCACCCGCGCCGGCGGCGACACGGTCCTGCGCGTCGACGGCGGCATGGTCGCCTCCGACTGGACGATGCAGCGCCTCGCCGATCTCCTCGCCGCGCCCGTCGACCGGCCGCAGGTGAAGGAGACGACGGCGCTCGGCGCCGCCTATCTCGCCGGCCTCGCCGAGGGCTTCTATCCCGAGCCCGCGCATTTCGCCGACCATTGGCGGCTCGAGCGGCGCTTCGATCCGGCGATGGGGCCGGAGGAGCGCACCCGCAAGATCGCGGGCTGGCGGCAGGCGGTGCGCAAGCTGCTCGCCTGATCAATCCGTCCGCAGGCGTATCTCCGCCATCATGTCCATGCCGATCGTCTCGAGCTCGCGGGCGATCTCGGCGGCGTCGGTCTCGGGCGGGATCACGATGCGCGCGCTCGCCTTGAACAGCGCCTCGCCCGACATCGAGCCGGTGAAGACCTCCGTCTCGAGCTCGTCGATGCTCACCCCGCGCGCGGCGAGGCGCTCGGAGATGGTGCGCACGATGCCGGGACGGTCGGCGCAGGTCAGGTCGAGCGCGGCGCGGGCGCCGACGGGCGCGGCCCCCTCCGAGCGGCGGGTGAGCACGGTGATGCCGTCCGTCGCCAGCGCCGACAGGGCCGCCTCGAGCCCGGCCGCGCGGGCCTCGGGCACCGAGACGCGCACGATCCCGGCAAACGAGCCGCCGAGCCGCGCCATCGACGAATCGACCCAGTTTCCCTCCTCGCCCGCGATCGCCTCCGCGAGCCGCTTCACGAGCCCCGGACGATCCGCCGCGACGATGCTCGCCACGATCTCCACTGCACCCGCCATGCGCACCTCCCGTCATCGTTCGTCGTTGCAATCCAATCGAGCCGCGGGCGGGGGCGATGTCAAGGAGCGAGCGATCCCGCTCTCCCCACCCTCGCGAAAAGCGCCACCTCGGGACTACGAGATTCAAACATCTCTTCCGACCGGGCTCCCTGGAGATCTCACGGTTTTCGACAAGCTCGACGGTCTCCCCTCCCCCTTGGGGGAGGGGCTGGGGGTGGGGGTCGTGCAGGATTTGATGTGAGGGTGCCACCTCGACGACCCCCATCCGTCTCCGGGCTTCGCCCGGAGCCACCTTCCCCCAAGGGGGAAGGACAAGATGGCGCTCGTCGCCGGCGCGGAGCGAAACGGGTTTACGGGATCGCTTTCCCGAACGGGAAAGAGAACGGCCGCGCCTCGCGGCTCGCCTCGGGGCGGGGCGGGGGCTAGGGTGGCACGAGACGACGCGCCGAGGAGGACACGCGCCATGAGCACGATCGCGAACCGCCGATGGGTCCTCGCCGCCTATCCGAAGGGCATCCCCGACGCCTCCGCCTGGCGGCTTGAGGAGGTGCCGGTGCCGCGCCCCGGCCCGCGGCAGATCCTGGTACGGGCGCGCTATCTCTCCGTCGACCCCTATATGCGCGGGCGCATGGCGGAGGGGGCGAACTACGCCGCCTCCGTGCGGATCGGCGAGACGATGCACGGCGGCGGGGTGGGCGAGGTGGTCGCCTCCGAGCATCCCGATTGGCGGCCCGGCGACATCGCCGAGAGCATGGCCTTCGGCTGGCAGGAATACGCGGTGCTCTCGCCGGACCGCACCGGCCCCGGCGGCACGCACCGGATCGACCCCGGCCTCGCGCCGATCGAAAGCGCGCTCTCCTGGCTCGGCATGCCGGGGATGACCGCCTATTTCGGGCTCCTGGAGACGGCCCGCGTGCGGGCCGGGGACACGGTGCTCGTCTCGGCCGCCTCGGGGGCCGTGGGTCAGATCGTCGGGCAGCTCGCGAAGATCGCCGGCGCGCGCGCCGTCGCGGTCGCGGGCTCGCAGCGCAAGCTCGCCTGGTGCCGGGAGATCGGCTGCGACGCGACGATCGACTACAAGGCGTCGGGCGATCTCCTCGCCGCGGTGCGGGAGGCCTGCCCGAACGGGGTCGACGTCTTCTTCGACAATACCGGCGGCCCGATCCAGGACGCGGCGATGAAGAGCCTCGCGATCGGCGCGCGCGTCGTGATCTGCGGGCGGATCGCGCAGGCCGCGCGGTTCGGCGAGCCGGAGATGGGCGAGCGGCTTCTCGGCTCGCTGATCGTCAGCCGCGCGAGCGTCCACGGCTTCCTCGTGTTCGACTGGTACCATCGCCGCGAGGAGGCGCTCGCGCGGCTCGCCGCCTGGGGCCGGGAGGGGCGTCTGCGTTTCCGCGAGGACGTTCTCGACGGCATCGAGCGGATGCCGGACGCGTTCCTGCGCCTTCTCGACGGCTCGAATTTCGGCAAGCAGCTCGTGCGCATCGCGCCCCCGGCCTGAGGGCGCGACCCGAGGACGATCGGCCGGCTCACGCCACGCGGGCGCCCTCGCTGCCCTCGATCCGGTCGAGCGCGGTGCAGACGGCGTCGAAGGTGAGGAGCGTCGAGGCGTGACGGGCCTTGAAGGCGCGCACCGGCTCGAGCACCGCGCATTCGGCGAAGGCGCCCTCGGGCGGCGGCCCGTTCTCCTTCAGCATCCGGTGCATCGCCTCGCGCGCCGCCCGCAGCTCGGCCGGGGTGCGCCCGACGACGTTGCGCGCCATGATCGAGGAGGCCGCCTGGCCGAGCGCGCAGGCCTTCACCTCGTGCGCGAAATCGACGACGCGCCCGTCCTCGACGGCGAGATCGACGGTGACGGTCGACCCGCACAGCTTCGAGCGCGCGGTGGCGCTGCCCTGCGGGGACGCGAGGCGCCCGAGCCGCGGGATGTCGGCGGCGAGCGCGAGGATCCGCTTGTTGTAGACGTCGTCGAGCATGTCGCGCCCGTTCTCCTGCGGCCGATCCCCAATATAGGGCGCCGATCGCCGCGTGGATAGCGCCGGAACGGCACGGGGGAAGTGCGCTGCGGCCAAGCGCCGCGACGGGCGATCCGCACGACGCCACGCTTCGTAAGCGAGGCTGTCATCAGCGGGAGGCCCCACTCATGGATGCCGTGGTTAAGACCTTGTCCGCGCGCGAGCGCGCGCCCGATTCCGGCGAGAACCGGCCGGTTCGCCCGAGCCGCGAGGAAGCGGAGGCGGCGGTGCGCACGCTCATCGCCTATGCCGGCGACGATCCGGACCGCGAGGGACTCGTCGAGACCCCCGCCCGCGTCGCGCGCGCCTATGCCGAGCTGTTCGCCGGCTATCGCCAGACGCCGGAGGAGGCGCTCGCCCGCGTCTTCGAGGACGTCGAGGGCTACGGCGACATGGTGCTCGTGCGCGACATCCCGTTCCACTCGCATTGCGAGCACCACATGGTGCCCTTCTTCGGGCACGCGCACATCGCCTATTTCCCGTCGAAGGGCGTGGTGGGGCTCTCGAAGCTCGCCCGCGTCGTCGACGTCTTCGCCCGGCGGCTGCAGACGCAGGAGACGATGACGCAGCAGATCGCCGACGCCATTGAGGAGGCGCTCCTGCCGCGCGGCGTCGCCGTGATGATCGAGGCCGAGCACATGTGCATGGCGATGCGCGGGGTGCTCAAGTCCGGCGCGTCGACCGTCACCACCGTGTTCACCGGCCTCTACCGCGAGGAGCCGGCCGAGCAGGTGCGCTTCTTCACGCAATTGCGCAGCGGGCGCTGAGGCGGGAGGGAACGCTCCGCCCGCACGGCTGTTCTCCGGCGAC
Organism: Salinarimonas sp.; assembly: GCF_046292825.1. Taxonomy (GTDB): domain Bacteria; phylum Pseudomonadota; class Alphaproteobacteria; order Rhizobiales; family Beijerinckiaceae; genus Salinarimonas. Next base: position 26,091 of record NZ_JBKBQG010000024.1, on the reverse strand, counting down.
CACGTCGCCGGAGGCCATCGTCATGCGGGGCATCATCTACATCGTCGGAACGATCGTGATCGTCGCGCTGATCCTGTCGCTCGCCGGCTTCATCTGAGCGGGCGAGGCGCGTCGATGGGCATCTTGTTCGCGCGTGGGGACCGGGAGGCCGCCTTGCGGGCGCGTCAGCGGCTCGATCGGCTCGCGCTTCTCCTGGACAGCGCCTTCCGCATCCCCTTCACCCGTCTCACCTTCGGGATGGATCCGATCATGAGCGCGGTGCCGTTCGTCGGCTCGGCCTTCGGCACGCTGGTGTCGTTCTACGTCGTCTTCGAGGCGTTTCGGCTCGGCGCCCCGCGATCGGCGCTCGCCCGGATGATCGCCAATCTCGGCTTCGATTTCGTCCTCGGTGCCGTCCCCGTGCTCGGCCCCTTCCTCGACGCCTCCTACAAGGCGAACATCCGCAACGTCGCCATCCTGCGCCGCGCGCTGGAGGAGCGGGAGCGGTAGCTGAGCTCATGGACGGTCGGAACGCTGTCATCCCGGACGCCGAAGGCGATCCGGGACCCATAACCGCCACGTGTCAGTCGCGGCCTGCAGGCTGCGTTTCACCGACGCTCTTCCGTAGCGAAGCGAGCGCGGCATGCGCGCTCGGACCATCCTCGTGGGTATGGGTCCCGGGTCCGCTTCGCGGCCCGGGATGACAGCCCTCGATCCACCTCACTCCGCCGCGGCTGCGACGTAGCCGGCCGGGTCGTAATTGAGGATCGGGGCGAGCCAGCGCTCGACCTCGCGCACGTCCATGCCCTTGCGCGCGGCGTAATCCTCGACCTGGTCGCGCTCGACCTTGGCGACCCCGAAATAATGCGCGTCCGGATGGGCGAGATAGAGCCCCGAGACCGACGAGCCCGGCCACATGGCGTAGCTCTCGGTGAGCGTGACGCCGATCGCCTTCTGCGCGCCGAGAAGCGCGAAGAGCGTCTCCTTCTCGGTGTGATCGGGCTGGGCCGGGTAGCCGGGGGCGGGGCGGATGCCCTGGTATTCCTCGCGGATCAGCGCCTCGTTCGAGAGCGCCTCGTCCGGCGCGTAGCCCCAATACTTGGTGCGCACGAGCTGGTGCATGCGCTCGGCCATCGCCTCGGCGACGCGGTCGGCGAGCGCCTTGACCATGATCGAGCGGTAATCGTCGTTGTCGCGCTCGAAGCGCTCGGCGATGCGGTTCTCCTCGAGGCCCGCGGTGACGACGAAGCCGCCGACGTAATCGGGGATGCCGGTCTCCAGCGGCGCGACGAAGTCGGAGAGGCACAGATTGGGCCGCCCGTCGCGCTTCGAGAGCTGCTGGCGCAGGCCGTGGAAGGTCGCGAGCCGCTCGGTCCGGCTTTCGCCGGTGAAGAGCGCGATGTCGTCGCCGACGCTGTTCGCCGGCCAGAAGCCGATCACCGCCTTCGGGTTGAACCAGCGCTCGGCGACGATGCGATCGAGCATCGCGCGGGCGTCCTCGTAGAGCGCGCGCGCGGCCTCGCCCTGCTTCTCGTCCTCGAGGATCGCGGGGAAGCGGCCCTTGAGCTCCCAGGTCTGGAAGAAGGGCGTCCAATCGATGATGCCGACGAGATCGGCGACGTCGTAGGTGCGGAACACGCGCGCGCCGGCAAAGCTCGGCTTCGTCGGGGAATAGGCGCTCCAATCGACGGAGAGCTTGTTCTCGCGCGCTCTCTCGATCGGCAGGCGCTGCTTGTCGGCTTCCGCGCGGGCATGCGCGGCCGCGACCTTGGCGTATTCCGCGCGCACGTTGTCGACGTAAGGCCCGCGCTGCTCCTCCGAGAGCAGGCTCGAGACGACGCCCACCGCGCGGCTCGCATCGGTGACGTAGACGGTCTGGCCCTTTTTGTAGGACGGGTGGATCTTCACCGCCGTGTGCACGCGCGACGTCGTCGCCCCGCCGATGAGCAGCGGGATGTCGAAGCCCTCGCGCTCCATCTCCGCCGCGACATGCACCATCTCGTCGAGCGATGGCGTGATGAGGCCCGACAATCCGATGATGTCGACCTTTTTCTCGCGCGCGGTGTCGAGGATCTTCGCGGCCGGCACCATCACGCCGAGATCGATCACCTCGTAATTGTTGCAGGCGAGCACCACGCCGACGATGTTCTTGCCGATGTCGTGCACGTCGCCCTTCACCGTCGCCATCAGGATGCGGCCGGCGGCGGGCTTCTCGGTGAGGCCCGATTCCTCCTTCTCCTTGTCCATGAAGGGCGTGAGATAGGCGACCGCCTGCTTCATCACGCGCGCCGACTTCACGACCTGAGGCAGGAACATCTTGCCCGCGCCGAACAGGTCGCCGACGACGTTCATGCCCGCCATCAGCGGGCCCTCGATCACGTGGAGCGGGCGCTCGGCCGCCTGCCGGGCCTCCTCGACGTCCGTCTCGACGAATTCGGTGATGCCGTTGACGAGCGCATGTTCGAGCCGCTTCTCGACCGGCCAGGAGCGCCATTCGAGATCGGCGACCTTCGCCGCCCCGCCGCCCTCGCCCTTGAAGCGGGGCGCGGCGTCGAGCAGGCGCTCGGTCGCGTCGGGCCGGCGGTTGAGGACGACATCCTCGCACAGCTCGCGCAATTCGGGATCGAGGAGATCGTAGACGCCGAGCTGGCCGGCATTGACGATGCCCATGTCCATCCCCGCCTGAATGGCGTGGTAGAGGAACACCGTGTGCATCGCCTCGCGCACCGGCTCGTTGCCGCGGAAGGAGAACGACAGGTTCGAGACGCCGCCCGAGACGTGGGCGTGCGGCAGGCTCGTGCGGATCGCGCGCGTCGCCTCGATGAAGTCGACGCCGTAATTGTCGTGCTCCTCGATGCCGGTCGCGACCGCGAAGACGTTCGGATCGAAGACGATGTCTTCGGGCGGGAAGCCGACCTCGTCGACGAGGATCTTGTAGGCGCGCGTGCAGATCTCGATCTTGCGCGCGGCGGTGTCGGCCTGGCCCTCTTCGTCGAAGGCCATCACGACGACGGCCGCGCCGTAATCGCGGCAGATCCGCGCCTGCTCACGGAAGGCCTCCTCGCCCTCCTTCATCGAGATCGAATTGACGATCGCCTTGCCCTGCAGGCACTTGAGGCCCGCCTCGATGACCTCGAACTTGGACGAATCCACCATCACCGGCACGCGCGCGATGTCGGGCTCGGCGGCCACCAGATTGAGGAACTCGACCATGGCCGCCTTCGAATCGAGGAGGCCCTCGTCCATGTTCACGTCGATCACCTGCGCGCCCGCCGCGACCTGCTCGCGCGCGACGTCGAGCGCGGCGGCGTAATCGCCGTTGGTGATCAGCTTGCGGAACTTGGCCGAACCCGTGACGTTCGTGCGCTCGCCCACGTTCACGAAGGGGATGTCGGGGGTCAGCGTGAAGGGCTCGAGGCCCGACAGGCGCATCAGGCGCGGCGGCGCGGCGGGCGTACGCGGCTTCTTGCCGGCCACGGCCTGCGCGATCGCGCGGATATGGGCCGGCGTCGTGCCGCAGCAGCCGCCGACGAGGTTGACGAGGCCGGAATCGGCGAATTCGGCGAGCATGCCGGCAGTCGCCTCCGGTCGCTCGTCGTAGAGGCCGAATTCGTTCGGCAGCCCCGCATTGGGATAGGCGCAGACGAAGGTGTCGGCGATGCGGGAGAGCTCGGCGATGTGGCCGCGCATCTCCTTCGCCCCGAGCGCGCAATTGAGGCCGATCGAGAAGGGCTCGGCATGGCGCACGGCGTTCCAGAACGCCTCCGGCGTCTGGCCGGAGAGCGTGCGCCCGGACAGATCGGTGATCGTGCCCGAGATCATGATCGGCAGCGTGACGCCGCGCTCGCGGAAGACGCGGCGCGCGGCGACGATCGCCGCCTTGGCGTTCAACGTGTCGAAGATCGTCTCGATCAGGATGATCTCCGCCCCGCCGTCGACGAGGCCGCGCACCTGCTCGGCATAGGCCTCGCGCACCTCGTCGAAGGTGACGGCGCGATAGCCCGGATTGTTGACGTCGGGCGAGATCGAGAGCGTGCGGTTCGTCGGGCCGATGGCGCCCGCGACGAAGCGGCGCCGTCCGTCCTCTCGTTGCGCGATCAGAGCCGCCTCGCGGGCGAGGCGCGCGCCCTCCCGGTTGAGCTCGTAGACGATCGCCTCCATGCCGTAATCGGCCTGGGCGATGGTGGTGCCCGAGAAGGTGTTCGTCTCGACGATGTCCGAGCCCGCGCGGAAATACTCGAGATGGATCTCGCGCACCGCGTCGGGCTGGGTGAGGATCAGGAGGTCGTTGTTGCCCTTCTGATCGTGCGGGTGGTTGTGGAAGCGGGTGCCCCGGAAATCGTCTTCGGAGAATTTCCGGTTCTGGATCTCGGTCCCCATCGCGCCGTCGAGCACGAGGATGCGCTCGCGGGCGGCGTTCGTGAGCGCGGAGAGAACCTCGGCGCCATCGGCGGGGCGGATGTCGGACATGGGGCTGGATGCTTCCGAAGGTGGCGGGTCAGGCGGCGGCGCGGTCGAGCGTCGGGCGCATGCCCAAGAGATGGCAGATCGCGTAGACGAGGTCGGCGCGGTTCATCGTGTAGAAGTGGAACTCCTCCACCCCCTTGTCCAGGAGGTCGAAGACCTGCTCGGCGGCGACCGCGGCGGCGACGAGACGGCGCGTCTCGGGATCGTCGTCGAGCCCCTCGAAACGCTCGGCCAGCCAGGCGGGCACGCTCGCGCCGGTGCGGGCGGCGAAGCCCGCGGCGGTCTTGAAGTTCTGGACGGGCAGGATGCCCGGCACGATCGGGATGTCGATCCCGCGCGCGCGGACGCGGTCGAGATAGGCGAAGTAGAGATCGTTGTCGAAGAAGAATTGCGTGATCGCCCGCGTGGCGCCGGCATCGACCTTCTTGGCGAGCGCGTCGATATCGGCCTCGAACGAGGCGGCCTCGGGGTGCTTCTCGGGATAGGCGGAGACCGAGATCTCGAAATCGCCGATCTCGCGGATGCCCGCCACGAGATCGCAGGCCTGGGCGTAGCCGCCGGGATGCGCCTCGTAGGGGGTGCCGGGCCCCGCGACCGGATCGCCGCGCAAGGCCACGATGTGGCGCACCCCGATCTCGCGATAGCCGCGCACGACCGCATCGACCTCCTCGCGCGTCGCGGCGACGCAGGTGAGATGGGCGGCGGGGCGAAGCGTCGTCTCGGCGAGGATGCGCGCGAGGGTGGCGTGGGTGCGCTCGCGCGTCGAGCCGCCGGCGCCGTAGGTCACCGAGACGAAGTCCGGCGAGAGGGGGGCGAGCCGCTCGATCGACCGCCAGAGCGTCGCCTCCATCTCGGGCGTCTTCGGCGGGAAGAACTCGAAGGAGACCCGCAACGGGTTCGCGCGCGAGCGCGAGGCGCGGCGTTCGGACGACATCAGGCGACCTCTCGGTTCTGTCCATGCGGCCGCAAGGGCCAATCGGTGATCGTGCGCTCGTCCTGGCCGAGCCAGAGCGAGACGGTGAGCGCGTCGCGCGCGCCGGCGGGCGCGGCGACCTCGCGGTAATCGGCACACGGCACGCCGGCCTGTTCGAGCCAGCCCGCGACCTGATCGCGCGAGAAGCCGAGGCGGCGATGGGCGTGGGCCTCGCGCAGGAATTCCAACTCGTGGGGCGCGAAATCGACGACGAGAAGCCGCCCGCCCGGCGCGACAAGCCGCGCGGCCTCGCGCAGGGCGCGCGCCGGATCGTCGAGATAATGCAGGACCTGGTGGACGATCACGAGGTCGAAGGCGTTCGGCTCGACCGGGGGCGCGTGGATGTCGCCCTGGCGCAACTCGAAGCCGCGCACGCCCGAGGCCTCGAGATTGGCGCGGGCGACCGAGAGCATCGCGTGGCTCTGGTCGAGCCCGACGGCGCGGGCGGCGCGCGGGGCGAGGAGCGCGAGCATGCGCCCCGTCCCGGTGCCGAGATCGGCGAGCGCGCGGATCGGCCGATCGCCGATCGCCTCGAGGATGGCGGCGACGACCTCCTTCTCGGGGGCGTGCAGGGCGCGCACGCGGTCCCAATCCGGCGCGAGCCGCGCGAAATAGGCCTGCGCCGCCTCGGCGCGCTGGGCGCGCACCCGCTCGAGCCGCGCGCGATCGCCCGCGAGCGTCGGATCGGCCGGCTCGATCGCCTCGACGAGCGCGCGCAGGATCGCGGCGCCGCGGTCGCGGTCGGCGAGGCGGAAGAAGGCGTAGGCGCCCTCGCGATGGCGCTCGACGAGCCCGGCTTCGACGAGGAGCTTGAGGTGCCGGGAGATGCGCGGCTGGGACTGGCCGAGGATGTCGGTGAGGTCGGAGACCGACAATTCGCCGCGCGCGAGCAAAGCGAGGACGCGCAGACGCGTTTCCTCCCCCGCCGCCCTCAAGGCCGCGAGGGCCTGCGCGAGCCCGATCGCTTCGTCCGTCCTGGTCACGGCTCCATCCCGGTTGACGCGCCTCTCGGCGGAAAGGCAGATATAAAGATATCTTTATGTCATGCGCGCGGCAGATGCAAGCGGAAAAGTCCCGCGCGGGCGCGCGGGTCCGAGAGGCTCCGACTCGCGTGTGAAATCTTCCCAGAGGTGTCATCCCCGGCCGGAGCACGCGTAGCGTGCGCAGGGGAAGGGGACCCAGCACCAAGACGTGTGCGGAGCACACTCTCATGCCGCCGACCAGGCGGCTGGTCGCCGCCGCAAGTGCTTGCTTCGCAAGCAATTTTCGTGCTGGGTCCCCTTCCCCTCCGGTCGCAAGCGACCTCCGGCCGGGGATGACACCGGTGGAGCACTCACCTTGTCGGCGCGACCGACTTGATGACCGCGTCCCGTCAAGCGGTCGGGCGGCGTCGCGCGCTCTCGGCGAGCCAACCCGCGAGGAGCGCGCCCAGCAGGAGCGCGAGGCCGAGGAAGCCGAGCGCGATCGGCGTCACCGAGACGCCGCGCACGATCGCCGAGCCGCTCGGGCGCAGGCCGATCCAGTCCGCGCCGCTCGCCCGGCCTTCGCCGCGCACGATCTGGATGCGCGGCACGACCGGCTGGCCGTCGCCCTCGGCGAGGCGGCGCACCGAGCCGCCGGTCTCCTCGGCGAGCGGGCGCAGCGTCTCCGCCGTCGAGAACACGTCCTGCATCTCGCGCGGATTGGCGGGCCCGACCGAGACGAACGCGACGAGATCGCCGACGCGCACCTCGTGGAGCCCGAGCTCGGTCCCCGTGACGCGGGCGGTGAAGAGGCCCGGCTCGAAGGGCTCGAGCGGCACGCTCGTCACCTCGCCGGACGGGCTCGTGAGGCTCGCGGGGCGCGTCTCGTCGGCCATGGTCTGGCGCTCGATCGTGATCACGCGCCCGTTCGCGGTCGCGCGCAAGGCCTCCTCCTCGAGGGCGGGCTCGCGCATCAGCCAATGGGCCGTGCGGCGCAGGAGATCGAGATGCGGGCCGCCCTCCTGAAAGCCGCGCGCCCACAGCCAGGCATGGTCCGACAGGAGGAGCGCGACGCGGCCCTCCTCGTAGCGCTCGAGCACGAGGAGCGGCCGCTCGCGCGCGCCCGACATCACGGTCGTGCCCGCCTGGACGTCGGCGTCGAGGATGCGCAGCCATTGGCCCCAGGCCGGCGGCGTCGTCTGCGAGCCCTCGAGCCCGCGGGTGACGGGATGGCGCTCGCCGTCCGGCGTGAGCGCGGCGCGGTAGGGCTCCTCGAAGATCTCGCCCGTGGGAAAGCCCGGTATGATCGGCGAGAGGCGGGTGCGGGCGAGCGAGGCGGGGGTCGCGAATTCGGGCCCGGCCGCGAACAGGACCGCGCCGCCCTCGCGCACGTAGCGCACCACGTTGTCGAAATAGATCGACGGCAGGATCGACGTGTTGGCGTAGCGGTCGAAGATGATCAGGTCGAACTCGCCGATCTTGTCCTGGAACAGCTCCCGCGTGGGGAAGGCGATCAGCGAGAGCTCGTCGATCGGCGTGCCGTCCTGCTTCTCGGGCGGGCGCAGGATGGTGAAGTGGACGAGATCGACGTTGGCGTCCGAGCGCAGGAGGTTGCGCCAGGTGCGCTCGCCCGCATGCGGCTCGCCGGAGACCAGGAGGACGCGCAGGTTCTCGCGGATGCCCTCGATCGTGACGACGGCGCGGTTGTTGGCCATCGTCAGCTCCTCGGGGAGCGGATCGACCTCGAGCTCGACGACGTTCGCCCCGCCGCGGTCGATGATCACCGGAACCGTGAAGGGCCGGTCGACGGGCACGGTGCGGCGGGCGACGATCTCGCCGTCCCGACGGATGGTGACGGGGGCGGCGCCGGTGCCGTTGCGCTCCTCGACCACCGCCTCGATCACCTGCTCGCGCCCGACGATGCCGAAGCGCGGCGCGCGCACGAGGCGGATCTGCCGGTCGCTCTCCGTCGTGCGACCGGTGAGGAGCCCGTGCACCGGCGCGCGGAAGCCGAGCCGGGCGGCGCTGTCGGGCACGTCGTGGACGATGCCGTCGGTGAGCATGATCACGCCGGCGATGCGGTCCGGCGGCACGTCGGCGAGACCGCCCGCGAGCGCCTGGAAGGCCTGGGTGCCCTCGTCGCCCTCGCTGTCGGGGACCTCGATGAAGCGCGGCTCGACATTGGCGAGCGCGCCGAGGCGCCGCTCGAGCTCGGCGAGCGCGCGGTCGGTCATCTCCGGTCGCTCGCCGAGGCGATTCGAGCCCGAGCGGTCGACGACGACGGCGACGACGTCCGGCACCGGCTCGCGCTCCTCCTCGACGAGGGCCGGATTGGCGAGCGCCACGACGAGGAGGACGAGAGCGAGCGCGCGCAGGGTCGCCGGCAGCCCGCGCGCGATGACAGCGAGCAGGGCGAAGACGGCCGCCAGCGCCGCGAGCGCGTAGAGGGCGAGATCCGGGACGAGCGGCGAGAAGGAGAGAGTGAGCAAGAGCCTGGCGCTCCTAGTTCCCGAGACGCTCGAGCAGGGCCGGGACGTGCACCTGATCGGCCTTGTAATTGCCCGTGAGCGCGTACATCACGATGTTGATCCCCGCCCGGAAGGCCATCTCGCGCTGGCGCGGATCGGAGCCCACGACCGGATAGAGCGCCTCGCCGCGCGGGCCGATCGCCCAGGCGGCGGCGAGGTCGTTGCCGGTGATGATGAGCGGCGAGACGCCGTCGCCGGAGCGCGCGGGGCGGAAGGCCTCGTCCGGCGACGGCTCGGGCAGCGCCTCGACCCAGGTGTCGCCGGCGTCGTAGCGGCCCGGCAGGCGGCGCAGGATGTAGAAGGTCTTGTTGATGACGTGGTCGCGCGGCAGCACCTCGAGCGGGGGGATGTCGAGCGTCGCGAGCATGCGCCGCAGATAGGCCTGTTCGGGCGTCGGCGCGGCGCCGGGGCGCGCGCGCATGGCGTCGCGGGTGTCGAAGATCACCGTGCCGCCGTTCTTCATGTAGGCGTCGAGCGCGCGGATCGCCTCGGACGAGGGCAGCGGCAGGCTCGGCGCGATCGGCCAGTAGAGGAGCGGGAAGAAGGCGAGCTCGTCGCGCTCCATGTCGACGCCGACGGGCTCGCCGGGCTCGAGCGCGGTGCGCGCGGTGAGCATGCGGGTGAGGCCCTCGAGACCGGCCCGGGAGGTCTCGTCCGTCTGCCGGTCGCCGGTGATCACGTAGGCGAGCCGGGTGATCGCGGCGGCATCGAGCATCGCGGCGGTGACGGTGGGATCGCCCTCCGCGCCTTGAGCCTTCGCGGAGCCGACCGGCGCCGCGCCGAAGACGAGGCCGAGCGCGAGGAGCGCCGCCGCGGCACCCGCCCCCGCCCGCCGCGGGCGGGAGACGAGGCGCGCGAGATGGCCGCCGAGCGCGAGTGCGACGATCGTGTCGAGCATCAGGAGGAGGAGCGCCGCGGTGAGGAGCGGCGCCCGCAGGTCGATCGTCGCGGCGCGCTCGAGCGGGGCGGTCCGCGCGGGGACGCCGCCGAGATCGAGGGGGGCGAGCCGGTCCTCGGGGCCGAGCACGTTCACGGCGAGGCTCGCATCGACCGGCCCGTAGAAGCCCGCGGGGTGCTGCGCGCTCGCGCGGTCCGCGAAGGCGCGCGTCACCGGCATGGCGTTCGGGGTGGGCGCGACGAAGGCGCCCGAGCCGTCGAGCACCTGGCGCGGGGCCACCGGCTGGCGCGAGGCCTCCTCGCTGTCGATCCCGGCGCCCGCGGGGGCGTTCGCGAAGGCGATCGTGCGGCGCAGCATGTCGACGAAGAGCCCGGTCAGCGGCAGGTTCGACCAGGCGGCGTCCGCCGTCACGTGGAAGAGGACGATCATCCCCTCCCCGCGGCGATCGGCGGTGACGATCGGCGTGCCGTCCGCGAGCGCCGCCCAGGTGCGCGCCGGCAGGTCGCCGTCCGGCTCGGCGAGGATCTGGCGGGAGACGCCGAGCTCGGGCGGGACGGCGAGACCGTAGAAGGGGCTGTCGCGCTCGAAGGGCGCGAGCGTGCGGGGCGTCGACCACGACAGCGCGCCGCCGAGCGTGCGCCCGCCGCGCCGCAGCCGCACCGGCACGAGATCGTCCTCGCCCACCGACAGGCGCGGGCCCGCGAAGCGCAGGACGAGCCCGCCGGCGTCCACGAAGGCGTCGATGCGCTCGCGCGTGCCGGGCTCGATGGCGCCGACATCGGCGAGGATCAGGACCGAGACCTGCTCGTCGAGCAGCCGCTCGACGCCGCCCGAGACGCTGCCGCGCTCGATGCGCACGTCCGCGTGCGGCCCGAGGGCGCGCTCGAGATAGAAGGTCGGCGCGAGCAGCGGCTGCGCCTGATCGATGGTCGCGCCCGTCACGATGCCGACGCGGCGGCGCTGGCTGCGCTCGTCGACGAGGGTCACGCCGGCGGCCGAGCCCTCCCCCGCGATCTCGACGCGGCGGATGGCGTTGCGCAGCTCCATCGGCAGGTCGAAGCGGGCGAGCGTTTCGGTCTCGCCCGGCTCGAAGGCGAAGGGCACCTCGCCGACGGGCAGGCCGCGCAGGTCGAGGGCGCGCAGGAGGCCCGAATCGCGCCCGTTCGGCTCGGCGCGCACGATCGTCGCGACGAGGCCGGCGGCGGCGTTCTCCGAGCCCGCGAGCGCGAGCGCCGGGGCGCGCGTGCGGCCGAACACGACGATCCCGCCGGAGCCCGCGCGATCGGCGAGGGCCGCGCCGAAATCGACGCCGTCGAGGGAGGCGACCCCGTCGGAGAGGAAGACGATCTGCGCGTTCGGGTGCTCGGCGAGGAAGCTCGTCACGGCGGGCAGGACGCCCGCGCGCTCGGCCGCGTGCGGCTGCGGGCGCAGCGCGCGGATGCGCTCGAGCGCGGCGGGGGGCGCGAGCAGCGGCACCGCGACGGCGGGCTCGGCGGTCGGCAGGATCGCCATCGAGCGGCCCTCGCGGGCGAGCGCCTCGCCCTGCTCGGCGAGCACGCCCGCACGGGTGCGCCAGTCCGTCGCCGCGAGCGCGCCGTTGTCGACGACGAAGAGCACCGGCGCGTCCCGGTCTCCCTCCAGAGCCGGGGGCGGGTTGAGGATCGGGCCGGCGACCGCGAGGATCACGAGCGCGGCGATGACGAGGCGCAGGAGGAGGAGCCACCAGGGGGTGCGCGCCGGCGTCTCCCGCTGCGGCATCAGATCGCGCACGATCCGCAGGGGCGGGAACGCGATCAGCCGCGGCTGCGGCGGCGTCACCCGCAGGAGCAGGTAGATGGCCGGCAGCGCGATCAGAGCGGCGAGGACCAGGGGCGCGGCGAAGCTGATGGGCAATCCGAGCATCAGGCGGCTCCCGTGGCGAAGCGGTCGCGGGCGGCGCCGATCAGGGTGATCACCCGCAGCGCGACCTCGCTCGCGGGCCGGTCGGTGCGGTGGAGGGTCAGCGTCCAGCCGCGGCGGCGCGCGAGATCGGAGAGCGCCCCGCGATGAGCCTCGAGCCGCGCCCGGTAGCTCGCGCCCCAGGTCGCGGCGTCGCCCACCCGCAGCCGCCCGCCGCCCTCGACGTCCTCGAGCACGGCCTGGCCGGAGAAGGGGAAGGTCTCCTCGACGGGATCGACGATCATCACGAGGTGCCCGCGCGCGCCCCGCGCGGAGAGGCTCTCGATCGCCGGCGCGATCGCGTCGACGGGGGTGAGGAAGTCGGAGACGATCAGCGCCTCCTCCTGCGTCGCGAGCGGGCGCGCGGGCGGCAGCCCCTCCTCGATGCCCGCGCGATCGGCGGCGAGCGCCTCGGCGAAGCTCTCGACGATGCGGCGCGAGGCGCGCGGCGGCAGGAGGCCCATCAGCCCGACCCGTTCGCCGCCCTCGACGAGCGCATCGGCGAGCGCGAGGCCGAGCACGAGCGCGCGCTCGACCTTGGAGGCCTGGGCGAGATCGGAGCGGTAGGCCATCGAGGCGGAGCGGTCGATCCACAGATGGACCGCGTGCGCCGCCTCCCATTCGCGCTCGCGGACGTAGAGCCGGTCGTCGCGCGCCGAGCGGCGCCAGTCGATCCGGCTCGCGCTCTCGCCCTGGACGAAGGGGCGGAACTGCCAGAAGCTCTCGCCGGGGCCGGCGCGGCGGCGGCCGTGGATGCCGTGGGCGAGGGTCGCGGCGACGCGGCGGGCCTCGAGCACGAGGCGCGGCAGCCGTCCGGCGAGACCGAGCGCGGCATCCGCCTCGGCGCGGCCGGGAGAGCGGGTCTCGTGCTCGAGGACGTGGACGCGCGCCATCCGCTCTCCCTTCAGCCGCGCAGCTTGGCCGCGAGCCGCGCGACGAGGCCGGGGATGGTCTCCCCGTCGGCGCGCGCGGCGAAGCTCAGAGCCATGCGGTGCTTGAGCACCGGCTCGGCGAGCGCGACGACGTCCTCGACGGAGGGCGCCAGCCGCCCCTCGATGAGGGCGCGGGAGCGCACGGCGAACATCAAAGCCTGGCTCGCGCGCGGTCCCGGCCCCCAGAGGAGCTTGTCGGTGATCGCGGGGTCGCCGTCGCCGGGGCGGGCCGAGCGGACGAGATCGAGGATCGCCTCGACCACGCTCTCGCCGACCGGGAGGCGGCGGGCGAGGCGCTGGGCGTTCATCAGGTCCTCGGAGGTGAGCACCGCGCTCGCGCGCTTCTCCTCCACGCCCGTCGTGGCGAGCAGGATCTGACGCTCGGCGACGCGGTCCGGGTAATCGACGTCGATCTCGAGGAGGAAGCGATCGAGCTGCGCCTCGGGCAGGGGATAGGTGCCCTCCTGCTCGATCGGGTTCTGGGTCGCGAGCACGTGGAAGGGCCGCGGAAGGTCGTGGCGCTCGCCGCCCACCGAGACGTGGTGCTCCTGCATCGCCTGCAGGAGCGCCGACTGGGTGCGCGGGCTCGCGCGGTTGATCTCGTCCGCCATCAGCAGCTGGGCGAAGATCGGGCCCTTGATGAAGCGGAAATAGCGGCGCTTGTCGGCGGTCTCCTCGAGGATCTCCGAGCCGAGGATGTCGGAGGGCATCAGGTCGGGCGTGAACTGGACGCGGCGCGCGTCGAGGCCGAGCACCGTGCCGAGCGTCTCCACGAGCTTCGTCTTGGCGAGACCGGGCACGCCGACGAGCAGCCCGTGGCCGCCCGCGAGGATCGTCACGAGGGCGAGGTCGACGACCTTCTCCTGCCCGAAGATCACCTGATGGATCTCGTGGCGCGCGCGAGACAGGGTCTCGAGCGTGGTCTCGGCCGACCGCACGATGGCGTCGTCGAGCGCGGCGGTGGAGGCGGTCGTCTGCGACATCTGGCACCCTTCGCGTGCATGAACGTGCCGGTCTCGAGACCGGACCAATGCCCCGGTCCCGAATGCCCCGGGAAGCAAGTGTGGGGCCGAACGCACCCCGCGCGCAAGCGAGACGAGCCGCCGCAGGGGGGCAACGCGTCGCAGGTCGTCGGCGTTCGTTACGGATGCGGAGCGCGCGCGAGCGACGTTGCCGTTGCTCTCTTGCAGCGCATTTGGGCAGAATGGAGAAGATGAGCGAGACCACGATCACGAAAGCGGCATCGGACGGCGCCGGCGCGGACCTCTCCCGCCTCGCCGCCCTGGTCGGCGCGCAAGCGGGAGGCGGGCGGAAGATTCCCCCCGTCGAGCGCTGGAATCCGGATTATTGCGGCGAGATCGACATGCGAATCGCCGCCGACGGCACCTGGTACTACATGGGCACGCCCATCGGCCGGCCCGCCCTCGTGCGCCTCTTCGCCTCCGTCCTGCGCAAGGATCCCGAGCGGCACGTGCTCGTGACCCCCGTCGAGCGCGTCGGCATCCGCGTCGACGACGCGCCCTTCCTCGCCGTCGAGATGGCGGTCGAGGGGGAGGGAGAGGGCCGGCAGATCGCGTTCCGGACGAATGTCGACGACGTCGTCGCGCTCTCTCCCGACCACAAGCTGCGCTTCGCGCGCGACGATCACGATGGCGTGAAGCCCTACGTGCTCGTCCGCGGCGGGCTGTGGGCGCTCGTGACGCGCGCGCTCGCCTACGACCTCGTCGCGCTCGCGGAGGAGCGGGAGGTGGACGGCCGGCGCGTGCTCGGCGTCGCGGCGGGCGGCGCGTTCTTCGAGATGGCGGATGCCGACGATGCCTCTTGAGGCGCTCGCGACGCGCCCGGCCGACGAGGCCGAGGCCTTCCGCGCGCTCGCCCGCGATCGCCTCCACGCGAGCCCGCCCGCCGGTCTCGCCCTCGCCCGCGGCGACCACGACCTGAACGCCCGCTTCGACGAGACCGGGCGCGGCCTCGCGCCGGCCTCGCGCGACCCCAAGACGGCCGCGGTGCTGATCCCCATCGTGCGCCGCGAGGCCGGGCTCACCATGCTCTTCACCGAGCGCGCCGGGCACCTGCGCGCCCATTCCGGGCAGATCTCGTTTCCCGGCGGGCGCATCGACCCGCAGGACGCGGACACGCTCGCCGCCGCCTTGCGCGAGGCGCGCGAGGAGATCGGCCTCGACCCCGCCTTCGTCGAGCCGCTCGGCTATTCCGACACCTATCTCTCGTTCTCGGGCTATCTCGTCACGCCGGTGGTCGCGCTCGTGCGGGAGGGCTTCGCGCTCGCCGTCAACCGCGCGGAGGTGGCGGAGGCGTTCGAGATCCCCCTCGCCTTCCTGATGGACGAGGCGAACCACGAGATGCACGTGCGCTCCTGGAACGGAAGCCTGCGCCGCTACTATGCCATCGCGCACGGACGGCATTATGTGTGGGGGGTGACGGCGGGGATCCTGCGGCACCTCTACGAGCGGCTGCACGGCCCCCGCACGAGCCGACGACCGGAGGATTCATGACGCGCGCGCTGCTCGGACAGGCCCTGTTCTTCTTCCTGCCCTTCGCGATCTTCTTCGCCTATCTGCTCATCCGCCAGCGCAACCCGCTCGCCTTCGAGCACTGGGAGAAGTCGATCCCGCCGCTCGCCATCGCCGGGCTCGTCTGCGTCGTCGCCGCGCTCCTCTATACCGGCATCGCCGCCCCCCGCGACACCGGCGCCTACGTCCCCCCGCAATTCGAAGGCGGCCGCGTGGTGCCGCCGCGATTCGAATGAGCCTGCGGATGACGGGCGCAGGAAGAGGGTCCGGCATTGAAGCGGACGGGTCGTGCGTCGCGATACGCGCACGAAGTCGCTCGGAGGAGGCGCCGCCCCTGTCCTTCCCCTCGAAGTCTCAAAATCGTTCTCGGAGGTGTCATCCCGGACGCCGAAGGCGATCCGGGACCCATATCCACGACATGTCAGTCGCAGCCTGTAGGCTGCGTTTCTCGAAAGGTAGATGCTCGAGGGGTGCGATGCGAGCGCGGCATGCGCGCTCGGACGATCGTGGAGCGTATGGGTCCCGGGTCCGCTTCGCGGCCCGGGATGACAGCGTTAGACAGATTCACGAGCTCCTCAGGGGTGTCGTCCCGGACGCCGTCGGCGATACCGGACCCATGCTCTCGACGCGCCGGACGCAGCCCGCGATGACGGCCTCGCGCACAGCGAGGCGCGCCCCATGATCCTCGACTTCTCCCGCCTCCAGGCCGTCCTCGCCGACGCGCGCGTCGCGCGGCTCCTCGCGACGCTCGACGGGGACGGGGAAGAGACGCGCGTCGTCGGGGGGGCGGTGCGCAATGCGCTCGTGGGGCGCGCGGTGCACGAGGTCGATCTGACGACGACCGCGACCCCGGACGTCACACGCGCCCGTGCCGAGGCGGCGGGCTTCAAGGTCGTGCCGACCGGGCTCGCGCACGGCACGCTGACCATCGTCGTCGCGGGCGAGCCCTACGAGGTGACGAGCCTGCGCGAGGACGTCGAGACCGACGGGCGGCGCGCGGTGGTGCGCTTCGGGCGCGATTTCGCCGCGGACGCGCTCAGACGCGATTTTACCGTGAACGCGCTCTCGGTCGATGCGCGCGGCGAGATCCACGATTACGCGGGCGGCCTCGACGATCTTTCGGCGGGGCGCGTGCGCTTCATCGGGGACGCGCGTCGGCGCATCCGCGAAGATTACCTGCGCATCCTGCGCTTCTTCCGCTTCACCGCCGATTTCGCGCGAGGCCCGGTCAACGCCGCCGGCCTCGACGCGGCGATCCGCGAGCGCGCGGGGCTCGCGATCCTCTCGCGCGAGCGGGTGCGCGCGGAGATGTTGCGGCTCGTCGCGGCGCGGCGCGCGGGCGAGATCGTGCGGCTCCTCGGCGAGACCGGGATCGCGGAGGGCCTGATCGGCGCGGCCGGAGAAGGCGGGCGCCTCGACCGCGCGATCGCCGCCGATCGCGCGCCGATCGCCCGGCTCGCGGCGTTCTGCGTGCGCGTGCGCGAGGATGCCGAGCGGCTGCGCGACCGGCTGCGGCTCTCGAACGAGGAGACGAAGCGCGTCCTCGCCTTCGCCGCCCTCGTCGAGCGCCTGCACGGGGCGGCGGGGACACTCGGCGAAGGCGAGATCCGCGCGCTCGTCGCCGATCATCCCCCCGTCGCCGTCGGCGACGCGCTCGCCGCGCTGTCGGGCGAGCCGCGCCCCGTCGTGGAGCCCGAGGCGCGCGCGGCGCTCGCCGCGTTCCAGGCCGATCCCGGGAGCGTCCCGACGCTGCCGCTGCGGGGGGCGGACCTCGTCAAGGCCGGCGTGCCGAAGGGTCCGGCCGTCAGCCTCGGTCTCGCGGCTGCGCGCCGGACCTGGCTCGCGGCGGGTTGCCCGGCGGACCCCGCGAGCCGCGCGGCGCTCCTGCGCGAGGCTTTGGCGGCGGCGCGGGCGGCGGACTGATCGTGGGTAGGCTGATTTTCGGCGCGCCGATTCGCCGCGCCGGCGCGCGGCACCGCTGCGGAATGCGGCGCGTTCGACGATCGCGGTTTGACAAATGATGCCTGCGGCTGTTCCACTCCCCGCCCACCCGACGGGGACGCCGCAGGATCGCGCCGCCCCGTCGCGCCGCCGAGCGTGGCGCGATCGCCCGAACCGAACGCTCGCCGAGACGAGGACGCACCCGTGGACGATTCGATCGACCCCTCGACCACCGCGGACCCCACCGCGAACGCGAAGCCGCGTCGCGCCGCGGCCAAGACCGCCGCACGCGAGGGCACGGCGCACGCCCCCTCCCCCCTTTCGCAGCCGGGCGGGGTCGATCCGGCCGTCTTCCGCGAGGCCGTGCTCGCGAAGCTCGTCTACGCCGTCGGCAAGGACGCCTCCCGCGCCTCCGACCACGATTGGCTGCTCGCGACCATTCTCGCGCTGCGCGACGGGATGATCGACCGCTGGCTCGACTCGACGCGGCGGACCTATGCCTCGGGCAAGAAGCGCGTCTACTATCTCTCGCTCGAATTCCTGATCGGCCGGCTCCTCTTCGACGCCCTCGGCAATCTCGGCCTGACCGAGACCGCGCGCGAGGCGCTGTCGCCGCTCGGCGTCGATCTCGACGCCCTGCGCGAGGTCGAGCCGGACGCCGCGCTCGGGAACGGCGGCCTCGGCCGCCTCGCCGCCTGCTTCATGGAGAGCCTCGCGACGCTCTCGCTGCCCGCCTACGGCTACGGCATCCGCTACGATTACGGCCTGTTCCGGCAGGCGGTGTCGGACGGCTGGCAGCGCGAGATCCCCGAGGATTGGCTATCCTTCGGCAATCCGTGGGAATTCGAGCGGCCGGAGGTGGTCTACCGCGTCGGCTTCGGCGGGCGCGTCGAGGACGATCAGGAGGGCGCGGGCGCCAATCACCGGGTCTGGACGCCCGCCGAGGAGGTGATCGCGGTCGCCTACGACACCCCGATCGTCGGCTGGCGCGGCAAGCACGTCAACACCCTGCGGCTGTGGTCCGCCAAGGCGCCGGAGCCGCTCGCGCTCGAGGTGTTCAACCACGGCGACTAT
Organism: Salinarimonas sp.; assembly: GCF_046292825.1. Taxonomy (GTDB): domain Bacteria; phylum Pseudomonadota; class Alphaproteobacteria; order Rhizobiales; family Beijerinckiaceae; genus Salinarimonas. Next base: position 7,868 of record NZ_JBKBQG010000024.1, on the reverse strand, counting down.
GTCGGGGCCATGGCGCACCGGGCGCGCGTCGAGGCGATCTCGCGGGTGCTCTATCCGAGCGACGCGACGCCCGCCGGCTACGAGCTGCGGCTGCGCCAGGAGTTCTTCTTCACCTCGGCCTCGCTCCAGGACCTCGTGCGCCGCCACGTGCAGCAGCACGGCTCGCTCGCGAGCCTCGGCGAGAAGGCGGCGATCCAGCTCAACGACACCCATCCCGCGATCGCGGTGGCGGAATTGATGCGGCTGCTCGTCGACGAGCACCGGATGGGCTTCGAGGAGGCCTGGCAGATCACCCGCCGCACCCTCAACTACACGAACCACACCCTCCTGCCGGAGGCGCTCGAGACCTGGTCGGTGCAGATCATGGAGCGGCTCCTGCCGCGCCACATGGAGATCATCTACCGGATCAACTGGCACCACCTCGAGGCGATCGCCCGCGCCCATCCGCAGGACACCGACCTCATCCGCACCGCCTCCATCATCGACGAGACCGGCGGGCGGCGCGTGCGCATGGGCACCCTCGCCTTCCTCGGCGCGAACAAGGTCAACGGCGTCTCGGCGCTGCACACCGACCTGATGCGCGAGACGGTGTTCCGGGATCTGAACACGCTGTTTCCCGACCGCATCGTCTCGAAGACGAACGGCATCACCTTCCGGCGCTGGCTGCAGCAATGCAATCCGGGTCTCACCCGCCTCCTCGTCGAGACGCTCGGCGAGCGGGTGCTCGACGATCCCGAGGCGCTTCGCGGGCTCGAGGCGCATGCCGACGATGCGGGCTTCCAGGAGCGCTTCGCGGCGGTGAAGCTCGCCAACAAGGAGCGGCTCGCCCGGCTCGTCGAGGAGCGCACCGGCTGGCGCGTCGACCCGACCGCGATGTTCGACGTGCAGATCAAGCGCATCCACGAATACAAGCGCCAGCTGCTGAACGTGCTGGAAGCCGTGGCGCATTACCACGCGATCAAGGCCCATCCGGACCGCTTCGTCGCGCCGCGCGTGAAGGTCTTCGCCGGCAAGGCGGCGGCGAGCTACACGCAGGCGAAGCTGATCATCAAGCTCGCCCACGACGTGGCGAAGGTGATCAACACCGATCCCGACATCGGCGACCGGCTGAAGGTCGTCTTCCTGCCGAACTACAATGTCAGCCTCGCGGAGACCATCATCCCGGCCGCCGACCTCTCAGAGCAGATCTCGACGGCGGGGATGGAGGCGTCCGGCACCGGCAACATGAAGCTCGCGCTCAACGGCGCGCTGACGATCGGCACGCTCGACGGGGCGAATGTCGAGATCCGCGACCATGTCGGGCACGAGAACATCTTCATCTTCGGCCTGACCGTCGACGAGGTCGCGGCCGTGCGCGCGAAGGGCGGCCTGTCGCGGGACGAGCACTCGGCGCGGCTCGCGCGCGTGCTCTACGAGATCGAGACGGGAGCCTTCTCGCCCGACGATCCGACCCGCTTCCACCCGATCACGGAGGCGATCGCGCATCACGACCACTTCCTGGTGGCGCCCGATTTCGACGCCTATTACGAGGCCCAGCGCCACGTCGACGAAGTCTGGCGCGATCGGCCGGTGTGGCGGCGCCGGGCGATCCTCAACACCGCGCGCGTCGGCTGGTTCTCCTCCGACCGCACGATCGCGGAATATGCCCGCGAGATTTGGGGCGCGGAACCGCTCTGAGGGCGCTTTCTCGACGGTCGTCATCCCGGGCCGCGAAGCGGACCCGGGACCCATAGACTCGACGACAAGTCCGAGCGCGCATGCCGCGCTCGCTCCTCCACCTTGCGGAAGCGATCGTCGACGAAACGCAGCCTATAGGCTGCGGCCGACACGTCGTGGGTCTGGGTCCCGGATCGCCCTCTAGCGTCCGGGATGACAGGCACCCCGTGTCATCCCCGGCCGGAGCACGCTTAGCGTGCGCAGGGGAAGGGGACCCAGCACAAGACGTGTGCGGAGCACACTATGGTGCCGCCGACCAGGCGGCTCGTCGCCGCCACAAGCGCTTGCTCCGCAAGCAATTTTCATGCTGGGTCCCCTTCCCCTCCGGTCGCAAGCGACCTCCGGCCGGGGATGACACCGGTGGAGCACTCACCCTGTCGGCGCGACCAACTTGATGACACCTCTGCGCGCTGAGGGGAAATCACGAATCCTCAGCCGCCGGCGACCGGGGTCGTCACCTTGCCCGTGCCCTTGCAATCGGGGCAGGCCTCGCCGTCGAGGGTGCCCTTGCCGGCGCAGCGCCGGCAGACGTTCTCGCCCGCGCCCGTGGTGCCGGGCGGGACGGCGTCGGGATTGGTCTTGTCGGCCATCGTCGCGTCTCCCGTGACTTCGTCTGCGGAGAACGGTGCCGAAAGAGCCGTGTTCCCGGGACGGCACTCGCTCGCTCCCGACTTGTCGCTCGTCGGTTGCCTCGGGAGACGGATCGGCTAGTGTCGGCGCACGGAGCCCGAGGAGAGCCGATGTCGACGCCGTCCGCACCGCTGCCCGGCCTCGCCGAGACGGTCGGCGCCGCCGTCGAGGCGACGCTCGGTCACGCCTCGCACGGCGTCGTCTACGATCCGTGGCTCGTCGCGCTCTCGATCCTCGTCGCCATCCAGGGCGCCTATGTGGGGCTGTCGCTCGCGCAGCGGGCGCAGGCGGCGCAGGGGCTGCGGCGGCGCGGGGCGATTCTCGGCGCGGCCGGCGCGCTGGCGATCGGCATCTGGTCGATGCATTTCATCGGCATGCTCGCCGCGCGGCTGCCCGTCGAGGTGACCTATCTCGTCGCGCCCACCCTGTTCTCGCTCCTCGTCTGCCTGACCGCCGTCGGCGGGGCGATGCTGCTCGCGGCGACGAAGCGTCCCCGCGCGCTGCGTCTGGGGGCGGGCGGCGTTCTGATGGGGCTCGGCATCGTCTCGATGCACTATCTGGGAATGACGGCGCTCGCCGGATCGATGGCGATGCACCATGCCCATGCGATGGTCGCGCTCTCCTTCGCCATCGCCGTCGGCGCCTCGACCGCGGCTCTGTGGCTGTGCTTCGAGGCGGCGGTGAAGCGGGTCTGGGCGTCGGCGGCGGCGATGGCGCTCGCGATCTCGGGCATGCACTACACGGCGATGGCGGGGATGAGCCTGCATCCGGCCGCGGCGGCGCCTGAGAGCCAATTCGCCGTCGCCCTCTCCTCCGACGGCCTCGCGGTCGCGGTGGCGGCGATCGCGTTTGCGGTCTCCGGCGCCTTCCTCGCGCTCGTGACCCCGGAGCCGGCGACAGCGGAGACGGCCGCGCAGGACGCCGCGCCGCGGGAGGTTCGGGCGGCGCCCGAGCCAGAGCGCCCTCCCCTGCCGAATGCCGAGGAGGTCGCGCGTCCGGGGCCGCTCGGCGGGGCGGGCGCGCGCCAGCGCTCTCCGCTCGCGGCGCTGACCGTCGAGCGCGCCGGCCAGCCTCTGCGGCTCTCGGCCGAGGCGATCCGCTGCGTGCGCGCCAACGCGCACTACACCTACGTGCGCGATGCGGAGGCGGAATATTTCTGCTCGCTCTCGATCGGCGATGTGGAGGCGGCGCTCGATCCCGAGCGCTTCATGCGCGTCCACCGCAGCCACATCGTCAATCTCGACCACGTGGCGAGCGTCCGCCGCGCCGGAGACAACGGCATCGTCGAGATCGCCGATTGCGGGAGCCTGCCCGTGGCCCGCGCGCGCCTGCCGGCCCTGAAGCGCCGCATCGCGGGCCGACGCGGGGTGGATGCACCATCCTTGGATGCGGCCGAATAGGTCAGACCGTCTGACGCACTTCGTGCAGCGTGGCGGCATTTCGTGAAATGCCGCCCGGATTCGTGCAGGAAGCGTTGTCGCACCCCCCTCCTCTCTGGACCCTCTCGAAAAACGCGGACCATGTGCCGCAATGAAGGGTTGGAACACTCGAGGAGGAGGAACCGGCGTGATTCCCGGCAGCTTCGACTACCACAGGCCGCAAACGGTCGCGGAGGCGGTGAGCCTCCTCGCCTCGCTCGGCGACGAGGCGAGAGCGCTCGCCGGCGGCCACAGCCTCATCCCGATGATGAAGCTCAGGCTCGCCGCGCCCGAGCATCTCGTCGACCTCTCCCGCATCGCCGACCTCAAGGGCGTGCGCGAGGAGGGCGGCGAGATCGTCGTCGGAGCGATGACGACCCAAGCCGCGCTCCTCGCCGATCCCCTGATCGCGCAGAGGCTCCCGCTGATCCCGGAGACCTCGGCGCTCATCGCCGATCCGCAGATCCGCTATCGCGGCACGCTCGGCGGCAACGTCGCGAACGGCGACCCCGGCAACGACATGCCGGCCGTGATGATGGCGCTCGACGCGACCTACGTGCTCGTGGGCCAAAGCGGCGAGCGGCGCGTCCCCGCACGCGCCTTCTACGAGGGCGCCTATTTCACCGCGGCCGAGCCCGGCGAGCTCCTCGTCGCCGTGCGCATCCCGACACCGCCCGCCGGCCACGGCGCCGCCTACGAGAAGCTCAAGCGCAAGGTCGGCGACTACGCGACCGCCGCCGCCGCCGTGATCCTCACGATGAACGGCGCGACCGTCGAGACCGTCGCCATCGGCCTCACCAACGTCTCGGAGACGCCGCTTCTCGCCGAGGACGCGATGGCGATCCTCGCCGGCTCGCGGCTCGAGCCTGAGGTGGTCGACCGCGCGGTCGAGGCCGCCAAGGCGATCACCAACCCGGCCTCCGACGGGCGCGGCCCGGCCGAGTACCGCACCGAGATGGCGGGGATCATGTTGCGCCGGGCGCTCGCCCGCGCCGCCGCCCGCGCCCGCGGCTGAGGGAGGAGTTCATGTCCAAGGTCCACGTCAAGATGACGATCAACGGGCGGCCGATCGAGGCGCTCGTCGAGCCGCGCACCCTCCTCGTCCATTTCATCCGCGAGGAATTGGGGCTCACCGGCGCCCATATCGGCTGCGAGACCGGCCATTGCGGCGCCTGCACGCTCGACATCGACGGCATGTCGGTGAAGTCCTGCACCATGTTCGCGGTCCAGGCGGACGGCGCCGAGATCGTCACCATCGAGGGCATGGCGGCGCCCGACGGCACGCTGCACGCCCTCCAGGAGGCGTTCCGCGAGCATCATGGGCTCCAGTGCGGCTATTGCACGCCCGGCATGATCGTGCGCGCCCACCGCCTCCTCCAGGAGAACCCGAACCCGACCGACGACGAGATCCGCGCGGGCATCGCCGGCAATCTCTGCCGCTGCACGGGCTACCAGAACATCGTCAAGGCGATTTCGCACGCCGCCGCCACGCTTCGCGGCGCGCCCATTCAGGAGGCCGCGGAATGAACGATCTCACTCCGACGCGGGAGCAGCGCGAGGCGAAGCTCCAGGGCATGGGCTGCAAGCGGAAGCGCGTCGAGGACGTGCGCTTCACGCAAGGCCGCGGCCAATATGTCGACGACATCAAGCTGCCGGGCATGCTGTTCGGCGATTTCGTGCGCTCCTCCTACGCGCATGCGCGGATCAAGCGCATCGACATTTCGAAGGCGAAGGCGCTGCCGGGCGTCAAGGCGGTGCTGACGGCGCAGGACCTGAAGCCGCTCAATCTCCATTACATGCCCACCCTCGCGGGCGACGTGCAGGCCGTCCTCGCCGACGAGAAGGTGCTCTTCCAGAACCAGGAGGTCGCCTTCGTCGTCGCCGAGAACCGCTACATCGCGGCCGACGCGATCGAGCTCGTCGAGATCGAATACGAGGAGCTCGAGCCCCTCGTCGATCCCTTCAAGGCGATGGACCCGGACGCGCCGCTGCTGCGCGAAGACATCAAGGACAAGACGGAAGGCGCCCACGGCCCGCGCAAGCACCACAACCACATCTTCACCTGGGCGGTGGGCGACAAGAGCGCGACCGACGAGGCCTTCGCGCGCGCGGACGTGACGATCAAGGAGCTGCTCACCTATCACCGCACCCATCCCTCGCCGCTCGAGACCTGCCAGGCTCTGGCGTCGATGGACAAGATCCGCGGCGAGCTGACGCTCTGGGGCACCTTCCAGGCGCCGCACGTGATCCGCACCGTCGCCTCGCTGCTCTCCGGCTTGCCCGAGCACAAGATCCACGTGATCGCCCCCGATATCGGCGGCGGCTTCGGCAACAAGGTCGGCGCCTATCCGGGCTATATCTGCGCGATCGTCGCCTCGATCGTGCTCGGCGTGCCGGTGAAATGGGTCGAGGACCGGATGGAGAACCTCTCCACCACCTCGTTCGCCCGCGACTACCACATGACGACCGAGCTCGCGGCGACGAAGGACGGCAAGATCACCGCCATGCGCTGCCACGTGCTCGCCGATCACGGCGCCTTCGACGCCTGCGCCGATCCGTCCAAGTGGCCGGCGGGGTTCATGAACATCTGCACCGGCTCCTACGACATCCCCGTCGCCCATCTCGAGGTCGACGGCGTCTACACCAACAAGGCGCCGGGCGGCGTCGCCTATCGCTGCTCGTTCCGCGTGACGGAGGCCGTGTACGCGATCGAGCGCGCGATCGAGATCCTGGCCCAGAAGCTCGGCATGGATTGCGTCGAGCTGCGGACGAAGAACTTCATCAAGGCGGAGCAATTCCCCTACCAGTCGGCGCTCGGCTGGGAATACGATTCGGGCGACTACCACACCGCGATGAAGAAGGCGCTCGACGCGGTCGGCTACGAGGCTCTGCGCGCCGAGCAGAAGGCGAAGCAGGAGGCCTTCCGGCGGGGCGAGACGCGCGAGATCATGGGCATCGGCGTCTCCTTCTTCACCGAAATCGTGGGTGCCGGCCCCACCCGCAATTGCGACATCCTCGGCATCGGCATGTTCGATTCGGCCGAGATCCGCATCCACCCCACCGGCGGCGTGATCGCGCGGATGGGCACCAAGAGCCAGGGCCAAGGCCACGAGACGACGTACGCCCAGATCATCGCGACCGAGCTCGGCATCCCCGCCGACGACATCATGATCGAGGAGGGCAACACCGACACGGCGCCCTACGGGCTCGGCACCTACGGCTCGCGCTCGACGCCGGTCGCGGGTGCGGCGACCGCGGTCGCCGCGCGCAAGATCAAGGCCAAGGCGCAGATGATCGCGGCGCACATGCTCGAGGTGCACCACGACGACGTCGAATGGGACATCGACGGCTTCCAGGTGAAGGGCGCGCCCGAGCGCCGCAAGGCGATGAAGGAGATCGTCTGGGCCGCCTACAACCAGCCCCCTCCGGGGATGGAGCCCGGCCTCGAGGCGGTGTCCTATTACGACCCGCCGAACATGACCTATCCGTTCGGCGCCTATTTCTGCGTGATGGACATCGACGTCGACACGGGTGTCTACAAGGTCCGGCGCTTCTACGCGCTCGACGATTGCGGCACCCGCATCAACCCGATGATCATCGAGGGCCAGGTCCATGGCGGCCTCACCGAGGCCTTCGCGGTCGCGATGGGCCAGGAGATCCGCTACGACGAGCAGGGCAACGTGATGGGGGCGTCCTTCATGGACTTCTTCCTGCCCACCGCCGTCGAGACGCCGATCTGGGAGACCGACCACACCGTCACCCCCTCGCCGCATCACCCGATCGGCGCCAAGGGGGTGGGCGAGAGCCCGCATGTCGGCGGCGTGCCGTGCTTCTCGAACGCGGTCAACGACGCGTTCGCCTTCCTGGGCTCCACGCATATCCAGATGCCCCACGACCATTGGCGCATCTGGAAGGCCGCGCGGGCGCTCGGAGCGTGAGGGGGATTCCCCTCCCCCCGCGAAGCGGCGGGGAGGGGTTAGGGGTGGGGGGTGGTGGAGCTTGTGGGATGGGGCGTGAGGGAGTCTCGACGGATTCGCCGAGCACCCCTGTCCACCCGCTCCACACGCCCCACCACCCCCCACCCTACCCTCCCCGCCGCTTCGC
>NZ_JBKBQG010000023.1:0-73478 GCF_046292825.1 Salinarimonas sp. | reverse complement strand
TCACGATCGAAACGCCGAGGGCCCCCGAGGGACATCCCCCCAACGGGGCCCTTCGCGTTCCGAAAACCTTGCCGCGGGGTGGAGCAGCCCGGTAGCTCGTCAGGCTCATAACCTGAAGGTCGCAGGTTCAAATCCTGCCCCCGCAACCAAACCCAAAAAAACCCCGCGATCGGACCCCCGACGCGGGGTTTTTTGCGTTCGCGGGCCGGGCACAGCCCGGCCGCGGCTCACGCGGCCGCCCCGGGCTCCAAATCGAGCCGCACCTCCCGCTCGATTCCGATCGCCTCCAGAAACGCCGTGTCGTGGCTCGCGACCAGGATCGCGCCGTCATAGGCGACGAGCCCGGCCTCCAAAGCCGCGATCGCCTCGAGATCGAGGTGGTTCGTCGGCTCGTCGAGCACCACGAGCTCGGGCGGGCGGTCGCCGCCGAGGATCGCGGCGAGCCCGGCGCGCATCCGCTCTCCCCCGGACAGAGTGCCGACGACGCGCAGCGCGTCCTCGTTGCGGAAGAGGAAGCGCGCGAGCGCGGCCCGGCAGGCATTCTCGTCCGCGTCGGGATTGATGCGCAGAAAGGCGTCGCGCACCCGCTCGGCGGGGTCGAGGAGCGCAATCGTCTGATCGAGGAGCGCGTGGCGCTCGGCGATGCGGACCTCGCCGGCGATCGGTGAGAGGCGCCCCGTCAGGAGCGCGAGGAGCGTGGACTTGCCCGCGCCGTTTCGCCCGACGATCGCGACGCGCTCGGGGCCGACGATCTCGAGGTCGAGCCCGCGGATCGCCGGCCGCGCCGGATCGTGCCCGCCGACGAGACCTCGCGCGCGCGCGACCACGCGGTTCGGCGCGAGACCCGAGGGCGGGACGCGCAGGGCCACCCGCTCGCGGATCTCGATCTGCGCGCGCGCCTCGACGAGCTCGGCCTGGGCCGCCGCGTGCAGCCGCTCGGCGGTGCGCGCCTGCGCGCCGCGCGAGCCCTCCGCGCGCTCCCGGGCGAAATCGAGCATCACCTTGGGCGCCCCGCCGCGCGCGCGCTCGCGCTTGCCGGCGCCGTCGCGCCGCGCCTTGCGTTCGCTCGCCTCGCGATTGCGGCGCGCGACGTCCTCCGCTTGTTGCTCGGCATCGGAGAGCCGGCGCGCCCGCGCGGCCTCCTCCCGCGCCTTGGCCTCGCGATAGGCGCCATAGCCGCCGCCATAGGTCGTCGCGCCGAGCGCTGTCAGCTCGACGATCGCGTCCATATGCTCGAGGAGCGCGCGATCGTGGCTCGCGACGATCGCCGCCCCGCGCCATCGCGACAGCAGGGTCGCGACGGCCGCGCGGCCCTGCGCGTCGAGATCGTTCGTCGGCTCGTCGAGGAGGATCGTGTCGGGCTCGTCGAACACGAGCGCGGCGAGAAGGAGGCGCGTGCGCTGCCCGCCGCTGAGGGTCGCGAGCGGGCGCTCGGGTGACGCGTCCGGCAGGCCGATCGCCGCGAGCGCGGCGTCGAGGCGGGCGGGGAGCGTCCAATCGGCGCGCGCGTGATCCTCTATCGTGCCCCGCCCCGCCTCGATCCGCGCGAGGCGTGCGAGGCCCTCGCGAGCGCCGAAGGCATCGGCGATGCGCTCGTCGGGAGCGATCGCGAGCCCCTGCCGCAGCATCGCGACGTGCCCCGAGCGCGCGACGCTTCCGCGATCGGGCGCGAGCGCGCCGGCGGCGATGCGCAGGAGCGTGGACTTGCCGACGCCGTTCAGGCCGACGATGCCCGTGCGTCCGGGGCCGAAGGCGAGATCGAGGTCGCGCAGGAGCGACCGCCCGTCGGGCAGCGTGTAGGCGACGGCGTCGAGGGCGATGCTCGCGGCGGGGCTCCGCGAGGGCTCGGATCTACGAGGAGACTGTGTGCGCGGATCGGCGCGGCGCGGGCGCTCGGTGCGGGACGGCATGGTCGAGGGGCTCCGTTGAGACGGTCATCGCGGTGATCTCGGTCTCGTGGAGTCTCATCGGCAGGTCCTCCTCACGGCGCCTTGCGCAGCCGACGGTCTATGCCGCTTGCGGCCGCGGCGTCAAGGCGGCTCGCGATCCCCTCTCGACAAACGCCTCCGTCTCTTGTACAGCCCCCCGTCAACTCAAAACAGGACGCCGAAATCCCGCGCGCCCGCGAGGCCCGCAACGGCAGGAGCACGAGACCCATGAACATCATCGAACAGATCGACAAGGAGCAGATCGCCGCTCTCGGGAAGGACATTCCCGATTTCGAGCCCGGCGACACCGTGATCGTCAACGTGCGCGTCCGCGAGGGCGACCGCACCCGCGTGCAGGCCTACGAGGGCGTCGTGATCGCCCGCAACGGCGGCGGCATCAACCAGAGCTTCACCGTCCGCAAGATCTCCTACGGCGAGGGCGTCGAGCGCGTGTTCCCGCTCTATTCGCCGCTGGTCGAGGGCATCACCGTCGTGCGCCGCGGCAAGGTGCGCCGCGCCAAGCTCTATTATCTGCGCGACCGCCGCGGCAAGTCCGCGCGCATCGCCGAGCGCGCCGAGCGCCGCGGCAAGAGCGTCGAAGCGGCGGAGTGATCGGCCGACGCCGATCGGCTCGCGACACCGCTTCTTTTTTCGCATTCCGACGGCGCGGTCCCGCGAGGGTCGCGCCGTCTCGCGTTGGAGCATCATCCCACCGATCGGATACCGGTCGGCGGACGAGATGATGTTCGAAACATAGACCTGGAGCCCGCGCCATTGCGGGGCGGGTCGAAATCGCTACATTCCGGTCAGCGCCGAGAGACCGGCCGGTGGTCGACGAAAGAGGACGAGGCAGACGATGACCAAGCCCCGCACGATGTACGACAAGATCTGGGACGACCACGTCGTCGACACCCAGCCGGACGGGACCTGCCTCCTCTATATCGACCGCCATCTCGTCCACGAGGTGACCTCGCCGCAGGCCTTCGAGGGCCTGCGCGTCGCCGGCCGCAAGGTTCGCCAGCCGGGCAAGACGCTCGCCGTCGTCGACCACAACGTGCCGACCACCGATCGCAGCGCCGGCATCGCCGATCCCGAGAGCGCGATCCAGGTCGAGACGCTCGCCACCAACGCGGCCGAATTCGGCATCGAGTATTACGACGAGCGCGACGCCCGCCAGGGCATCGTCCACGTGGTCGGGCCCGAGCAGGGCTTCACCCTGCCCGGCACGACGATCGTGTGCGGCGACAGCCACACCTCGACGCACGGCGCCTTCGGCGCGCTCGCCCACGGCATCGGCACCTCGGAGGTCGAGCACGTGCTCGCCACCCAGACGCTGATCCAGAAGAAGGCGAAGAACATGCGCGTGCGCGTGGAGGGCGAATTGCCCGCCGGCGTCACCGCCAAGGACATCATCCTCGCCATCATCGGCGAGATCGGCACCGCCGGCGGCACCGGCCACGTGATCGAATATGCGGGCTCCGCCATCCGCGCGCTCTCGATGGAGGGCCGGATGACGATCTGCAACATGTCGATCGAGGGCGGCGCCCGCGCCGGCCTGATCGCGCCCGACGAGAAGACCTACGCCTATCTGAAGGACCGCCCGAAGGCGCCCAAGGGCGAGGCCTGGGACCGCGCGGTCGCCTATTGGGAGAGCCTGAAGAGCGACGAGGGGGCCCATTTCGACCGCGAGATCGTGCTCGACGCGGCCAATCTCCCGCCGATCGTCTCCTGGGGCACGAGCCCGGAGGACGTCGTTTCGGTGACGGGCGTGGTGCCGAACCCGGACGACATCGCCGACGAGAACAAGCGCATCTCGAAGTGGCGCGCGCTCGACTATATGGGCTTGAAGCCCGGCACCAGGATCACCGACATCCGCCTCGACCGCGTCTTCATCGGCTCGTGCACCAACGGCCGCATCGAGGATCTGCGGGCGGTCGCGCGCATCGTCGAGGGCAAGCGGGTCGCCGAGGGCGTCTCGGCGATGATCGTGCCGGGCTCCGGCCTCGTGAAGCTGCAGGCGGAGGCCGAGGGGCTCGACCGCATCTTCACCGCGGCGGGCTTCGAATGGCGCGAGCCGGGCTGCTCGATGTGCCTCGCCATGAACGCCGACCGCCTCGCGCCGGGCGAGCGCTGCGCCTCGACCTCGAACCGCAATTTCGAGGGCCGCCAGGGCTTCAAGGGCCGCACGCATCTCGTCTCTCCGGCGATGGCGGCAGCGGCGGCGATCGCGGGGCATTTCGTGGACGTGCGGGAACTCGACGCGCAGCCCGTGGCGGCGGAGTGATCCGCCGCTCGTCCGCCGGGAGGGATCATGGCCGACAAGCGCCCGCAGACCGACGCCGACCGTCAGCGTGAGGCCAAGCGCGCGCTCGATCGCGTCGAGCGCGAGACGGAGACCGTCGGGCATTCGGCCGGCGCCAAGATGGGCCGGCGCATGGCGGACCATTTCGCGGGCCGCGACGCGCAGGGCCAGGCGGAGGACGGTGGCACGGATCCGATCGAGGTCTGGGGGCGGCGGATCGGGCGGGTGCTCGCGGTGCCGTTCTTCCTCTTCCTCGTCGTCTGGCTCGGCCTCCAGCTCGGATGGTGGTGATGGCGCGCGAGGCCGATCCCCTCTTCGACCTCACCGCGCCGACGCTCGAGGATTTCGAGCGCATGGCGGCCGACGCCTTCGCGCGCCTGCCCCGCGAATTCCGCGATCTCGCGGCGAACGTCGTGATCAAGGTGGACGATTTCCCCGACGACGAGACGCTCGCCGATCTCGAGGCCGAGAGCCCCTTCGATCTCCTGGGCCTGTTCCGGGGGCTGGGTCTCGCCGAGACGGGGGAGCCCGCGTCCGGGCAGTTCCCCAACATGATCTGGCTCTATCGCCGGCCGATCCTCGATTATTGGGCCGAGCACGAGGAGACGCTCGGCGCCATCGTCACCCACGTGCTCATCCACGAGATCGGCCACCATTTCGGCCTGTCCGACGAGGATATGGAGGCGATCGAGGCGAGCGTGGGGTAGTTCTCCCTCCCCGTGGGGGCTGCGGAGTGCACACAACGTGGTTCCTGCATGCCTTCGAGGCAAACAGGACGCGCCCTCTCCTTCCCCTCAGAGTTTGAAAATCTTTCGTTGCGGTGTCATCCCGGACGCCGAAGGCGATCCGGGACCCATATCCACGACGTCTCAGTCGCAGCCTAAAGGCTGCGTTTCTCCAACGGAAGCTGTCCAAATGTAGCGGAACGAGCGCGGCATGCGCGCTCGGACGATCGTCGAGCGAATGGGTCCCGGGTCCGCTTCGCGGCCCGGGATGACAACCTCCGAAAGATTCACAGGCTCTCAGGGGAAGGAGAAGGGCGGCGCGTCATCCTCCCCTCCGGGGAGGGAAAGCGGGAACCCTGGCCGCGTCCCCCCGGTTGACGCCTCGACGCAAACACGGATCGAGGCGATGGCTAACCTGCAGCGACTTCTCGGAACGATGCTCATGTCCCGCATGGGCGGCAAGGTCGGAATGGGGCTCGGCGGCCCCCTCGGGCTTCTGATGATGACCGGCTTCGGCCGACGGGCGCTGCGCGGCAAGGCGGGGCTCGCGGCGCTCGGCTATCTCGCCTACCGCGCCTATCGCGACCGCGGCGGATCGGCGTCGGCGGGCAATGACGCGGCTCCAGCCGCCGGCAATGGTGCGAGTGCGGGCAAGCGCTCGACGCTCGGCGGCCAGATCGGCGATTTCGTCGACAATCTCACCGGCGAGAGCGGGCGCCCCGGCGAGAGCCTCGGCGATCGCATCAGCCGCATGCTCGATCCGCGCCCGGCGCCCGAGGAGACGGTGGGGGATCAGAAGGCGCTGCTCCTCATCCGCGCGATGATCACCGCCGCGTCGTCGGACGGCTCGATCAAGCCGGAGGAGCGCGAGCGCATCCTCTCGCGGCTGAACGAGGCGGGCTGCGACGACGAGGAGCGCAAGCTCGTCGCCGCCGAGTTCGAGAAGCCGATGAGCGTCGACGCGCTCCTCGCGCAGGTCTCCGACGGGGAGACGGCGCGGCAGGTCTATCTCGCCTCGCGTGCGGCGGTGGAGGGCGGCACCCGGACCCAGCGCGCCTATCTCGATTATCTGCGCCAGCGCCTCGACCTGCCGAAGGAGGAGGCCGAGGAGGTGGAGGAGATCATCGCCGACAGCGAGCGCCAGTGAGGGGCGGCGACAAAAGAAAGGGCCCGCCGAACTGGTCGGACGGGCCCTCATAGGTGCGGCTCCGTGGGGGCAGAATAGAGCCGGTCGTCGCATCAACGCGGCGCCCAAAGATGGGTTCCGAAGGAATCGAAAAATCGGTGGAAAAAATTTTCGCCTGCGAATTCAGATCCCGAGATAGGCCTCGCGCACCCGCGCATCGGCCACGAGATCGGATGCCGGCCCGCTCATCGCGATGCGCCCGGTCTCCATGACGTAGCCGCGATCGGCGATGGAGAGCGCCGCGAACGCGTTCTGCTCGACGAGGAGGATCGTCACGCCGAGCCCCTTGAGGGTCACCACCGCGTCGAGCACCTGGCGCGCGAGGATCGGCGCGAGCCCGAGACTCGGCTCGTCGAGGAGGAGGCAGGAGGGCCGGCTCATCAGCGCGCGGGCGATGGCGAGCATCTGCTGCTGGCCGCCCGAGAGCCCGCCGGCGATCTGCGCGCGCTTCTCGCGCAGGACGGGGAAGGTGCGGAAGGCCTCCTCCATGTCGGCGGCGACCCGGTCGTCCGAGAAGAGATAGGCGCCGAGCCGCAGGTTCTCCTCCACCGTCAGATTGGTGAAGATCTGCCGCCCCTCCGGCGATTGCGCGAGGCCGCGGGCGACGCGCACGTGAGGGCCGGCGCGCGTGACGTCCTCGCCGCGGAAATGCACGCGCCCGTGCGTCGTCGGGTGGACGCCCGAGAGGCAGCGCAGGAGCGTCGTCTTCCCCGCCCCGTTCGCGCCGACGACCGTGACGATCTCCCCCGAGCGCACTTCGAGATCGATCCCGTGCAGCACCTCGATGCGCCCGTAGCCGGCGCGAAGGCCTTCAACCGAGAGCATCGAGAGCCCCCTCCCCGCTCTGCGCGCCGAGATAGGCCTCGATCACCTTCGGATCGCGCGAGACCTCGGCCGGCGCTCCCTGCGCGATCTTCACGCCGTGGTCGAGCACGACCACCCGGTGGGAGATCTTCATGACGAGCTTCATGTCGTGCTCGACGAGGAGGACGCCGACGCCGTCCTTCGCGATCTCCGCGATGAGCGCGTCGATCTCCTCCGTCTCGACCGCGTTGCAGCCCGCGGCCGGCTCGTCGAGGAGGACGAGGCGCGGGCGCGCGGCGAGCGCGCGGGCGATCTCGAGACGCTTCAGGGCGCCGTAGGAGAGCGAGGACGCCTCGTTCTCCGCCCAGCGCGCGAGGCCGACGCGCTCGAGGAGCGCCATCGCGGCTGCCCGCGTCTCGCGCGTGCGCCGCCGCGAGGAGGGCAGGCCGAGCATGTCGGCGAGGATCGAGCCGCGCTCCATGAGGTGGCGCCCGGCCATGACGTTCTCGAGGATCGTCATGCGCGGATAGATCTGCAGGTTCTGGAAGGTGCGCGAGAGGCCGCGCGCGGCGAGCCTGTGCGGCTCGAGGAAGGTCACGTCCTCCCCGTCGAGCACGACGCGCCCGCGCGCGGGCCGGTAGAGCCCGGAGATCATGTTGAAGAGCGTCGTCTTCCCCGCACCGTTCGGCCCGATCACCGAGAGGATCTCGCCGGCATTCGCCTCGAAACTCACCGCGTCGACGGCCTTCACGCCGCCGAAATCGATGCCGAGGCCCTCGATGGAAAGAAGGCTCACGTCTTCCTCCTGCGCAGGCGCCGCACGAGCGTCGGCAGGACGCCGTCGGGCATGAAGATCATCACGAGCATCATGACGAGGCCCAGGATCAGGTGCTCGTATTCCTGGAAGACGGTCAGCACCTGCGGCAGCGCGGTCAGCAGCGCCGCGCCCATGATCGCGCCGAAGACGCTGCCCGCGCCGCCCAGCACCGTCATCGTCACCCATTCGACCGAATGCAGGAAGCCCGCCACGTCCGGCGTCACGAAGCGGTTGAGGAGCGCCTGAAGCGAGCCCGCGAGCGAGGCGTAGACGGCCGAGATCACGAAGGCGGCGAGCTTGTAGCGCGCGACGTCGACGCCCGCCGTGCGCGCGGCGACTTCCGAATCGTGGAGCGCGCGCAAGGCCCGGCCCGACGGGCTCGCATTGAGATTGAGCGCGATCAGCGCGCCGATCCACAGGACGATCCCGGTGAACCAGTACCACAGCACCGGCGCGCGCAAATCGAGCCCGATCGCGCGCGCGGCCTCGCGCAAGCCGAGATCCTCGACCGCGATCCCGTCCGGCCCGCGCGTCAGCCAGGCCTCGTTCGTCAGCACGATGAAGACGAGGATGCCGAAGCCGAGCGTCGCCACCGCGAGATAATGGCCCTTGAGCTTCAGGATCGGGCGCCCGATCAGGAAGGCGACGCCCGCCGACAGGAGGGCGCCGAGGAGCATGCACCAGGCGGGATGGAGCCCGAGATGGACGGGCCCGAGCGCGGCGGCATAGGCCCCGATCCCGGCGAAGCCCGCATGCCCGAGCGAGATCTGCCCGGCATAGCCGATCAGGATCACGAGCCCCGTCACCGCGAGCCCGTTGACGAAGATCAGCGCGCCGACCCGGTAATAGAAGGTCGTGGGGAAGAACACAGGCAGGATCGCGATGATGAGCGCGAGTGCGGTCAGCGTCGCGACGGCGGGCGAGATGCGCATCGTCAGACCCTCTCGGTCGCCGCCTTGCCGAACAGGCCCTGCGGCATCACGAAGAGCACCGCGAGGATGACGACGAAGGCCACCGCCTCCTTGTAGGCGGAGGAGACGTAGCCCGCCGTCATCGCCTCGACGAGGCCGAGCAGAAGCCCGCCGACGAGCGCGCCCGCCGGCACGCCCATGCCCCCCAGCATCGCCGCCGCGAAGCCTTTGAGCGCGAGCGGCACGCCGACGTCGAAGGCCGTGTTGGTGATCGGCGTGACGAGGACGCCGGCAAGCGCGCCGATCGCCGCCGAGAGCGCGAAGCTGAGCGTCAGCACGAAGCGCACGTCGATGCCCACCAGCATCGCGGCGAGCCGGTTGTTGGCGGTCGCGCGGATGGCCTTGCCGGTGATCGAATAGGTGACGAACAGATAGAGCGCCGCGAACACCGCCGCCGCGCCCGCGAGCACCCACAGGCTCTGCGGCAGGATCGTCGCCCCGCCGATCACGAAGGGCGCCTCGCCGGTGAAGGCGGGGAAGCGGTGGATCTGCTTGTCGAAGACGACCTGCGCCGTGCCGCGCAGGAAGATCGAGGCGCCGATCGTGATGATGATCAGCGAGACGATCGAGGCGTTGCGCGCGGGCTCTATCGCGAGCTTGTTGAGGAGGAGCCCGATGCAGGCCGTGATCACGATCGCCAGGATCGCGGCGGCCGCGATGGGGAGCCCCGCATAGCCGAGGAAGACGGTCAGCATTCCGCCCAGCATCACGAACTCGCCCTGGGCGAAGTTCACGACGCCCGACGCGTTGTAGATCATCGTGAACCCGAGCGCGACGAGCGCATAGACCGCGCCCACCGTCAGCCCGGAGAAGAAGAACTGCAGGAACTCGGCCATGATGCTCTCCTTTCGTCCCTCCCCGTAGGGGAGGGTGGACCGTGGAGCGGCAGCGACACGGGCCGGGTGGGGCCCGAAGGGTGGAGACTGTTCTTTGCGCGTCGTGCCCCACCCGACCTCCTTCGGCTTCGCCTCGGAGGCCACCCTCCCCTACGGGGAGGGAGGTCGCCCGCTCAATCCACGAGCACCCAATCGCCGCCCTGGATCTCGAGCATGCGGAAGGCGGAGAGGTCGAGGCCCATGTGGTCCGTCTCGGACATCGTGTAGATGCCCGTCGTCCCGACGAACCCGTCCGTCGCACGCAAGGCGTCGCGGATCGCGACCCCGTCGAGGCTGTCGGCGCGGGAGATGGCGTCGACCATCAGGCGGAAGGCGTCGTGGGCATAGCCGCCGAAGGTCGAGACCGGCTGGTTGAAGCGGCCCTCGAAGGCGTCGCGATAGGCGTGCACGACGTCGTGCTGCGGATCGTCCGCGGGGAGGATGTCGGCGACGAGAAGCGCGGTGCCGGGCAGGCGCACGCCCTCCGACGCGGGGCCGGAGAGCTCGATATAGCTGCGCGAGGCGACGCCGTGCGACTGGTAGAACGGCAGCTCGATGCCGAGCTGGGCGAAGTTGCGCGTCACCACCGTCGGGCCCTGGCCGAAGCCCGGATTGACGATCGCCTCGATGCCGGGCGTGTTGCGGAGCCGGGTGAGCTGGGGCGTCATGTCGGCGTCGGTCGGGCCGTAGGTCTCGTCCCCGACGATCTCGATGCCGGTTCCCTGCACCACGTCGAGGCATTGCTCGCGCATCGAGGCGCCGAAGCCGTCCGAGCCCGAGATCATGCCGACGCGGGTGAGCCCGCGGCTCTCGATGTCGGCGAAGATCTTCTCGCAGGCCATCCGGTCGGTGTGCGGCGTCTTGAAGACGAAGGGCTGAACCGGATCGATGATGACGACCGCGCCCGCGAGCGAGATGAACGGGATCTCCGCCTCGTTGAAGACCTGCGCCATCGCCATCGTCGTGCCGGTGGTCGAGCCGCCGATCACGGCGTGAACCTCGTCGTCCTCGACGAGGCGGGTGGCGAAGGTGCGCGCGCGGTTGGCGTCGCCGGCATCGTCGTAATGGATCAGCACGACGCGCTCGCCGTCGATGCCGCCATTCGCGTTGATCTCCTCGACGAGCATCTCGAGCGTCTTCAGCGCCGGATCGCCGAGGAACGAGGCGGGGCCGGTGACGGAGAGGCTCGCGCCGAGCCGGATTTCGGCCTGGGCGAGAGCGGTGGATGCGAGCAGAGCTGCGGCCGCGATTGCGGCCTTCTTCATCATCATTGAGCGATCCTCCCGAGATCGGTTGTTTGTCTCGTGGGGACGCGCGCTCTTTCCGGCGCGCGCCCCCGGGCCGTCCCCCTCTTGGGACAGGTCGTCAGGCAGCCTGCGGACGGCGCACCGCGACGATCCGGAAGCGTCCGGCGACGAAGGCGGTGTCGGTCAGGCTGGCATTCGCCGCCGGGTTGGCCCCGGTCGCGTGGTAGTCGCTGAAGGCGGCGGACTGGTTGACGTAGATGCCGCCGGTCAGATTGCAGGACAGGTTCGCGCCCGCCGCCGCGAAGGCGTCGGCTGCGCGCGCGAGGAAATCCTCGTCGGTCGCATAGACCGCGGCCGTGATCGCGCCGCGGGCGCGGGCGGAGGCGGCGGCGCGGGCGAGCGCGTCGTCGGCGTCCTTGCAGGCGACGACGAAGGCGATCGGCCCGAAGCGCTCCTCGGAATAGGCGTCCTCGGCGCTCGCCTCGACCGCGAGGATGAGCGGCGTCGCGGTGCGCACGTCGCCCGCGCCCTCGATCGGAGCGGAGGCGCGCACGACACGCCCGAGGCTCTCGGCCGAACGCACCCGCTCGATCGTCGCATCCGCCGCGATGGCGCCGCAGACCGCCATCGCGCGGGCGGGGTCGGAGAGGAGCTCGTCGACGGCGGTGGCGATGCCGGCGGCGACCTCGTCGAAGGACTTGTGGCCCTGATCGGTCTCGATGCCGCCCGCGGGCACGAAGACGTTCTGCGGCGCGGTGCACATCTGGCCGCTGTAGAGCGACAGCGAGAAGGCGAGGTTGCGGCACATGCCGGAGAATTTCGGCGCGCCCGCGATCACCACCGGGTTGATGCCAGCCTCCTCCGAATAGATCGCCGCCTGGCGCGCGTTCTGGCGCAGCCACGATCCGAAGGTCGAGGAGCCGGTATAGTCGATGATCGCGATCTCCGGACGCACGGCGAGATCGCGGGTGATCTCGGCGCCCGGCTCGTCGACCGCGAGCAGAACCGCATCCGCCGGCAACCCCGCCTCGGAGAGCACCTCGCGGGCGATCGCGACCGTCAGCGCGAGCGGCAGGATGGCGGAGGGATGCGGCTTCACGATCACCGGATTGCCGGTCGCCAGGCTCGCGAACAGGCCCGGATAGCCGTTCCAGGTGGGGAAGGTGTTGCAGCCGATCGTGAGCGCGAGGCCGCGCGGCACGATGCGCCATTCCTTCTCGAGCACGATCGGATCGCCCTTGCCCTCCTGCTTCGACCAGGTCGCGCGGGCGGGGGTTCGCGTCATCTCGGCATAGGCGTAGGTGACGGCCTCGAGGCCGCGATCCTGCGCGTGCGGGCCGCCCGCCTGGAACGCCATGGCAAAGCCCTGGCCGGTCGTGCGCATGACGGCGTTCGCCATCTCGAACGAGGCCTTGTTGAGCCGCGCCAGGATCTCGAGACACACGCCGACCCGCGCCTCGATGCCCGCCGCGGCGAGCGCCGGCGCCGCCCGCGAGGCGGCCTCGATCAGCGCCTCGACCGAAGCGCGCGGATAGCGGATGCCGAGCGCGCCGCCATAGGGCGAGACCTCCGCGCCCGCCTCGCCCGCATCGGCGGGGTGGCCGGGAAGGTCGAGACTTTTGCCGAGCCGCGCCTCGAAGGCGGCCTCGCCGTCGGCCTTGGCGGTCTCGCCGTAGATCTTGCCGCTCGGGATCTCGGGAAAAGCGGACCAGTAGTCGCGCCGGGCGCTCGCGGCGAGCGCGTCGTCGAGCGTCTTGCGATGGCGCTCGAAGAGAGCCGTTGCCTCGCGCGTCATGGGGGCGTCCTCCCGTGTTCGTGTTTGCCGGGGCCGCTCTCGAGGGCGCCTCCGGTGTGCGTGGCGCGAATAATTGACTGACCGGTCGGTTTATGCAAGACCTTTTGTCGACGACGACGACGGGGCCGCCAGACGCCCCGCGCCAGGGAGGAAATGCCATGGCCGAGGAAGTCCTGCTGCGCACGCTCGACGAGGGCGTGCTGCGCCTCGTGCTCAACCGCCCCGACAAGCTCAATTCCTTCGACGAGGCCCTCTCGCGCGCCGCGCTCGCCGCCTTCGAGGACGCCGCACGCGACGACGCGGTGCGCGCGGTCGTCCTCACCGGCGCGGGCCGCGGCTTCTGCGCGGGCCAGGATCTCGGCAAGCGCGACCCGCGCGCGGGCGGCCCGCCGCCCGATCTCGGCCACACGATCGAGACCTATTACAACCCGCTGGTGCGCGCGATCCGCGGCCTCGACAAGCCGGTCGTCTGCGCGGTGAACGGCGTCGCGGCGGGCGCGGGGGCGAACATCGCGCTCGCCTGCGACATCGTTCTCGCCGCGCGCTCGGCGAAATTCGTGCAGGCTTTCGCGAAGATCGGCCTCGTGCCGGATTCCGGCGGCACCTGGCAATTGCCGCGGCTCCTCGGCGAGGCACGGGCGAAGGCGCTCGCGATGCTCGGCGAGCCGCTCGATGCCGAGACGGCGGCCGCCTGGGGGATGATCTGGAAGGCGGTCGACGACGCGGCGCTCCAGGACGAGGCGATGGCGCTCGCAAAGCGCCTCGCATCCGGACCGACGGGCGCCTACGGCGCCATCAAGCGCGCGATCCACGCCGCCGCCACGCAATCGCTTGACGCCCAGCTCGACCTCGAGCGCGACCTCCAGCGCGAAGCCGGGCGCTCGCCGGATTACGCCGAGGGCGTCACGGCCTTCCTCGAAAAGCGCCCCGCCCGCTTCGGAGGCACGCGATGAGCGAGACCCCGCAAGACCCGCTCGCCCTCGCCCGCGCCTGCGCCGAGCGCATGTGGGCGGAGGACGAGGCGAGCCGCGCGCTCGGCATGGAGATCGTCGAGATCGGGCTCGGCCGCGCCGTGCTGACGATGCGCGTGCGCTCCGAGATGACCAACGGCCACAAGACGGCGCATGGCGGCTACGTCTTCACGCTCGCCGATTCCGCCTTCGCCTTCGCCTGCAACGGCACCGACCAGCGCACCGTCGCCCAGTCCTGCGCCATCACCTACATCGCGCCCGCCCGCGAGGGCGATCTCTTGCGCGCGGAGGCGGTGGAGGTTCATCGCGCCGGGCGCTCGGGGGTCTACGACGTGCGCGTCACCAATCAGGACGACGCCCTGGTCGCTCTGTTCCGCGGCCACGCCCGCACGGTGAAGGGCCGCATTCTCGAATAACGAAACCGAAAAGACCGAGGGAAACGCCATGGAGGACAGGACGCCCGATCGCGCGAGCCTCGATCCGATCGAGATCGCCTCGCGCGACGAGATCGAGGCGCTGCAGCTCGAGCGGCTCCGCTGGAGCCTGAACCACGCCTACGAGAACTCGCCCTTCTACCGCGCCCGCTTCGACGAGGCGGGCGTGCACCCGGGCGACGTGAAGGCGCTGTCCGACCTCGCGCGTTTCCCCTTCACCACGAAGCAGGACCTGCGCGACACCTATCCCTTCGGCATGTTCGCGGTGCCGCGCGAGAAGGTCGCGCGCATCCACGCCTCCTCGGGCACGACCGGCAAGCCGACCGTCGTCGGCTATACCAAGCGCGACATCGACATCTGGGCCGACCTGATGGCGCGCTCGATCCGCGCCTCGGGTGGGCGGCCCGGCGACGTCTGCCATATCGCCTACGGCTACGGGCTGTTCACCGGCGGGCTCGGCGCGCATTACGGGGCGGAGCGGCTCGGCTGCACGGTGGTGCCGATCTCGGGCGGGATGACCGAGCGGCAGGTGATGCTCATCGAGGATTTCCGCCCGAGCATCATCATGGTGACCCCCTCCTACATGCTCGCCATCCTCGACGAATTCCGCGCCCGCGGCATCGACCCGCGCGAGAGCTCGCTGCAGGTCGGCATCTTCGGCGCCGAGCCCTGGACGAACGCGATGCGCGAGGAGATCGAGCGCGCCTTCGACATGCATGCCGTCGACATCTACGGATTGTCGGAGGTGATGGGCCCGGGCGTCGCCAACGAATGCGTGGAGACGAAGGACGGGCTGCATCTCTGGGAAGACCATTTCTACCCGGAGATCATCGACCCGCACACGGGGCAGGTGCTCCCGGACGGCGAGGAGGGCGAGCTCGTCTTCACCTCGCTGACCAAGGAGGCGCTGCCCATCGTGCGCTACCGCACCCGCGACATCACCCGGCTGATGCCCGGCACCGCGCGCTCGATGCGGCGCATGGCGAAGATCACCGGGCGCTCGGACGACATGATCATCCTGCGCGGCGTCAACGTGTTCCCGACGCAGATCGAGGAGCAGATCCTGGCGGTCGCGGGCCTCTCGGCGCATTTCCAGCTCGTGCTGACCCGCGAGGGGCGCATGGACGAGATGGCTGTGCGCGTGGAGGCGCTGCCCGAGGCGGCGTCGGAAAGCGAGCGCGTGCAGCTCGGCGCGCTCCTCGCCCACCGCATCAAGAATCTCGTCGGAATTACCGCGCGCGTGGAGGTGGTGCGACCGGGAGACGTCGAGCGCTCCGTCGGCAAGGCCAAGCGCGTCGTTGACAAGCGCCCGAGAACGTGATGTTGCGCGAGCCTCCCTCCCCGGAGGGGAGGGCGGACGCCGGAGCGCAGCGACGGCGGCCGGGTGGGGCCCGGTTGGAGACGATCCTGCAAGCGTCGGGCCCCACCCGACCTCTCTCGCTGACGCTCGCGAGGCCACCCTCCCCTACGGGGAGGGATCAAGGGGGCTGAGCTCATGGCGCGCACCCGCGCGAACGATTACGACGACAAGCGCGACGCGATCCTGCGCGGATCCGCGGCGGCCTTCGCCGAGCGCGGGGTCGATCGCGCGTCGATGTCCCAGATCGCGGCCGAATGCGGCGTCTCGAAGGCGCTCCTCTACCATTACTACCAGAACAAGGAAGAGCTCGTCTTCGACATCATCCGCGGCCATCTCGAGGTGCTCGACGAGGCGCTCGCGCGGGTCGAGGAGGAGAGTGCCGCCGACGGCGCGGATGCCGACGAGCGCCTACGCCGGCTCGTCCATTGCGTGCTCGACCATTACCGGGACTCGGACGATCTCCACAAGGTGCAGCTCACCGGCATGGCGACCCTGCCCGAGGACAAGGCGGAGGTGATCCGCGACGTCGAGCGCGCGATCGTGCGCCGCTTCGCCGCGACCCTGCGCGCGGTCAACCCCGCGCTCTCCGGCGAGCGGCCCTATCTCATGCCGGTGACGATGTCCCTCTTCGGCATGATGAACTGGGTCTACATGTGGTTCCGCCCCGACGGCCCGATCTCGCGGGAGGAATATGCCGACCTCGCGACGCAGCTGATCCTCACGGGGGCGAAATCGGTGCGGTGAGGCGAGGCGGATCACCCGATCCGCGCCACCGTCCGCGCCATCGCCTGCGCGCGCGGCACGATGCTGTCGACCGCCATCCATTCCTGCGGCGAATGGGCGTTGCCGCCGACGGGGCCGACGGCGCACAAGGTCGGGCAGCCGACGCTCGCGGTGAAGCCGGAATCCGCGCAGCCGCCGGCGAACTCGCCCGCGACCGCGAGACCCGCCTCCCGCGCGGCCTCGGCATAATCGGAGAACAGAGCCTTCGAGCCCTCGTCCTGGACGAGCGGGTAGAACTCGCCCTTGATCCACAGCCGCGCGCTCGCGCCCGGCACGGTGGCGTGCGCGACGATCGCCTCGATCTTGCCCATCGCCTCGGCGCGCTGATCGGGCGTGACGTAGCGCAGGTCGATCTCCGCCTCGGCGAGCGGCGCGACCGTGTTGACCGATTGCCCGCCGCGCACGAGGCCGACATTGAGCGTGATGCCGCGCTCGAGATCGGTGAGGGCGTGCAGAGCCACGATCTTGTGGGCGAGCTCGCCGATCGCCGAGATGCCCTCCGCGAAATTGCCGCCCGAATGCGCGGCTTTGCCGGTCACCTCGAGCCCCATGAAGACGCCGCCCTTGCGGCCGGTCACCACGTTGCCGGAGGGCCGGCCGGGCTCGGAATTCAGGACGGCGCGCGCCTCCCGCGCCGTCGCCTCGATCAGGGGCCGGCAGGCGGGCGAGCCGATCTCCTCGTCGCTCGTGAACAGGCCGAGAAGCGGACGCGCCGCGCCGCCGCAGGCGTGCCAGCCGGCGAGCACGAAGGCGTTCATGACGAGCCCCGCCTTCATGTCGCAGACGCCCGGCCCGGTGGCGCGCCCGTCCTCGATGCGGAACGGCCGGCGCGCGACCTCGCCTTTGGGGAAGACCGTGTCGCAATGGCCCATCAGCACGATCGGCTCGTTGCCGCCGCCGCCGCCCGGCACGAAGGCCTTCAAGGCGTCGCCGAAGCGTTCGTTGGCGATCGTCGTCGTCTCGATGCCGTGCTCGGAAAAGAAGCGGGCGAAGCGCGCGACGACGGCGTCGACCCCCGGCTTGTCGTAGGAGCCCGAATCGATGTTCACGACCTCTTCGAGGAGCGCGATCATGTCGGGCTCGCGCTCGGCGAGCCAGGCGGCGACGGCATCGGCATTGGCGGGCACGGGGCATCTCCTCGGGCGGGGACCGGTCTTGCGAGGCTAGAGGCTCCGCGTGCCGCGTCCAAGGGTGCGCGACGCGAAAACCCGCCTGCGCGCCCCGCCCCGAGGCTCAGTCGCGCCGGAACACCACGCTCGCGAGCCAGCCGAGGAAGATCGCGAGCATCCCCGTGGCGAGGCCGTAGGCGAGCGGCTGCGTCTCCGCCGCCTCCGCGATCCGCTGCTCGACGCCGGTCTTGACGAGTTCGAAGGCGGTGATGTCGCGGGCGAGCAGGATGCCGTCGGCGAAGAGCAGCACCTCCACCTCGTAACTCCCCGGCGGGGCGTCCGCCGGCACCGAAATCGCGGCGCGGAAGATGTCCGGGCGCAGGAATGTGACGCCGCGCGGGTTCTCGCGATAGAGCCCCGCGCGGGCGCGCAGCCGCACGAGAGCCTCCTGGAACACGGCCTCGCGGCCTTCGCGCTCGACCGTCTCGCCCGGGCTCTCGGCGAGCGCGCGCAGACCGAGCCGCAGGCGCTCGCGCACGGGCGGGGTCGTGATGTCCTCGATCGGCGCGGAGGAGAGCACCGCGTAATAGGCGGGCACCTGCGCGAATTTCTGCTGCTCGCCGTTGATCCAGATCGGCCCGCGCCGCTCGCGCAGGCGGACCGTCAGGGTCTGCGGCGGCCCGCGCACGATGATGGCGGCGTGGTAGGCGCCCGAGCGCGCGATCGTCTGGGCATCGCGGCGCACGGCACCGAACAGCACGACCTGCGTGCCGACATAGGTCGAGGTGATCTGGACCTGGTGGCTCGACAGGGAGGTGACGAGCTGTTCGGCGCGCGCCGTCCCGATCGCGGCGAGGAGACCGGCGAGAAGCGCGAGGAAGACACGGAGCGGGCGCAGGAGACCGATCATCGGCCGCCCCCGGTCACCACGATCGAGAACAGCTCGGCCGGGCGCACGACGAGCTCGACCCCGAAGCGCAGGCCGACCCCGAGGATGAGGAGCGCGAGCAGGAGGCGGAACATGTCCGCGCGCAGGCCCGCACTCGCCCGCGCGCCGAACTGGGCCCCGAACACGCCCCCGACGATCAGCATGAGCGCGAGCACGAGATCGACCGCCTGGTTGAAGACCGCGTGCAGCACCAAGGCGGCGAAGGTCGTGCACAGGATCTGGAATTGCGACGTGCCGACGACCACGGCGGTGGGCACGCGGAACAGGTAGAGCAGCGCCGGCACCAGGATGAAGCCGCCGCCGATGCCGAGCATCGCGCCCGCGAAGCCGATCAGGAAGGCGATCCCCAGAAGCGGCAGAATGCTCATGTAGAGCTGCGACCGGTGGAAGCGCATGCGGAAGGGCAGCCCGAGATAGGCCGGGTGCTCGCCCGCGCGACGCCGGACGCGGACCTTGCCCTTGCGCGATTGCAGGAGCTCGCGAACGCTCTCGCGCAGCATCAGGCCGCCGACCACCGTGAACAGGGTCACGTACGAGACCACGATCAGCAAATCGAGCTGGCCCGCGCGGCGCACGGCGGCGAAGGCGAGGACGCCCAGCCCGGACCCGACGAGGCCGCCGCAGACGAGAACCGCCCCGAGCTTGAGATCGAGCGCCCGTCGCCGCAGCGCCGAAAGACCGCTCGTGGTCGAGGCCGCGACGATCTGAGCGGTCTGCGTCGCCACCGCCACGGCGGGGGGAATGCCGAGGAAGATCAGCAGCGGCGTCATCAGGAAGCCGCCGCCGATGCCGAACAGCCCGGAAATGAAGCCGACGGCGGCGCCCAGCCCCAGGATCAGGAACAGGCTGACCGACATCTCGGCGACGGGCAGATAGATCGACAAGGGCCCTTCCTCGAACACGCGGCGAACGACGATCGCGCGCGGCCGGTCTCCCGCCCGCGCGAATCGGATTAGCCCCCGCCGGTGACGATGTCGTGGCCGTCAGGATGCGGCGCGCCGCCGCTGGCGACGGGCTCAGGCGAAGGATGCGCGCAAGGAGATGCCCGCGGAGCGATCGTTCCACCCCTCGGCCGGAATCGCAACCTCGTTCGCGGCCGGATCGGGCGTTTCGGGTCTCCAGACGCCGGCGGCGGCGTCGGCGGCGAGGCGATCGGCCTCCGCGAGGCGCAAGCCGACCTCCTCCTTGCGGGCGGCCGCGTCGGAATCGCCGCCCGCGGCGGCGATCGCGAACCAGGTATAGGACGCCACGAGATCCTGCGGTGTGCCGAGGCCCCGCGCGAGGAGGACGGCGAGATTGTACTGGCTGTCGCGCACCCCGTGCTCCGCCGCGCGGCGGAACCAGCCGATCGCGCCGGTATAATCCGGCGTGCCCGCGACGCCCTCGGCGAGGAGGACGGCGAGGTTGTGCATGGCGGTGACGTTGCCGCTCTCCGCCGCGCGCCGGTACCAGATCTCGGCCGATTGCGGATCGCGGGCGACCCCGATGCCCTTGTCGTGGATCTGGCCGATCCGATATTGCGCCGGCACGAGCCCGGCCTCGGCGGCACGCTCGAACAGCCGCGCCGCCGTCTCGGCGGCGCGCGGGAGGGCGCGCCCCGCGGAGAGCTGCTCGGCGAGGACGTAGAGCGCGATCCGGTCGCCGTCGCGGGCGGCCTCGCGCAGCCGCTGCGTGCCGACGCTCGCGGGGACCTCGACGCCGGCGACGATCGTCGGCGTGCCGCCGATCACGGCCGCGAGGCCGTCGCGCCGCGGCGGCAGCACCATGCCCGACATCCCGCCCGGGCCGGAGCGGACGAGATCGTCGGCGGGGATCACGGCCGCCGGTCCCGCGACGCCGCCCATGGCGAAGGTCGGCGCACGCGGCCCGGGTTCGGGGAGCGCCTCCGTCGTCTCGGGCACGAACAGGTCTTCCTCCGGATCGGCACCCGGATCCGGCGCCCGTCCGCTCGCGGTGACGCTCGGCTCCGTCGTCGCGACGGGAGCGGCGATCTCGGGCGCGGGGGCGGCGAGGCGCTCCTCGACAGGGGCGCGGACGGGTTCGGCCATTTCGGCGGGCGCCTCGGGCGCCGTGACGACGGCGCGGCCGATCTGCAGGGCGCCGAGCGCGAGCACGATCGCGGCGAGCCCCATCAGAAGGGGCTTGCGGCGCCGCTCGATCAAGCCGCGCATGCGCTGGGCGAGGCTCGCGGGGGCGGCGCGTCCGGTCTCGATCGCCTTTTCCGGCTCGCTGCGGGCGGCGGCCGCGGCCTCGGCCGCGGCGGATTGGGCGGCGCGACGGGCAGCGGCGATGAAGCTCGCCTTGATGTCCCCCGGCTCCGCCTCCTCTCCGAGATTGCGCGGGCGCGCGAGGTCGCTCGCGGCGGCCGAGCCGCGACCGCCGTCGGGGCGGCCGGAGCCCGGCTCGAGCAGGATGTCGTCGAGGCTCGCGAGCGGGTCGTCCGCGCCCTCGCGCCGCGGCGCGCGCGAAGCGGGCGCGGCCGCCATCGGCTCGCCAGCGGCGATCGCCTGCGTGCGCCGCGCGAGGCGCTCGATCGGGTCGAGTTCGCGCGCGGGTGCGGCCTCGGGCTCTCCCCGCTCTGCAGGGGCGGCGCCGGCCTTCGGGCGAGGACGCCGCGCGTCCTTCGCGCCGTCGGCGCGCGGCGCCTGCTCGAGCCCGGCGAGACGGCCGACGAGCGCCTCCAAGGTGGTATGGACGGCCGACAGCGTGTCGCGGCTCTTGCGATCGGCGTCGCTCTGCGCGGCCCTCAACTCGCCGAGCGAGCGCTCGATCAGAGCGAGGGCGGCGTCGTCCTCGTCATCGTCCTCGGCGCGTGCAGCCGGCTCGCGCAGCTCGTCCTTGAGACCCTCCACCTGCGCCATCAGCGCGCTCATGCTGCGCTCGAGGCTCGCGAGCGCCGGATCGGGCGCGGCCTCGCGGTCGAGGCGTGCGGCGATCTCCCCGATCTGCCGCTCGAGCGCCTCGAGCCCGTCCTCGTTGCCGGCGCGGTCGATCTTCTCGGCGAGCTTGCCGAGCATCTGCTCCAACGGCTCGAATTCGCTGCGGTCGCGCGGGCGCGCGAGGCTCTCGTCGATCCGGTCGAGCCGGCGCATCAGCCCCTCGATGTCGAGCCCGTGCGAGGCGGGGGGCGCCTCGCGCATCGCGTCGAGCTTCTCGGCGAGCACGTCGAGCCGCGCGACGAGGGCCGCGGGCGCGACCGAGCCGGAGGGCGCCGCGAGCGAGGCCGAGAGGCGCGCCGAGAGGCCTTCCGAGAGACGCTCGGAGAGGCTCCCCGAGAGCGATTCGGAGAGCCGCGCCTCGAGCGCGGCGATCTCGCGGGCGACGGGGGAGAGGTCGGGCGCGCCGGGCTCGCGCGCCGCGAGCGCGTCGATGCGCGCGCCCAGCGTCTCGATCTGGCCGGCGAGCGGGGAGAGGTCGACGCTCGCGCCCGTCTCGACGCGGGCCGCCGATCGCGAGAGCGTCTCGATCTGGCGGGCGAGCGCGCCGAGGTCGGAGCCCGAGACCATCCCGGCGATCGAATCGAGCTTCTCGCCGAGGCCCTCGATACGGTCGACGAGCGCGGCGAGCGCGCTCTCGCGGGCGGCGACCGCCTCGCGAGCGGCGGCCTCCTCGGCCTCGCGCCGCGCCGTGCTGCCGCGGATCTCCTCGACCGCGCTGCGCACGCCCGCGAAATCGATCGGGTCGATCTGGGCGCGGGCGATGCGCGCGACCTGGGCGGTGAGTTCGGCGACCTGCTCGGCGAGACCGTCGACGCGGCTCGGCTCGGCGATCTCGGCGAGGAGCGCACGCAGGTCGGCGAGCTGATCGGCGAGCCCCTGCACGATGCGCGGCTCGACGCCGGCATCGGCGACGAGGTCGATCTTGTGCGACAATTCCTCGACGACGCCCACGAGCGTGTGCGGCGAGACCCGCGCGACCTCGTCGGAGAGGCGGCGCATCTCGCTCTCGAGCCGCGAGAGCGTCGCGCCGATCGCCCCGGCATCGGGCGCGCCGACGCCGAGCTTGGCCTGGAGGAGGCTCTGGGAGGCCTCGCGGGCGAGATCGCGCAGGACGCCTTCGAGCGCGCCGATCTCCTCGCGCGTGGCGAGCGCGGAGACCCGATCGCGCAGCATCGCGATCTCGGCCCGCACGCTCTCGGCGGCCGGCGCCTCGCCGCGCGGCTTGAGCGTGTCGAGCTGGCCGGCGAGCTTGGCGATGTCGGCGCGCAGGCTGCCGAGGATGTCCGAATGGGTTCGGGCGCCGGCCGGCTCCTGCGCGCCGCGGGCAAGGCCGGGCGCCTCGAGCTCGGCCTGACGCGAGCGGATCTCGGCCACCGCGCCGACGAGCTCGTCGCGCACCGAGAGGCCGCGGCGGCCCAGGGGCCGTCCGGGCACGGACGGGGCGGGATTGGAGGGGGCGGGCGCCATCCGCTCGCCGATCGCGGCGATGCGGCTCTCGAAGCCGGCGAGCGCCTCGGCGAGGCGGGCGTCGAGCCGCGTCTCGCTCTCCTTGGCGACGTCGCCGGCCGCGCGGCGCTCGGCCTCGGCGCGGGCGATGTGCTGCTCGAGCTTCTCCACCGCCTTCAGGGCCGCGGAGACGGAGGCCGGGTTGCCCTCGGCGACCTTGCGCTCGATGTCGTCGAGCCGGCGCGTCATCAAGCCGAGCGCCTCGCCGAGCACGTTCGCCGTGCGGTCCTGACGCTCGGCGACGGTGCGCGTCGTCTCGCTCATGCGATCCTCGGCGCGCTCGATCCAGCGCGCGACCGAATCGAGCGCCTCCGCCGTCTTCGAGGCGCTCTCGCGGGCGCGACGATCCTGCTCGGCTGTGAGCGCCGCGATGACCTGGTCGATGCTGCGCGGCTGGCCGCCGCCGGCCGGCGCCGCGGCGGCGGACGCGCGCGGATTGCGGGTGACGCGGCCGAGCCGCGAGGCGACGCTGTCGAGATCCTCGTAAGCGCCCCCGCTCGCGGGCGCGGCCCGGCGACGCGGCGTCTCGCCGGAATAGGCGCGCGCGGCGCGGTCGGCGATCGTGACGGACAACCATTCGTCGAGGCTCATCCCGGCGCGGCGCGCGGCCTCGCGCGCGGCGTCGCGGACGTCGGGGTCCAAACCCTCGAGATTGAAGCTCTGTTGAACGCTCTGCCGCATCGCCGCACTCTCGGTCCTCTGAGCCGCCGGCCTCGCGACGACGGCCCCCCGGGACATGTCGAGCGGCCCTTGCGAGGGCCACGGGAGAGGCGACGCCCCGAGCGCCTCCCCGTCGGCACCGCGCCCGCCCCGGCAGACCGTTACGACACGGTTGCGGGCATGCGCCGACACCTCGACATTTGGCCATCAACGTAAATGTCCGGTTAATGGGAGCGGCGTCTTTCTTTACGAATCGTGTCCGCGACCGCCGCGCGCCCGCGACAGGCGCCGCACGATCGCTCATTGAACCGGGTGGGCGGCGCCAGGACGGGCGCGCGCCGACGATCCGGGATTACGCGGATCGGATTCTCCCCGACTCCCACTGCCGCCCCGCTTCGTGGTTTCATGACGGGATCGGCGGCACGCGCCCCTGTGCTCCGACACTGACGACTTCGCGATGAAGGCCTCGTCGACCGCTCGGCTCTCCGGGCGGTCTTTTCTTTTTCGGCCTCCCCCGCTCACGTCGCGGGGTGCGGCGCAGCCGGCGGTCCTTCCTCCAGCGGGGCGTCGGGGTCGCCCGGCAGCGTCTGCGGCGCGAGCTCCCTGCGCGAGACGAGCACGTAGACGGTCGGCACCACGAACAGGGTGAACAGCGTCCCGACGGTGATGCCCGAGAAGATCACGAGGCCCATCGAGAAGCGCGCCGCAGCGCCCGCCCCGTCCGCCGTCATCAGAGGCACGACGCCGATCGCGGTCGCCGCCGTCGTCATCAGGATCGGCCGCAGGCGCAACCGCGCGGCCGCGATCATGCCCTCCTCGCGGGTCATCCCGCGCTCGCGCCGCATCTGGTTGGCGAATTCGACGAGCAGGATGCCGTGCTTCGTGATCAGACCGATCAGCGTGATCATCCCCACCTGCGTGTAGATGTTGAGCGTCGAGAGGCCGAGATTGAGCGGCACGATCACGCCGAAGATCGAGAGCGGCACCGACATCAGGATCACGAAGGGGTCGCGGAAGCTCTCGAACTGCGCCGCGAGCACGAGGAAGATGACGACGATCGCGAGGGCGAAGGCGATCACGATCGTGTTACCCTCGCTCACCTCCAGGCGCGATTGCGCGGCGTAGTCGACGAAGAACCCGTCCGGCAGGAGCGGGCGCGCGATCTCCTCGATGAGCGCGAGGCCGTCGCCCGTCGAGACGCCCGGCAGCGGCAGCGCGGTGATCGTCGCCGAGTTGAGCTGGTCGAATTGCTCGATCGCGGCCGGCGCGGCGCGGGTGTCGATGCGCACGACGGCCGAGAGCGGCACCATGTCGCCCGTCGTCGAGCGCAGGTAGAAGCGCCCGAGCCGCTCGGGATTGTCCCGGAACTCGGCCGGCACCTGCATGATCACGTCGTAGGAGTTCGAATCGCGGTCGAACTGCCCGATTGCGCCCCCGCCGACGAGGAGGCCGAGCGTCGCGCCGATCTGGCTCGGCGGCACGTTGAGCGCCGCCGCGCGGTCGCGGTCGATGCTCACGACGACCTGCGTCGTGTCGTAGGACATCGAGTTCTGGACGACGATGAAGCGCCCTGACGCCTGCGCCTCCTGACGGATGCGCTCGGCGACCTCGTAGACGCGTGCGGGGTCGCCCGTCGTCTGGAGGACGAGGGAGATCGGCAGCCCGCCGCCGGCGCCCGGCAGCGAGGGCGGCGAGAAGACGAAGGCCTGGACGCCGTCGACCGGGGCGATGCGCGCCTGGAGATCGCCCTGGATCTCCTTCTGCGAGCGGTCGCGCTGCGCCCAGTCTTCGAAGGCCCACAACGCGATGCCGGAATTCGTGCCGCCGCCGAAGCCGACGACGGAGAAGCTCGCCGAGAGCTCCGGCAGGTCCTGCGTGCGGTCGCGGATCTCCTCGACGTAGCGGCGGGTGTAGTCCGACGTGGCGTAGGCGGGGGCGTTGACGATGGCGAAGAGCGCGCCGACGTCCTCCTCGGGCGCGAGCTCGCTCGAGGTCTTGGTGAAGAGCCAGCCGGTCAGCGCGGTGAGCACGACGACGATCAGGATCGTGACCGGCTTCACCCGGAAGGAGCCCGCGACGCGGCGCTCGTACCAGCCCTCGAGCCGGGTGAAGGAGCGGTCGACGGCGCGCTGGAAGCGGCCGGGCTCTCCCCCCTTGAGGACGCGCGCGGCCATCATCGGCGAGATCGTCAGGGCGACGATGCCCGAGATGAACACGGCGCCCGCGAGCGTCACCGCGAATTCGCGGAACAAGGCGCCGGTGAGCCCGCCGGTGAAGAAGAGCGGCGTGAACACCGCCACCAGCGTGAGCATCATGGCGATGATCGGCGTGAACAGCTCCTTCATCGCGACGAAGGCCGCCCCGCGCGGGCTCATGCCCTCCTCGATGTGACGCTGCACGTTCTCGACGACGATGATCGCGTCGTCGACGACGAGCCCGATCGCGAGCACCATCGCGAGCAGCGTCAGGAGGTTGATCGAATAGCCCATCAGGAAGAGGACGAAGAGCACGCCGACGAGCGAGAGCGGGATCGCGACGAGCGGCATCGCGACCGAGCGGAACGAGCCGAGGAAGAGGAGGATGACGAGGGCGACGATCACAGTCGCCTCGACGATGGTGCGGAACACCTCCCGAATCGAGGCGGCGATCTGCTCGGTCGAATCGTACATGAGCGTCATCGTCATGCCCTCCGGCAGGCTCGCCTGGATGGCGGGCAGCTCGGCGACGACGGCGGCGGCCATGTCGAGGGGGTTCGCGCCCGGCGTCGGGAACACGCCGATGAAGGTGCCGGGCCGGCCGTCGAACTCGACGATGGTGTCGGTCGATTCCGCGGCGAGTTCGATGCGCGCGACGTCGCGCAGCCGCACGACCCCGTCGCCGGAGCCGGAGATCGCGAGCGCGCCGAAGCTCTCGGGGCTCTGCAGCGTCGAATCCATCGCGATCGCGTAGGTGACGAGCTCGTTGCGGGTGCGGCCGGGCGCGGCGAGGAAGCTCGAGGCGTTGATCGCCGTGCGCACCTCGGCGGCGGTCAGGCCGCGGGCGGCGAGGCGCACGGGGTCGATCCAGACGCGCATGGCGAATTTCTGCCCGCCGAGCACCTGGCTCTCGGCGACGCCGGGAATCGTCGACATGCGCGGGCGAATGACGCGCTCGATGTATTCCGTCACCTGCGTCGGGGTCATCTGCGGGTTCTGGACCGCGAGATACATCGTCGCGAAGGTCATGCCCGTGCCCTTGACGATGCTCGGGTCCTGCGCGTCCTGCGGCAGGCGGCTGCGCACCTCCTGGACCTTGGACATGATCTCGGTGAGCGCCGCGTCCGGGTTCGACCCGAGCCGCATGTTCACCGTCACGACGGAGGCGGAGGGACGCGACTGCGTGGTGACGTAGTCGACGTTCTCCGCGGTCGCGACCGCGGTCGCGATCGGCGCGGTGACGAAGCCCTGGATCAGGTCGGCGGCCGCACCCGGATAGACGGTCGTGATCGTGATCACGGTCTCGTCGACCTGCGGATATTGCCGCGTCTGCAGCGAGAACAGCCCCTGGAAGCCCAGGAGCAGGACCAGCGCGCCGAGCACCGTCGAGAGGACGGGGCGCTTGATGAAGACGTCCGAGGGGCTCATTGCGCGGCGGCCTCGCTGGCCTGGATCGGGGAGCGATCGGAGGCGGGTGTCGGCGAGAGGGTGACGGGCGACCCGTTCGAGAGGCGGTTCTGACCCGCGGCGACGACGACGGCGCCGGCCTCGAGCCCCGAGCGGATCTCGACGCGCCCGTCGAGGCGGCGGCCCGGCTCGACGAAGACCTGCCGCGCCTCGAGGCGCTCGGGATCGCCCTCGGAGGGGCGCACGACATAGACGAAATCGCCGTAGAGGCTCGAGATCAGCGCCGTCTGCGGCAGCGCGATGACGCCGTCCTCGCGCGGCAGGTCGATCGCGATGCGCACGAACTGGCCGGGCGTGAGCGTGCCGCGCGTCTCCGTGATCGAGGCGCGCACGGCGAAGAGCCGGCTCGACGGGTCGACGCGCGGGTCGATGCCGACGATCTCGCCGTCATAGGCGCTCGCCCCGCCCTCGATGCGGACATGGACCGGCTGGCCGATGGCGACGTTCGGCAATTCCTGCTCGGGCAGGAGAAAATCGACGCGCATCGTGTCGAGATCCTGGAGCGTCGCCACCGCCGTGCCGGGCGACAGGAACTGCCCGAGATCGACGCGGGGCAGGCCGATCGTGCCGGCGAAGGGCGCGACGACGGTGCGCTGCTCGAGCACGGCGAGCGCGCGGGCGAGCTGCGCCTCGGAGGCGCGCGCGGCGCTCTCGGCGGTCTCGACGCCGACATTGGTGCCCGCGCCGCGGGCCTGGAGATCGCGCGCGCGCTCGAGGCTCTGCACGTCGAGCTCCCAGCGCGTGCGCGCCGCCTCGACCTCCGCGCGCTGGATCGTGTCGTCGAGCCGCACCAGGAGATCGCCCGCCTCGACGCGCGTGTTCGAGCGGAAGGCGATCTCGCGCACGATGCCGGCGGCCTCCACCGTGAGATCGACGCCCTGCGCGGCGTTCGCCGTCCCGATCGCGTCGATCGCCGGCTGCCAGGAGACGGGCTGCGCCTCGACGGTGGCGACCGGAGAGGGGGCGACGGGCATGTTCGCGAAGAAATCCGCGATCATGCGGTCGCGAAACAGGTTGAAGCCGACGAGGCCTCCGCCCACCAGGGCGAGGAGCACGATTGCGGCGACGAGGCGCTTGATCATCGGAGCGGTCTCTTCTCTCTGCCGGAGAATGTCTGGACGCGATGGCCGGGGCGCCTGTGCCGCCGCCCCGCTTGCGTCTCGGTCCGAAAGGACTATACCGTCCGGACGGTTTGGAAGTGCACCCTCAGGGCGCCGATGTCAAGGAGCGTTCCCATGACGAACGAACGACGCACGGCCGGCCCTGCGCCCGACACGCGCGATCGCATCCTTTCCGCGGCCGAAGCGCTCGCACAGGAAACGGGGCCCGCGAGCCTC
The DNA here is from genome assembly GCF_046292825.1 of Salinarimonas sp. Lineage (GTDB taxonomy): Bacteria > Pseudomonadota > Alphaproteobacteria > Rhizobiales > Beijerinckiaceae > Salinarimonas. Next base: position 45,118 of record NZ_JBKBQG010000023.1, on the reverse strand, counting down.
TCGCTCGAGGCGGTCGCGGCGCGCGCCGGCGTCTCCAAGGGCGGGCTCCTGTACCACTTCCCCAACAAGGCCAAGCTGATGGAGGGGCTCGTCGAGCTCTATCTCGCCCGCTTCGAGGCGGCTCTGCGCCCCGAGGAGGCGAGCCGACGTCCCGACGGCGTGATCGCCGCCTATCTCGACGCCTTCATGGCCGAGCGCATCGCCAAGGCGCCGCCGAGCTGCGGGCTCGTCGCGGCGCTCATCGAGAATCCGAGCATCCTCGACCCGATCCGCCGCAGCGAGCGCGCCTTTCTCGACGCGATCCGCGCCAATGCCGACGACCCCGATTTCGCCACCGCCGCCTTCCTCGCCATGCACGGCATCCGCAGCCTCGAGATCCTCGGCCTCGACATCCTGACCGAGGCGGAGGCCGCCGGCGCGGCGCGGGCGCTGAAGGCGCGGCTCGGGGACTGACCTAAGGGACGTCCAGCGCGTTTCCGCTCACCCGGCGCGCACCAGCCGCAGGACCATGTCGCAATGGCTGTCGCGGATGCGCTCGACCGGCAGCCAATCCTCGAGATCCTCGCAGGGCGCGAACATCTGCCGCGACAAGCAGAGATTGACGACGGGGCCGAAGATCACGTGCTCGACCCCGAGCCGGTCGTGCGCGGCGAAGGAACCGCGCGCGACGCCGCGATCGAGGATCTCCATCAGGATCGCGTGCTGGCGCTCGATGAATTCCTTGCGGAAGGCGCGCGCGACCTCGGGGAAGCGGAGCGAGACTTCGGCGATCAGCGGCGACATGCGGCCCGTGTTGGAATCGACATTGATCACGTAGAGCTGCGCGATCGCCCGGCGCAGGCGCTCTTCGTCGGTGAGCGACGGGTCTTCGCGGATCGCCGCGAGCGCCACCACCGCCTCCTCGAAGCCGTCGGTCGCGCACGCGACGAACAGCGCCTCCTTGCTCGGGAAATGATGGTAGAGGCTCGCTTTGCGGATGCCGACCTCCTCGGCGATCCGGCTCAGGGACGCCGCGGCGTAGCCCTTCTCCAGGAACAGGGCCGTCGCGACCCGGACGATCTCGGCACGCCGATCGAAATTTCCGTCGCTCGTCCCGCTTGACGCGTTCATCAGCGGCTCTACCTCCCTGCCGACCGGTAGCCTCCCTACCGATCGGTAGGGGCTGGTTTTCCTCGCAAGATAGGGGATGGGCGCCATGACGCCAAGGGCGATGCGACAAGACAGGCAGGGTTTTCCCGCCGCTGCGGCGGCCGTTGCGGGCCTCGCGCTCGCGCTCTCGCTCGCAGCGCCGCCGACCATCGCCGCCGAACCCCCGCCCGCCGCCGTGCGCACGCTCGTCCTGGAGCCCCCGGCGGCGCAGGCGACCCGCCGCTTCTTCGGCCGCATCGCCGCACGCGACACGCTCGACCTCGCCTTCGAGGTCGGCGGACGGCTCGTGTCGCTCGACGCGCCGCAGGGCGCGCGGCTTGCTGCCGGAACGCCGCTCGCGGAGCTCGACGCCGCCCCCTTCGAACGCGCCGTCGCCCGCGCCGAGCTCGCCCTCGCCCAGGCCGAGCGCGACTTCTCCCGCGCCGCGACGCTCGCCGAGCGCGACGCCGCCTCCCGCGCCCGCGCCGACGATGCCGCGACCGCCCGCGACCTCGCCGCGCTCGCGCTCGAGGAGGCCCGCGAGGCGCTCGGCCATGCGCGGCTCGCCGCCCCCTTCGACGCCCTCGTCGCCGCGCGCCTGGCGCCGGCCTTCGCCTTCGTCGAGCCTGGACAGGCCGTTCTCCGATTGCACGACATGTCGCGCGTCGACGTCGTCTTCGAATTGCCCGAGCGGCTGCTGACCGAGATCGGCGACGTCGCGCGCGCCCGCTTCGTGGCCGAGCTTCCGGGCGTCGTCGCGCCCGTTCCGCTGACCCTGGTCGAGATCCGCGCGGAAGCGGACCGGATCGGCCAGACCTTCACGGTCACCCTCGCTCTGCCCGACGCCGTCGCCCGCGATCCGCGTCTCGTGCCGGGCGCCTCCGCGAGCGTCGTCGCGAGCGTGCCCGCCGACGCGCCGGGGATCGCGGTGCCCGCGAGCGCGCTCGTCTCCGGGCCCAATCGCGACGCGGCGCTCTTCGTCCTCGAAGGCGAGGAGCCCGCGATCGCGCGCCGCCGGCCCGTGACCGTACGCTCGAAGACCGGCACGGGCTTTCTCGTCGAGGGCGTCGAGCCCGGCGTCGAGATCGTCGCGGCGGGCGCGCATCGGGTGAGCGACGGGCAGGCGGTTCGCCGCTGGACCGGGCTCGTGGTCGAGGAGCGCTGAGGATGAGCATCGCACGCCTCGCCGTCGAGCGGCCGCTCTACACCTGGCTCCTCGCTCTGTTCTGCCTCGTCGGCGGCGCCGCCGGCTATCTCTCGGTCGGCAAGCTCGAGGACCCGGTCTTTACGCTGAAGACCGCCCTCGTGATCACCGCCTATCCGGGCGCCACCGCCGACGAGGTGGCGCGCGAGGTGTCCGAACCCCTCGAGAGCGCGATCCAGAGGCTCGACGAGATCGATTTCGTCGTCTCCCGCAACACGCCCGGCCTCTCCGTGATCACGGTCACGATCAAGGACACCTACGACGGCAGCGAGCTGCCGCAGGTCTTCGACCATCTGCGCCGGCGCGTCGCGGACGCGATCCCGCGCCTGCCGGACGGCGCCCGCGCGCCGATCGTCGACGACGCCTTCGGCGACGTCTTCGGCCTCCTCTACGCGGTGACCGCGCCCGGCTTCTCCGATGCGGAGATCCACGAGGTCGCGAGCTTCCTGCGCCGCGAGATGCTCGCCGTGGCGGGCGTCGCCAATGCCGAGCTCGGGGGGCTGCCCGAGGAGGCGATCTTCGTCGAGCCCTCCTCGCGCGCGCTCGCCAATCTCGGCGTGCCGCCGGACGTGATCCTCGGCGCCATCGCCGCCGCGAGCGCGGTCGATCCGACGGGCGCGACGGGAGACGGCGTGCGCGAGGTGCGCATCGACCGCCCGCGCGCGCAGGACGACGTCGCGGGGCTCTCCGATCTCGCCTTCGGCTTCGAGGGGCGCGCGCTCAACCTCGTCGACCTCGCCGCGATCTCGCGCGGGCGCGTCGAGCGGCCCGAACACGTGATCCGCCACGACGGCGTCGAGGCCTTCACGCTGGCCATCGCGGGGCTCACCTCGGCGAACATCGTCGATGTCGGCGCCCGGGTCGAGGCGCGGCTCGCCGAGATCGCGCCGCTTCTGCCGGTCGGCGTCGAGATCCACCCGGTCTACGAGCAGCACCGCGTCGTCGACGAGGCGAATTCCGACTTTCTCCTGAGCCTCGCTCTGTCCGTCGGCGTCGTCGTCGGCGTGCTCGCGCTCTTCATGGGCTGGCGCGCGGCGATCGTGGTGGGCGGCACGCTCCTGATGACGGTCACCGCGACCTTCGCCTTCATGGCCTTGTTCGACATCAAGGTCGAGCGCATCTCGCTCGGCGCGCTGATCATCGCCATGGGCATGCTCGTCGACAACGCGATCGTGATCGCGGAGGGCATGCAGGTCGAGATGCGAAAAGGTCGCCGCGCGGCGGATGCGGCGGCGGAGGTCGCGCGCCGCACGCAGGTGCCGCTTCTGGGCGCGACCGTGATCGGCATCATGGCGTTCGCCGGCATCGGCCTGTCTCCGGACGCGTCGGGCGAGTTCATGTTCTCGCTCTTCGCGGTGATCGCGATCTCGCTGATGCTCTCCTGGCTGCTCGCCGTCACGGTCGCGCCGCTGCTTGCCGCGCGGCTCTTCCCAGTCGGCGGTGCAGACGAGGGGGCGGTGTACGAGGGCGCCGTCTTCCGGACCTATGCCGGGCTCGTGCGCGGCACTTTGCGCTGGCGCCGGCTCGCGATCTTCGGCCTCCTCGGCTGCACGGCGGCGGGATTCGCGGCCTTCGGCGGGGTGAAGCAGCAATTCTTCCCGCCCGCCGACACGCCGCTCTTCTACGTGAACTACAAGGCCGCTCAAGGAACACCCATCGCGGCGACGCTGCGCGATCTCGAAATCCTCGAGGATTGGCTCATCGCCCGCGAGGACGTCGTCGCCGTCACGACGAGCGCCGGGCGCGGCACGAGCCGCTTCCTCCTCACCTACGATCCCGCGCAACCCGACCCGTCCTTCGGCCAGCTGATCGTGCGCGCCGCCTCGCGCGAGGCGATCCCCCCCTTGCGCGCGGCGCTCTCCGCTTTCGCGGAGGACGCTCTGCCCTGGGCGGAGACGCGCGTGCAGGAGATCATCTACGGCCCGCCGACGAGCGCGGACGTCGAGATCCGCTTCTCCGGCCCGGACCCGGACGTCCTGCGCGCCATCGCGGAGGAGGCCAAGAGCGTGCTCGTCCGCGACGGCGCGTCGCTCGCGCTGATCCGCAGCGATTGGCGCGAACGCGAGCTCGTCACCCGGCCCGTCCATGCGGGCGACCGCGCCCAGGCGCTCGGCATCGACCGGGCGGCCGTCGCGCAGACGATCGCACTCGCGACCGACGGCGTCGAGGCGGGACGGGTGCGCGAGCGCGACCGGCAGATCCCGATCCTCGTGCGCACCCCGCGGCGAGACGAGGTCGCGGGCGACGGCGCGCTGCTCGATCGGCTCGTCTGGGCGCCGGCGGCGGGCGATTTCGTGCCGCTCGCGCAGGTGGTCGACGGGTTCGAGGTGGTGGCGCGCGACACGCTCGTCCATCGCCGCGACCGCGTGCCGACGCTCTCCGTCCAGGCCTTCGCGATCCCCGGCGTGCTCGCGCCGCAAGCCTTCGCCGAGGTGCGGGCGGGGATCGAGGCGCTCGCGCTGCCGCCGGGCTATCGCATGGAATGGGGCGGCGAGTTCGAGAGCGCCTCGCAGGCGCAGGCGAGCCTCGCGCGCCAGATGCCGCTCGCCTTCGGCACCATGCTGCTGATCACTGTGCTCCTGTTCGGCAAGCTCCGCCAGACGGCCGTCATCTGGACGATCGTGCCGATGGCGGTGACGGGCGCCGCGATCGGGCTTCTCGTCACGGGCCTGCCCTTCAGCTTCACGGCGCTGCTCGGCCTTCTCAGCCTCTCGGGCATGCTCATCAAGAACGCGATCGTCCTCGTCGAGGAGATCGACCGTCTGAAGGCGGAGGAGGCGCTGCCGCAATCGGACGCGATCGTCGCGGCGTCCGTCTCGCGCCTGCGTCCGGTGACGCTGGCTGCCGCGACGACCATCCTCGGCATGGCGCCGCTTCTGTGGGACGGCTTCTTCGCGTCGATGGCGGTGACGATCATGGCCGGCCTCGGCTTCGCCTCGGTGCTCACCCTGATCGGCGTGCCCGCGCTCTACCACACCTATCTGCGCCGCGAGCGCAGAGCGGAGGGGCCGGCGCCGCCGGGGGGCGCGCACCCCGTCTCGGGATGGCGCGAGCCCCAACCCCGTCCCCCGAACGCCCGTCGCCCGAACGCCTTGCGGCGGAATGACGAGGCGCGCGGACGCTCGGGGGGAGCGCGCTCGTCGCGCGCCGCTCACGCCCCCGCGCGGCGGCGGCGCGGGCTCTGCGCCGCCCGCCGCTCGGCGATGAGGGCGGCCACCCGATCGCGCAGGTCGCCGAGCCGATACGGCTTCTGGAGCACGTCGGCGTGCCCCTCGACCGTCTCGGCGGCGGCGTAGCCCGAGGTGAGGAGCACCGGCAGGTCCGGCCAGCGCCGTCCCACCTCGCGGGCGAGGTCGATGCCGGTCATCTCGCCGGGCATGCTGACGTCGCTGAACACGAGATCGACCTCCTCGCCCGACGCGAGCAGGTCGATCGCGTGCGCGGCGTCGCGGGCCTCGCAGGTGGACAGGCCGATCTCGGAGAGCTCCGCCACCGCGATCTGGCGCACGTCCTCGTCGTCCTCCACCACGAGCACGCGGGCCGTCTCGGCGATCGGCTCGACGAGGGCGTCCGGCCGGGCCGAGCCGGCTTCGACCTCGCCGTCGCCCCGCGGCAGCAGGATGCGCACGGTCGTGCCGCGACCCTCGACGCTCTCGATCGCGACGTGACCGCCCGACTGCTTGATGAAGCCGTAGATCATCGACAGGCCGAGCCCCGTTCCCCGACCCGCCTCCTTGGTGGTGAAGAAGGGCTCGAAGACGCGGTCGAGGAGGGCGGCGGGGATCCCTGAGCCGGTGTCGGAGACGGCGATCTCCACGCACTCGCCCGCAGGCGCCCCGTCCGGGCGCGGCGCGTCGGCCGCGAGGTTGTGGAGCGCGATCGTCAGGGTCCCGCCCCCTTGCATCGCGTCGCGCGCATTGACCGCGAGGTTCATCAACGCGGCCTCGAGCTGGGCGCGGTCGACGAGAACGGGCCAGATCGCGTCGGGGGCGGCGATGCCGAGTTCGACATTGTCGCCGATCGTCCGCTGGAGCATGTCGACGAGCCCGCGGGCGAGGGCGCTCGGGTCGAGGAGCGTCGATTCGAGGTGCTGGCGCCGCGAGAACAGCATCAGCCGCTTCGTCAGATTGGCGCAGCGGGTCGCCGCTTCCATCGCGAGCGTGATCCGCTTCTGCGCCTTCTCGTCGCCCGGCTTGCGCCGCAGCAGGTCGAGGCTGCCCACGACGACGGCGAGCATGTTGTTGAAGTCGTGCGCGATCCCTCCCGTGAGGCGGCCCACCGCCTCGAGCTTGCTCGCGTGCAGGAGCTGCTGTTCGAGGCGCTTGCGATCGGTCTCGTCGAACCAGAGCCCCATCCCCGCGGGAGCGTCGGCGGGGCCGTCCGCGTGGACGCATTGGTCGATGATGTCGCGATAGGATTCGTCCGCGCAGCGCCAGCGATATTCGAGCGTCGCGAGACCCTGCCGCGGCAGCTCGGCGAGCGCGCGCAGCACCCGCTCGCGATCGTCCGGGTGCAGGCGCTGCGCCCAGAAACCCTCCTCCTCGAAGCGCGCGGGAGGGTATCCGGTGATCCGCTCGACGTTCGGGTTGACGAAGCCCAGGCGCCGGTCCGCTCCCTCCGAGGTCGAGGTGTAGAGGGCGATCGGCAGGTTCTCGAGCACCCGCGACTGCTGCTCCTCGCGCCGACGCAGCCGCCGCTCGGCCTCGAGCTTCTCGCTGCGCACGCGCAGATTCTCGAGGAGCAGGGCGCGCTCGTGCTCGGCCTGGCGGCGGATCTCCTCGCCCTTGCGGTAGAGCTCGACGAACACGCCGACCTTCGACTTGATGATCAACGGCTCGATCGGCTTGAAGACGTAATCCACCGCGCCGGCGGAATAGCCGCGGAAGACGTGGATGTCGTCCTTGTTGTAGGCGGTGAGGAAGATGATCGGGATGCACGAGGAGCGCGGCCGCGCGCGCACCATCGAGGCGACCTCGTAGCCGTCCATGCCCGGCATCTGCACGTCGAGCAGGATCGCCGCGAAATCCTCGGTGAGCACGTGCCGCAGCACCTCCGCGCCCGAGCGCGCGAGCACGATCTCGATGCCCGGCTCGCGCAGGATCTCCTCGGCCGCGAGCAGGTTGCGCTGGTCGTCGTCGGCGATGAGGATCTTCGCCGGGATCGGCGCGTCCTGGGACGCGTCCGTCGTCGCGGGATGCGTGCTCATGAAGGGCGGACCCCGCTCTCGCCCGCTTCCGGGCTCGCCGCGTCCTGCGCCGAACCGTTGCGCGGCGCGGGGCGTCCGGTCGCCGGCTTCGACATCTGCACCCTGAGGACGGCGAGCAGGCGGTCGATGTCGACGGGCTTGGAGACGTAATCGCTCGCCCCCGCCTCGAGACACAGCTCGCGGTCGCCGACCATGGCCTTGGCGGTGACCGCGATGAGCGGCAGGGCGGCGAGATCCGGCATCTCGCGGATCGCCCGCATGGTCGCGTAGCCGTCCATGCCCGGCATCATGATGTCGACGAGGACGGCGTCCGGCGCCGGGCCGGCCGCGAGGAGATCGAGCGCGTCCTGGCCGTTCTCGGCGAAGCTCACCTCCATCCCGTGCTGTTCGAGGGCGCCGGTCAGCGAGAAGATGTTGCGCATGTCGTCGTCCACGATGAGCACGCGACGCCCGGCGAGCGCCGAGCTCGAGGGCCGCTCGACGACGATGCGGCTCTCCGGCGGCACCGCCGCGATGGCGCGGTGGAGGAAGCGGTCCGTGTCGCTCAGCAATTGCTCGGAGGTCTCCGCGCCCTTGACGATGATCGTCGAGGCGAGATCGTCGAGCCGCGCGCGCTCCGCGGCGGTGAGGTCGCGCCCCGTGCAGACGATGATCGGCAGGGTGGCGCCCGTCCGGGTGGCCCTGATCGCTTCGATCAGGTCGGCGCCCGGCATGTCGGGGAGGTTGAGGTCGACGACGGCGCAATCGAAGCGGCGCGCCTCGATGGCCTCGAGCGCGGCCTTGGCCGTGCCGACGGCGAACACGTCGACGCCCTCGCCGCTGAGAAGGGTGCTCAGCGTCTGCCGCTGCGTGTCGTCGTCCTCGACGAGGAGCAGCATGCGCATGGGGCTGTCGATGTAGTCCTTGGTGCGGTTGAGCGCGTCGAGCAGCTCCTCGCGGTCGACGGGCTTCTCGAGGAAGCCGAAGGCGCCCGCCTTGAGGCCGCGCTTGCGCTGCTCGTCGACGGAGATGACGTGGATCGGCACGTGGCGCGTGCGCGGATCGTGCTTGAGGAGATCGAGGAGCGCCCAGCCGTCCATGTCCGGAAGCCCGATGTCGAGGGTGATCGCGTGCGGGCTGTAGCGGTAGGCGAGCGCGAGCGCGCTCGCGCCGTCGTTCGCCACGAGGCCCTTGAAGCCGCGCTCGCGCGCGAGCTCGAGCAGGACGGAGGCGAACATCGCGTCGTCCTCGATGATCAGCACGACATGGTCGCCCGGCAGGATGCTGCTGCGATCGTCGAGCGCGTTGACGACCGACATCGCGACCGAGGGCGCCCGTCCGAGGAGCGTGCCCTCCGGCTCGGAGCCGGCGCCGCGCATCGCCGCCTGGGCGGCGGCGGGCGGCTCCATCGGCAGGAGGAGCGTGAAGGTCGAGCCCTCCCCGGCGGCGCTCGCGACGACGATCTCGCCGCCGAGAAGGCGTGCGATCTCGCGGCTGATGGCGAGCCCGAGCCCGGTGCCGCCGTATTTGCGGCTCGTCGTCCCGTCCGCCTGCTGGAAGGCCTCGAAGACGATGCGCTGCTTCTCGAGGGGAATGCCGATCCCCGTATCGGACACCTGGAAGGCGAGCCAATCAGAGCCCGAGCGCAGGGGCATGCTCTCCGCGCGCCCCACCCCGACCCGCACCCGGCCGGCTTCCGTGAACTTGAAGGCGTTCGAGAGGAGGTTGCGCAGGATCTGCTGGAGGCGCTTGTAGTCCGTGCGGAAGGCCTTCGGCAGGGAGCCGTCGATCTCGATCTCGAAGGCGAGCCGGCGCTCGTCGGCGACCTGGCGGAAGGTGCGTTCGAGGTCCTGAGCGAGCCGCTCGAAGGGAACCTCGCCGATCTCGACGGAGACGGTCCCGGATTCGATCTTCGACAGATCGAGGATCTCGTTGATGAGCGCGAGGAGGTCGCTGCCGGCCGCGTGGATCGTCTTGGCGAATTCGCGCTGCTTGTCGGTGAGGTTGCGATCCGGGTTGTCGGCGAGGAGTTTCGAGAGGATCAGGAGGCTGTTGAGCGGCGTGCGCAGCTCGTGGCTCATATTGGCGAGGAATTGCGACTTGTAGCGCGAGGTCAGCGCGAGCTGCTCGGCCTTCTCCTCGAGGGCCGACTTGGCGACGAGCACCTCGCGGTTCTTCGTCTCGACCTCGCGCTTCTGGATCTCGAGCAGGCTCGCCTTCTCCTCGAGCTCCTCGTTCGTCTGCTGGAGCCGATCCTGCTGCGTGCGCAGCAATTCCTCCGACTGCCTGAGGCTCGCGGCCTGCTGTTCGAGGCGGTCGTTGGTCTTCTTGAGCTCCTCCTGCTGGCTCTGCAGCTCGCTCGTGAGGAGCTGCGACTGCTTCAGGAGGCCCTCGGTGCGCATGTTGGCGGCGATCGTGTTCAGCACGATGCCGATCGATTCCGTGAGCTGGTCGAGGAAGGACAGGAAGGTCTCGCTGAACCGGCTGAAGGAGGCGAGCTCGATCACCGCCTTGACCTCCTGCTCGAACAAAACGGGCAGGACGACGATGTTGAGCGGCGGCGCCTCCCCGAGCGCCGAGCGGATCGTGATGTAATCGTGCGGCACGTTGGTGAGGAGGATGCGCTTCTTATCGAAGGCGCACTGGCCGACGAGGCCCTGACGCAGCCGGAAGCTGCTCGACAGGCTCTTGCGCTCGGTGAAGGCGTAGCTCGCCACGAGATCGAGGACCGGCTCGCCGTCCTCCTCGTCCATGACGTAGAAGACGCCGCGCTGCGCGTTCACGAGCGGCGCGATCTCGGACAGGATCAGGTTCGAGACCGTGACGAGATCGCGCTCGCCCTGCAGCATGCGGGTGAACTTGGCGAGGTTCGTCTTCAGCCAATCCTGCTCGGCGTTCTTGAGCGTCGTGTCGCGCAGGTTGCGGATCATCTCGTTGATGTTGTCCTTCAACGAGGCGACCTCGCCGGAGGCCTCGACGGCGATCGACCGCGTGAGATCGCCCTTCGTCACCGCGGTGGCGACCTCGGCGATGGCGCGCACCTGCGTGGTGAGGTTCGCCGCGAGCTGGTTGACGTTGTCGGTGAGGTCGCGCCACAGGCCGGCGGCGCCGGGCACGCGCGCCTGTCCGCCGAGCTTGCCCTCGACGCCCACCTCGCGCGCGACGTTGGTCACCTGGTCGGCGAAGATCGCGAGCGTGTCGATCATGCCGTTGATCGTGTCGGCGAGCGCGGCGATCTCGCCCTTGGCGTCCAGCGTCAGCTTGCGCTTCAGGTCGCCGTCGGCGACAGCGGTCACGACGCTCGCGATGCCGCGCACCTGGCCCGTGAGATTGGCCGCCATCATGTTCACGTTGTCGGTGAGGTCCTTCCAGGTGCCCGCGACGCCCTTCACCTGGGCCTGGCCGCCGAGCTTGCCCTCCGAGCCGACTTCCTTGGCGACGCGGGTCACTTCGCCGGCAAAGGAATTGAGCTGATCGACCATGGTGTTGATGGTCGATTTGAGCTCGAGGATCTCCCCGCGGACATCCACCGTGATCTTCTTCGACAGGTCGCCGTTCGCCACCGCGGTCGTGACCTCGGCGATGTTGCGGACCTGACCGGTGAGGTTCGCGGCCATCATGTTCACGTTGTCGGTGAGGTCCTTCCAGGTGCCGCCGACGCCCTTCACCTGCGCCTGACCGCCGAGCTTGCCTTCGATGCCGACTTCGCGCGCGACGCGGGTGACTTCCGAGGCGAAGGAATTGAGCTGGTCGACCATCGTGTTGATGGTGTTCTTGAGCTCGAGGATCTCGCCCTCGACCTCGACCGTGATGGTCTTCGAGAGATCTCCGTTCGCGACGGCGGTCGTCACCTCCGCGATGTTGCGCACCTGGCCCGTCAGGTTGGCGGCCATCATGTTCACGTTGTCGGTGAGGTCCTTCCAGGTGCCGCCGACGCCCCGCACCTCGGCCTGTCCGCCGAGCTTGCCCTCGGTGCCGACCTCGCGGGCGACGCGGGTGACTTCCGAGGCGAAGGAATTGAGCTGGTCGACCATGGTGTTGATGGTCGTCTTCAGGTCGAGGATCTCGCCCTTCACGTCGACCGTGATCTTCTTCGACAGGTCGCCGCGCGCGACCGCCGTCGTCACCTCGGCGATGTTGCGGACCTGGCCGGTCAGGTTCTCGGCCATCAGGTTGACGTTGTCGGTGAGGTCCTTCCAGGTGCCGGCGACGCCTTCGACCCGCGCCTGGCCGCCGAGCTTGCCTTCCGATCCCACCTCGCGGGCGACGCGGGTCACCTCCCCGGCGAAGGAATTGAGCTGGTCGACCGTCGTGTTGATCGTCGATTTCAGCTCGAGGATCTCGCCGCGCACGTCGACCGTGATCTTCTTCGACAGGTCGCCGCGCGCCACCGCCGTCGTCACCTCGGCGATGTTGCGCACCTGCGAGGTGAGGTTCTCGGCCATGAGGTTGACGTTGTCGGTGAGGTCCTTCCAGGTGCCCGCGACGCCCTTGACCTGGGCCTGGCCGCCGAGCTTGCCCTCCGAGCCCACTTCCTTGGCTACGCGCGTCACTTCGCCGGCAAAGGAATTGAGCTGATCGACCATGGTGTTGATCGTCGATTTCAGCTCGAGGATCTCCCCGCGGACATCGACCGTGATCTTCTTCGAGAGGTCGCCGTTCGCGACCGCGGTGGTGACCTCGGCGATGTTGCGGACCTGGCCGGTGAGGTTGGCGGCCATCATGTTGACGTTGTCGGTGAGGTCCTTCCAGGTGCCGCCGACGCCCTGCACGTCCGCCTGGCCGCCGAGCTTGCCTTCCGTGCCGACCTCGCGGGCGACGCGGGTCACTTCCGAGGCGAAGGAATTGAGCTGGTCGACCATGGTGTTGATGGTCGATTTCAGCTCCAGGATCTCGCCCTTCACGTCCACCGTGATCTTCTTCGAGAGGTCGCCGCGCGCGACCGCGGTCGTCACCTCGGCGATGTTGCGGACCTGGGAGGTCAGGTTCTCCGCCATCATGTTCACGTTGTCGGTGAGATCCTTCCAGATGCCGGCGACGCCCTTGACCTGAGCCTGGCCGCCGAGCTTGCCCTCGGTGCCGACCTCGCGGGCGACGCGGGTCACCTCGCCGGCGAAGGAATTGAGCTGGTCGACCATGGTGTTGATGGTCGTCTTGAGGTCGAGGATCTCGCCCTTGACGTCCACCGTGATCTTCTTCGACAGATCGCCCTTCGCGACGGCCGTCGTCACCTCGGCGATGTTGCGGACCTGACCCGTCAGGTTCTCGGCCATCAGGTTGACGTTGTCGGTAAGGTCCTTCCAGGTGCCGGCGACGCCCTTGACCTGCGCCTGGCCGCCGAGCTTGCCGTCCGAGCCCACCTCGCGGGCGACGCGCGTCACCTCCGAGGCGAAGGAGCCGAGCTGCCCGACCATGGTGTTGACCACCTTGCCGATGCGCAGGAACTCGCCGCGCAGCGGGCGCCCCTCGATTTCGAGCTGCATCGTCTGGGAGAGGTCGCCCTTGGCGACGGCGCCGATCACGCGCGCGACCTCCGTCGTCGGCTGGACGAGATCGCCGATCATGGCATTGACGGACTCGATGCACTCGTTCCAGCACCCCGTCGCCGACGCGAGCCGGCCGCGATCGCCGATGCGTCCCTCCTTGCCCACCGCGCGGGCGACGCGGTCGAGCTCGCGCGAGAGGCCCTGATTGAGCTCGGCGATATCGTTGAAGGCCTCGGCGATCTCGCCGTCGATCCCGGTCAGGTCGAGGGGCAGGCGTGCCGTGAAGTCGCCCCGGCGAAAAGCGCGCAGGGTCTTGAGCAGCAGCTTGGGGTCAAGCTGCTGCGCTGCAGTCGCGGCCTGTTGCATGTCGCCCCCTCGAACACACGTCGCCGCGATCGCGGCTCTACTCACGAGCGCCCGAGCACGCAATCGGGCCTTGGAAAACGCATCGGCGGAGCGTTAGTTCCGTTGAGTCACCAAGAATTTATTCGGCTGCGTCGATTGCACAGACTGCCGCTGTGGGATAGTTTCCGCCCGTTTTCGGGCAGCCGACGGCGGAGCGTTGATCATCGACGAGGACCTGCATTCCTTTATCCAGAGCTCGATCAAGTCCGTCTGGATGCTGGAGATGCTCCTGTATCTGAGGCGGAACAGCCATCGCAGCTGGGGGCCGGACGAGCTGGTGCGCGAGCTGCGCGGCAGCGAATCGGTGGTGTCGCAGGGCGCCACGGGCCTCCTCGAAGCCGGGCTGATCGCGGTGGACGGCGACAGGCTGCAATACGCGCCGAGCGCGCCGCTCCTCGATCTGCTGGCGGCCAAGCTGGAGACCATCTACGCGCAGAAGCCGAGCAGCGTGATCCGCGCGATCCACTCGGCTCCGGGGGACAAGCTCCAGACCTTCTCGGACGCGTTCAAGCTGAGGCGCGATTGATGCTGCTCGAGATCGTCTACCTGCTCTGCCTCGCCACCAGCGCCGTCTGCGCCTGGCTCCTGATGCGCAGCTATCTCGAGAACAGGACGCGGCTCCTCCTGTGGAGCGCCGTCGCCTTCGGATTCCTGGCGCTCAACAATCTCCTCGTCGTCGTCGACCTGATCGTCCTGCCCGGCTTCGGTCTCGTCGCGCTGCGCCATCTCGCGGCGCTCGCCGCGGCGGGGGTCTTGCTGTTCGGGCTCATCTGGGAAAGCGAATAGGCGGAGCGCGCGATGTTCGATTTCACCGCCGGCCTGATCAGCATGGGCTTCTTCGTCGTCGGGCTGTTCTTCGCACGATTCTGGAGCCGCAGCCGCGACCGCCTCTTCCTCGCCTTCGCCGCCGCCTTCTGGCTGCTCGCGGCGAACCACGCGATCGTGGCGCTCTTCGGCCTTCCGCGCGAGGAGCAGAGCTGGGTCTATCTCCTGCGGCTCGCCGCCTTCCTCCTCATCATCGTGGCGATCGTCTCGAAGAACCTCGCCGCGCGCCGCGGCGGCTGAGCGAACGCGCGGAGCGGGCGCTCGCCGCGCGTTCGGATGCCGCGCATCCCTTCCCGGGGTCGACCTTCGTCGCGCCCGGCGCCTTCCACCGCGACGGCAATTCCGGCAAGATCCCGTTCGAGCCGATCGAGGTCGGGTCCGGCTCCGAGGACGTGTCCGACGAGAAGCCGAGACGCACGATGCTCCCCAAGCCCCACGCGGCGCTCGCGCCGAACACGCTCGCCTACGAGACGCTGCCGCTCGTCAAGCCGACCGGTTTTCGCGAATACGACGCGCGCTGGCTGTTCGGCTCGGAGCTGAACCTGATGGGCGTGCAGGCGCTCGGGCTCGGGCTTGCGACCCTCGTCCACGAGGCGGGGGTCGCCCCGCGGATCGTGGTAGGCCACGATTTCCGCGCCTATTCGGCCTCGATCAAGCTCGCTTTGGTCGCGGGCCTGATGGCGGGCGGGATGGAGGTGGTGGATATCGGCCTCGCGCTCTCGCCGATGGCCTATTTCGGCCAGTTCGCGCTCGATTGCCCCTGCGTCGCGATGGTCACCGCCTCGCACAACGACAATGGCTGGACGGGCGTGAAGATGGGCATGGCCCGCCCGCTCACCTTCGGCCCCGCCCAGATGAGCCGGCTCAAGGAGATCGTGCTCGCCGGGGAGGGCCGCGCGCGAGCGGGCGGCGCCTACGAGTACGTGGACGGCTTCGGAGAGACCTATCTCGAGGATCTCGCGCGCGGTCGCTCGCTCTCTCGGAAGCTGAAGGTGGTCGCCGCCTGCGGCAACGGCACGGCCGGCGCCTTCGCCCCGCGTCTGCTCGAGCGGCTCGGGGTCGAGGTGATCCCGCTCGATTGCGATCTCGACCACACCTTCCCGCGCTACAACCCCAACCCGGAAGACCTGGAAATGCTCCACGCGCTCGCGGACGAGGTGCGCAGGACGGGTGCCGATCTCGGGCTCGGCTTCGACGGGGACGGGGATCGCTGCGGCGTCGTCGACGAGGCGGGCGCCGAGATCTTCGCCGACAAGATCGGCGTGATGCTCGCCCGCGACCTCGCGGCGCGCCACCCGAACGCGCGGTTCGTCGTCGACGTGAAGTCGACGGGCCTGTTCGCCTCGGACCCGGAGCTGCAGCGCCTCGGCGCCACGACCGACTATTGGAAGACCGGCCACAGCTACATCAAGGCACGGGTGGCAGAGCTGTCCGCGCTCGCGGGTTTCGAGAAGTCTGGGCATTTCTTCTTCGGCCCGCCGATCGGCCGGGGCTACGACGACGGGCTCCTCACCGCGATCGCGATCCTCGAGATGCTCGACCGCAATCCCGCGCGCACGATGAGCGACCTCTACGCGGCGGTCCCGAAGACCTGGGGCACGCCGACGATGTCCCCGAAATGCGCCGACGAGGTGAAATACGACGTCGTCGCCCGGGTCACCGCGCGCATCGAGGCGCTCCGGGCCGCAGGCGCGCCCCTCGCCGACGCGGCCATCGTCGACGTCGTCACCGTCAACGGCGTGCGCGTCACGCTCGAGGACGGCACCTGGGGCCTCGTGCGCGCCTCCTCCAACAAGCCCGAGCTCGTCGTCGTGGTCGAGAGCCCGGTCTCGGAGGCGCGCATGCGGGCGATGTTCGCGAGCCTCGACGGGGTGTTGCGGGAGAACGCGGAGGTGGGGGCCTACAATCAGACGATCTGACGGGACGACACGCTGTGGTGGGACCCGCTCCACTGGCGGATCGGGCTCGGTCCGGAGCTGATCGCCGCCATGGCCGATGCGAGACGATGAGCGCGGGCGATCCCCTCGCCCGCCGAAAATTGCCTCTCCTCCCCTCACGTGATAGCGGATGATCCGCCGCGCAGCCGCGCGATGCCCAACGAAACCGTGTCGCATGCCCGTCATCCGCTCGCTCTTCTCCTGGAAGCGTCTCCTCGCGAGCGCGCACGACACGCTGATGGCCGGGCTCGCGCTGCTCGTGGCGCTCGTCGCGCGTTACGGCGTGGAGGAATTGCCGCAGACCGAGGTGATCGCGACCTGGGTCTTCGGGTTCATGGCGATCGCCGCCATCGTCTTCAGGGCGTTCGGGCTCGGCCGCGGCATGTGGCGGTTCGCGTCGATCACCGATCTGCGCGCGATCGTGCTTGCGGCGACGGTCACCGTCGTCGCCTTCATGGCGCTGCTCTTCCTGGTCAACCGCCTCGAGGGCTTTCCGCGCACCTCGCCGGTGATCGCCTGGTTCGTGATGATCGTCCTCGTTGGCGCGCCGCGGCTCGTCTATCGCGCCTTGAAGGACGGGGGCCTCGCCCATGTCCGCCCGCGCGACCTCCATCCCGACGGGTGCGAGAACGTGCTGATCGTGGGCAGCGCGAGCGAAGCCGACCGCGTCATCCGCACCTATGGTCTGGAGG
Source organism: Salinarimonas sp. (assembly GCF_046292825.1). Classification (GTDB taxonomy): domain Bacteria; phylum Pseudomonadota; class Alphaproteobacteria; order Rhizobiales; family Beijerinckiaceae; genus Salinarimonas. The sequence continues at coordinate 28,256 of NZ_JBKBQG010000023.1, read as the reverse complement.
GATCCCGCCGGTATCGGGTGCGGGGGATCATCGACTACACCTCGCAGAAGCGCGGGCGCAACGTGCGCGGCGTGCCGATCGTCGGGGACGTCTCCGAGCTCGAGGACATCGTCGCGCGGCTCGCACGGGCCGGCGTGACCATCGACGCCGCGATCTTCGCCGCGCCGACGGCCGATCGGGAGCGGATGCAGAATCTCCTGGCGAGCGCGGCGCGGCTGGGTCTCCCGCTGCGGCGCGTCGCCCCCAAGCCTCTGACCGACGACGATCCGGACCTCGCCGCGCTGACGCTGGAGGACCTGCTCGGGCGCCCGCCGGTTCGGCTCGATCTCGAGAACATCCGCGCGATGATCGCCGGGCGGCATGTCCTCGTCACGGGCGCCGGCGGCTCGATCGGCTCCGAACTCGTCCTGCAGATCGCCCGCCTCGCGCCGGCGCGTCTCGTGCTCGTGGACAGCTCCGAATACGCGCTCTATCGCATCGATCGCGCGCTTGCCGAGGAGGCTCCCGATCTCCCCAGACGCGCGGTCATCGGCGACGTTCGCGAGAGATCCCGCATCGAGCGGCTCCTCGCCGCGGAGCGACCGGCCCTCGTCTTCCATGCGGCGGCCTTGAAGCACGTGCCGCTCGTCGAGGCCAATCCCTGCGAGGGGGCGATGACGAACGTCATCGGGACGCGCAACGTCGCGGACGCCGCCGTGGCGACCGGCGTCGACGCCGTCGTGCTGATCTCGACCGACAAGGCCATCCGGCCGACCAGCGTGATGGGCGCGACCAAGCGTGCGGCGGAGGCCTATTGTCAGGCGCTCGACGTGTCGGGCGTGCGCACGCGCTTCGTGACGGTCCGCTTCGGGAACGTGCTGGGCTCGACCGGCTCCGTGGTGCCGCTGTTCAGGCGCCAGATCGAGACCGGCGGTCCCGTCACGGTGACGGATCCCGAGATGCGCCGCTATTTCATGACCGTCGGCGAGGCCGTCGAGCTCGTTCTCCAGGCGGCCGCCGGCGGCGTTTCGAGCCCGCATCAGCGCGGTCGCATCTCCGTCCTCGACATGGGCGAGCCGGTGCGCATCGTCGATCTCGCGCGGACGATGATCGCCTTGTCGGGGAAGCGGCCGGAGATCGACATCCCGATCGTCTATACGGGTCTGCGCCCGGGCGAAAAGCTGTTCGAGGAACTCTTCGAAAAGGACGAGACCACCGTTCCGTCCGGCGCGGACGGCGTCTTCGTCGCAACGGCTCGCCTGATGGATCTCGCGACGATCACCGCCTTGCTGGAGCGTCTCGAACAGGCCGCGCGAGACGGTCGCGACGACGCCGTCAGGGGCGAGCTGCAGCTCGTCGCGCCGCGCGCGGTCCCGGAGGCGGAGCGGCCTTCGGCGAACGTGGTCTCCCTTCGCGGCGGTGCTCGGCGCGAGCTCGGGGGGAGCTGAGACATGGAGCGCGGCCCCGCGGGCACGACCCGCCGTTTCGAGCGGATCGGGCTGTGCATCACGGAGGACTGGTTCGCGCTCTCGCATTTCAAACCGCTGATCGCCGCGCTCGGCTCGGTGGCGCGCCAGACGACCGTGATCGCGCGTCTGTCGGAGCGCAGCCGCGAGCTCGCCGCCTTGGGGGTGGAGGTCGTCGATCTCGATTGGGGGCGTCGCTCGCTCGGCGTCGCGGACCAGCTCGCGACGGCGCGGCGGCTCGCGGCGATCGCACGCGAGCGTCGCCTCGAGGCGCTGCACCTCGTCGCGATGAAGCCGATCGTCATCGGCTCGCTCGCGGCCTTGATGCTGCCCGGGCGCCCGCTCGCGTTTCATTTCACGGGTCTCGGCCACCTCTTCATCTCCGACGCGCCCCGCATCCGCCTCGCACGCCGGATCTCGATGGGCGCGGTTCGCATGGCGATGCGAAAGCGGCCTTGGATCGCGCTCGCGGAGAACGAGGACGATCTCGCCGACCTCGCACGCGCGGGGCTGCCGCTCTCCGAAGCGCGGCTCTTGCCGGGCGCGGGCATCGACCCGGAGGAATACCGCCCGACCTCGCGCCGTGCCGACGGACCGATCGTGATCGGCTGCCTCGCCCGCATGATCCGCTCCAAGGGGATCGACGTCCTCGCCGAGGCTCATGCGCTCCTGCGCGCCCGCGGCCTGGCGGTGGAACTGCACCTCTACGGCGACATCGACCCCGGCAATCCGGAGGCGCTCGACGAGGGCGTGCTGAACGCCATCTGCGCCGGCGAGGGCGTCGTCTGGCACGGTCGGACGGACGACGCCGCGCGCGCTTGGAATGCATGCGACATCGCCGTTCTCGCCGCTCGAAGCCGAGAGGGCATGCCGCGCAGCGTTCTCGAAGCGGCGGCCTGCGGCAAGCCGCTCGTCGTCACCGACGTGCCCGGTTGCCGTCACGTGATACGCGACGGGATCGAAGGCTTCGTGGTGCCGCCGGAGGATCCCGAGGCCCTCGCCCGAGCGCTCGAGCGTCTCGTCGCCTCCGAGGATCTGCGTCGGCGCATGGGCGAGCGGGGGCGCGCGCGCATCCTCGAGGGGTTCACCAGTGCGGTCGTGACGGAGCGCCTCCTCTCCGCCTACGAGAAGATTCGGCCGGCGGCAGTGCCGGTCGGCGCTCCCCGGCCCGGAGAGGCGCGCGCGGCACCATGAGCGAGCCGATCCGCGTCCTCCACCTCGTGACCAGCCTGGAGCAAGGCGGCGCCGAGGCGATGCTGGCGAACCTCGTGCGCGACGGCGGGGACGAGATCGACCACCACGTCTGCACGATGATGGCGGCCGAGCCGTTCTTCCGCGTCGACGAAGAGCGCTTCCATGCCGGCCCGAGCCGGCGCGGGCGGCTCGATCCGGCGCTGGTGCGTCACGTTCGGAGGATCGTCCGGCAGGTGCGGCCTCGGGTCGTGCACGCATGGATGTATCATGCCAATCTCGCATCCGTGCTCGCCCTCGGATCCGGCGCGCGGATCGTCTGGTCGATCCACAACACCCATCTCGTTCCCGGCGAGGCGAAGGCGACGACACGGCTCGTGAACCGCGGCTGCGCCGTCCTGTCGCGGATCGTCCCGAGCGCGATCGTGTACGTCTCGCAGGCCGCGCGGCGACTGCACGAGGCGCAGGGCTACGCGTCAGAACGCGGCATCGTCGTGCCGAACGGGGTGGATCTCGCTCGCTTCTCGCCCGCAGCCGCGCTGCCGGACCCGCGGATCGCGCCTGCTCCAGGGCGCCGCGTGCTCGGCATGGTGGCGCGGTTCGAAGCGGGCAAGGGGCACGAATTCCTGGTCGACGCGGTCGCCGCGGACGCTCGGCTGCGAGAGACGCTCCACCTCGTCTTCGTCGGCCGCTCGTGCACGGCGCCGAGGTTGCGCGAGCGCCTCGCCGCGGCGGGTCTTCTGGAGCACGCGACCCTCCTCGAAGCCCAGCCGGACATCGAGCGCGTTTACGCGGCGTGCGACGCGATCGTCCTGCCGTCCTTCGGCGAGGCCTTTCCGATGACGGTGATCGAGGCGGCCGCCATGGGGAAGCCCGTCGTGGCGAGCCGCGTCGGCGACGTCCCCCTCATCGGCTTGCCCGAATCGCACCTCTTCGACGCCGGCGACGCGGCAGGCTGCGTGCGCGCGCTCGAGACCGCACTCGTCGACCCGGCCGGCCACGCGGATGCGCAGCGCGCGATCGCCGAACGCTTCGGGATCGAGTCCGTCAGGCGGCGCTACGCTGCGCTTTACCGAAGGATCGCAGAAGGATCGGCCGGCCGGCCCGCTTCGTGAGGCTCTCGTAGAGCTCCTCGTACCGCGCGACGCTTCTTTCGAGCGAGAAATGGGCGCGCACGCGCGCTTCGTTCGCAGCGCCGATGCGTGCACGACGATCGGGGTCGCGCGCGAGCGCGAGAAGCGCCGCGGACAGGCCGTCAGGATCGCGAGGCTCGACGAGGAGGCCGTTCTCGCCCTCGACGACGAGCTCCGGTATCCCGCCGACACGGCTCGCCACGATCGGCAGCCCGGACGCCATCGCCTCGATGATCGAATTCGGCAGGCCCTCCTCGTGGGAAGGCATCGCGTGGATGTCGGCGGCGGCGAGGATCTCCGGCACGTCGTCGCGATGGCCGAGCAGCATCACGCGCTCCTCGAGGGCGAGTTCGGAGATCATGCGCCGCAGCACCGCTTCGTGCCCGGCCCGATCGCTTCCCGCGATGAGGAGCCGCCACGGGCTCGGCAGGTCGTCCGCGATGCGCGCCACGGCCGCGATCAGATCGGCGTGCCCCTTGTACGGATGCAGGTTTCCGACGGCCGTGACGACGAGCGTCTCCGGGGCGAGGCCGAGCATCTCCCGCGCCCGCGCGCGTCGCTCGGCCGAGGGTCGATACCCGTCGACGACGATGCCGTTGTAGAGCAGGAAGAGCTTGCGCTCGGGAATACCCTCCTCGACGAGGTCGTCGAGGACGGATTTCGCGTTCCCGACCGCGACCTTCACGAACCGATGCAGGAATCTGCGCTCGGCGGTGAAGTAGAAGGGCATCGTCTTCTGGTAATGGTTCAAGGACAGGCGGCTCATGACGATGTTCGTGCGCCCCGACAGCAGCGCCGCGATGGTGCCGTAGAAATAGGCGTTCGGCAGAATGCAATGGACGACGTCGATCCGATGCTGCCGGATGAAGCGCGCCATCGGCGCGATCACCTTCATGAATTCCTTGCCGAGCGCGAGGCGATTCCGGGCTTTCCAATAAAGCGAGACGACGTCTTTCGGCGCCCGGCAGAGGAGGCGATGCACGATCGAGCGCGCCGTACGATACAGGAACCCTCGGCTCGGGGGCGGCGCGGCGTCTGAATCCGAGGCGTCCGTGGCGGCCTCGCGCTCGAGCCGTTCCGCCACTGCCCCCGGACGCCGCGCGACGCCGTGATGCACCGGGATGCCCGCCGCCTCCATCGTGGCTGCGAGCGGGCCGGGCGCCGTGAAGGTGTAGACGACGACCTCGAACTTCTCGCGGTCGATCGCGGGGAGGTTGCGCACGAGATCCATCTCGGCCCCGCCGACTTCCAGCGTGCCGATCACCACCATCACACGAGGACGCCGCGTCGTCATAGCGTATCGAGCCCATTCTCGAGGGAAATGGCGGCTTTCGTCCCCAGAAGGCGTTCCGCCGTTTTCGTCGCGCCGCAGGAATGGCGCACGTCGCCGCCTCGCGCCGGCGCGTGAACGATGTCCACGCCGCTGCGGCGCGCGATCGTCTCGGCGAGATGCCGGACCGTGACCGCACGCCCCGTCGCCACGTTGGCGACCGGAGCCGACGCGCACGCCCGCGCCATCGCGGCATCCAGAAAGGAGACGACGTCCGAGACGTGCACGAAATCGCGCGTCTGCTCGCCGTCTCCGAGGATCGTGATCGCCACCCCCGCCGCGGCGCGATCCTTGAAGATCGAGATCACGCCCGAATAGGGGGAACTTGGGTCCTGACGCGGGCCGTAGACGTTGAAGAAGCGCAAGCCGAAGCTCCTGAGGCCGCGGGTCTCGCCGAGCGCGCGCGCGTAATGCTCGTTCGCGAGCTTCTCGGTGGCATAGGGGGAGAGCGGCTGGGGGGCCGCGTCCTCCGCCAAGGGCGCGCCGGGCTCGCCGGAACGACCGTAGACGGCGGCCGAGGAGGCGTAGACCACGGGGACGCCGACCTCGAGCGCCGCCGCGAAGACCTCCACCGTGCCCTGGATGTTGACGCCCGCCGTGAGGGCCGGCTCCTCGACGCTCCGCGTCACGGAGGCGACGGCAGCGAGGTGGAAGCACCCGTCGACCCCCGCCATCGCCGCGCGCACGGCCGAGCGATCGCGGATGTCGCCGACAACGAGATCGGCGGATTGCGGGAGATTCGCCGTCTTGCCGCTACTGAGATCGTCCAGCACACGGACGGCGTGTCCGTTCCGCAAGAGCGTCTCGCACAGGTGAGAGCCGATGAAACCAGCTCCACCAGTAATCAAATAACTGGTCATTGTACCCAGCGGCTCCGGACGCGTCGGCGTTCTCGGGATGCTTATTTCTCAATCCGTTTGGGGTCAAGCGAGGCCGCGCGACGCGACGCGCGTGGTGCGGCGCCTCTTTCGCCGCGGCGAACCGGCAGGGCATGGACGCGGACCCGATCGGTATCAGAAGCCCTTGGGAGGCCTTGGCTCTTCCGGAGGAAGCTCGGGCTCGGATCCGAGCGCGCGCGCGATTTCGTCGCAGCGGGCGGCCACCGCGCGCGCGCCATCGAGGGCAGGATCGACCAGAGTGAGGTAGTGCCGCGCCTCCGCGCGCAGCCGCATGCCGATGTCGTCCACCTCCTCGGCGCGCAGAGACGGGAACGCCGCGGCGAGCCTCGGTCGGACATCCTCGTAGATCGAAAGGTACAGATCGAGTTCGGACAGGTGCCGCTCGATCGGCATCAATCGGAAGCCGGAGGCGAGGATCGCGAGGGACGCGATGTCGGTCGGCGGCTCGATTCCGAGCGCCGCCCACGTGCGCAGGCGCGCACGACCCGCGAACATCCGTTGGCGCTCCGCTTTCAGGGCGGAGATGCCGCGCGGGTTGAGGCGGAAGCGGAGAAGAGGCTCGTCCAGGTTCCCCCCTCGCCCCGACGCCAGCATGCGTACCCACAGGTCGTAGTCCTGCGAGGCCTCGAAAGCCGGGTCGTAGCCGCCGACGGCTTCGAACGCGTCGCGGCGGAAAGCGATGGCGGAGTGGCAGAACGGGTTGAAGAACAGGCTCGCCCACACGACGTCGGGATGCGTGCGGGGCATGGCGATGCTCTCCTGGTCCTCGCCGGCCTCGTTCGTCGTGACGAAGCGGCTGCCGACGACCGTGAGCGCGGGGTCTTCGTCGAGCGCGCGGCACAGGGCTTCGAGACGGCTCGGATGGCAGATGTCGTCCGCATCCATCCGCGCGATGATCGGCGCCCGCGCGAGGGCGACGCCCCGGTTCAACGAGCGGGCGAGCCCCAGATTGCGATCGTTGGCGACGGTGCGGACCCGCGCATCGCGTTTCGCGAGGGACGCGACGGGAGCGGGATCCTCGGAGCCGTCGTCGACGACGACGAGTTCGAAGTCGTCGAAAGTCTGGGCGAGAACGCTCTCGACGGCTTCGTCGAGGAAGCGGACGTCACCATAGACGCTCATGACGACGCTCAGTCGCGGCACGCATCAATTCCCTTGTTCGGCGGGCGGCATGTGCTAGACGAAGGCGCTCCTCGGGCGCCGCATCGAACTCTTTAGCGTCTTGGCCGCAGGTCTGCTAGGAGCGATCGTCTCCCAACCGGATAGGATTTTTGCCATGTCCGACAACCCAGATCCGGCTTGGTTGCGTTTTCGCAGGCCGCGTTCGTGGTCGAATGGCGAAATCCGACGCTTCGCCCCCCTGTTCCGCGGCGCCGTGGTCAATGTGAGCGCTTGGACCGACGAGGACAAGGAGGGCGGCTTCTACCGCGACTACTTCTGCTCCGCGAGCGAGTACAAGACGACGAACTTCGACGACGGCAAGGGCCTGCAACGCACGGAAGGCGAGGTGTTCCTCGATCTCGAGGCCCCGCTGCCGCCCGATCTCCTCGGCCGCTTCGATCTTGTCTTCAATCATACCACGCTCGAGCACGTCTTCGATTGCCGCCGAGCTTTCGCGAACCTCGCTGCCATGGCGAGGAACGCGGTGATGATCGTCGTCCCCTACATCCAGCAGATGCACGGCTCGGGCTACGGCGACTTCTGGCGATTCACGCCGCAGACGATGAAGCGTCTCTACGAGGAGAACGGGCTTGCGCTGCGATATTGCTCGGCGAACGGCGCGGACCGGGCCTCGATCTACCTGTTCTGCCTCGGCTTCCGCGGCGACGGCTCGCCCGAGGTCCCCGAGCGCTTCGATCTCGCCCTCGACCCCGACAAACCCCTGTACGGCCCCGATTACCGCAACGTGATCGGGGGGAACGTCCTGGATTGACCATGCGGATCGTCGTCGGTTCGTCCTTCGAGGCGGGGAGCGCGCTCGCCCACGCCATCAACACCGTCAAGACCGCGGAGGGCTTCGCGCGTCTGGGGCACGACGTCCATCTCGTCTGCCGCCGCCCGGCTTCCGGAGCGCTCGACGAGCAGGCGCTCGCGCGGGTCTACGGCCTGTCCGCCCGGCTGCGCTGGCATCAGGTCCGCCCGAATCTCGGCGCGCGCGTGCTCGACGCGCATTGGCATTTCGCCCTGCAGGCTCTGCCGATCGTGCTCGCGCTGCGTCCGGATCTCGTCTTCAGCCGCAGCTTCGTCCTGCCGTCCGCGACGGCGGCGCTCGGGATCGCGACGATCTCCGAATCGCATGCCTGGCCCGACAACGCGTCCGCTCCGCTCGCGCGGATGGTGGCCGGGGCGCGGCGCAAGGCCTACCGGGGGCTCGTCACCATCGCGCCGACGCTGGCCGAGAGCTTCGCCGCGCGGGGCGTGCCGCAGGAGAAGATCCTGGTCCTGCCCGATGCGGTCGATCTCGACCTGTTCGCTCCGAAGGGAGCCCGGCCGCGCTCGCAGACGGACGGCGTGCGGCGCGTGGTCTATGCGGGTCATCTCTACGACTACAAGGGCATTCCGACGGTCCTGGCCGCCGCCGAGCGCCTCCCGGCGATCCGCTTCGAGCTCGTCGGCGGCCTGCCGGACGATGTCGCGCGCTGCGCGCGCATCGTCTCCGAGCGTGGGCTCGGCAACGTCGTCCTGCACGGGCTGAAGCCGCTCGGGGCGGTTCCGGCCCATCTGTGGGACGCCGACGCGCTGATCCTGCCGCCGTCGGCCGATCATCCGAGCGCGGCCTGGACGAGCCCGGTGAAGCTCGGCGAGTACCTCGCCGCGCAGCGCCCGGTCGTGGCGAGCGAGATCCCGGCTCTGCGCCATTGGCTGAACGACCGCGAGGCGGCCTTCTTCGCGCCCGACGACCCGGCGGATTGCGCCCGCGTCATATCCCAGGTGCTCGACGACCCCGATTACGGGCAGGCGCTCGCGGCGGCCGGCGCGCGCCTCGCGCCCGCGCTCGCCTACGAGCGCCGAGCGGAGGCGATCCTCGCCTTCGCCGAAGACGGAACGCGCCCGCCGGACCTCTCGGCGCAGGCGCGGGCCGCGGCGGCGGTCGCGCGCACGAAGGACGCCTTCGCGGCGGCGATCGCGCGCCTGGGTCCGGGGGACATCGCCGTCGATTGCGGGGCGAATGTCGGCGAATACACGGAGGCGATGGCGCGCACCGGCGCGACCGTCCACGCCTTCGAGCCGAACCCGCACGCCTTCGCCGCGCTGGAGCGGCGCGTGGCGGACCTCCCGAACGTCCACCTGCATCGCGCCGCCGTCGACGCGACGGCCGGCACGGCGCTCCTCTTTCAGCACGTGAACGCCGCCGAGGACCCTCTCTATTGGTCGCAGGGCGCGTCTCTCGTCTCGGAGAAGGCGAATGTCGACGCGCGCAACGCCGTCGAGGTCGAGACCGTCGATCTCGCCGCCTTCGTCGAGGCCCTCGAGCGTCCGCCGGCGCTCGTGAAGATCGACATCGAAGGCGCCGAGGGGCGCGTGCTCGATCGCCTCGTCGCGTCCGGGCTGATGGCGCAGCTGCCCGCGATCTTCGTCGAGACGCACGAGCGCAAGATCCCGGCCTTGCGTCCGACGCTCGCGCGGCTCGACCTGCGCCGCCACCGCGATTTTTCCGACAAGCTCTGGCTGGATTGGGAATGAAGCCCTCGGACATCGAGCTCGTCGTCTTCCTGACGCGCGGCGGCAGCCTCGCCGGCTGGGAGGCGGGCGGCCTTCTCGAGCGCGAGCTCGCCCTCTATCGGCGGCTGCGCGAGCGGCTGCGTGGCGTGACGCTCGTCTCCTGGGGCGGGCGGGCGGAGCGGGACTTCCGCAGCCGGCTCGGCGGCATCCGCCTCGTCTGCAATACGACCGAGCACGAACAGGACGCCTATCTCGCCCGGCTGCATCGGCGCTTCCCGTGCGGGCGCCGGCGGATCGTCGTCAAGTCGAACCAGATCTACGGCGCGGACGCCGCGCTCGGTTTCGCGCGCCGCATCGGGCGCCCCTTCGTCGCGCGCTGCGGCTATCTCCTCTCGGACTTCACCGAACGGCGCCACGGCATCGCCTCGCCGGAAGCCGACGCGGCGCGGGCGCTCGAAAAGGACGTCTTCCGCGGCGCGACCCGCGGCATCGTGACGACGCCAGCGATGAGAGAGCGTGTCGTCGCCGATTACGGGCTCGACCCGGAGCGCGTCGCGATCGTCCCGAACTACGTCGACACCGATCTCTTCGCGCCGGACCCGAGCCGGGCGCGGGCGCCGCGACGAATCCTGTTCGTCGGCCGGCTCGAGCCGCAGAAGAACCTCCCCGCGCTCGTGCGCGCCGCCGCGATCGCCGATGCCGAGCTCGAGATCGTCGGCGAGGGCTTGCTGCGCGCGTCGATCGAGACGCTCGCGGCGGAGGTCGGCGCGCGCGTCCGCTTCCTCGGCGCGCTGCCGAACGCGGCGCTGCCCGAGCGCCTGCGCGAGGCCTCGCTGTTCGTCCTGCCGAGCCTCTACGAGGGCCATCCCAAGACGCTGCTCGAGGCGATGTCCGCGGGAACGCCCGTCGTCGGCACGCGCGTTCCCGGAATCGCGGAGGCGATCGCCGACGGCGAGACCGGCCTCCTCGCCGAGCCCGAGCCCGAGAGCCTCGCCGCCGCGATCTCGGGCCTCCTCGACGACCGGGCGCGCGCCGAACGCCTCGGCGCCGCCGCCCGCGCCACCGTGCTGGCGCATCTCGCGCTCGACGTGATCGAGGAGCGGGAGGTGGCGGTCCACGTCGCCGCGATGGGCGACGGGTGAGGGACGAGGCGGATACGAGACCAATCGAGACGAGGAGACGAGCGATGTGGCCCTGGAGCAAGAACAAGAGCGCGCAGACGACCGATGATGCCGCCTCGGCACGAGCGACCGAGGTCCCGTCGCCCGCGGCCGCTCCCGCGATCGCGATCGAGGAATACGGGCCGACCTCGATCTTTCGCCGCCACCAGAACAAGTTCCTGCGGGACTATTGCGCCGGCCTCGGTGCGCGGACGATCATCAATCTCGGTGCCAAGCCCGACGCGGGCGACAAGGAGGGGGCGACCTACGAAGCCTACTTTCCGGGCGCCGATTTCCGGACCCTCGATCTCTCCCCCGTCGACCACCCCCGCCACATCCAGGACGACCTCCACGTCCTGGCGACCGCTCCCGCGCCGGCCGATCTCGTGCTCGCGATGTCGGTGATCGAGCATATCGACCGTCCCTGGCGCGCCGCCGACAAGATCGCGAGCCTCGTGCGGCCGGGCGGACACCTCTACATCGCGATGCCGTTCTTCTATCCGATCCACGAGGGCGCGCATTTCGGCGACCATTGGCGGTGCACGCCCTCGGCGATGGGGTATCTCTTCGACATGCTGGAGGTCGTGCGATCGGATTGGTACCCGACCGCGATCACCGCGGTGCGCGACCGCGCGAATTACTGGAACGAGCCGAACAGCTGCGGGACGGGCTTCTCGATGCTGATGCGCAAAAGCGCGTGAGCGGGGCGTCGGCGCTCAGGACGCACGACCGACCATTTGCTCCGGGGCTACGTCGATCCCGGAGCAGACGACGATCGCCACGAAGGCCGCATCGGCGAGCGACTTCGGCGGCGTCTCCAGATCGCGGGCCAGACTCGCACGGACATCCTCGGCATACCGATCGAGGTCGGTCTCCCGGCGATCGTGGAGCCCGTCGGCCGCATAGTCGGCGATCCAGCGGTAGTGGCAATCATTGGCATGCGGCCCGCCGAGGAGGAACAACGCCGACCGCGCGCCGTCGAAGGCGGCGAGCAGCCTGGCGATCTCGCGCTGTCCGTAGCCGCGATAGCCATGCGGCCCATAGAGGCGCCAGCTGAGCGGCGGCGGCACGAGGTGGACCTGGATCATCGGGCGGGGGCGGCGCCGCAGAGACCCGGCGATCGAACGGACGAGGGAGAGGTCGTCCTTGAAGTGCTCCAGCGCGGATTGCGAGAAGACGAAGTTCACGTCGTCGAGGAGCTCGGGACCGAGCGTCGTCGCAGATGTCTCGACGAACGAGCACCGCGGATCCGATGCCGCGATCTCCGCCCAGCTCGGGCGCTTCGCGATGTCGATGCCGCGATAGGTTTCGACCGGTCCGATCGACTCCTCCAAGAGGCGCATGTACCCGCCCTTGCCGCAACCGACGTCGAGCAGACGCAACGGCCCCAGGGCTGCGCGAATGCGCTGCGCATCGAGGTTCTGCCAGAAGAGGTTGGACAACACGCGCGATGGCGAGCAGATCGCGGCGATCGCTTCGCTCGGATAGGCGATCGATTCCGGCCGGAAGGTCAGGATCGGCTGGAGCGACGGCTGCGGGAGGCTCGCGCTCAGCTGGTTGAGCCAAATCCAGGCACGCGCCTCCCACTTCCCGAGCGGCACGTCCCCGCTGATCCAATTCAAGGAGGAGCGGTTCAAGAGAGACCTCCCACGGCCCGTCGCGCGTCGGATGACACGGCCTGCGAGGCGCTGCCGAAGTCCCACGCGCTCTCGCCGTAGGCGGTTCCCACGCCTCCGGTTCGGATCGATTGGTGCTCGGTCGCGCGAATGTCGAAGCGCAGGAAGTCCTCGACCGCGTCTAGAACCACGGCGTTCGACACCTTCACCGACAAGGACAGCTTGTTCGTCGTCAACGGGATGCCGTCGACCCGGCAATCGACCACGTGCTCGCCTTGCGGGATCAATTCGGGTCGGTCGGCGACGGAGGACATCGACATGAGGAGCGCGTTCTGCCGGTCGACGAGGCGCAGCGCGAAATTCGGCCGCCGGATGTCCTCCTTGGCGACGTAGTGCAGACGGAACGTGACGGGGCTGCAGGTCTCCACGGTGTCGGTCGGGTTGCCGTTCGCGTCGAGGATCTCGATGCGCTGGACGCGGATGTCGCCGGTGCCGCGGCGCTTGGCCTCGGGCTTCGCCTCGCCCTCGCCGGCCGCGACGATCTTGGCGTCCATCATCGCGAAATAGCGCTTCATCACGTCCTTCGCCGAGCCGATCTCGAGCATGCGCCCGTGATCGACGAGGAGCGCGCGGTCGCAGATGCGCTCGACCTGGTAGGGACTGTGGGAGACGAGCAGGATGGTGACGCCGGCCGCGGCGAGCTCGTGGATCCGCGTCATGCACTTCTTCTGGAACGCGATGTCGCCCACCGCGAGCACCTCGTCGACGAGCAGGATCTCGGCGTCGACGTTGATCGCGATCGAGAAGCCGAGACGTGCGATCATGCCGCTCGAATAGCTCCACAGCGGCTTGTCCAGCCATTCCCCGAGCTCGGAGAACGCCTCGATGCGGGGCATCTTCTCCCGGATCTCGGTCGCGCTCATGCCCATGATCGCACCGAGCACCTCGATATTGTCGCGCCCGGGCAGCTCCATGTGCATGCCGGCGTTCAGCTCGATCATCGGGAAGAGGCGCCCGCGGACCTCGACCTCGCCCTCGTCGGGCGGCGTGACGCCGGCGAGCACCTTGAGGAGCGTGCTCTTGCCCGCCCCGTTCGGGCCCAGGATCCCGAAGCTCTCGCCGCGCCGCACCTCGAAATCGATGTCGCGCAGAGCGTAATGGCCGCCTTCCGGACGCTTCCTCCACGGCAGGAGCGGCGGCAGGCCGTAGCGCTTGGAGACGCCGCGAACGGAGAGGATGACGTCGTCGTCGGACATGGGTCTATCGGCTCACATGATGTCGGCGAGGTAGCGTCCGGTGCGCCGGAACAGGTAATACCCGATCGCCGCGACGAGGAAGGTGCCGAGCGCGGTCGGCAGGAGGATCGCGAGAGAGACGGGAGTGCCGAGGAAGAACGGCTCGCGGAAGGTCGCCACGATGCCTGCCATCGGGTTGAGATAGACGAGCCAGCGGACGCTCTCGGGGATGAGCTCGACCGGATAGAAGATCGGCGTCATCAGCATCCAGACCTGCAGCACGATCGGCACCGCCACCACGACGTCGTGACGATAGACGCCGACCGCGACCGTGAGCATCCCGATCCCCGCCGCCAGCAGATAGACCAGCGCCAACGCGACCGGCAGCCAGAGGATGCCCCAGCCGAAGACGCCGAAGAACGCGCAGATCAGGAGGAAGAAGACCAGCGAGACGCCGAAATTGATCGACGGCACCACGAAGGCGGTCGCGAAGAACACCTCGCGCGGCGTGTCCATCTTCTTGAGGACGCTCGCGTTCGAGGCGATCGACTGGTAGCTGCCCGCCACGATGCTCGAGAAGAGCATCCACAGCATGATCCCGCCGAAGGTGAAGGGCACGTAGGGCACGCCGCTCCCGAGCGAGATGCCGAAGATCAGCCGATAGAACGAGAACACCATCACGTAGGTGAGCGGCAGCGCCAGCGTCCAGGCATAGCCGAGAAGCGTCCGGCTCAGCATCGCCCGCAGGTCGCGCCGGGCGAGCACCCGCACGAGATTGACGTTTTGCCTCCAGCTCAAGGCGTGGAGCGAGTGCGTTCTCATCCGTCCCGAGATCCCGTCGCGCGGCGGCTGCGCCGCGCCCGTCCGTCTAACCGCTCTCGCGCCCGCATACAAGCGCGGCGCACATTGCGGTCGGCCAGGGTATCACGTATCGATCCCCGGCCGAGGCGCATTGGCCGGGAGCCGACGAAACATGGCAGCGACCTGTCCCTATTGCGGAGGCGAGGATCTCGTCGTCGCGTTCCGCGACGTGCGCCACAAGGTGGACCGGTCCTTCGGCCCCTTCGACCTGTTCGCGTGCCGCGATTGCGGCTCGCTGGGGACCTGCACGCCGCCCTCGGCTGAGCGGCTCGCGGCGTTCTACGCCGATTACGACGCGCTGCGGCCCGATTGGTACGCCGCCGCCGCCCGCGACTCGGCCCTCGAGCCGCAATATGCCTTCTACGCGCGCACGATCGCGCGACGGGCCGCCCACGAGCGCGGACGCTGGATCGACATCGGGGCGGGGCACGGGGAGGTGGCGACGCGCCTGCGCGATGCGCTCCCCGGCTGGACCGGCACCGCGATCGACATCGGCCCGCGCCCCGCACGCCTCGCCGCGGACGTCGCCTATCACGAGCGCGACCTCAACCGATCGGACTGGACGGACGGCTTCGCAGGCCGTTACGATCTCGTCTTCTCGGTGGCGGTATGGGAGCACGTGCTCGACCCGGCCTCCTTCGCGCGCGATTGCCTGTCGCTCGTCGCTCCGGGCGGGCGGCTCGTCCTCGTCACGCCCGATTCCGGCTCGCTCGCCTTTCGCGTGCTGCGCCGCCGCTGGCCGTATTTCGAGCCCGGAGAGCACGTGTCGATCCCGACGCGGGCGGGGGCGATCGCCGCGCTGCGCCGTGCGGCGACGTCGCTCGGCTACGGCGAGGACGCGTTGAAGCTCGCCGCGCGTCCGCTGAACGTCGGATACAGCGTGCGCTACCTCCTCGAGGTCTTGCGTCTGAGCGCCCTCGGACGCCTGCTGCCGCCGAACCTGGCGGCACCCCTCCCGACCGGGATCCTGATCGCGGAGGCGTCGCGCGGCGCGGCTCGCGAGCCCGTCACGCGCTCTGAATGACGGCCAAGCCGGCCAGAACGAGGCCGAATCCGACGAGGTAGCGCGCGGAGAGGGGCTCGGAGAAGAGCAGCGCGCCGGCGATCGGCACCATCGCCATCGAGACGAGCGCGAAGGGATAGGCCCGGGTCAGCGGCACCTGCGTCAACACCCAGATCCACAACGCCGTCGCGATCGCGTAGACGAGGAGCGCGACCGCCAGCCACGGCGACGCGAGCGCCGACAGGAGCGTTCCGCTGCGGGATGCGATCTGGGTCGCGGCCAGCTTGAACAGCACCTGACCCGCGGCGAGCGCGATCGCCACCACGATGCAGGCCGCGATCATCCGCAGGCTCATGGACGCTCGTCCGGCGTCGGCTGGCGGGCGGTCATCAGGGCGAGCGTGCGCGTGAGCTGCGTGAGCGTCTCGAGCTGGGCTCTCTGGCGAAGGTGCAGGTTGAAGACCGCCGCCAGCGTCAGGAGGATGAAGACGTAGAAGACGAGGTCCGCGCCACGGCCGATGCCCACCGCGAGCGCGACGTCCGTCGCCATGCCCGGCGCCGCCACCAGGACGGCGCCCGTCACGGCGCCCGCGGCGATCGCGATCGCGACGAAGGGCGTGCGCCGTCGCTGCGACAAGGCGTAGAGAGCCAGCGCCGCGAGGGCGCCGAGGAGACCGATCTGAGCGATCATCGATAGAGCTTCCGCATCGTGAGATCGGCGACGATGGCGAACGCCCCGGACATGCGCTGGCCCTTCGCCATCGAATAATCCGTGTAGGCGATCTCCACCGGGTGCTCGACGAAGGCCAGCCCGCGCGAGCGGATCTCGTCGAGGATCTCGGAGGCGTGCGCCATGCGATTCTGCCGGATGACGATCGCCCGCGCGGCCCGTGCGCTCAGCACCCGCAAGCCGTTGTGGGTATCGGTCACCGGGAGGCCGGAGGTCACGCGGGTGAAGGCGGTCGCAAGCCGCAGGAACAGGCGCTTGCGCTCGGACATGCCGACCGCTCGCCCGAGGAAACGCGATCCGAGAACGACGTCGACGCCGGTCTCCCGGAGCCGATCGATCATCGCCAGCGCGTCCGCGACGCGGTGCTGGCCGTCGGCATCGAAGGTGACGACGATCTCCGCGCCGCGTTCGAGCGCGTAACGGATCCCCGTCGCGAGCGCCGCTCCCTGGCCGAGATTGATCGCGTGCCGGCAGACATGAGCCCCGGCGGCGAGCGCCTGATCGCCGGTGGCGTCGCTCGAGCAGTCGTCCACGACGACGACGTTGGGGAATGCACGTCGCACGTCGGCGACCGTCCGCCCCACGACGCCGCTCGCGGCCTCGTCGAACGCGGGGATGACGACCCAGGCTCCGTCCACGGCGGCCATGCTGCTCTCCAGTTTCGCGGCAGTTTATATCGCCACGAATTGCTGCCGTCCACAGAATCGATTGAATTCTTGCGTTGCGTAAAGCCGGCAGCGGACCTAAGGGAGAAATAGCGGACAGCCGAGGGGCGTGTGACTTTGGTCTTCCAAACTTGGCAGTGTCGCATGTTGTTACTGGCGCTCGCATGGGCGGCATTGATCTTCGTCTGCGTGTATCCTGGCGGAATATCGACCGATACGATCACGCTCATGCATCAGGGGCGCACCGGCGCCATATCGGACTCCTTTCCGCCGATCCTCGCGGTTCTCTGGGGAGGGGTTCAGGCGCTCACGGACGATCCCGCTCTGATGCTCGCCCTGCAGCTCGCGCTGTTCTTCGGCGGCATCGGCGCCGTGGCGGCCGCCTACGCGCCGCGCCTGCACCGGCTCTTTCCTCCCGCCGTCGTGGTCGTGATGGCCATGCCGCCGGTGCTCGGGATCGTCGGCGCGCTCTGGAGCGACGTCCTGATGGCGGCGGCGCTCCTGGGGGCCGTCGGCCTCGTGGCCCTGTCGGGAACGATGCGCCGAGCGATCGCGATCGGCGCGTGGGGGTGCGCGGCGCTCCTCGTCTTCGTCGCCGTCGGCGCGCGCCACAACGCGCTCGCGGCCGTGGCGCCTCTCCTCGTCTGGGCCTTCGCGACCGCGTCCCTGCGCCGAACGGGCGAGCCGGCTCTGATTCGCTCGACGCTCGTCGCCGCCCTCGCCACGATCGGCCTGTTCATCGCGAGCCAGGCCTTTTCGGCCGCGGTGGTCGAGAAGAAGACCCATTTCTGGACCGTGCTCGCGAAATACGACGTCATCGGCACCGCCTTGCGCTCGGGCACCACCGAACCCCTGGAGATGTTCCTGCCCGCGACGGAAGAGGACATCCGCGCGCTCTACACGCCGCGCTCCGTCATCCCCCTGATGACGGGCGTTCAGATCCACTCCGCAGAGGCCGCGTCGACGCAGCGCGCACGGGTACCGTGGCTGATCGAGCCGGAGCAGCGGCGCGCGGTCGCGTCGGCCTGGCTCGAGGGCGTGCGCGGCGCCCCGGCCGCCTATCTCTCCCATCGCAGCGCCGTTTTCGGCAGCCTTCTCGGCCTGGGAGGCTGGCCGCTCTGGGACCCGGTGTGGACGCGCATCGACCCCGGACCCGCGGCGCATGTCGCGCGCGTGCAACCGCGCCCCGAGACGCGGCTCGGCACGGGTCTCGCGCAGATCCTCCATTCCGGATTCTTCGCGCCGTGGATCTTTCTCGCGCTCGCCTGCGTCCTGGCGCCCGCCGCCCTGGTCGCGGCTCTGCGCACGCGCGACGAGGTGCCCCTGCTCGCGGCCGCGCTCCTCGCCAGCGGTCTGTGCCACATGGCCGGCCTCTTCTTCATCGCGATGTCCGGAGACTATCGCTACTCGCATTGGATGATCACCACGACGCTGCTCGCGGCCGTCCTGCTCCTCGGATGGGGCGGTGCGCGAATGTGGGGCGCGGCGGCGGTTTCGCGACCCGCACCTGTATTGGCATCGGCCATTGCTGAGGCGCGGCCGTGGTCGGCGTGGCTCGGCGCGATCGCGACCGCGAGCGGCGCGTTCGCTTGCCTCGTCCTTGCGGTCGTCTGGTTCGGCGAGCGTCCCGTCGTTTTGGTCGGCTTGCTCGTCGCCCTCGCCGCGGCGGGATGGGTGGCGATTTCCAGCGGGGAATGGCGGAAGCCGCCGGCCCTCCTCGTGGCGTCGCTGGTCGCCGCCCTCCTCGCCTCCTGGTTTCCGGCGCCGCCGGTTCCGTCTTTGGCGTCGCTCGCGCCGGCCGCGGGCGCAGGCAGCGTGGCGATCACGGCCGGCGGCGATCGCCGCGCGGGCGGTCACGGGTCCGAGGTGTGGCTGGTCGACGCCCGCACGGCATCCGGCGTCGAGATCCCGCTCGACGCCTTCGCGCCCGAAGGCGCTTGGGAGCGGCGGCCCGGTGCATGGGTCTTCGTCGGCGGCGCGCCGGCGCGCCTGACCATGCAGGCGCCTGCGGCCGAACGGGTGATCTTGACCTTCGTCTCCCATCCCTGGTCCGGCATGGTGACGATCTCGTCCGATTTCGGAGAGGAAACGGTCGACCTCTACGCCGTCGGCGATTCGCGGCGCAGCGTCGCCCTGCTCGACGAACGAGCCCGATGGCTTCTGACGATCGAATCCGCTCTGAGCGCGCTGTCGCTCTTCTTCGCCGCCTTGGTCGCCTACGCTGCGGCAATCCCGGCGGCACGACTCGCCACCGCCTCCGCGCCGCCCGGCCGACAGCGGACGCTCGTCGACGAAGCCTGAGGGGCGCGACCGAGACCGGCACGTCCCGTCGCGTCGGTCTTCACCGACGTGAGGGTGCGGACGGGAGACGGATTTTTCGGCGGATCAGACGGCACGATCGGCCGGGTGGCGCTCCCTAGGGGACTCGAACCCCTGTTTTCGCCGTGAGAGGGCGACGTCCTAGACCGCTAGACGAAGGGAGCTGGCCGGCGGATGGGCGTTCGTATATCCAGGCGACGCGGCGGGGGCAAGCCCCTCGGGCGATTTATTTCGCGAAGAGCGGGAGCGGACACGGCGTGGGCGGGATCGGACGGGACGGAAATCGGGATGGGGCGACGGGGCGCGCGCAGGCGGTCCTCGTCGACGAGGACGCGGACGAGGCGTCTCTCGACGCTGCGGGCGACGGCGGGTCGGCGGGGGAGGCGCTGCGCGAGGGTGTGCACGAGGGCGAGCCCGAGCGGCTCGATCGCGCGCTGGCCCGCGCCTTCCCGGAGCTCTCCCGCGCCCGCGTGCAGGATCTGATCCGGGACGGGCGCGCCGAGGTCGACGGGGCGGCAGCCGCGAGCGCCTCCGCGAAGGTGCGCCCCGGCGCGCGCCTCGCGCTGCGCGTCCCCCCGCCCGCGCCGGCCGCGCCGGAGCCGGAAGACATCCCGCTCGCGATCGTCCACGAGGACGACGACCTGATCGTGATCGACAAGCCGGCGGGGCTCGTCGTCCACCCGGCCGCGGGCCACGAGACGGGCACGCTCGTCAACGCGCTCGTCGCCCATTGCGGGGAGAGCCTGTCGGGCATCGGCGGCGTGCGCCGGCCCGGCATCGTGCACCGGCTCGACAAGGACACGAGCGGGCTCCTCGTCGTCGCCAAGAACGACCGCGCACACAAGGCGCTCTCGGCGCAATTCGCCGATCACGGCCGCACGGGCCCGCTCGAGCGCGAATATCTCGCCCTCGTCTGGGGCGTGCCCTCGCGGCGTCACGGCACGATCGAGACCGAGATCGGGCGGGCGCCGCACAATCGCGAGAAGATGGCCGTGCTCCCGGCGGGGCGGGGGGGACGCGTCGCGATCACGCATTTCGAGATCGAGGCGGTCTACGGAGACCCGCAAGCGCCGATCGCGAGCCTCGTGCGCTGCGCGCTCGAGACCGGGCGCACGCACCAGATCCGCGTCCACATGGCCCATCTCGGCCACCCGCTCATGGGCGACGGCCTCTACGGCGCTGGCTTTCGCACCAAGGCGAAGCGGCTCGGGGAGGCGGCGCGCGCGGCGCTCGACGCGCTCTCGCGCCAGGCGCTCCACGCCACGATCCTCGGCTTCGCCCACCCGGCGAGCGGCGAGGCGCTCCACTTCGAGAGCCCGCCGCCCGAGGATCTCGCCCGTCTGATCGCGGCCCTGGAGGCGGAGGGCGCGACAGCGTGACGCAAGCCGCGCGTGCCATGCTCACGAGACCGTGAGTCGCGCCCGGCAGGCGACCCAATTGCGGCCACGCTAGAGAACTATCATCGCTTCGCGCGTTAGACTCGGACGGTGATTCGGTGGCGTGCCCTTGGAAGGAGGGTGCGCATCCATTATATCGAGGAGTCGGCGCGACCGTCCCGAAGGAGGTCGGGCTGGCTCGCCCTCGCAAGGGGGGCCGAAGGAGGTGACCATGGCGTCCGGCGCGCTGCCCACACTCGCCAACGAAGGCGGTCTGTCTCGCTATCTGGACGAGATTCGGAAATTTCCGATGCTCGATCCGGCCGAGGAGTACATGCTCGCCAAGCGCTGGCGCGAGCACGGCGATTCGGACGCGGCCCATCGGCTCGTGACCTCCCACCTGCGCCTCGTCGCCAAGATCGCGATGGGCTATCGCGGCTACGGCTTGCCGATCTCCGAGGTCGTCTCGGAGGGCAATGTCGGGCTCATGCAGGCGATCAAGCGCTTCGAGCCCGACAAGGGCTTCCGCCTCGCGACCTATGCGATGTGGTGGATCAAGGCCGCGATCCAGGAATACATCCTGCGCTCGTGGTCCCTCGTGAAGATGGGCACCACAGCCAACCAGAAGAAGCTCTTCTTCAACCTGCGCAAGGCCAAGAGCCGCATTTCCGCGCTGGAGGAGGGCGACCTGCGCCCCGATCAGGTCAAGGAGATCGCGACGCGGCTCGGCGTCACCGAGCAGGACGTGATCGACATGAACCGCCGGCTCGGCGGCGACGCCTCGCTCAACGCGCCCCTGCGCGAGGAGGGCGAGGGCGAGTGGCAGGACTGGCTCGTCGACGATTCCGCGAGCCAGGAGAACGTGCTCGCCGAGCAGGAGGAGGGCCAGAACCGGCTCTCCGCTCTGCGCACCGCGCTCGAGGTGCTGAACCCCCGCGAGCGCCGCATCTTCGAGGCCCGCCGCCTCTCCGAGGACCCGATCACGCTGGAAGACCTCTCCACCGAGTTCGGCGTCTCCCGCGAGCGCGTCCGCCAGATCGAGGTCCGCGCCTTCGAGAAGGTGCAGGAGGCGGTCAAGCGGAACATGGCCGCGATCGAAGAGGGCGAGGGGCGACGGGAATTGACGCACGCGCGGTGAGGGGCGGCGGCTCCTCACGGCCTCGTCAGCGCGCGTGAAGGCAACGTGCATCGCGCCTGCGCGCGCCCTGCGCCATGATCATCGCCATCCCGCTCTCCCGGAGCCCCGGCGATGTCCTGCGATCCGACCCGCGATCCCGATCCGCGCACCCGCCTCTCCCGCCGCGCCCTCCTCGCTTTACCCCTCGCGATCGGCCTCGCGAGCGCTCTGCGGGCGGCGCCCGCGAGCGGGCAGACGGTCCATCTCTCGGCCGGCGACGTCGCTGCGGGCGGGTACGACGTGGTCGCCTATTTCACGCGCGGCGAGGCGGTGCGCGGGTCGCGCGCCCTTCAGGCCCGCTGGAACGGAGCCGTCTGGCGCTTCTCGAGCGCGGAGAGCCGCGACGCCTTCGTGGCGGACCCGACCCGCTACGCGCCCGCTTATGGCGGCCATTGCGCCTGGGCGGCGGCGGAGAACTACCTCGCGCCGGGGGATCCGCGCCATTGGCGCATCGTCGACGGGCGGCTCTTCCTCAATTTCAACGCCTCCGTCCATCGGCGCTGGGTGGGCGACGTGCACGGCAACGTGGCGCGCGCCGACGCGAACTGGCCGGGGCTCGCCGGGCGTTGAGCCGCGACGCTCCTTCCCCTCCGTGATCGCCCGCGTTTCCCGGGGCGCTCGCGTCGCTCATGATGGCGCCTCGCGAAACGACACAGGCGCTCTCGACCGATGCTGCACCACGTACTCGTCGCCACCGACCTCTCCGCCCGCAGCGACCGCGCGATCGCGCGCGGGGCCGAACTCGCCGCGCGCGTCCACGCTCGGCTCACGATACTCCACGTGATCGACGAGGACCTGCCCGCCCACATCCTCGGCGAGGACGCGCGCGAGGCGCGGACCGCGCTCGCGGAGATCGCGGAGGCGATCGAGGAGACGCACGGCCTGCGCGCCGAGATCGTGGTGCGGGCGGGCCATCCGGCCGGCGCGATCGCGGCGCTCGCCGCGGAGGAAGGCGCGGATCTCGTGGTGATGGGCGCCCACCGCCGGCGCATCCTCGCCGACATCTTCGTCGGCACGACGATCGAGCGGGTGATCCGCCGGGCGAGCGTGCCGGTCCTGATGGCGAATGCCGCGAGCCCCGCGCCGCATGCCGCGATCCTCGCCGCCATCGATTTCTCCGACACCGCGCTCCACGCCGTGCGCACGGCGCGCGCGCTCGGCCTCCTGGATGGCGCGCGCCTCACGCTGCTCAACGCCTTCACGGCGCCCGCCAAGGACATGATGCTGATCGCCGGCGTCGAGGAGCGGCTCGTGCAGGGCCACGTGAGCGAGGAGGCGCTCGCCGCGCGGCGCGCGCTGGAAGCGTTCCGCGCGAGCCTCGATCTCGATCCCGCGCGCGTCGATCTGCGCATCGAGGAAGGCGCGCCCGAAAGCGTGGTGCAGGGCGCGATCCCGGAGACCGGCGCCGACCTCCTCGTCATCGGCACCCGCGGCGCCACCGGCCTCGACCGCGTGCTGATGGGCAGCGTCGCCGACGCGCTCCTGCGCAAGGTCGAGATCGACGTGCTCGCCGTGCCGCCGCAGCGGGGGTGAGGGAGCGCGCCGGGTGCGTGTCGCGCTTTCGCTTGCAACGTGCGGCTCTCCGGTCTACGAGCACGCCCCCGCGGAGGTGCAGCATGGACACGCGAGACGTCGCCCGTCTCTGGGAGGAGAACGCGCCGACCTGGACCCGCCTCGTGCGGGCGGGGCACGATCGCTGCCGCGACGTCCTCAACATGCCGGCCTTCCTGGCCATGCTGCCCCCGGTCGCCGGTCTCGAGGGGCTCGATCTCGGCTGCGGCGAGGGTGCCGGGACGCGGGCGGTCGCCGGGCTCGGCGCGCGCATGACCGGGATCGACATCGCCCCGAGCTTCGTGCGCCTCGCGCAGGCGAGCGAGCGCGAGCAGCCGCTCGGGATCGCCTACCACGTGGCCGACGCCGCCGCGCTGCCCTTCCCCCCCGCGTCGTTCGACTTCGCGACCGCCTTCATGTCGCTGATGGACATGCCCGATCAGGCGCGCGCGCTCGCCGAGGCGCAGCGCGTGCTCCGGCCGGGAGGGTTCCTCCAGTTCTCGATCCTGCACCCGTGCTTCATGCCGCCACGGCATCGCAATGTCCGCGATGCGGCGGGCGAGCTCGTCGCAATCGAGATCGGCGGCTATTTCGAGGAGACGGAGGGGCGCGTCGAGACCTGGACCTTCTCGACGCTCTCGCCCGAGGAGCGCGACGCGACGAAGCCGTTCCGCGTCCCCCGCTTCCACGCCACGCTCTCGACCTGGTTCTCAAGAATCGCCGCAGCGGGGCTCGTGGTCGAGGCGCTCGGCGAGCCGCGAGCGAGCTTGGCGGAGGCGACGGCCGAGCCGGTCGTCGCCGATACGCGCATCGCGCCGATCTTCCTCCACCTGCGCTGCGTGCGGCCGCGCTGAGGGATCGGTCCGGGCGCCGCCCTCAGATCGCCGCCGCCGGGTCGCGTTCCTCGCCGGTCGGCTCGTCGCGGCGGCGGGATCCGCCGAAGGCCTCGCCGCGGGCGAGGCGGCGGCCGCCCTGCATCAGGGCGTCGGCGAGCGCGCGCAGCGGGGCCGCCATGCGCTCGGCGTCCTGGGCGCGCTCCATGATCCGCTCGCCGCGGCGCAGCTCGCGATCGAGCCGCGCCATGGTGCGGGCCAGGTCGACGCTGTCGTCGGAATACCAGGTCTCGAGCGTGTTCGAGAACACCAGGACCGCCCCCTGCAGGCGCACGAGCCCGAGCGAATCCTCGGTGGGGATGCCGGCGGCGGCGAGCATGAAGCGCTGCGAGTTCAACGCCTCCTGGTTGAGCGCCGCGAGCGCGAGCGGATCGCGCCGCACCGCGTAGGCGATGCGCCGCAGGGCCGCCTTGTAGGGCGCGAGCGCGTCGATCCGGCGCATGTAGACGTCGAACAGGCGCTCGCGGGCGGGCTCGTGGGCAAGCTCGTCGGTGGTGCCCTCGAGCACCTCGCGGTCGATTCGCTTCGAGAAGGCGGCGAGCACCGCGCCCTTCGACGGGAAGCACGCGCGAAAGCGGGCGAGCGAGAGGTCCGCCTTCTCGCAGATGTCGGGGATCTCGATGTCGTCGTAGGGCCGGTCGGCGGCGAGCGTCATCAGCGCGTCGACGATCGCCTCGCGGTCGGAATCGGCGCCGTTGCGCCCCCCGCTCGCGGCGGTCGGGCTCTTGTCGGACGGTTTCGCGGCTCTGGCCATGTCGTCTCGTCTCCTTGTTCCCGGACGAGACAATAACGCGCGAGCGCGCGGATGGAAGCAGGCCGACGACGCGGGCTCAGTCGAAGAGCGCGTCGATGTCGTTCTGGCTGACGCCTTCGCCCTCGCCCTGAGGGCCGTGGAGAATCAATTCCTGCTTGCGCGCCTCTCGGCGCGCCTCGTCGGCGTCGAGCTGCACCGCGACGTCGCGGGCATTCACCGCGGCGGCGAAGCGCGAGAGGCGCTTCTCCACCTGGGCGAGCTGCTCGGACACCTTGGAGATGCGCTGGCCGGTGATGTCCTGGAAGGAGCACGCCTCGAAGATCTCCATCACCTTCGTCTGGACGAGGGTGCGGTAGGCCTCGAAATCCTCCTCCGCCGAGCCGAGGATCTCCTCGGCGGCGGCCATGATCGTGTTCGTCGCCGATTGCGTGGCGTTGACGACGTTGCCGAGCTCGTCGTGGGCGACGGGGATGCGCGAGCGGTAGAGCTCGTTGGCGCGCAGCGCCCCGATCTCCTGCTTGATGCGCATCACGTAGTCGGCCACGCCCTGCAGCTCGCGCAGGATCATGCCGAGATCGATCGGCCCGCTCGCGGCGCCGTCGGGCGGCGCGAGCGGATCGGCACACGCGGTCGCGTGCGGCTTCATGGCAGCGGACGCCATCCTCGTCGGCCTCTCTGGTGTCGGGCGATCTCGGTCGGGCGCTCGGCGGCGGTGCCTCCGCCGCTCTGCGATCAGGTCCCGCAGACCGCCTCGATCTTCGACTTCAGGGTCTGCGCGTTGAAGGGCTTGACGATGTAGTTGTTCACGCCCGCCTTCTTCGCCGCGATGACGTTCTCCGTCTTCGACTCGGCGGTGACCATGATGAAGGGCGTGGCGCGCAGCTGCTCGTCGGAACGAACGTGGCGCAGGAGCTCGTAGCCCGTCATCGGCTCCATGTTCCAGTCGGAGATGACGAGGCCGTACTTCTTCTCCTTGAGCTTCGCGAGCGCGGCGGTGCCGTCCGAGGCATCGTCGACGTCCTCGAAGCCGAGCTGCTTGAGCAGGTTGCGGATGATGCGCACCATCGTCTGGTAATCGTCCACGACGAGGATCGGCATCGAAAGGTCGAGGGCCATGTCCCGAGCTCCGGTTCGATTGCACGATGCCGCCTCCCCACGGGCGACATCGAGAGTGATTTTTCACGCGGCAGCCCGTGAGGACCCGCCGTTCGTGTCTCCACTTAATCCACGCCCTCTTGAAAACCGGTTAATCGGCGCGCGGCGAAGCGCGCGATGACGGGCGGGACCAAAGTCTCATGGCGAGAGGGGCGCCCGCGCCATACCTTCTCCCTCGAACGGAAGGATCTCCCCCGATGCCCGCACCAGCCCTCGCCGCGGCCGTCCCGCCCGCACCGAAGCCCCGCCTGCCGGAAGGGCTCTTCTTCGAGGACCTGCGGGTCGGGATGAGCGAGAGCCTGATGCGCACCGTCATGGTGCGCGATCTCGACCGCTTCGCCGAGATCTCGGGGGACGACAACCCGATTCACGTCTGCGACGATTTCGCGGCCACGACCAAGTTCGGTCAGCGCATCGCCCACGGCATGTTCACGGCGAGCCTGATCTCGGCGCTGCTCGGGACACGCCTGCCGGGGCCGGGCGCCGTCTATCTCTCGCAGACGATCCAGTTCCTCGCCCCCGTCAAGATCGGCGACGTGGTCGCGGCCTATGTCGAGGTGGTCGAGCTCGTGCCCGAGCGGCGGCGCGCACGCCTCTTCTGCGAGGCCCGCGTCGACGGCAAGCCGGTGCTCGAGGGCGAGGCCTGGGTCGCGGTGCCCTCGCGCACGCGCCGCTGAGATCGCCCGCCGCGGGCCGGGTTGAAGGTCGCACTTGACCGCGCACGCGGAAGCGCGCACCACACCGCGCCATGAGCACGCTCGCACATCATCGTCACGAGGACGGGCGCGCGCCCCGCGTGGGGACGCGCGGCCCGGTGGTCGCCATCGGCAATTTCGACGGCGTCCATCGCGGGCACCGCACCCTCGTCTCGGCGACGCGGGACGCCGCCGCCGCTTTGCACGCGCCGAGCGCGGTTTTGACCTTCGAGCCGCATCCGCGCGCCTTCTTCCAGCCCGACGTGCCCTTCTTCCGGATCACGCCCGCGGCCGAGAAGCGGCGGGTGCTGGATCGGCTCGGGATCGATACCGTCCACGAGCGCACCTTCGATGCCGCCCTCGCCGCGCTCTCGCCGGAGGCCTTCGTCGACGGCCTTCTGGTCGGCGAGCTGCGCGCGGCGGGCGTCGTCGTCGGCTACGATTTCCATTTCGGCGCCAAGCGCGCCGGCACGCCGGCGGTGCTCGAGGCTCTGTGCGCCGCCCGCGGCCTGTCCTGCACGATCGTGCCGGTCGTCGAGGAGGCGGGCGCGCCGGTCTCGTCGAGCGCGGTGCGCGCGGCGCTGGAAGAGGGGGCGGTCGAGCGGGCGAACGCGCTCCTCGGCTATCGCTGGTTCGCCTTCGGCGAGATCGTCCACGGCGACAAGCGCGGGCGCACATTGGGCTATCCGACCGCCAACATGCGCCTGCCGGAGGGCTGCCGCCTCGCCCACGGCATCTACGCGGTGCGGATCGCGATCGACGGGCGCGTCCACGACGGCGTCGCGAGCTGGGGCCGGCGGCCGACCTTCGACGACGGCGCGCCGCTCTTCGAGACCTTCGCGTTCGATTTCGCCGGGGATCTCTACGGCAAGAGGGTCGCGGTCGAGCTCGTCGCCCGGCTGCGCGGCGAGGAGCGCTTCGACAGCGCGCAGGCGCTCGTCGCCCAGATGGACCGCGACGCCGCCACCGCCCGCACCCGCCTCGCGGCGCAGGATGGGCTCGATTCGATGATTTGAGGGCGAGAGCGCAAATCCCTCCCCGTAGGGGAGGGTGGACTTTCGAGGCGCGAGCCGAGAAAGGCCGGGCGGGGCACGACGTGCGGAGGACGGCCTCCACCCGGGCCCCACCCGACCTCCGTCGCCTTCGGCTCGGAGGCCACCCTCCTTCGGGCTACGGAGTGCACACATCAGGACGCTCCCTCTCCTTCCCCTCAGGGGAAGGTGGCTCCGACCCCGAACAGGGGGCGGAGACGGATGGGGTCATTCGCTCCGAAGGAGCGAAGGGGCGTCGGGAGCCGCCTCACGTAAGGAGCTTTACGACAACGCCCCTTCGCCGCTGTCGCGGCGAAAAACCCCATCCGACCCGTCGCCTTCGGCGCCGGGCCACCTTCCCCTGAGGGGAAGGAG
>NZ_JBKBQG010000022.1:0-75520 GCF_046292825.1 Salinarimonas sp. | reverse complement strand
CGCAAGCTCCTCGTCCAGATCAACGCCGTCCTCGCCAGGGGCACCCCATGGGTCGAAAATGCCGCGTGAATATTAGTTGCTTCCCCTCCGGTCGCAAGCGACCTCCGGCCGGGGATGACACCGGTGGAGCACTCATCCTGTCGGCGCGACTGACTTGATGACACTGCTAAGAAATATTCCTACACGTCGAAGCGAGAGATTTCTGTGCATGATCGGGAGCGGACCGTTCGTCGCGCGCGATCACCGCTTTGGCCGCTACCTCGTTTCGAGCTATCTGAAGATGCCACGCCGCATCCGGCGGCCTTGCGCGCGTGTCCTTCCCCCTTGGGGGAAGGTGGCTCCGGGCGATAGCCCGGAGACGGATGGGGGTCGTGCAGGACGAGGCTGCGTCGTTTCATCCTGCACGACCCCCACCCCCGGCCCCTCCCCCAAGGGGGAGGGGAGGCCGTCGCGTCTGCGGCGGGCGCGTTAGCGCCTGCTCGACGTGGGAATCAGTGAGGACGAACGGGCAGCCGTCCCGGAGGGAGCGCGATGCGGCAATACCACGATCTCCTGCAGCGGATCCTCGACGAGGGCGTGCGCAAGTCCGACCGCACGGGCACGGGCACGCTGTCCGTCTTCGGCCACCAGATGCGCTTCGATCTCGCCGAGGGCTTTCCCGCGGTGACGACGAAGAAGCTCCACATGAAGTCCGTCGTGCACGAACTCCTCTGGTTCCTCGCCGGCGACACCAATGTCCGCTATCTCAACGAGAACGGCGTTACCATCTGGGACGAGTGGGCGGACGCGCAGGGCGAGCTCGGGCCGGTCTACGGGCACCAATGGCGCTCCTGGGAGAAGCCCGACGGCGGCACGGTGGACCAGATCGCGTGGGTGCTCGACGAGATCCGCCGCAACCCCGATTCGCGCCGGCTCGTGGTCAGCGCCTGGAACCCGGCCGATCTCGACCGGATGGCGCTCGCCCCCTGCCATTGCCTGTTCCAGTTCTACGTCGCGGACGGCCGGCTCTCCTGCCAGCTCTACCAGCGCTCGGCCGACGTGTTCCTCGGCGTGCCCTTCAACATCGCGAGCTACGCGCTCCTCACCCACATGATCGCGCGCGCGACGGAGCTCGAGGTCGGCGATTTCGTCCACACCTTCGGCGACGCGCACCTCTACCTGAATCATGTCGAGCAGGCGCGCCTGCAGCTCTCGCGCGAGCCGCGCCCGCTGCCGCGCCTCGTGATCGAGGAGGGCGTGACGGACCTCTTCGCCTTTCGCTACGAGCACGTCCGCCTCGAAGGCTACGATCCGCATCCTGCGATCAAGGCGCCGATCGCGGTGTGAGGCGCGTCGTCACGACGCGCGCTGGTGGCGCTCGAAGCGACGCAGCGTGTCGCCGTCGCCGCCGCGCATCCGCTCGACGATCTGCGCGTTCGTCTCGGCGCCGATCATGAGCGCGAGCACCATGACGAAGATCCACGTCATCAGGACGACGACGGACGTCGCGGTGCCGTAGAAATGGTCCCACCCTTGCCCGTATTGCAGGTAGAGGGCGAGGAGGATCGAGGCGACGAGGAAGATCGCGGTGGCGACGAAGGGCCCGATGCCGAGCACCCGCCACGAGCGCTCCTTCTCGGCGGCCGCTTGCCCGCCCTCCTCCTCGCGCTTGCCCGCGTGGTTCGGGACGTAGCGATAGACGAGCGCGATGCCGCCCAGGAAGAGGAGCCCGAGGAGCGGCCAGCGCCCCCAGCGCAGAGCCGTCGCGCTCCAGCCCTCGACGAGCGGCAGGACGACGGGCACCGCGGCGATCATCACGAGGGCGAGGAACACGAACAGGAGCCCGCCGACCGCGAGCAGGATGGCCACCCCCTCGCGCCGCATCCGCCCGCGCGTCTCCTCGCAATCGTAGACCATGTTGAGCGTCGTCACGAGGCCGGACGCGCTGCGCTGGATCGTCCAGAAGACGATCGCGAGATTGACGATGAGCGTCACGCCGAGCCCGAGACCCGCGGGGACCTCGGTCAGGAACTCGATCATCAGATCGAGCGTGTCCTCGGGCACGATCTCGCCGAGCGCCTGCAATTCCCGGCGCAGCGCGTCGGGCGGCACGAAGATCCCGATGACGAGCCCGATCGCGGCGAAAGCGGGCATGATCGCGAAGGTCGCGAAGAAGGCGAGCCCCGCCGCGACGAGCATCATCCGGTCGGTCAGCGTCTCGCGCACGACGGTGCGCGCGATCGAGGGCGTCTCCCGAACGGTCTTTCGCGCGCGGTCCATTGGCGAGCCTCTTTCTTGCGGTGAAAATCCCTCCCCGAAGGGGAGGGTGGCCTCCGAGCGAAGCGACGGAGGTCGGGTGGGGCCCGGGTGGCGGCTCTCCTGCACGCGTCGGGCCCCACCCGACCCCTGTCGCTCCGCTCCAGGGGCCACCCTCCCCTATGGGGAGGGATTGCTCCGCTATCAAGGCGAGCGGGGCGGATACGGTTCCGAGGGCAAGCATCCCTCCCCGGAGGGGAGGGTGGCCTCCGAGCGAAGCGACGGAGGTCGGGTGGGGCCCGGGTGGTGACTATTCGCGAAACGTCGGGCCCCACCCGACCCCTGTCGCTCCGCTCCAGGGACCACCCTCCCCTATGGGGAGGGATCGAGCGTGATCGTCGGCTCGGTGGCGAAGCGGATCTGCGGGAGGGCGGCGGCGAGATCGGCCAGGCCCGGCGGCTTGACGAAAGCCGGCATCACGATCTCCGGCTTCGCCTCGTCGAGGGCGGCGGCGAGTTCGGCGAGGGTCGGGTGGACGTTCCAGCGCACGAAGCGCGCCCGCCCGCTCTCCACGAGCCGCTCGGAGGGCGCGCCCTCGGCGAGATGGCCGGTGAAAACGACGGAGACGGCGTCGTCGCCCTCGACGCGTGCGAGGAGATCGGCGGCGGTGCCGGAATCGGCGTTGGCGGAGGCCGCGAGCATCACGCCCCCGGGCGCCCCGTCGGCCGCGAGCGGAGGCGTGCGCGCGAGGAGATTCGCGACCGCCGCCCGCATCGGCGCGGGGCCGATCTCCTGCGCGATCACGATCTCGGCGACCCGCCGCACCGCCGCGTCGAGCCGCACGGGGGCGATGTCGGCGAACGCGAGCGCCATCTCCATGGCCCGCCCGTCCGCCGGAACGGGGAAGAGGACCGGCCTGCCCTCGGCGACGAGCGCGCGCAATTCGGCCTCGGCTTGCGCGTTCGGGCGGTCGTAGGCGCCGTAGGAGGCATCGAGCACGAAGGCGCGGGCGCGCGGAAAGGGCTGCCAGGGATAGAGGCGCGAGGCGCGGGTGTGGTCGCCGGAATAGAGGACGCCGCCCTCACCGCCGATGCGCAGCCAGACGCCGCCGGGCGCGTGGCTCGTCTGCCCGGTCTCGACGGCGAGCCCCGCGATCGTCGTCTCCCCGGAAAGCGGCAGCGTCCGCGCCTGCGCGAGGCGCGGATGGCCGCCGATCGCGATGACGGGCGCGGTCGCGTGGACGGGAACGCCGTCCGGCACGAGATCGAGCCCGCCGATATGATCGGCATGGCCGTGGCTGATCAGGACCGCGTCGAGCGGGCCGATGCCGGCGAGGTCCGGCAGGCGGCCGCGATCGGGGCCCTTGCCGCAATCGAGGAGGAGCCGGACGCCGCCCGTCTCGACGAGGAAGCAGGCCGGCCCCTTGCCGCGAAAGCCGGAGATCGCGGTGACGCGAAGCGCGCTCATGCGCCCCCCTCCGCCGCCAGCACCCAGCCGTCGCGGACGGCGAGGCCGACGGCGCGGCCCGGCTCCGCCGCCTCCGGGGCGGTCAGCACCACCGGCGCCTCGGGAAGGCCCGCGATCGCGAGCGTGATCTCGAAGAAGCCGCCGCGATAGACGCTTTCGCGGACCTGCGCGGGGACGCCCTCCCCCTCGCCGACGAGGGCGAGGTCCTCCGGGCGCAGGCACAGGAGCCCCGCGCCGGCCGGGGCGACCCCGCGCACCGCCAGAGTCTCCCCCGCGAGCCGGATCGTCCGGCGCCCCTCCTCCGAAGGCCCGAGCACCTCCACCGGCACGAGCGCGCCGCGGCCGACGAAGCGCGCGACCATCGCGCTCGCGGGCGAGCGGTAGAGCGCGCGCGGGGCGTCGACCTGAACGAGGCGGCCCTCGTGCATCACCGCGACCGTATCGGCGAGCGCCATGGCCTCCGACTGATCGTGGGTGACGGCGACGAAAGTCGCGCCGCTCTCGCGATGGAGGCGGCGGAATTCCTGCTGCATCGTCTCGCGCAGATGCGCGTCGAGATTGGCGAGCGGCTCGTCGAGGAGCACGACGGGCGGCTCGAGCGCGAGGCAGCGCGCGAGCGCCACGCGCTGGCGCTGGCCGCCGGAGAGCTGCGCAGGCTTTCGCGCGGCGTAGTCGGAGAGGCCCACCATCGCGAGCGCGTCCGCGACCCGCCGCCGACGCTTCTCGGCCGGCAACCGGCGCACGCGCAGGCCGAAGGCGACGTTCTCCGCGACGCTCATGTGGGGCCACAGCGCGTAGGATTGGAACACCATCCCGAGCCCGCGCTCCTCGGGCTCGACGAAGCGAGCGCCGTCCGCGACGACGTTCCCTGCGATGGCGATGCGCCCGGCGCAGGGGCGCTCGAGGCCGGCGACGAGGCGCAGCAGGGTCGTCTTTCCGCAGCCCGACGGGCCGAGCAGCGCGAGGAAGGCGCCGCGCTCGACGCTCAGCGACACGTCCGCGACCGCCGCCGCCCCCGTGCCGAAGCGCTTCGTCACCCCGATGAGCTCGAGCCCGTGCATGCCGCTCCCGTCCGCTTGGCCGATCCCGCCCACCGACGCCGTGATGCGCGGGCGGGTGTTACGGGATTATGACGCGGATGGCAAAACGCGCGGACGGGTCGCGGGGTCGCGAGGCACGGGATCGCGAGGCGAGAAATCGCGAGACACGAGATCGCGCGCTCAATCGGCCGTCGGCAGGCGGCGCATGGTGAACTCGATGAGCCCGTCGTCGGTGACCCGCCAACTCTCCACGCGCGTCATGTAGGCCGCCTTCGGGTAGCGGCGGAACCAGTCCCGCGCCGTCTCCCGGGCCTCCTCGCGCGGGAGACGGTAGGTCTCCCGGCTGAAGCCGCCAGGCGCATCCCGACCCGCATCCCGATCCTCGGGCGCCCGCGATCCCGTCCGCGCCGCGACGCGCCGCGCGAGATCGGCCGGAGTGCGGGTCGTGCGCGCCATGGCACGGGGTCTCCTTAAGAGCAGCTTCGCGAAATCTAGGGCCGCGGGGAGACGGAGTCGAATCGGCTCTAAGCCCCCTCCCCCGCCGACAGATCGAGCGGCAGAGAATTGACCCTTCGCCCCGTCGCCGCGAAGACGGCGTTGGCGATCGCGGGGCCGAGGGTCGGGACGGCGGGTTCGCCGATGCCGGTGGGCTCTGCGTCGGAGGGGACGATGTGGACCTCGACGCGGGGCATCTCGGAGAAGCGGGTCGGCGCGTAGGCGTCGAAATTCGTCTCGCGCACGCGCCCGCGATCGAGCGTCACCCGCTCGCGCAGCACGCTCGACAGCGCGAAGCCGACCGAGCCCTCGACCTGCGCGCGGATCACGTCCGGATTGACCGGGATGCCGCAATCGACGGCGGCGACGATCCGGGCCACGCGGATCGCGGTGGCGTCGACCTCGACCTCCGCCACCATCGCGACCGCGCTGCCGAAGGAGCGGTGGACCGCGACGCCGCGGCCGCGATTGGCCCCCATCGCCCCGCCGTCCCAGCCCGCCTGTTCCGCCGCGAGCCGCAGCACCGCCGCCTCGCGCGGGGCGGCTTCGAGCAGCGCGAGGCGGTAGGCGACGGGGTCCTCGCCAGCCGCGTGAGCGAGCGCGTCGATCGTCGTCTCCATCACGTGGGCCGTGTGGGTGTGGCCGACCGCGCGCCACCAGAGGACGGGCACGAGCTCGCGGGTATTGTGCACTTCGAGCCGCCGATCGGGGATGGCGTAGGGCGTCGCTTGCGCGCCCTCGACGCTCGTCGGGTCGACGCCGCTCGCCATGATGAGCGCCTCGAAGGGGCTGCCGAGCATGATCGACTTGCCCACGATCCGGTGCATCCAACCCGAGATGCGCCCTTGCGCATCGAGCCCCGCGCGGACCTTGTGCACGACGAGCGGTCGGTAATGGCCCGCCGCCATGTCGTCCTCGCGCGTCCAGACGAGCTTGATCGGCGCCCGCGCCCCGCTCGCCTTCAGGATGTGGGCCGCCTCCATCACCCAATCGGCCGTGGGCACCGCACGCCGGCCGAAGGAGCCGCCGGCATAGACGGTCTCGAGATGGACGCGGTCGGGCGTCGTGCCGAACAGGCCGGCGATCGCCGCCTGGTCGATGGTCGGGATCTGGAAGGCGCCGTAAGCGGCGATCGTGCCGTCGTCCCGCCGCTCGATCGTGCCGCCCATCGGCTCCATCGTGGCGTGAGCGAGATAGGGGAAGACGTGCTCGGCCTCGACGATCCGCGTCGCCCGCGCGAGCGCCTCGCCCGCCTCGCCGACGCGCGCGGCGACGCTGCCGGGGCGATCGGCAAGCGCGCGGAACTCGGCCGCGAGCTCCTCCGTCGAGCGCGTCTCCGCGCGGCTCTCGTCCCAGGTCACCCGCAGCGCCTCGCGCCCCTTCATCGCCGACCAGGTGTCGCGCGCGAGCACCGCGACGCCCGACGGGATCGCGACGACGTCGACGACGCTCGGCACCGCGCGGGCATCCGCATCGTCATAGGCGGCGACGCGCGCGCCGAAGAGCGGGGGATGGGCGACGAGCGCGGTGAGCGCACCCTCGCGGCGGACGTCGATCGAATAGACCGCGCGGCCCGTGATCTTCTCCGGCGAGTCGATGCGCGGCACGTGCTTGCCGATGAAGACCCAGGCCTCGGGCGGCTTGAGGGCGGGGTCGCTCGGCACGGGCAGGCGCGCGGCCGCCTCCGCGAAGGCGCCGAAGCCGGCCTCGCGGCCGCTCCCCGCATGCGCGATGCGCCCGCGCGCGATCGCGATCTCCCCCGCCGGCACGCCCCATTCGGCGGCGGCGGCCTCGACGAGCATCGCGCGCGCCGCCGCACCCGCCTTGCGCAGCTGCACCCAGGAGCCCGCGAGCGCGGTCGAGCCGCCGGTGCCCTGGACGGGGCCCCAGGAGAGATTGGCGTAGCGCGCGGCGTCGGCGGGGGCGAACTCGAAACGCATCTGCGCCCAATCGGCGTCGAGCTCCTCGGCGACGAGGGTGGTGAGCCCCGTCGCGATGCCCTGGCCCTTGTCGAGATGCTTGACGATGACGGTCACCCGATCGTCCGCGCCGATGCGCACGAAGGCGTCGGGCGCGGCCGGCGGATCGAAGCGGCGCGGCGCATCGCCCGCCGCCCGTGCGATGCGCGAGCCGGCGCCCGTCGCGACGCCGATCAGGAGCGCGCCCGCGAGCGCGCCGCCGCCCAGAACGAGGCCGCGGCGGGTCGGCGCGGGGGGAGCGGGGAGCTTGAAGAGCATGCGATCCCCTCCCCTCAGCCGAGCCGCGCGGCGGCGTCGCCGATCGCGGCCTTGATGCGCTGATACGTGCCGCAGCGGCAGATATGCCCCTCCATCGCGGCCTCGATCTCCGCCGCGCCGGGCCGCGGATTCTCCGTGAGGAGCGCGATCGCCGCCATCAGCTGACCCGATTGGCAATAGCCGCATTGCACGACGTCGAGCTCGGTCCACGCCGCGCGCACCGCCTCCGCGACCGGCCCCTCCACCCCCTCGATCGTGGTGATCGCCGCCCCCTCCACCGCCGCGAGCGGCGTGACGCAGGCGCGGATCGGCATCCCGTCGAGATGCACCGTGCACGCCCCGCATTGCGCGATCCCGCAGCCGAACTTGGTGCCGGTGAGCCCCGCATGGTCGCGCAGCGCCCACAGGAGCGGCATGTCGGGATCGAGATCGAGCGCGGTCTCGCGGCCGTTGAGGACGAAGCGGATCATCGGGGGCGGTGTCTCCTGTCGCAGGGAGAAGATAGGGCGCGCGGGGGGAGAGGGCGAGGCGGCAATGCGTCCCGTTGTGCAAAACGCTTTTGAAACGACGAAGACACTAGCCTCGGCACGCTGGGGTGGTTGACAGCGGTCATGCCTCAAGATAGCGATAAGAGATGATACTCTCGACTAAGTTGTGGAGCTATAGGGCGGAATGCTACAGGTGATCGCAGGACTCGGCTGGATCTTCGCGTTGTTCATGAGCTTTCGAGGGCGCATCTCACGCGTGCCCTATACGCTCGCTTCGATATGCTTGCTGTTCATGTACTTTTACATGCAAGAACTTGATCAAATCATATCGAGGCACCAAATTCCGCCAGCCGATATGGTCTTGACTTTTCTAGCATTGGTCATCGTTCAGATATGGTTTAATGCTGCACTGCTGATCAAGAGACTCCATGACGTCGGACTGGGAGCGTCCTACTTGTTGTTTTACGTGATCCCTGTGATCGCTGGAATCGTGAACGTTCTTACATTCCAAATTCCGTTCCTGTTGGAGGCAGCCTCCTTACCCGGAGGCATCCTGGCGATCGCGCTGATTTTCACGCGGGGCCAGCGGCATGCCAATGCCTACGGGCCGCCGCCGAACGCGCCAAAGACGGTTTCGATCGCCTGACGAGGTCGAGCGCGACCGCAGGAGGCGCAGGCCGTTGGCGACGACGAGCAGCGTTCCGCCCTCGTGGCCGACGACCGCGAGCGGCAGCGGCAGCGCGAAGAACAGGGTCGCGACCACGAGCGCGAGCATGGCTCCGATCGCGAAGGCGAGGTTCTGGCGGATGATCGCGTTCGTCCGCCGCGCGAGCGCCGCCGCCTCCGCGAGCCGGCCGAGATCGTCGGCGAGGAGAGCGACTTCGGCCGCCTGCAGCGCGACCTCGCTGCCCGCCGCGCCCATGGCGATCCCGATATCGGCGCGGGCGAGCGCGCCGGCATCGTTGACGCCGTCGCCGACGAAGGCGATGGGGCCCTCCTCCCGCAGCGCCGCGATCCGCGCCACCTTGTCCTCCGGCAGGAGGCCGCCGACGGCGTCCTCGTCGCGGATGCCGATCCGCGCGCCGACGGCGCGGGCGACGTCGGGATGATCGCCGCTGAGCATCACGATCCGCCGCGCGCCCGCAGCCCGCAGAGCCGCGAGCGCCGCGCGGGCGGTCGGGCGCACCCGGTCGGCGACGTCGATCGCGGCGAGCACGGCGTCCCCGCGGCCGAGGAAGACGCGCGAGGCCCCCGCTTCGGGGCGCGCGAGACGCTCCTCGGTCGCCTCGGCCATGGCGCCGAAGCGCGCGGCGAGACGGCGCGTGCCGGCCCAGAGCGGCGCTCCCGAAGCGTCCTGCGCGACGATCCCCTCCCCCACCACGATGCGGACGTCGTCGACCGGCGCCGGCGAGACCGCCTCGGCCGCGGCCGCGCGGCGGATCGCGTCCGCGATCGGGTGCTCGGACTGCGCCTCGAGCCCGGCGAGGAGCGCCATCGCGTCCTCGCGCGCGATCGCGAGCGGGTGGAGCGCGACGACTTCCGGCCGCCCTTGCGTCAGCGTGCCCGTCTTGTCGAAGGCGAAGGTGCGCACCGACCCGAGCGTCTCGAGCGCCGCGCCGCCCTTGAACAGAACGCCGCCGCGTGCCGCCGCCGAGATCGCCGAGAGGATCGCGGCGGGCACGCTGATCACGATCGCGCAGGGGCTCGCCGCGACGAGCAGCGTCGCCGCACGGTAGAGCGCGTCCTCCCCCGCATGGCCGAGGCCGACGAGGACGAGGAAGGCGGCGAGCGAGCCGACGAGCACCCCGATCGTGTAGCGCCGGCCGAACCAGGCGCTGAAGCGCTCGCTCGGGGCCTTGGCGGCCTGCGCCTGCGTCACGAGCGCGATTATGCGCGCGACGGTGCTCTCCGCCGCGCTCTTGAGGACGCGCACCTGCAGGACGCCGTGGAGATTGACCGTCGCCTCGAAGACCGCCGCGCCGGGCCCCTTGGCGACCGGGATCGGCTCGCCGGTGACGCTCGCCTCGTCCACGTGCGAGGCGCCGCTCTCGACCGCGCCGTCGACCGGCACGCGCTCACCGGGGCGCACGACGACGCGATCCCCCGGCGCGAGCGCGCCGACCGCGACGTCCGCGACCGTGCCGTCCTCGGCGAGCTTGTGGGCGACCGAGGGGCGCAGCTTCATCAAAGCCTCGACCGCGCGCGTCGCCCGGCCCATCGCATGGTCCTGGAGCGCGGTCGCGACGGCGAAGAGGACGAGCAGGATCGCCCCATCGCGCACCTCGCCGACGGAAGCGGCGGCGACCGCCGCGATCACCATGAGGAGGTCGATGTCGAGACCACGCTCGCGCAGGAGCGCCCGCAGCGCCGTGAGGGCGGCCGGCAGGCCCGCGGTCGCGTAGACGAGCGCGTAGCCGGCGAGGCTCGCGAGCGGGTTCCCGACGGCGAAATCGCCGACGAGACCGACGAGGAGACCCGCGACCGCGGCGAGCGCAAGGTAGGCGGAGGGCGAGAGCTTGGGCATCTATTCATCCAGTTTAGAATAGATCTAAAGGGTGCGGCAGGCTCCCGCCATGAGCAGGAGTACGGACCCCCCTCCCCAGCCCGCGCGAGCGACGCCTTGACAGGCTCCGACACCTGCGTGCACATCCGCGCCGGTCGGCCGGACGCGTGGGGCCGATCCATCGCGCGAGGTCCGTCTTGGCCGCATCCGCGACGTCTCTCGGAGATCGTCCCCTCCGCCCGCTGCCCCCTGGGCGCGTCGAGGTCTGGCTCGTGCGTCTCGATGCGGCGATCGAGGCGCGCGTTCCGGCCTTCGAGGCTCTCCTCGACGAGAGCGAGCGGGCCCGCCGTGCGCGCTTCAAGGCGCAGGGGGCGGCGCTGCAGCATCTCGTCGGCCGCGCGCTCGTGCGCTGCAGCCTGTCGCTCTATGCCGACGTCGCGCCGGAGGCCTGGCGGTTCGAGCCGAACCGCTATGGCTGCCCCGCGATCGCCGCGCCGGCCGGCACCGACCTCGTCTTCAACCTCTCCCACACCGACGGGCTCGTCGCCTGCGCGGTCGCGCGCGGGCTCGCGGTCGGGGTCGATGTCGAGCGCGTCGAGCGCCGGGTCGAGGTGGAGAAGCTCGCGCGCTACAGTTTCGCCCCGAGCGAGGCGGAGACCCTGCTCGCGGCCCCGGACGAGGCGCGGCGGGAGCTGTTCTTCGCCTATTGGACGTTGAAGGAGGCCTATATCAAGGCGCGCGGCATGGGGCTCGCGCTCCCCCTCGACGGTTTCGCCTTCGACGTCGCCGGGGAGCAGCCGACGATCGCGTTCTCGGAGACCTGTCCCGACGATCCGAACGCCTGGCTCTTCCGCCGCGCCCGTCCGACGCCGGAGCACCGCCTGGCGCTCGCGATCGCCCATGCGGGCCGCCCCGTCGAGATCGCCTGCCGCTGGACCGTTCCGCTCGATGCGGCGCGCGCCGACGCGGGCGGGGGAGCCGTTCCCCTGTGAAGCTGTTTGCGATCAGCGATCTGCATCTCGGCCACGAAGAGAACCGGGCGGCGCTCGACGAGATTCGCCCGCGTCCGGACGATTGGCTCGTGATCGCCGGGGATGTCGGCGAGCACGCCGAGCACCTCGCCTTCGCTTTCGAGGCGCTCGGGCCGAAATTCCGGCAGCTCGTCTGGGTTCCTGGCAATCACGAGCTTTGGGCTCGTCCCGGCGGCGACGGTCTGCGCGGGGTGGCGCGCTACGAGCGGCTCGTCGCCGAGTGCCGCCGCCACGGCGTGATCACGCCCGAGGACCCCTATCCCGTCGAGACCTTCGGCGGGGTGCGGGTGCGCCTCGTGCCGATGTTCCTCCTCTACGATTACAGCTTCCGCCCCGCCGACATCCCCCTCGAGGGCGCGCTCGACTGGGCCCGCGAGACCGGGATCGTCTGCGCCGACGAGTTGTGGCTGCGGCCCGATCCGCATCCGAGCCGGATCGCCTGGTGCGAGGCGCGGGTGGCGCAGACGCGGGCGCGGCTCGAGGCCTGCGACGACGGTCTCCCGACCGTGCTCGTCAACCATTGGCCGTTGCGCGCGGACCGCGCGTTCCTGCCGCGCATCCCCCGCTTCTCGCTCTGGTGCGGCACCATCGCGACGGAGGATTGGCACCTGCGCTTCCGCGCCCGCGCCGTGATCAGCGGCCACCTCCACATCCAGTCGACCGCCTATCGCGACGGCGTGCGCTTCGACGAGGTCTCGCTCGGCTATCCGCGCCAATGGGTCGGGCGCCGCGAGCCCGATGCCTGCGTGCGCGAGATCCCGTTGCGGGGGTGAGCGCATTCCGCGCACTCGCTTGTGGAATATCGAATATTCTCGCTTTCCGCGGTGGAATGCGCTAGCAAGGCCGCTCGCGCCCGCGCTCCCGAGGAGACCTCCATGATCCACCGTTCCGTCATCGACGCGATCGGCAACACGCCGCTCATCCGGCTGAACGGTCCCTCCGAGGCGACGGGCTGCGAGATCCTCGGCAAGGCGGAGTTCCTCAATCCCGGCCAGTCGGTGAAGGACCGCGCCGCGCTCGCGATCATCCGCGACGCTGAGGCGCGCGGCCTCCTGCGCCCGGGCGGCTTGATCGTCGAGGGCACGGCCGGCAATACAGGCATCGGGCTCGCGATGGTCGGCAACGCGCTCGGCTACCGCACCGTCATCGTGATCCCCGAGACGCAGTCTCAGGAGAAGAAGGACGCGCTGCGCGCGCTCGGCGCCGAGCTCGTCGAGGTGCCGGCGGTTCCCTACGCCAATCCGAACAATTACGTGAAGGTCTCGGGCCGCCTCGCCGAGCATCTCGCCAAGACCGAGCCGAACGGCGCCATCTGGGCGAACCAGTTCGACAACACCGCCAATCGCCGCGGCCATTACGAGACGACCGGCCCCGAGATCTTCGCCCAATGCGGCGGCGAGCTCGACGGCTTCGTCTGCGCGGTGGGCTCCGGCGGCACGATCGCGGGCGTCGGCATGGCGCTCAAGGAGCGCGACCCCACCATCACGATCGGCCTCGCCGATCCGATGGGCGCGGCGCTCTTCTCCTACTACACCTCGGGCAACCTCTCCGCGCAGGGCGGCTCGATCACCGAGGGCATCGGCCAGGGCCGCATCACCGCCAATCTCGAGGGCGCCCCCGTCGACGTCGCCTTCCAGATCCCCGACGAGGAGGCGCTGCCCATCGTCTTCGACCTCGTCGAGAAGGAGGGCCTCGTGCTCGGCGGCTCGTCCGGCATCAACATAGCCGGCGCCATCCGCCTCGCCCGCCAATTGGGCCCGGGGCATCGGATCGTGACGATCCTGTGCGATTACGGGACGCGGTACCAGTCGAAGCTGTTCAACCCGGAGTTCTTGAGGGGGAAGGGGCTTCCGGTGCCGGGGTGGTTGGAGCGGGGGAAGGGGGTGGATGTGGGGGTTGTGATGGGGTGAGGCCGAAGATCTCGAGGCCTTGGGCGTAGGAGCCGATCTCCTCGGCTCGACGATCGCTGAGCCGAACGGTCCCTTTCGTCGCACGTTCGGTCCAATAGCGACCCTCGATCTCCTGCGCGCCGCGACGCACCTTTTCAAAGAGAGCGCAGCCGTAATGAATCGGCTCGTCGTGCTCCGAGCGAACGTTGCAGATGAACGGCACGGACAGCGTGAAAAGGTCATCACGGTCGATTTCGATCGTGGCCCCGATAGACTCGGAGCGTGCATTGTCCGTCCAGACCAGAACAGTGGTCGAGGTCAGGGTCTGTTCGATCACCGCGAAGGCCGTCTTCTTCACCTTCGAGCCGGTGACCGGGTCCACGTAGTCAGAATCGATCTCGTAGCGCCAGGTGCCAGTCAGATCGGGGTGCTTGACGACCGAGCCGTTCAGGAATCGCCAGCGCCAAGCATGGCGTGCGAAGTACAAGAAGAAGAGGCTGATCGCCGCGACGATCGAGCTCGCATACGCCAGCGCCGTCGTGCCGAGCAGAAGCCAAGCGACGCCAATGACCGCAAGCGTCACGTAGATGATGGCCTTGACCAGACTTTCGAGAGGCATGTCGACCCGGCTCGCGTGTGGACGAGCTTATACAGCAATCCAGGACTGGTGTATAGCCGCCGCGGCAATCTTCGTGTATCGTCGACGCATGACCATCGAGGACGACGATCGCGAGGAAGTCCTGCTACGCGCCCTCGAGGGCGTGCAGGCGATCGTCTGTTTTCATACGGGCCGGGACCTCCCGCGCTACGTCGCTCCGATGCTCCGAGAGCCCACGCCGCCGATCGGC
The DNA here is from genome assembly GCF_046292825.1 of Salinarimonas sp. Lineage (GTDB taxonomy): Bacteria > Pseudomonadota > Alphaproteobacteria > Rhizobiales > Beijerinckiaceae > Salinarimonas. Next base: position 61,287 of record NZ_JBKBQG010000022.1, on the reverse strand, counting down.
CAGCTTTTCGGTGCGCGTTTCTCGGACCTCTTCGAGATGGCGCGGGCGGCGAACCCCGCTATCGAGGACGGCGCGGTGATGATCGGCCGCGAGAGGGTGGGGGAGCCATTCCAAGTCCGCGGCTGGTCCTACCGCCTGTACCCCCCGCCGAGCTTCGTCGCCGGCTTGCCGAACATGGGGTCGGGCTTCAACAGCTGCCTCGAGCTCTCGGTGGTGCCGAATGTGGACCTCGTCGCCAAGTCGAGCGACCACGGCCTCTATCTCTTCGAGCGCGGAAACTGGTCGCTCGTGCGCAAACCCGCGCCGAGCCTCGCGATGGGGTGGCGCTAACCTTCCCTCACCACTCCAACCGCCCCCCATCGAAATTCCAGAACCCGCCCGCAATCTCCGGCCCCAATCGCTCCACCAGCGCCATCAGCCCCGCGACGCTCTCCTCGATCGCGATGTCCGCGCCCTCGCCGCCCATGTCGGTCCTCACCCAGCCGGGGTGGCAGGTGGCGAGGTGGATGTTCTGGGGGGCGAGGTCGACCGCGAGGCCTCGGGCGAGCTTGTTGAGGGCGGCTTTCGAGGCGCGGTAGGGCATCGCGTTCGATTTCGCGATCGAGAGGCTGCCCATCACGCTCGAGATCGCGAGCACGCGCGCCCGGCCGCGCGCGCGCGCCGCGCGGACGAGGTGCGGGTGGAGCGCCTGGACGAGGCGCAGCGGCCCGAGCACGTTGACGTCGAACACGTCCGCATAAGCGGACGGGTCGGAATGCAGGGTGTCGGCCGTGCGCTCGCCCATGATGCCGGCCGACGCGATCAGCACGTCGAGCGGCTCGTCGAGCCCGTCGGCCATGGCCGCGAGGCTTGCCGCGTCGCGCATGTCCGCCTCGAACAGCCGCAGACGCCCGGACCCCAGCGCGTCGGCATAGGTCGCGGGAAGGCGCGTCGCGTCGCGCAGCGTTCCGATCACGCGCCAGCCGTCCCGCAGATAGGCCTCCGTGAGCCCGCGGCCGATGCCGCGGGAGATTCCGGAGATCAGAATGGTGCCCGTCATCGCGCGCTCCTGTCGTCGTCTCCCCTCTCCCGGACGGGAGAGGGGTCGGGGGTGAGGGCACAGGCTCCGACAGGCGAGCGATCGGCCTGAAGCCCGTAGCCCGAAAGCGGAAGCGACGGTCCCCTCACCCTTGCCCCTCTCCCGGCCGGGAGAGGGGTCCTTCGTTCGGCCTCACCGCGAGAACTTCTTGTACTTGATTCGGTGCGGGATGGTGGAATCCGTTCCCAGACGCCGCTTCTTGTCCTCTTCGTAGTCCTGGAAATTGCCCTCGAACCACTCGACATGGCTGTCGCCCTCGAAGGAGAGGATGTGGGTCGCGATGCGGTCGAGGAACCAGCGATCGTGGCTGATGATCACGGCGCAGCCGGCGTAATCCTCGAGCGCCTCTTCGAGCGCGCGCAGGGTGTCGACGTCGAGATCGTTGGTCGGCTCGTCGAGGAGGAGGACGTTGGCGCCCGATTTCAGGATCTTGGCGAGGTGCACGCGGTTGCGCTCGCCGCCCGAGAGCACGCCGACCTTCTTCTGCTGGTCCGCGCCCTTGAAGTTGAAGGCGGCGCAATAGGCGCGGGAATTCATCTCGCGCTTGCCGAGATAGATCACGTCGTTGCCGCCCGAGATCTCCTCCCAGACGGACTTGTTGGCGTCGAGCGTGTCGCGCGACTGGTCGACATAGCCGAGCTTCACCGTCTCGCCGACGCTGATCGAGCCCGCATCCGGCTGTTCCTGGCCGGTGATCATGCGAAACAAGGTCGTCTTGCCCGCGCCGTTCGGCCCGATCACCCCGACGATGCCGCCCGGCGGGAGCTTGAAGTCGAGGCCGTCGATGAGGAGGCGGTCGCCATAGCCTTTCTGGAGGCCCTCCGCGTCGATGACGTTCTGGCCGAGCCGCTCGGCGATCGGGATGATGATCTGGGCAGTGGCGGGCCCGCGCTCCTGCGACTTCGCGACGAGCTCCTCGTAGCGGGCGATACGGGCCTTGGACTTCGTCTGCCGCGCCTTCTGCGAGGCGGAGACCCATTCGCGCTCGCGCTCGATGGTGCGCTGGCGCGCCTCGTCCTCGCGCGCCTCCTGCTGCAGGCGCTTCTGCTTCTGCTCGAGCCAGGAGGAATAATTGCCCTCGTAGGGGATGCCGCGGCCGCGGTCGAGCTCGAGGATCCAGCCCGTGACGTTGTCGAGGAAGTAGCGATCGTGGGTGACGATCAGGATCGCGCCCGGATAGGAGCGCAGATGGCCTTCGAGCCAGGCCACGGTCTCGGCGTCGAGATGGTTCGTCGGCTCGTCGAGGAGGAGGAGCTCCGGCTGCTCGAGCAGGAGCTTGCACATCGCGACGCGACGCTTCTCGCCGCCCGAGAGCGCGCCGACATCCGCCTCGTCGGGCGGGCAGCGCAGGGCGTCCATCGCCTGCTCGACCTTCGAATCGAGATCCCAGAGCCCCTTGGCTTCGATCTCGTCCTGGAGCGCCGTCATCTCGTCGGCGGTCTCCTCGGAATAGTTCATCGCGAGCTCGTTGTAGCGCTCGAGGATCGCCTTCTGCGCGGCGACGCCGAGCTCGACGTTCTGGCGGACGTTGAGCGAGGCATCGAGCTGCGGCTCCTGCGGCAGGTAGCCGACGCGGGCGCCCTCGGCGACCCAGGCCTCGCCGGTCCAGTCCTTGTCGTAGCCGGCCATGATCTTGAGGAGCGTCGACTTGCCCGCGCCGTTCGGCCCGAGCACGCCGATCTTCGCGTCGGGATAGAAGGACAGGTGGATGTTGTCCAACACCTTCTTGCCGCCGGAATAGGCCTTGGAGAGGCCTCGCATGTGATAGATGAACTGTCTGGCCACGGCCGCATCCTGTCGCGCGTTTGGGGTGAGATGGGGCTTCGATTACCAGTCCGGACGGCGCCCGGCAAGGCGGAGAGGGAAGGCGCCCGCGCGGGCTGCGGCGCCGATCGCTCAGAGCCAGCCGAACCCGCGCGCCATCAGACCCGCGAGCCCGATGCCGAGCGTCATCAAGGCGCCGAAGAGGATGCGGAAATCGCCGCGCGCCTGCGAGCGCAGCTCGCGCAACTCGGAACGCACGTCCCCGAGCTCCGTGCGCATCTCGATGCGGACATTGCCGAGCTCGGTGCGCATCTCGCTGCGGAGATCGGCGATTTCGGTGCGCATCTCGGTGCGGAAATCGCCGAGCTCGGTGCGAAAGTCGCCGAGGTCGCTTCGAGTATCCGTGCGCAGCTTCCCGATCTCCGCGCGCATCTCGGTGCGGAGATCGCGGAAATCCGCGCGCAGGTCCGCGACGCTGCGGTCGATGCTCTCGACCGCCGCCTCGAGCTTGGCTACGCGAATCTCGGTCTCCAACGCGCGTCTCCGTCATGAACGACGCGAATCTCGCCCGACCCGAACGAGGATGCAACAAGCCGCTGGTTGAAACCGAAGGGCGCTAAAGAGCTTGCGAGAAACCGGACGTCGCCGCGTCGCGCGGCTCGTCCCATCGGTGTGGAGGCCTCGCCCGGAATCGAACCGGGGTGCAAGGATTTGCAGTCCTCTGCGTAACCACTCCGCCACGAGGCCATTCCGGAGACCGGAAACCGGGGGCTTTCGCCCGCGGGAGACCCTCTTATCAGGGCCGCGCGCGCGGATGCAAGGGCTTTCTCGCCCAGCTCCGCGCGCGCCGCGAATGCGATCAGGCGTCGGCCGGCTTGAGCACGCCGCGACGGATTTGGTCCTCCTCGATCGACTCGAAGAGCGCCTTGAAATTGCCCTCGCCGAAGCCGTCGTCGCCCTTGCGCTGGATGATCTCGAAGAAGATCGGGCCGATGACGGTCTTCGTGAAGCGCTGGAGCAGAACCTTGGTGTAGCCGCCCTCGACCACGCCTTCGCCGTCGATGAGGATGCCGTCGCGCTGCAGGCGCGCGACGTCCTCGCCGTGCTTGGGCAGGCGCTTGTCGATGCGCGAATAATAGATGTCGTTGGGAGCGGGCATGAACTCGACGCCGCGCTCGATCAGGGTCTCGATCGATTCGTACAGATCGGTCGAGCCCAGCGCCACGTGCTGGATGCCCTCGCCCTTGTACTCCTTGAGATATTCTTCGATCTGGCCGGATTCGCCGGCATCCTCGTTGATCGGGATGCGGATCTTGCCGTCGGGCGAGGTCATGGCGCGCGAATGCAGGCCCGTGAGCTTGCCGGCGATGTCGAAATAGCGGATCTGGCGGAAGTTGAACAACCGCTCGTAGAAGCCCGCCCACTCGTTCATGCGCCCGCGATGGACGTTGTGCGTCAGGTGGTCGATGTAATGCAGCCCCGCGCCCGGCGGATGCGGATCGCGCTCGCCCGTCCAGACGAAATCGACGTCGTAGATCGAGCCCTTGGCGCCGTAGCGGTCGACGAAATAGATCTGCAACCCGCCGATGCCCTCGATCGCGGGGATCGCGAGCTCCATCGGCCCGATCTGCGTCTTGGCCGGCTTGGCGCCGAGGGCGATCGCGCGCTCGTAGGCGTGGCGCGCGTCGACGACGCGGAAGGCCATGGCCGGCGCGCTCGGGCCGTGCTCGGCGGCGAACTTCGCCGCAAAGCTCTCGGGCTCGGAATTGAGGATGAAATTGATGTCGCCCTGGCGATAGAGCGTCACGGCCTTCGAGCGGTGCTTGGCGACCGCCGAGAAGCCGAGTTGCTTGAACAACGCGTCGAGCTTCTCCGGCTCGGGATGCGCGTATTCGACGAACTCGAAGCCGTCGGTACCCATCGGGTTGTCGTCGGAGATCTGCGGCGGCGGGGCGTCGTGGGGGAACGGTCCCATTGTCTTCCTCCTCGTGCGAGCGGCCCTCAGGCCGCGTCGGGTTGGGCTTCCGGGGCGGCTGCCCTGAAGGCCGGATGCTCGTCCGCTGCCTGCGCCACCGCGCGGATGCGCGGGAAGTCGTCGAGCGGCACGGAGAACCGCCGCGCGTTGTAGACCTGCGGCACGATGTAGAGATCCGCCATGGTCGGCGCGGCGCCGAAGGCGAAGGGCGCAGGCGCGATCAGCTGCTCGATCGCCGCGAAACCCTCGCGGATCCAATGCGCGTACCAGGCGTCGACGGCCGCCTGATCGGCGCCGAGGCGCTCCTTCAACCAGCCGAGGACGGGCAGATTGTTCAACGGATGGATGTCGCACCCGACGAGGGCGGCGACCGCGCGGATCTTCGCCCGCGCCGTCGCGTCACCCGGCAGCAGGCTCGGCGTGGCCCAGGTCTCCTCGATCCATTCGAGGATCGCGGGGGATTGCACGAGGACGTCGCCCGCATCCGTCTCGAGCGCCGGCACGCGGCCCTGCGGGTTGAGCGCGAGATAATCGGGCGCCTTCTGCTCCCGCTTCACGAGATGCACGAAGACGCTCTCGTACGCGATGCCCTTCAGAGCGAGCGCGATCCGAACCCGATAGGCGGCGGACGAGCGGAAATAGGTGTGGAGCTTCATCGGGTCAGCCTCCGGAGCCGTCGAGATCGAGATCGGGCGCGAGCGCTCGCATCCGCGCGTCGAGCCGCTCGATCAGCGTGAACAGGAGCGCCTCCTCCTGCGCCGAGAGGGCGGCCGCGAGCGCGCGCTCGAAGGCCCGCGCCTCGGGCACGAGGGCCTCGTAGATCCCCCTGCCCTGCCCCGTGAGCGCGAGCATCTCCTCGCGCATGTCGGCGGCGTTGGGCTGGCGCTCGAGCAGGCCGCGCTCGGCGAGCGCCGAGACCGCGCGGGACACGGTCGACTTGTGCATCACCGTGTGCGCCGCGATGTCGCGCGCGGTCGAACGCTCGTATTGGCCGAGCGTCGCCAGCACGCGCCATTGCGGGATCGTCAGCCCGAAGCGCTCCGCGTAGACGCGGGCGAGCGCGTTCGACACGGTCGTCGCGAGCACGTTCAGGCGATAGGGCAGGAACCGCTCGAGGGTGAGCGGCTCGGGTGCCTCCGGCGATGCGGCGGCCGCGACGTCCGCGGCCTTGTCGGGGGATCGGGCCATCGTTGACAAGAATTCGTTGCTCGTGCAACCATTATGCCGAGATCGGCCGCCGACGCAAGAGCGGTCCGCTCGTCCGTCCGGGCCGGCGCGCAAGCGCGGTCCGCGCAGCGAGGGACAGGAGACCACGATGACCGTGCACCCCACGACCGGCTTCACGAGCCCGGAGATCCAGGGCCGCGAGAACGCGATCCGCCCCGGCTACATGTCCGGCTTCGGCAATTCGTTCGAGACGGAGGCGCTCGAAGGCGCGCTGCCGGTGGGCATGAACTCGCCGCAGAAGATCAATTACGGGCTGTATGCCGAGCAGCTCTCCGGCTCGCCCTTCACGGCGCCGCAGGCCACGAACCAGCGCTCCTGGCTCTATCGCATCCGCCCCTCCGTGAAGCATTCGCACCGCTACCGGCTCGTCGACAAGGGTTTGATGCGCACCGCGCCCTGCCGCGACGAGGCGGCGCCCTCGCTCGGCCAGCTGCGCTGGAGCCCGGTCGCGATCCCCGACGAGGCGCTGACCTTCGTCACGGGGCTGCGCACGGTGACGACGGCGGGCGATTCCGACACGCAGGTCGGCATGGCCGCCCACCTCCTCTTCGTCACCCGCTCTATGGAGAACGAGTATTTCTTCAATGCCGACGGCGAATATCTGATCGTCGCCCAGGAGGGCGCGCTGCGCTTCCGCACGGAATTCGGCGTGATCGAGTTCGCGCCGGGCGAGATCTGCGTGATCCCGCGCGGCGTGATCTTCAAGGTCGAGCTCGTCGACGGGCCGGCGCGCGCCTATGTCTGCGAGAATTACGGCGGCCAGTTCACGCTGCCCGATCGCGGGCCGATCGGCGCCAATTGCCTCGCCAATCCGCGCGACTTCCTCACCCCCGTCGCCGCCTACGAGGACAAGGAAGAAGAGAGCACGCTCTACGTGAAATGGGGCGGGGATCTCTTCGAGACGCGCATCGGGCAATCGCCGCTCGACGTCGTCGCCTGGCACGGCAATTACGCGCCCTACAAATACGACCTGCGGCGGTTCTCGCCGGTGGGCGCGATCCTGTTCGACCACCCCGACCCCTCGATCTTCACGGTGCTCACCGCGCCGACCGAGACGCCCGGCTCGGCCAATATCGACTTCGTCATCTTCCCCGATCGCTGGATGGTCGCCGAGAACACCTTCCGGCCGCCCTGGTACCACCGCAACCTGATGAGCGAGTTCATGGGCCTCGTCTACGGGGTCTACGACGCCAAGCCCGAGGGCTTCGTGCCCGGCGGCTTCTCGCTCCACAACCAGATGCTGCCCCACGGCCCCGACGAGCAGGCCTTCGAGCATGCCTCCAACGTGCCGCTCGGGCCGACCAAGCTCACCGGCACGATGGCCTTCATGTTCGAGACCCGCTTTCCCCAGCGGGTGACGCGTTGGGCCTCCGAGCTGTCCGAATTGCAGGAGAGCTACATCGATTGCTGGACGGGCCTGCGCAAGCATTTCGACCCGAACCGGCGCGAGCCGAAGTAAGGCGCGCCCTCCCCCGATGCGCGCGTGGGCGGACATGGTCGCCGAGCGGACCTCCCCTTTCCCGGCCGGAAGAGGGACGGAGGTCGACGACGCACGCGCCCTCTCCTTCCCCTCGGGGTCTGGCAATCTCTCTCGGGGCTGTCATCCCGGACGCCGAAGGCGATCCGGGACCCAGACCCACGACGCTTCAGTCGCAGCCTATAGGCTGCGTTTCTCCGACGAGCGCCGCTGCAACGTCGCGCAGCGAGCGCGGCATGCGCGCTCGAACGATCGTCGCGCGTATGGGTCCCGGGTCCGCTTCGCGGCCAGGGACGACAGCGTCGAGGAGAACGACGCTCCTGCACGGTCGCGGAGCGAGCGCGGCATGCGCGCTCGGACCATCGTCGAGCTTATGGGTCCCGGGTCCGCTTCGCGGCCCGGGATGACAGCCTTCGGAGTTTTGACGCGCTCCGTGGAGAAGGAGCCCGCCCTTCCCTCACCCGCGCCCGCGCATGCGGGCCATCAGCGTGTCGAAGGCGAGCTCGTTCACCGGCCACCAGAGCAGCGAATCCGAGCGGAAGGCGCGGTAGCTCTCCCAGGCGCGGCGGAAGTTCTCGTTGCCCGCGGCCGTCTCGTCGTAATAGGCGTGGGCGGCGTCCCAGGCGGCTTCCATGACGTCCTGGGGGAAGTAGCGCAGCTCCGCGCCCGCCGCGACGAGCCGCTTGAGGGCGGCCGGGTTCACCGCGTCGTATTTGGCGAGCATCCAGTTGTTGGCGGCCTCCGCCGCGTGGAAGAGGATCGTCTTGTAGACGTCGGGCAGCTCGTTCCATCGCTCGAGATTGATCAGCATGTGCAGCGCGGCGCCGCCCTCCCAGAAGCCGGGCGCGTAATAATAGCGCGCGACCTGGTGGAAGCCGAGCTTCTCGTCGTCGTAGGGGCCGACGAACTCGACGGCGTCGATCGTGCCGCGCTCGAGGGCGGGGTAGATGTCGCCGGGCGCGATCTGCTGAGGCACGACGCCCAACCGCGCCATCACCTGCCCGCCGATGCCGCCGATGCGGAACTTCAAGCCGTCGAGATCGGCGAGCGAGTTGATCTCGCGCCGGAAGAAGCCGCCCATCTGCGCGCCGGAATTGCCGCAGGCGAGCGAGGTGCAGTTCATGCCGGCGAGGATGTCGTTGATGATCTCCTGCCCGCCGCCGAAATGCCACCAGGAATGCTGCTGGCGCGCGTTCAGGCCGAAGGGCACGCCGGTGCCGAAGCCGAGCGCCGGCTCGCGGCCGAAATAGAAATAGGTCGGCGTGTGGCCGGCATCGATCGTGCCGTTCGACACCGCGTCGAGCACCTGCAGGCCGCCGACGATGTCGCCCGGGCCGAAGGTCTGAATGGTGAAGCGCCCCTCGGTCGCCTCCGACACGTAGCGCACGAAGGTCTCCATCGTGCCGAAGATCGTGTCGAGCGAGCGCGGGAAGCTCGACTGGACGCGCCAGGTGATCTCGGGCATCGATTGCGCGACGGCGGGCGCGGCGATCGTGGTGGCGGCGGTGGCGCCCGCGGCCGCGAGACCCGCACCCTTCAAGAATCCTCGCCTGTTCGGATGGTTCGTGGTCATCTTCTTCCAGTCCCTTCTGACGACGTTTCCGTCCCCCGCACACAAGCACGAAAAGGTGCAGGCACGCCATGAAATTAGCATCGCTGAAGCACGGCCGCGACGGGCGGCTCGTCGTCGTCTCCCGTGATCTCACGCACGCGACCGACGCCTTTCCCGTCGTCTCGACGCTGCAGGGCGCGCTCGACGATTGGGAGCGGCTCGGGCCGCGCCTCGCCGATCTCGCGGAGGGGCTCGAGCACGGCGCGGTGCCCTCCTTCCGCTTCCACGAGCACGATTGCGCCTCGCCGTTGCCGCGCGCCTATCAATGGGCGGACGGCTCGGCCTACGTGAACCATGTCGAGCTCGTGCGGAAGGCGCGCGGCGCCGAGATGCCCGAGAGCTTCTGGACCGACCCCTTGATGTATCAGGGCGGCTCGGACGCCTTCTTGGGCCCGCGCGACGATATCGTCATGGCGGACGAGGCCTTCGGCATCGATTTCGAGGCCGAGATCGCGGTGGTCGTCGGCGACGTGCCGATGGGCGCGAGCGAGGACGAGGCGCGCGCGGCGATCCGGCTCGTGATGCTCGTCAACGACGTGTCGTTGCGAAACCTGATCCCCGGCGAGCTCGCCAAGGGCTTCGGCTTCTTCCAGGCCAAACCCTCCTCCGCCTTCTCGCCGGTGGCCTTGACGCCGGACGAGCTCGGCGACGCCTGGGACGGCGGCAAGCTGCACCTGCCGCTCCTCTCCTATGTCGACGGCAAGCCCTTCGGGAAGCCGGATGCGGGCGTCGACATGACCTTCGACTTCCCCCGGCTGATCGCCCACGCCGCGCGCACGCGGCCTCTGTCCGCCGGCACGATCATCGGCTCGGGCACCGTGTCCAACCGCGATGCCGACGGCGGGCCCGGGCGCCCGATCGCGGAAGGCGGGCTCGGCTATTCCTGCATCGCGGAGTTGCGCATGGTCGAGACGATCCGCGACGGCGAGCCCAAGACCCCCTTCCTCGCCTTCGGCGCCACGGTGCGCATCGAGATGAAGGACAAAGCCGGGCATTCGCTGTTCGGCGCGATCGAGCAGAAAGTGGCGAAAGCTCCCTCCCCGTAGGGGAGGGTGGCCCCTGAGCGAAGCGAAAGGGGTCGGGTGGGGCCCGGGTGGTGGTGATCCTCGGCGCGTCGGGCCCCACCCGGCCTTTCTCGGCTCGCGCCTCGAAAGTCCACCCTCCCCTTCGGGGAGGGATGAAATCACGTAGGAGACGTCCATGTCGAAGAGCTTCGCCTCCACCGGCGACACGGCCGAGAAAGAGGTCACCTTCGCCGAGATCGGCCCCGATCTCTACGCCTATACGGCTCAAGGAGACCCGAATTCGGGGATCATCGTCGGCGACGATTGCTGCATGGTGATCGACGCGCAGGCCACCCCCAAGATGGCCTCGGACGTGATCGCCCGCGTGCGCCTCGTGACCGACAAGCCGATCAAGTACGTCGTCCTCACGCACTACCATGCGGTGCGCGTTCTGGGCGCGTCGGCCTACGCCGCGCAAGGCATCATCGCCTCGGATCTGACGCTCGCGCTCATCGAGGAGCGCGGCCAGCAGGATTGGGAGAGCGAGTACGGGCGCTTCCCCCGCCTCTTCCGCGACGCGGAATCGATCCCCGGCCTCACCTGGCCGAACCTCGTCTTCGAGAACGAGATGAGCGTCTTCCTCGGCAGCCGCGAGGTGAAGCTCTACCATCTCGGCGCGGGCCACACGGCCGGCGACATCGTCGCCTGGGTGCCGGATTCCGAGGTGATGTTCTCGGGCGATCTCGTCGAGTACCACTCGGCCTGCTATTGCGGCGACGCCCATCTGCGCGAGTGGCCGGCGACGCTCGACGCCATCCGCAACGCGAACCCGAAGGCCCTCGTGCCCGGCCGCGGCGACGCGCTCACCGACCGCGCGACCGTGCGCGAGGCGATCGCGATGACGCGCGATTTCGTCGGCACGCTCTACACGCAGGCCGAGCTTTCGGTGGCGCGCGGGCGCTCGCTGAAGGACACCTACGCCGCCGTACGCGAGGTCATGGACCCCAAATTCGGCTCCTTCGCCATCTACGAGCACTGCCAACCCTTCAACGTCGCCCGCGCCTACGACGAGGCGTCCGGGGTGGACCACCCCACCATCTGGACCGCCGAGCGCGACCGCGAGATGTGGGCGGCGTTGCAGGGGTGAAGCGTCTCCTTTCGCTCGGGGGTTGCGCTGTTATCCCGGGCCGCGAAGCGGACCCGGGACCCATACACTCCGAGGATCGTCCGAGCGCGCATGCCGCGCTCGCGTCTCGCGCGTGCAGCGTCGCTCGTCGGCGAAACGCAGCCTATAGGCTGCGACTGATGCGTCGGGCGTATGGGTCCCGGATCGCCTTCGGCGTCCGGGATGACAACCCTGAGAGACGTTTTCGAGATGTCAGGGGAACGAGAAAAACAAACGAACCGAGGTGAGGAGCCATGTCCACGAACGCGCGCAAATCCCTCTACCAATTCGCCTATGCCCGCTCGCCGGACCAGGACGCCCCCTCCCCCGTCCGCCGACCCGTGGTGGTGATCGGCGCCGGGCCGGTCGGGCTCGCGCTCGCGCTCGATCTCGGGCAGCGCGGCGTGCCGGTCGTCGTCCTCGACGATGCCGACCGGATCGGCGAGGGCTCGCGCGGCATCTGCTACGCCAAGCGCACGCTGGAAATCCTCAATCGGCTCGGCATCGGCGCGAAATGCCTCGAGAAGGGCGTCACCTGGAAGGTGGGCCGCGTGTTTCAGGGCGAGGAGGCGCTCTATTCCTTCGACCTCCTGCCCGAGGGCGGCCACGCGATGCCCGCCTTCGTCAACCTGCAGCAATACTACCTCGAGCATTATCTCGTCGAGGCCGCGCTCGCGAACGCGAATGTCGAGATCCGCTGGCGCAACAAGGTGATCGCCATCGCGCCCCGCAACGACGGCGCGCGCCTCACGATCGAGACCCCGGACGGCCCATACGACCTCGACGCGGACTGGGTCTGCGCCTGCGACGGCGCCCGCTCGCCGACGCGCGCCATGCTCGGCCTCGAGTTCATGGGCGAGGTGTTCGAGGAGCGCTTCCTCATCGCCGACGTCAAGATGACCGGCGCCTTCCCCACCGAGCGCTGGTTCTGGTTCGACCCGCCCTTCCATCCCGGCCGCTCGGCGCTCCTCCACAAGCAGCCCGACGACGTCTGGCGCATCGATCTGGGGCTCGGCGCGGAGGCGGACGCCGCCGCCGAGCAGCGGCCCGAGCGGGTGATCCCGCGGATCGAGGCCATGCTCGGCCACTCGGATTTCGCGCTCGAATGGGTGTCTGTCTACACCTTCCAGTGTCGGCGGCTCGAGCGCTTCCTGCACGGGCGGGTGATTTTTGCGGGCGATTCCGCCCATCAGGTCTCGCCCTTCGGGGCGCGCGGGGCGAATTCCGGCATTCAGGACGCCGAAAACCTCGCCTGGAAGCTCGCCCGCGTCGTGCGCGGCGAGGCGCCCCCTGCCCTCCTCGACACCTACGAGCGCGAGCGCGTCGCCGCCGCCGACGAGAATATCGGCCATTCCACCCGCTCGACCGATTTCATCGCGCCGCGCAGCCCCCAGGAGACCCGGCTGCGCGATGCCGCGCTCGCGCTCGCGCGCACGACCGCGTTCGGCAAGCGCCTGGTCAATTCCGGCCGCCTCTCGACGCCGAGCGTCTATGCCGACACCCCGCTCACCACCCCCGATCGCGACGATTGGGGCGGGAGCGCGCGGCTCGGGGGACCATTGCCGGATGCGCCGCTCGTCGATCGCGACGGGCGTGCGATCTGGCTGCTCGAGGCGCTCGGCGGCGCGCCGACCGCGATCCTCGCGCGAGCCGGCGCCGACCTCGTCGAGACCCCGCCGGGCGTGGCGCGGCTCGTGATCGGCGAGGACGTGCGCGACGAAGCGGGCCTCCTCGCGCAGCGCCTCGACCTCACCCCCGGCAGCGCCTGCCTCGTTCGCCCCGACCAGCACCTCGCCGCCCGCTTCCGCCGGCCGAGCGCCGCCGATCTCGCCGCCGCCGCCGCCCGCATGCTCGGAGGAACCCCGTGAGCGCGCTCGACACCACCTCCCGCTTCCCCGACCCGGACCGCGCCTACCGCCTGCTCGTCGAAGCCCATCGCGGCCTCGACGACGCCACCTCCGCCGCCCTCGACACCCGCCTCGTTCTCATCCTCGCCAACCATATCGGCGACGAGCGGGTGCTGGCCGAGGCGATCGCGCTGGCGAAGGAGACGCTCGCGCCGTCGGACGGGGGGACGGGCCAGGGGTGAGGCGCGCTTGCGCTCGCCTGCGCGCCCTGCCTCGACGCCGTCATTCCGGGGCGCGAAGCGAGCCCGGAACCCAGACTCCCGACAATGGTCCGAGCGCGCATGCGCGCTCGCTCCGGCGACCCGATCCGAGCGACGCGCTCTCTTGTCCTTCCCCCTTGTGGGAAAGGACACGGGCGCGCCTTCCTCACCCGCCCCCGGTGATCTCCCCCCGTAACGCCGCGTGCGGGTCGAGCCAGGGGGGGAGCCAGAAGGCGGCGAGGCGGGGTGGGAGGGGGCTCTTGCGCGCGAGGTGGGCGGCGGCGCCGTAGAGGTGGCGGCGCAGGCGGCGGATCGCGTCGGCGCTCGGCTCGCTCGCCCGCGCCAAAGCCTCGACCTCGCCCGCCGCGCAGGCGAGCGCGAAGAGCGCGCCGAGATCGGAGCGCGGCACGTGGTCGGAGGCGCGCATGGCGACGTGGTCGAGGCTCATCGACACCTCGTCGAGCGCGAACGAAGCCCCCTCCCGCCCCGCCAACCCCGCCGCATCCGCCGCGTCCTTGCGCGCGACGAGCAAAGCCGCCTCCGCGCATAGTTTCGCGAGCGGACACGCGAGCGCGTCGTCCGACATGACGGGCCTCCTGGAATCGTCTAGGTTGATCACTGAATACGCGACTTCGCGGCCCGAGTCAACAAATGAATTATCAACTTCGCGCCCCACCCCATGGCTGAACCCCGCATCACCGCCGAACAAGTCCGCGCCGCCCGCGCCCTCCTGCGCTGGGAACAGAAGGATCTGGCCGACAAGTCCGGGGTGTCGCATCCGACCGTGGTGAGGTTGGAGCGCGATCCGGGGCCGTTGAAGGGCTATGCGCGGACGGTGGCGGCAATTCGGGAGGCGTTCGAGCGGGAGGGGGTGGTGTTTTTGATGAAGGGGGATGGTGGGGGGGAAGGGGTGAGGCGGAGGGGGTGATCTCCCCTCTCCCGAACGGGAGAGGGGCCGGGGGTGAGGGCGCACGGGTCGAGACCAAATCACCCACCCCGCCGCAGCCCCGGAGCCCCATCCTCCGCCCGACGCCCCTTAACCGCGTACAGGCCGTGGTGCGGACGGTCCAAGTTCATTGATGAATTGGCTCCCAGACACGGCTGCTTGCCCTCGCCTAAACACAGAGATCGCTATATTACCACTCCGAGCGATGCCAGTCGGCACACTTGCGGGATACGTAATGTATAACTTGCCTGGTTTTCCGTTATTCGGATCAGCCTTCACACGTGTAATTGCGACATAAAACAGCCGGCGCTGCTCTTCAAGCGCCGCAGCAGCCGCATGCGCGGGCATATTCGGGTCACCTAAGTTCGGCATCAATCCCTGAATGCACGAAGTGATAATGGTAACAGGAGAGCTTAAGCCCTTACTTTTGTGAAGGGACATAACACGAACTTCGTCAACCTCTTCAGGAGGCTCAGGCTTAGCTATTGAAAGAACAAGCTCCCTAAGGAATTCAGCTGGATTATTCTCATTCACGGTAGCCAAAACATCGGAGGCCAAGTTCCGAATTTCCTCGTATGCCAGCTCTGCCTCAGGGAACACGTAATCTATCAACTGAGCTAGCTCAGGCAGGCCTTCCATTAGCGCTAGTTCTTCAGTGATCTGATCGAACGCTTGAATCAGGTCACGACAGTTTGGTAAATTCCGCGTTCTGTTGGAGAGACTGACCATGAGATTGTATGGAGTAACATTTTCTGCTTCGCAAATTTCTCTCACGCGAGCATATGCCCCAGAGCGCCACGTTGGGCTTCCATACCCAAGAAGCCAACGCAAAGCTACACGGTCATCACGATCGATATGAAGCTTAAGCAGAGCTAGTTGTCTCTGGACTTCTCGCTCGTCAATTTCGCTTTCAGAAACATAGGATCGAACATTAACGTTCGATTCTCTAAGTCGATTGCAAATCATCATACCGATGGCGCGTCGCGGAGTTAGTATCAATATGTCGCCTTCTGGAACTCCAGATTGAATTTCGTCGATAACGATCTGCGCTATTCCGTTTACTTCATCTTCAAGGCTTTGATATTGCCGAATGCTGACAACGCCATCGCCATTCTGTGCACGTGGTATTAGTTCGCGCACGACTGGTCGATTGTTGTTATTCAATATAAGACTATTTGCCATATGTGTCACGCGAACCGGACAGCGTCGGCATTCGGAAAGCGTGAGATCTGCAACATTTGGTCTCTGCACCACCCAATCACGTATACCATTGGGATGCGCGTGCTTGAAACTGTAAATTGATTGATCGTCATCACCGACAATACATACCTCACCCTGCTCTGAAAGCAAGTCAATAACAGATTGCTCAACCTTATTTAAGTCTTGGTACTCGTCAACCAAAATATACGGAAATTCCCTACGTTCCGCTGCAATCGGGTTGTCTCGCAAATATACGTAAAGGTGAGGTATGACCTCACCGATCAGCATGCTCCTATGGAAACGCATCCAACTCAGTAGATCCCGTTCAAATTCCCGATCGTCCGCATCAGCAACATACCCAGGCTCCTCGACCTGTAGGCGAGCCCAAGCGGCCTCATAAGCCGCCTTCAGTTTTTTCAACTTTTCCTTGCCCCGCCCTCGCTGCCGAAGATCTTCATAAAATGGCTCAAGCTCGAATTCGTTTAACGGTCGAGGCTCTCGGTTCAACTGCTGGAGGACGTGATTTCTAGCCAGGATACGAAATGCAAGGCTATGAAGCGTGTAGGCTACGATGTCTCGACTTCCAGGAACGTCCATTCCACCTAATTCGCGTTGCAAATCGCCCGCCGCTACGCGAGTGAAAGTGACCGGAAGGATCTGCTGAGCCGCAACGCCAGACTCAAGAAGCCTCGCGACCCTGCGCTTCATCGCGAAAGATTTGCCTGTTCCCGGACCCGCAACAACCCGAATGTTGTCGTTTGTTTCCGATGCGATCATGTAAGCAGGACTTTGTGGGTCGAGATTGTCATCCCAGGGCATGATCCACCATTCCATGATTCGTTCTTTATCCAGATATACAATTCGCAATGAGCGTGAACAAGTAGGTAGACGTCCGGACATTGCTCGAAGCCTTCAATAGTCAGGAGGTGTTTCTTCGAGCTCCCACCCCCACCCCCCACCCTTGCCCCCCCACCCCAACCCCCCTAAAGTCCCGCCTCCCATCCACCACCCCGTCGAGCCGACCCCCATGTCCACCAACCCACCGCGTCGCCCGCGTCCCACCTTCACCGACCAGGAGGCGCTGCAGTTTCATGCGCAGGGGCGGCCGGGGAAGTTGGAGGTGGTGCCGACGAAGCCGATGGCGACGCAGCGGGATCTGTCGCTCGCGTATTCGCCCGGCGTCGCGGTGCCGGTGAAGGCGATCGCCGAGGATCCCTCGCGGGCCTTCGATCTGACGGCGCGCGCGAACATGGTCGCGGTGATCTCGAACGGCACGGCGATCCTCGGCCTCGGCAATCTGGGCGCGCTCGCGTCAAAACCCGTGATGGAGGGCAAGGCGGTCCTGTTCAAGCGCTTCGCCGACGTCGATTCGATCGATCTCGAGGTCGACACCGAGGACGCGGACGAGTTCGTCAATTCCGTGCGCTTCCTCGGCCCCTCCTTCGGGGGCATCAATCTCGAGGACATCAAGGCGCCCGAGTGCTTCATCATCGAGGAGCGCCTGCGCGAATTGATGGACATCCCCGTCTTCCACGACGACCAGCACGGCACCGCGATCATCGCGGCCGCGGGGCTGCTGAACGCGCTGCACCTGACCGGGCGCGACATCAAGTCGACGAAGCTCGTCGTCAACGGCGCGGGCGCGGCCGGCATCGCCTGCACCGAGCTCCTCAAGGCGATGGGGTTCTCGCCGCAGAACGTGATTCTGTGCGACACCAAGGGCGTCGTCTACAAGGGCCGCGAGAGCGGCATGAACCAGTGGAAATCCGCGCACGCGGTCGAGACGCCGGCGCGCTCGCTCGCGGACGCGCTCGCGGGCGCGGATGCCGTGTTCGGCCTCTCGGTGAAGGGCGCCTTCACGCCCGACATGATCGCCTCGATGGCGCCCCAGCCGATCATCTTCGCGATGGCGAACCCGGACCCGGAGATCACGCCCGAAGAGGTCGCGGCCGTGCGCGACGACGCGATCGTGGCGACGGGCCGCTCGGATTATCCCAATCAGGTCAACAACGTGCTGGGCTTTCCTTACATCTTCCGCGGCGCGCTCGACGTGCAGGCGACGACGATCAACATGGAGATGAAGATCGCCGCCGCCGAAGCGCTCGCCGCGCTCGCCCGCGAGGACGTGCCCGACGAGGTCGCCGCCGCCTATCAGGGCGCGCGCCCGCGCTTCGGGCGCGAATACATCATCCCCGTGCCCTTCGACCCGCGGCTGATCTCGACCGTGCCGCCGGCGGTGGCGCAGGCGGCGATGGACACGGGCGTCGCGCGCCGGCCGATCGTCGACCGCCGCGCCTATCGCGCCCAGCTCTCGGCGCGGCGCGACCCGGTCGCCGGCACGCTCAACCGCATCTTCGAGCGCGTGCGCCGCTTCCCCAAGCGCGTCGTCTTCGCCGAGGGCGAGGAGGAGCAGGTGATCCGCGCGGCGCTCTCCTTCGCCAACCAGGGATTGGGCGAGGCGATCCTCGTCGGGCGCGAGGACCGCATCCGGGAGACGGCGACGCTCGCCGGCATCGAGCTCGAGGGCCGCGAGGGCATCTCGATCATGAACGCGCGCCTGTCGAAGAAGAACTCCGTCTATGCGCAGTTCCTCTACGACAGGCTGCAGCGCAAGGGCTTCCTCTTCCGCGATTGCCAGCGCCTGATCAACCAGGACCGCAACCATTTCGCCGCCTCGATGGTGGCGATGGGCGACGCCGACGCCATGGTCACCGGCGTGACGCGCAATTACTCGATCGCGATGGAGGACGTGCGCCGCGTCATCGACCCCAAGCCCGGCCACCGGGTGATCGGCGTCTCGCTGTGCCTCAGCCGCGGCCGCGCGGTGCTCGTCGCCGACACGGCGATCCACGAGATGCCGAGCGCGGAGGAGCTCGCCGAGATCGCGGTCGAGGCGGCGGGCGTCGCGCGCCGGTTGGGCTACGAGCCGCGGGTCGCGATGCTCTCCTTCTCCACCTTCGGCCAGCCCAAGGCCGAGCGCGCGGAGAAGGTGCAGGAGGCCGTGCGGCTCCTCGAGAAAAGGCGCGTCGATTTCGAGTTCGACGGCGAGATGGGCGCCGACGTGGCGCTCAACGCGAACCTCCTCGCCGCCTACCCGTTCGCGCGGCTCAAGGGCCCCGCGAACGTGCTCGTGATGCCCGCCTTCCACTCGGCCGCGATCTCCACGAAGATGCTGCAGGAGCTCGGCGGCGGCACGGTGCTGGGACCCTTGATCGTGGGCCTCGACAAGCCCGTGCAGATCGTTCCGCTCGGCTCGACGGATGCCGACATCGTCAACATGGCGGCGCTCGCCGCCTACAATATCGGCGGTTGAGATGAGCATCGCGGTCTTCGACGTCGGCAACGTGCTGATCCGCTGGGATCCGCGCTTCCTCTACCGCGACGTGTTCGCGGGGGACGAGGAGCGGATGGAGTGGTTTCTCGCCAATGTCTGCACGCACGATTGGAACCTCGAGATGGATCGCGGGGTGCCCTATGCGGACCAGGTGACGAGCCTGATCGCGCGCCATCCCGAATGGGCGAGCCAGATCCGCGCCTTCGACGAGCGCTGGCACGAGATGGTGCCCCACGCGATCGAGGAGAACGTCGCGCTGCTCGAGACGCTGCTCGCGCGCGAGCCGGTCTACGCGATCACCAATTTCTCGCGCGAGAAATGGGCGGAGGCGCGCGAGCGCTTCCCCGTGCTGCAGCGCTTCGAGGGGGTGGTCGTCTCGGCCCACGAGCGGCTCGTGAAGCCCGATCCGGCGATCTACGAGGTGCTGCTCGAGCGCTACCGGCTGCCGGCGGGCGAGTGCGTCTTCATCGACGACAGCCCGGCGAACGTGGAGGGCGCGCGCGCCGTCGGCATGCGGGCGATCCACTGCCCGCTCGGCTTCGACCTCGCGCCCGCGCTGCGGGCGGAGGGGTTCGCGGTCTAGGGCTCCCGCGCGGAGAGGTCCCGCGCGGCGGCCGCATAGGCGATCGCGAGAAGGCCCAGGAGCCCCCACCACCAGGCCTGGAACGCGCCGTGGCTGACGCAGGCGATCGCGAAGGCGCTCGCCGCGGTCGCGGTCGCGGCGGGCCGGAGCGGCCGCGGCAGGCGCGCGAGCGCGGCGAAGCCCGCAGCCAGAGCGATCGCCGCGAGCAGCGCGCCGACGAGGCCGAGCTCGAGCCAAATCTGCAAGGGCGCGTTGTGCGGGTGTCCCCAGGAGAGGAGATCGCGCTGCGCGGGCGCGAGCCCCGCCGCCTCGGGCAGGCCGGGCAGCGCATGCGAGGCCTCGATGCCCCAGCCGAGGATCGGCTTCTGCCGGACGAAGGGCGCCGTCTCCGCCCAGATCTCCCCGCGGATCGTCAGGCTTCCGTAGCCCACCGCCTCGTGCACGCGCGCCGGCACGAGATCGTTCGCGATCGGCGCGAGTAACGGCATCGCGAGAAAGACCGCGACCGAGGCGATCGCGACGATGCGGTGCACGACGCGGGGCGCGAGGAGCGCCGGCACGAGCACGAGGATCGCGACGAGAAGGCCGAGCTTCGCCGAATGGCTGATCGAGAGGCCGATCGCGGCGAGCCCGATCGCCCAGAGCGCGCCGAGCAGGAGATGCCGCCGCTCGGCCGCGAGGAGCGCCGTCGCGAGCGGCAGGAAGAGCGCGATCGCCACCGCGACGCGGTTGAGCCGGTAGGCCTCGCCGTCGAACGCGGCCGCCTCCCGCAACGCGCTGCCGCTCGCGAGATCGAGCGCGGCGAGGAGCGCCGCCGCACCCAGCGCGAGCGCGAGCGCGCGGGCCGGGAGCCGCAGCCCGGTCCGCAGCGCCAGCGCCACGGCGAATGCCGCGAGGAGGAGGCCGCCGCCGAAATGGACGACGTGCGCGGCGCCCCGCGCCGGCGTCGGCGACCACAATACGGAGGCGGCGGCGAGCGCGACGAGGCCGAGCGCGGCGGCCCCGCCGATCGTCGCCCCAGCCCGCCGCAGATCCCCGAGCGCCGCCCCCGCGAGCCCGGCGGCGATCGCGCCCGCCACGAGAGCGGCGGTCACGGCGACGAGCATGGTCGCGGGGATCTCCCGCGCGACGATCATGAGGGTCGGCGTCGCGCATAGGAACACGACGGCGACGATCGGAGCGCGCCGTGCGACGCGCTGGGCGACAGGTGTCGGCGCGAACGGGCGCGGCGCGACCGGCTCGGGCGCGCCGCCTTCCAGGCGATCGGTCATGGTTCGTCCCGACGAAGAATGGTGCGGTGCGCACCGGTCGCAGGCTCGATAGCAGTCGGCGCCGCGCGGCTCAACCGCCCGCGGCGGCGCGCACCCCGCGCTGTTGCCGCTCGCTCCGCCAGCCGATACGATACGCACGCAGGCCGGACACCGTCTCGCCCGCACCGATTCGGAGGCTTCGACCGGCCCTCCTCACGCTCGCTGGGCTCGTTCGCCATGAAGGCTGTCATTCTCGCGGGAGGGCTCGGTACGCGGCTTTCCGAGGAAACGCACCTGCGGCCCAAGCCCATGGTCGAGATCGGGGGCAAGCCGATCATCTGGCACATCATGAAGATCTATGCCGCCCACGGCGTGACGGACTTCGTGATCTGCTGCGGCTACAAGGGCTACATGATCAAGGAGTACTTCGCGAACTACTTCTTGCACATGTCCGACGTGACGATCGACCTCGCCGCCAATTCCGTGGAGGTGCATCGGCGCGCCGCCGAGCCGTGGCGCGTCACCCTCGTCGACACCGGCGAGACGACCATGACCGGGGGACGCCTGCGCCGCGTCCGGGATCATCTGCGCGGCGAGGAGGCCTTCTGCTTCACCTATGGCGACGGCGTCGCCGATATCGACGTGTCGGCCGAGATCGCCTTCCATCGCGCGCACGGGCGCAAGGCGACGATCGCGGCGGTGCGCCCGCCCGGTCGCTACGGCGCGCTGCAGCGCGACGGCGAGCGCGTCGTGGGCTTCACCGAGAAGCCGCGGGGCGACGGCGGCTACATCAACGGCGGCTTCTTCGTGCTCTCGCCTTCGGTGATCGACCTCGTCGCGGAGGATGCGACGAGCTTCGAGGCGGAGCCCCTGACGACGCTCGCGCAGACCGGCGATCTGATGGCCTTCGAGCACGACGGCTTCTGGCAGGCGATGGACACGCTGCGCGACAAGACGCAGCTCGAGGAGCTCTGGGCCTCGGGCCGGGCACCCTGGAGGATCTGGTGAGCGCGCAGGATCTGCCGAGCGGGCTCGGGCGCCCGTGGCGCGGCCTCGACGTCCTCGTCACCGGGCATACGGGCTTCAAGGGCGGCTGGCTCTGCCTCGCGCTCGACGCGCTCGGCGCCCGGGTGCACGGCCTCGCGCTCGATCCGCCGACCACCCCCTCGCTCTTCGAGACCGCGGACGTCGCATCGCGGCTCGCGCGCGACACGCGCGGCGACATCCGCGATGCGGCTCTCGTCGCGGACGCGGTGCGCGCGGCGCGCCCGAGCGTCGTCTTCCACCTCGCCGCCCAGCCGCTCGTGCGCGAGAGCTATCGCGATCCGATCGGCACCTTCGCCTCGAACGTGATGGGCACGGCGCACGTGCTCGACGCGGTTCGGCAGGCGGAGAGCGTCGCGGCGGTCGTCGTCGTGACCACCGACAAGGTCTACGAGAACGAGGAATGGCCGCATCCCTATCGCGAGCGCGATCGCCTCGGCGGCCACGATCCCTACAGCGCGAGCAAGGCCGCCTGCGAGATCGCGACGGCGAGCCTGCGAGCCTCGTTCTTCGGCGCGGGCCGGCATCCGGCGCGGATCGCGACGGCGCGCGCCGGCAACGTGATCGGCGGCGGCGATTTCGCTCCCGACCGCCTGGTGCCCGATTGCCTGCGCGCCTTCGCGCGCGGCGAGCCGGTGCGGCTGCGCTACCCCTCCGCCGTGCGGCCCTGGCAGCACGTGCTCGAGCCGATCGCGGGCTATCTCGCGCTCGCCGAGCACCTCCTCGGCGCGGACGGCGAGGCCTTCGCATCGGCCTTCAATTTCGGCCCCGATCCGGCGGGCGACGCCGCGGTCGGACACGTCGCCGAGCGTCTCGCGGCGCTCTGGGGCGAGGGCGCCTCGGTCGCGCGCGATACGGATGGCGGGCACCCGCACGAGGCGGGCACGCTTCGCCTCGACAGCACGCTCGCGCGCCTGCGCCTCGGCTGGCGACCGCGTCTCGATCTCGACGCGGCGCTGGCGCTCACCGTCGACTGGCACCGCGCCCACGCGCGCGGCGAGGACGTCGCGGCCCTCACGCGCACGCAGATCGCGCGCTTCCTGGAGTGCGGCGGGTGAGTGCGCGCTTCGACATCGTGGAGACGCCGATCGCCGGCCTCGTGGCGCTCCGGCGCCGGCCGATCGCCGATGGGCGCGGCTTTCTCGAGCGCCTCTATTGCGCGCAGGACCTCGCGCCCGTTCTCGGCGAGCGGCGGATCGCGCAGATCAACCGCACCCTCACCCGTCGCGCGGGCGTCGTGCGCGGCCTCCACTTCCAGCGCCCGCCTCATGCCGAGACGAAGGTCGTGACCTGCCTGCGCGGCGCCGTTCTCGACGTCGCCGTCGATCTGCGTCGCGGCTCGGCGACCTTCGGCGTCTGGCACGGCCGCGTGCTCGACGAGACCAACGGCGAATCGCTCGTGATCCCGGAAGGGTTCGCGCACGGATTCCAGACGCTCGCGCAGGACACGGAACTCCTCTACTTCCATACGGCCGCCTATGCGCCGCAGGCCGAGGGCGGTCTCGACGCCTGCGATCCCGCGCTCGGGATCGCCTGGCCGCTGCCGGTCGCGGAACGCTCCGAGCGGGACCTGGGGCTTCCGACGATCGCGGGCTTCGAAGGGATCGCGCCATGAAGTGCCGCCATTGCCGCAGCCCGCTGTCGCTCGTCTTCGCCGATCTCGGCTCGGCGCCGCCCTCGAACGCCTATCTGACGCCCGATCGGCTCGCGGGACCCGAGACGTGGCTGCCTTTGAAGGTGTTCGCCTGCGAGCGCTGCCGGCTCGTGCAGACCGCGGATTTCGCCGCGCGCGAGGCTCTGTTCGACGCCGATTACGCCTATTTCAGCAGCGTCTCCAGATCGTGGGTCGCCCATGCCGAGGCTTATGTCGCGGCGATGGTCGACCGCTTCGGGCTCGGGGCGGGGAGCCACGTCGTCGAGATCGCGGCGAACGACGGCTATCTCCTGCAATTCGTCGCGGCGCGCGGCATCCGGTGCCTCGGCGTCGAGCCGACCGCGAGCACCGCGGCGAAGGCGCGCGAGCGCGGGATCACGATCGTCGAGGACTTCTTCGGCCGAGGCCTCGCCGAGCGGATCGTCGCCGAGCACGGGCCGGCGGACCTGACCGCGGCGAACAACGTGCTCGCGCACGTCCCGGACATCGACGATTTCGTCGCCGGCTTCCGCATCCTCCTCGCCGAGGGCGGCGTCGCGACCTTCGAGTTTCCCTCGCTCCTGTCGCTCGTTCGCGAACGGCAATTCGACACGATCTATCACGAGCATTTCTCCTATCTCTCGCTCATGGCCGTCGAGCGGATCTTCGCCGCGAACGGCCTCGCGGCGTTCGACGTCGAGACGCTGCCGACGCACGGGGGCAGCCTGCGCGTCTTCGCCGAGCGCGCCGACGCGCGCCGCCGCGCCGAGGCGGAGGGGCTTCGCGCGCAACGCGCTCACGAGGCGCAGGCGGGTCTCGACGGCCGCGCCTTCTACGAGGGCTTCCAGGCGCAGGCCGAGGCGGTGAAGGACGACGTGCTGCGCTTCCTCCTCGACGCGAAGCGCGACGGGGCGCGGGTCGTCGGCTACGGCGCGGCCGCGAAAGGCAACACGCTCCTCAACTTCGCCGGCGTGCGCCCGGACCTCCTCCCCTTCGTCGTCGACCGCAGCCCCGCCAAGCAGGGCAAGTACCTGCCCGGCAGCCGCATTCCGATCGTGCCCGAGGAGAGGCTCGCCGCCGAGCGCCCGGATTACGTCCTGATCCTGCCCTGGAACCTGCGCGACGAGATCGCCGCCCAGCTCGCCTATGTGCGCGATTGGGGCGGACGCTTCGTGACCGCAGTGCCCGAGCTCGAGGTGTTCTGATGCGGTGCGCGGTCGTCGGCGCGAGCGGTTTCGTCGGGCGGCACGTGCTGGCCGAGCTGCGCCGCGTCGGCGTCGAGGCGCTCGCGGTCTCGCGCTCGGGCGCGTCGGTGGACGGCCATGCCGGCCTCGCGCTCGACGTCGCCGCCCCTCCCTCGGACCCGTTCCAGGCCCTGGGGCGGCCCGATGTCGTCATCCATCTCGCCTGGGGCTGGCTGCAGGACTACCGCAGCCTCGCGCATGTCGAGACCGAGCTTCCGACGCATTACCGCTTCCTCGCCGCCCTCGTCCGCGGCGGGCTCTCGCGGCTCGTCGCGACGGGGACGTGCCTCGAATACGGCATGATGTCGGGCCCGCTCGCCGAGAGCCTCCAGCCCGCGCCGACGACGCCCTACGGCTTCGCCAAGGACGCGCTGCGTCGGCAGCTCGGCTTCCTGCGGCGCGAGACGCCGTTCGAATTCGCCTGGGCGCGGCTCTTCTACCTGTACGGGGAGGGCCAGAGCGCGCGCTCGCTCTACCCGCTCCTGCACGCGGCGGCGGCGCGCGGCGAGCGGACCTTTCCGATGTCGGGCGGCGAGCAATTGCGCGATTACCTGCCCGTGACCGAGGCGGCGCGCCTCCTCGTCGCGCTCGCCCTGCGCGGCGGCGATCCGGGAATCGTCAACGTCTGCTCGGGCGAGCCCGTCTCCGTGCGCCGCCTCGTCGAGGGCTGGATCGCGGAGCGCGGCTTCGAGATCAGCCTCGATCTCGGTCGCTACCCCTATCCCGATTACGAGCCCCTCGCCTTCTGGGGCGACCGGGCCAAGCTCGATCGCACGCTCGCGGGCGGCGCTGAAGAGAGGACGCAGCCATGACTTCCTTCGACGACGAGCGCCGCGAGCGTATCGCCGCCAATGCCCGCAACGCGGCGTTCGTGGACAGCGCGCGCACGTTCATGCGCGAATCGACGAAGCCGAAATATTCCTACAATTTCGATTGGCTCGGCCGGCCGATCATCCAATACCCGCAAGATATCGTGGCGATGCAGGAGCTGATCTTCCGCATCAAGCCCGATCTCATCGTCGAGACCGGGATCGCCCATGGCGGCTCGTTGATCTTCTCGGCATCGATGCTGGAGCTCGTCGCGATCTGCGGCGGCCCGGCCGACGCGCGGGTTCTGGGCATCGACATCGACATCCGCGCGCACAATCGCGTCGCCATCGAGGCGCACCCGATGATGCGCCGGATCACCATGCTCGAGGGCTCGAGCGTCGATCCGGAAATCGTCGCGCAGGTGCGCGGGATCGCGCGCGACGCGAAGCGCGTCCTCGTCTGCCTCGACAGCAACCACACGCACGCCCACGTGCTCGCCGAGCTCGAGGCCTACGCCCCGCTGGTCACACCGGGCAGCTATTGCGTCGTCTTCGACACCGTGATCGAGAACCTGCCCGCCGACATGTTTCCCGATCGCCCCTGGGCGCCCGGCGACAACGCGATGACGGCCGTGGACGCCTATCTCGCCGACCACCCGGAATTCGAGATCGACGCCGACATGGACGCCAAGCTCCTGATCAGCGTGGCGCCGCGCGGCTATCTGCGTCGGGTGGGGTGAGGCGGGGGTCGCGCCTACCCGCGATCGGAGAACGGATCGACGATCCGCAACGCGCCCTCGACGAGCATGCCGTCCTGCATGTCCTCCGAATAGAGCCTCGTGCATCCTGCGAGCAGGGCGGCTGCGACGATCATGGCATCGTAGACGGAAAACCCGTAACGCGCGCCCAGCGCCCGACCGAGATCGTGGACCTCCGCCGTGACGTCGACCACGCGGCACAGGCGCCGGATTCCCCAGAGGAACTCGCTCGCCTCGGCCCAATCCATCGCTCCCTTGCGGATGCAGTTCACCAGCGCCTCGTTCAGAACCTGGACGCTCACGACGCCGCCGTCGGCGAGGAGACGCTCGGCCGCCTCGGCTTTCGGTCCGTCGTCCAGAAGGTACAGAACGACGTTGGTGTCGAAGAAGTCAGCGCTCATGCGCATCGTCGCGGCGGAGCCGATCGCGGGCCGGCAGGCGGCCTCTGAAGCGGCGCAACGCCGCCAGAACCTCCTCCGGGCGCTCCAGACGCCTCACCACGTAGCCGCTCTCGTCGGCATGAAGCGTGATCTCGTCGCCCTCCCGCAAGCCGAGCTTCCGCACGATCTCGGCGGGTAGGCGCACCGC
Source organism: Salinarimonas sp. (assembly GCF_046292825.1). Classification (GTDB taxonomy): domain Bacteria; phylum Pseudomonadota; class Alphaproteobacteria; order Rhizobiales; family Beijerinckiaceae; genus Salinarimonas. The sequence continues at coordinate 34,489 of NZ_JBKBQG010000022.1, read as the reverse complement.
GAGCGAGTTTCCCCATCGGGAGACCAGCATGACGTCTCTCCTTCACGACGCCGCCCTTCGGATACACGGTCGAGAATGTATATCCGCCCGCTCTCGCCCGCAAGGCTCCCCGTCAGGGGGTCGCGAGAATCGATTTCCTCCATGGTGGACGCTAGGGTGGAAATAGAGAGGATCGACGATGCCGCTGAACATCGAGGACGAGGAGGTGACGCGTCAGGCTCGGGAGCTGGCGAGGCTGACCGGTCGCTCGATGACGGAGGTGGTGCGGACCGCCCTCACCGAAAAGCTCGCGGCTATGGGTGCCGGAGATCGACGAGAGGATGGCGAGGAGCGGCTGCGTCGGATGCTCGAGCTGGGCCGGCGGATTCGCGCCGATCTCGGTCCGAAAGCCGGCACGAGCGCACACGACGATCCGTACGATTCCGACGGAATACCATCGTGATCACCGCGGGCTCGGCAGAGGAGACCGAGGCGACATACGGCCCCCTCCCCCGTCACCTCAGCGCATCGATCACCTCCTCGACCCTCGTCACCAGAGCCACGTTCTGCATCGCGTAATCGATGCTCGCGCGGTGCCAATCGGCGTTCATGGTGCTGCAGCCATCCTCGGGGATGATCATCACGTAGCCCTTGTCGGCCCCCGTGCGCGCCGTGTGCTCGATCGACATGTTGGTCCAGGCGCCGGTCTCGATGAGGATGTCGCGCCCCTCCGCCTTGAGGATGCGCTCGAGCGGCGTGCCCTCGAAGGCGGACATGCGCGCCTTGCGCACGACGTGGTCGCCCGGCTTCGCCTCGAGCCCCGGCACGGGCTCCGCGCCCCAGGAGCCCTCGACGAGCGCGTTCGCGTCGACGCAGCCCTCGAAGAGCGGCGCGTTGAGCGTCATGTCGCGGGCATCCGCCCTGCGCACGAACCAGACGTGGATCACCGGGATGCCGCGCGCGCGGCAATGCTCGGCGAGCCGGGCGATGTTGGCGATCGCGTTCTGCTCGCGGCAATGGTTCGGGCTGCCCGAGGCCGCGAAGGCGCCGCCCTCCATCACGACGTCGTTCTGCATGTCCTGGATGATCAGCGCGCAGCGCTCGGGATCGAGCCGCAGCCCGCCTCCCTCCTCCCGCGGCCGCGCATGCGCGCGTCCCCGCGCGCGCATGAAGGGCTCGGGCCGCGGGCCGATCTTCACGGGGATCGCGTAGACGCTCGTCGTGGCGCAGACGTAGAGCGTGCGCCAATCCTCCCCGCCCCAATGGAAATTCGCCGGCAGCTCCGGGATTGCGACCTTGCCGATGTGGCGCCCCTCCGGCGAGTAGACCCACAGGCCTCCCGGCGCGCAGCACCAGACATTGCCCTGCGCGTCGCATTTCATCCCGTCGGGCACGCCGGGGAGGAGGCTGTCGCGCAGGCCGCTGGCGAAGAGGCGTCCGTTCGACAGGCGCCCGTCCCGGCCGATGTCGTAGACGCGGATATTGGCCTGCTCCGTGTCGTTGACGTAGAGACGGCGCTCGTCGGGGCTGAAGCAGAGCCCGTTTGGCTGGGTGAAGGTGAAGCGGTCGACCATCAGCTCCGGCTCGTCGCCGGGGCGGTGGCCGGGCGCCATCCGGTAGACGCCCTGGAAGCCGAGCTCGCGCGGGCGCTCGACGCCGTAATGCGGCATGCGGCCGTACCAGGGATCGGTGAACCAGATCGCGCCGTCGGACGCGACGCAGATGTCGTTGGGAGAGTTCAGCTCGCGCCCCTCGAACCGGCTGCACATCACCTCGCGGGTGCCGTCGGGGCGGAAGCGCGCCACCGAGCTCGTGGAATGCTCGCAGACGAGGAGGTTGAGGTCCCCGTCATAGGTCATGCCGTTGCCCTTGTTGGAGGGCCGCATCACCTCGCGCACGCCCGCCCGATCGAGCTTGCGGCGCACGTCCCCGGGCATGTCCGAGAACAGGAGGTGCTGCTCCACCGGATGCCAGATCGGCCCCTCGGTGAAGACGAAGCCCGAGCCCGCCTGGCGGACGGGGGCGTGCTCGTCGATCAGGTCGCGGAAGGCGGGGTCGAGGGCGGTATGGGCCATGGCCGCGCCCTCACGCCGGGAACCAGTCGCGCCGCGGCACCGATTGCGAGACCGGGCCGGGGACCGCCATGTCGAGCCGCCCCACCACCTGCCCGCCCTCGATCTTCGCGGGCTTGTCGTGGACGGGCAGGAGATAGCGGGCGTCCGAATACATCAGCTTGCGGATCGCCGCCTTCTCCGCGCGCTTCGAGCCGCCGTGATTGCCGGTGACCTGGTATTCCTCCGGCCCGAAGCTGCGCACCGGCTCGACGATCTGGTCGTTGAAATCGTAGATCACGTCCCCGCAGATCGTCGCGATCCCGTCCGCGGTCTCGACGTGGACGTTCATCGAGCCTTCCGTATGGGCGCCCGCGGCCTCCAGCACGATGCCGGGCAAAAGCTCGATCGGGCCGGAGATCTCCAGATCCTCGAGCCTGAGCGCGCCGGGCGTGTGCAGGCGCTCGACGAGATGGATGATGTCGGGCTTCGGATATTGCGGGTGCATCAGGCCCGAGACGGAATATTCCATCTCGCGGCGGTTGATCACGACCGTCGTCGACATGGAGAAATGGTCGTCCTTGCCGGCGTGGTCGATGTGGAGATGGGTGTGCAGCACGTAGCGCACGTCGCCGATGCGAACGCCGTGATTGGCGAGCTGGCGCTCGATCATGTTCTCGTGGAACTGGAGCCCGCGCATGCCGAGCGTCGCCATGATGGCGTTGTCGCGATAGCCGGTGTCGACGACGACGGGGTAGCGCCCGCCGAGGATCAGGAAGCCGTAGACCGGCACGCGGCGGGTGCGGCCGCAATCGCGGCCGAGCACGAGGAACGAACTCTCGAGCTCGATGTCCCCGAAATCCAGGATCTTGATCTCCAAAGCCATCCTCGCCTCCCTCACAGCCGGTAGACCCGGCACGCGGTGTCGTGAAAGATCGCGGCGCGCGCGCTCTCGTCGAGCGCGGCGGTGGCCGCTTCGTGGGCGTCGAGGAGCGGGCCGTAGGCGGTCCAGAGCTTCTCGATCGGGAAGTTCGAGCCCCACAGGCAGCGCTGCGGGCCGAAGGCGGCGATCGTCTCGCCGGCAATGAGCGCGACGAGATCGCGGTCGACGCGGTGGACGAAGGTGCCGAGCCCCGAGAGCTTGGCGCAGACGTTCGGGCGGGCCGCGAGCGCGGCGATCGCCTCCCTCCAGGCAGCGAACGCCGCCGCGCTCGTGTCCTCGAGCATGCCGGCATGCTGGAGGACGAAGGTCGTGTCCGGGCAGGCATCGACGAGCCGGCAGGCGGGCTCGATCTGGCCGGCGAAGATCTGCAGCTCGAAGACGAGGCGATAATCGGCGAGATGCCCGACATTGCGCACGACGTTCGCATCCGCGGCGAGATCGGCGCGCGCGGCGAAGCGATAGACCGGGTTCTCGTGCCAGTGCAGCTGCTGGCGGATGCCGCGCACGCGCGGATGGCGCACGAGGCGATCGAGGGCGGGGCGCACGTCGCGAACCGTCATGTCGGCATAGGCGACGCTCGCCTGCGGCCAGCCGGTCTCGCGCGCCACGTCCTCGATCCACGCGGCTTCCGCATCCGCCTGGTCCGGCGCCCAATTCGCCTGGACGTAGACCGCCGCGACGACCCCCGCCCCCGCGATGTCGGCGCGGTATTCGGAGATCGGGTAGTCGCGGCGCAAGGGCTCGTAGGGGCCGAAGATGCGCGGCACCATCGGGCCCGAGAGCCAGGGCAGGTCCGCCCGCCGCCAGATGTGGAAATGGGAATCGACGATCCTCATCGCGCGGCCCTCCCGAAGCGCAGGATCTCGCGCGCGATCGCATCCGGAGAGGAACCGTCGGCGAGGCGGTCGAGATGGGGCAGGATCGCGCGCATCGCCGCCGTCTGCGGGCGGTAATCGGGGTCGCCGGCGAGCGGCGAGAGCCACAGCACGTGGCGCGCGAGCCCCCGCAGCCGCGCCATCGCCGACACGAGCGCCTCCGGACCGCCGCGCTCGAGCCCGTCCGAGAGCACGATCGCGAGCGCGCCGCGCGCGAAGGCGGCGAAGCGCGGCACCGAAAGGAAGGTCGCGAGCGCCTCGCCGAGCCGGGTGCCGCCGTCCCAATCCGCGACGAGGCCCGACGCGCGCGCGAGCGCCTGGTCCGGGTCGCGGGTGCGCAGCGCCTGGGTGACGCGGGTGAGGCGCGTGCCGAGCGTGAACACCTCCGCGCGCTCCGCCCCGCGCATCAGCGCGTGCGCGAGCCGCAGCGCGCCCTCGGTCGAGCTTTTCATGCTCCCCGAGACGTCGATCAGGAGGAGGACCGGGCGCTGGCGGAGGCGGCGCGCGCGGCTCGGCAGGCGGGTGATCTCGCCGTCGCGCCGCAGCATCTCGCGAAAGGCGCGGGCCGGGTCGGCGCGGTTGCCGCGCGCGCGCCGGAAGCGGCGCGAGCGGCGCCGCGGCAGCACCTTCGGCAGGGCCCGCGCGAAGGCTCCCTCCCCTTCGCCGGCCGCGAGGCGGCGCTGGAACAGCCGCTCGACGGCGGTCGCGGCGCCGCCGGAGGGCTCGTCCTCGTCCGGGTCGGCGACGAGGTCGAGACCGGCGGAATCGAAGGCGGCCGGCATCTCCTCGGGCGCCCCCTCCCCCGGCACCTGGAAGGCGCGGCCGAGGAAGACCGCGTCGAAGACGTCGTCGAAGAGCTCGGCGCGGTCGGGGCCCGGCCCGAACACGGCATGGGCGGCGCGGCGCACGTCGCGGATGGTGCGCGGACCGAGGAGCCCCACGGCCGCGAGGAAGCTCTGCGTCTGTTCCGGCGCCGCGGAGAACCCCGCCGCGCGCAAGGCCGGCGGGAAGGCGAGGAACGGGGCGAGCGCGACGGGGAGGCTCATGCCGCCTGGCCTCCGATCAGGGCCTCGATCCGCGGGCGCACGAAGGCGAGATCGTCCTCGTCCTTGAGGACGACGCCGATCGCGCGGGCGAAGGCCGCCGGCCAGGGCGTGCCTTGCGCATTGAGGAGCGTCGCGGCTTGCGCCCATTCCACCGTTTCGGCGACGCCCGGGGGCTTGGCGAGCGGCTCGGCGCGCAGCCGGCCGACCGCGGCGACGACGCGGCGTGCGGTCTCCTGCGCGACGCTGGAGGCGCGCATCGTGACGATCTGCGCCTCGAGCGCGGGATCGGGCCAGCCGATCCAATGGTAGACGCAGCGCCGCCGCAACGCCTCGTGCAGCTCGCGGGTGCGGTTCGAGGTGAGGACGACGACGGGGGGCTCGGCCGCGCGCACGGTGCCGCGCTCTGGGATCGAGATCGTGAAATCGGAGAGGAATTCGAGCAGGAAGGCCTCGAATTCCGGGTCGGCTCGGTCGATCTCGTCGATGAGCAGCACCCGGTCGCGCGGGGCCTGCAGCGTCAGGAGAAGCGGACGGGCGATCAGGAACTCGTCCGCGTAGAGGTTCACCCAGGTCTCGCCCGCCTGGCGGATGGCGAGCATCTGGCGGGGGAAGTTCCAGTCGTAGACGGCGGCGGCGGCGTCGATGCCCTCGTAGCATTGCAGGCGCACGAGCTCGCGGCCGAGCACGCTCGCGAGCGCCTTCGCCGCCTCGGTCTTGCCGACGCCGGGCGCGCCTTCGAGCAGGAGCGGCTTGCCGAGCGCGAGCGCGAGATAGGCCGCGGTCGCGAGGCCCTCGTCGGCGACGTACTGCGCCTCGCGCAAGGCCCGGCCGAGCGGCTCGGGTCCGTCGATGCCCTGGATCGCGGGGCGCACCGGCATCAGAGCCGCCTCCGCGGCTTGGCTCCGCCCTGCGCGCGCAAGGCCCGCAACACCTTCTCGGGCGTCACCGGCAATTCGTCGATGCGCACGCCGACCGCGTCGTAGACCGCGTTGACGACGGCGGGGAGGACGGGGTTCGCGCACATCTCGCCCGGCCCCTTGCCGCCGTAGGGCCCGTCCTCGGCGGGGCGCTCGAGCACGCTGATGTGGTGGGGCGCGAGATCGCCGGGGCCGGGCATGAGGTAGGTGTTGAAGTCGACCGGCGCGTGCTCGCGTGCGGGATAGAGCGGCTCCGTCGTCTCCCAGGCGGCGTGCGACATGCCCATCCAGGCGCCGCCGCGCAATTGCTGCTCGACGAGGCGGGGGTTGAGCGCGCGGCCGACCTCGTAGGCGGATTGCATGTCGAGAACGGCGACCTCGCCCGTCTCGTCGCAGACCTCCACCTCGACGAGCATCGCGGCGTGCGCGAAGGTCGTCACCGGCGTCATCTCGCCGGTTTCCGGATCGACCTCGGAGAGCGGGATCAGGAAGATGCCGCGCCCGGCGATGGTGCGGCCCTGCCGGAATTGCGCGGCCTGCGCCGCCGCCATCGTGGTGATCGTCCGCGAGGGCGCGCCGCGCACGTGGATGTTGCCGCGCCCGTCGGTGACGAGATCGCCCGCATCCACCTCGAGCTCCTCGGCCGCCGCCTCGAGCATCACCTGACGCGCCTCCTGCGAGGCGCGGATGACGGCGTTCCCCATGCGGTGGGTGCCGCGCGAGGCGAAGCTGCCCATGTCGTGGGGGCCGGTGTCGCTGTCGGCGGTGTCGACGTAGACGTCGTCCACCGGCACGCCGAGCGTCTCCGCCGCGATCTGCCGCACGACCGATTTCATGCCCTGTCCGAGATCGATCGCGGAGAGCGCGACGGTGAACTTCCCGTCCGGGTTCGAATGGACGAGGGCCTGGCTCGGGTCGCCGCCGAGATTCATGCCGATCGGGTAGTTGATCGCCGCAAAACCGCGGCCGCGATGGAGAGCCATCAACGCCTCCGGAAGCCCGAGATGGAGGAGAAGCGCAGGGCGCCGGCGCGGCCGGGAGACGGCGCGGCGGGGGGCGGATCGCGCGGCGGCGGCGGTTCGGGGCGATGCGACGGCGGGCTCGCGGCGGGCGCGGACCGCGCCTGGGGCGCCGGCCCCGTCGGGGTCGCGCGCGCGCCGAACGGATCGCTCGCGGCGGCGCCCTTGCGGGCGTAGTTCGTCGCCTTGTACCCGGAGACGCGGCCGTTCTCGTCGGTCGCGGTGTGGGCCGGCAGCCGTGCGCGGTCGCCGCCGCCGCCCGCGCGCGAGGAGGCCGCCATCAGCTCCGGCGAGAGCTTCACCCCGGCCTTCTGCGCGACGACCTGGCAGCACTCGATCAGCGCGCAATTCTTGGCGAGCCGCCGATGCGCCTTCATGTCCCCGTCGCGATAGGCGTTGAGGATGCGAAGCGCGATCGGGTCGATGCCGACCGTCTCCGCCACCTTGTCCATATGCGCTTCGATCGCGAAATCGACGCCGGTGATGCCGAAGCCGCGCATCGCGGTCGCGGGCGTGCGGTTCGTGTAGACGCAATAGACGTCCGCCGAGACGTTCGGGATCGTATAGGGCCCCGGCAGGTGGCCGACGCCCTTGATGATCGCGTAGGAGGACAGGCGCGTATAGGCGCCGCTGTCGAAATAGCCGGTGAAGCGGCGCGCGACGATGCGCCCGTCGCGCATCACCCCGTCCTCGATGTACCAGCGCTCGGCCCCGCGCGGCGCGCCGACCTGCATCTCCTCCTCGCGGTCCCACATATACTTGACCGGGCGACCGGTGAGCATGGCGCCGAGGATCGCGAGCGGCTCGTGGATCGAATCGACCTTGCCGCCGAACCCGCCGCCGACCGTGCCGCCGATGAAGTGCAGCCGCGAGGAGGGCATCGCGAGCACCTTCGCGGCGGTGCCGAGGGAGAAGAACAGGGCTTGCGTCGAGGTGTAGCAGACGTAGCGGCCGTTCTGCTCGGGGGCCGCGATGGCGCCGCAGGTCTCGATCGGCGCCTGCTCGATCGGCGACATCTGGTAGCGGCCCTTCACGACGTGGTCCGCCCGCGCCAAGGCGGCCTCGACGTCGCCGTAGCGCAGCTTCTGATGGTCGTACTTGCCATGATAGACGAACTTGTTCGTCGGGTAGATGTCGAGCACGGTCGGCGCGCCGGGGCGGATCGCCTCTTCGACGTCGAGGACGTGCGGGAGCACTTCCCAATCGATCCGGATCGCGGCCACCGCGTCGCGCGCCTGCGCCTCCGTCTCCGCGATCACCGCGCAGACCGGCTCGCCGCGATAGCGGGTGCGCTCGGTCGAGAGGACGGGCTCGTCGTCGATGCCGAAATCGAGGAGGCTGAGCAGCGTGTTGAGGTTCACCGGCACGTCGCGCCCGGTGAGGATGCGCACGACGCCCGGCATCCGCTCGGCGGCCGAGGTGTCGATGCGCCGGATGCGCGCGGCGTGGTGGGGCGAGCGGGCGCAGCGCAGATGCAGGAGGCCGTCGAAGAGGTGGTCGTCGTAGAAGGGCGAGCGTCCCGTGACGTGCCCGACGATGTCCTGGCGGCGCGTCGGCTTGCCGATCTCGTTCAACGTATCGTCGCGCTCGTCGGCGAAGAGGTCCTTGCGGAACTCGATCATCCCGCCCTGGACCATCGGCGTCCCGGTCATGCCCGCACCCTCCCTTCGGCGACGTCCAGGATCGCGTCGATGATCGGCTCGTAGCCGGTGCAGCGGCAGACGTTGCCGGAGATCGCCTCGATCACCTCCTCGCGGCTCGGGCGGGGATTGCGGTCGAGGAGCGCGCGCGCCGAGACCAGCATGCCCGGCGTGCAATAGCCGCACTGCGCCGCGAAGCGCTCCATGAAGGCGACCTGCAGCGGATCGAGCTCGGCGCCCTTGGCGAGCCCCGCCGCCGTGCCGACCGCGCGGCCCTGGACCGCGACGGCGAGGACGAGGCAGGCGAGGTGGGGCACGCCGTCGATCGTCACCGTGCAGGCCCCGCAGGTGCCCTGGCCGCAGCCGTATTTCGGCGAGAGGTCGCCGACGCCCCGGCGCAGGAAGTCGAGCAGGTTCTGGCCCGGGCTCGCGAAGGCCGCTCGCGGGCTGCCGTTGAGGGTGAAGGTGACGGGCTCGAGGCTCATGCCATGCTCTCCAGCAGGCGACGCAGATGCACGCCGGCGACCTCGCGCCGGTACCAGGCCGAGGCGAGCGCGTCGCTCGGCGGATCGAGCCCTTCCGCCGCGGCCTGGGCGGCGCGGGCGATGGTGGCGGCGTCGAGCGCCTGTCCCTCGAGCGCCCGCTCGGGGCCGGGCGCGCGCAGAGGCGTCGGGCCCATCGCGCCGAAGGCGACGCGCGCGCCGCGGATGCGCCCGCCCTCGCGCGGCAGATGGGCCGCGATCGAGAGGACCGAGACGCCCTTGGGCTTGACGCGGGCCACCTTCAGCCACCCGAAGGCGCGCGGATCGCGCGGGCGCGCGACCTCGATCGCGGCGACGAGCGGCGGTCGCCCTCCCCCCGTCTGCCGGTCGCGCACGAGATCCTCGACCGCGCGGGTGCCCCCCTGGGCGAGGAGCGCGCGGGCGCCGAGCGCGATCAAAGCCGCGGCGAAGTCGCCATAGGGGTGGGGCGCGAAGAGATTGCCGCCGACGCTCGCCATCGCCCGCACCTGCGGCCCACCGACTGCGCGGGCGACGGGGTGGAGGAAGTCGAGATCGCGGCTCGCGAGGATCTCCGCCATGGTCGCCCCGGCGCCGATCCGCACCCCCTCCCCGCCCGCCTGGATGGCGCGCAGAGCGGGGTCGGTCGCGCGGACGATCGCGCCCTGCAGCGCGCCCGCGTTGACGGCGCGCATCACGAGCGTTCCGCCGCCGAGATAGGTGGCGCCCGATCCGACGGCGCGGGCGGCGTCGGCGAGGCTCGCATGGGTCTCGACGCTCACCGCCATCTCAGGCTCCTCCCGCGAGATGCGCGCGGATCGCGTCGAACCCGCTCTGATAGACGCCTTCGGATACCATCGCGTGCAGCTCCTTCTCGCGTCCCGGCGGGGCGTCGAAGCGGCTCTCCCAGTGCCAGAAGGTGCGATCCCCGTCGGTGACCGGGGCGAGCCGGACATGGGCGACGTAGTTGAGGAGCGGCACCGGGGTATCGAGGAGGCAATAGGAGAACGCCATGTCGGCGTCCGACAGGGTGAGCAGGAGCTCGCGCAGATGCGAGCCGTCGCGCAGATGGAAGCTCCTCACGCAGCCCACCTTGTCGGAGGGCAGGCCGCGCTCGACGACGCTGTCGGCGACGATCGGATGCCAGCGATCGTGGCCGTTGAAGTCGCGCAGGACCTCCCACACGGCCTCGACCGGCGCATCGACCACCGTCGATTTGACGACCTTGACCATCAGCCCGCCACCTGCCGCTTGAGGGCGTTGAAGCCCGCCTGGAAGACGTTGGTGCCGATGCCCGAGACGAGACCCTCCTCGGCCTCGGGGGCGCAGTCGAACTCCGCCGTCCATTCCGCGAAGGTGCGGTCGCCGTCGGTGACGGGGGTCAGCCGCAGGGTCGCGACGTAGCCGGTGAGCGGCATCGGGGATTCGAGGATCGAATAGGTGCAGAAGAAGTCGTAATCGGACAGGCCGAGCAGCTTCTCGCGAATCCTATCCCCGTTCTGGAGATGGAAGTCGCGCACGCAGCCGACGCGGTCGCTCGGCTCGCCGTTCTCGATCCGGCTGTCGCGGATCGCGGGGTGCCAGCGCGGGAGCGCGTTGAAGTCGCGCACCCGCTCCCAGACCTTCGCCACGGGTGCGTCGATGACGGAGGAGACGTAGACGCGCGCCATCTCAAGCCTTCTCCCCGTCGACCTTGTTCGGCGCCTTCGGCTTCGGCGCCTTCGCGGCGCTATCGGCGATGCGCTGCATGTCGGAGGCCTCGCGGATGAGGCCGCCCTGCTTGGCGAGCCCGCCGCCGTCGATGCCGATATCGGCGAGCAGCCGGTCGATCAGCGGCGCCTGCACGCGGTAGCGCAGAGCGGACGAGATGACCTCGTCGGTGGGGCTCGAATCGCGCCCGTTGGCGCCCCCGCCGATGCCGTCGAGCTGCATGATCCGGATGTCCTGGATCTTCTCGAGCGGCTTGACGGACGCCGCGACGATGCCCTCGACATGTTCGAGGAGCTTGCGCCGGAAGAGGGAGTGGCGCGCCTCGTCGGTGAGGATGTTCTCCGCCTCGTTGACGAGCCGCTGCGCCTCCGCCTCGACGATCGCGCGCAGCTTCTGCGCCTCGGCGAGGTGGCGGGCCTCCGCCGCGGCCTTCTCGGCCATGAGCACGTCGACCGACTTGCGCCGCTCGGCCACCTCCTTCTCGCGCACGGTCTTGACCCGCTCCTCGGCCTCGGCGGCGCGGGCGCGGCCGGCCTCGGCCTCGGCGCGCGCGGCCGATTCCTCGAGCGATTTCTGCGCGAGCGCGATCGCCTTCTCCATCATCGCCGTCTCGACCGCACGCTCGCGGTCGACCTCGAGCCGGCGACGGAGGGTCTCGTGGTCGATGCGGATCTCGTCGAGCTGCCGCTCGGAGGCAATGCGGGCGCGCTCGACGTCCTCGCGGCTCTCGATCTCGGCTTCGCGCAGCGCCTGGACGCGGGCGATCTCGAGCTGCTCCAGCGCGCGCCGACGCTCGAGCCGCGCGGCCTCCACCGCCTGCTCGCGGGAGACGTCGGTCGTCTCGACGTCGCGCTGGGCGAGGATGAGCGCCTGCTTGACCGAGGCCTCGGCCGCGGCCGCCTTGGCGCGCTCGGCCGAAAGGGCGACGACGCGCGCCTGCTCGGCGGTCTCGACCGCCTTCTTGCGGGCGATCTCGCTGACCTCGCGGGTGCGCTGGCTCTCGATGCGCTTCTGCTCGAGCTCGAGCGCGGTCGCGATGCGCGCGGCCTCCACCGCCTCCTCCGCCGCGACGCGAGCCTCGTCGATCGTGCGGTTGCGGGCGATCTCGCGGTTGCGGGAATCGCCGTCCGCGTCGATCCGCTCGGCGGCGAGCGCCTTCTCGCGGGCGATGCGCGCGGCCTCGACGGCCTGGCTCGCCGCGATCTCGGCCGCCTCGACGGCCTTCTGGCGCTCGATCTCCAATTCGCGGATGCGCCGGTCCTCGGCGATGCGCCGCTCGTCGATCTCGGCGGCCTGGGCGATGCGGGCGCGCTCGACCGCCTCGCGGGCCGCGATCTCGGCCTCCTCGAGCGCCCGCTGCCGGGCGATCTCCTGCATCCGCACCTTCTCCTCGCCCGCGATGCGGGTCTGGTTGAGGAGGAGCGTCTCGGCCATGCGGCGCTTCTCGGTCTCCTCGTGCGCGGCGATCTCGGCCTGCTGGATCGCGCGCTGGCGCTCGATCTCGGCTGCCTGGGTCTCGCGGTCGCGGGCGATGCGCGCCTCGACGACGGCCCGCTCCTGGCTGATGCGGGCGCGCTCGGTCTCCTCGCGCGCCGCGATCTCGGCGGCTTCGAGCACCTTCTGCTTCTCGATCTCGCGGGCCTGCGTCTCGCGCTCGTTCTCGATGCGCGCCTCGCGGACCGCGCGCTCGGTGAGGATGCGCGCCTTCTCGACCGCCTCGCGCGCGGCGATCTCCTCGGCCTCCACCGCCTTGGTGCGGGCGATCTCGCGCGAGCGGATCTCGCGCTCGGAGGCGATGCGCTCCTCGGCGATGGCGCGGTCGTTGTGGATGCGGCTCTTCTCGATGGCCTCGCGGGCGGTGATCTGCGCGGTCTCCGCCTCGGTCTCGCGCTCGGCCCGCTCGCGGGCGAGCTCGGCGCGCTGGCGGGCGCGGCGGATCTCGATCTCGCGCTCCTGTTCGAGCCGCGCGGATTCGGATTCGCGCTCGATGTCGAGCACCTGCCGCTCGGCCTCGAGATTGCGGGCGCGGATGAGGACGACGGTCTCCTGCTCGATGTCGTTGCGCAATTTGCGCCGCGCCTCGATGTCCTTGATGAGCGCGGTCAGGCCCTCCGCGTCGAAGCGGTTCGAGGGGTTGAAATATTCGAGGCTCGTCTGGTCGATGTCGAGGATCGCGACGGATTCGAGCTCGAGGCCGTTCTTCTCGAGGTCCTCCTGGGCGAGCTCGCGCACCCGCGCCACGTAGGCCGCGCGGTGCTCGTGCATGAAGCCCATGTCCATCTCGGCCGCGATCGCCCGCAGCGCGCTCTCGAACTTGCCGGAGAGGAGCGCGTGGAGCTGCTCGGGCTCCATCGTCCGCCGCCCCAGCGTCGAGGCGGCCATCGCGACCGCGCTGCGCTCGGGCCGCACGCGCACATAGAACTCCGCATCGACGTCGACGCGCATCCGGTCCTTCGTGATCAGCGCGTCGCCCCGCGCGCGGCTCACCCGCAGGGGCAGCACGTTCATGTTGACCGGCGTCGTGTCGTGAACGATCGGCCAGACGAAGGCGCCGCCGTCGATCACCACCTTCTCGCCGAGGAAGCCGGTGCGCACGAAGGCGACCTCCTTCGTCGAGCGGCGGTAGAGCCATTGCATCACCCAGTAGACGATGGCGATGACGACCACCGCCACGATCAGCCAGAGGATCAGCTGTCCGATGAGTTGCCCCGTCATGGCGATCCTTCCCCTCCCGCTCCAGAGCGCCCGGACAGGCGCTTGAAGGCTCTCGTTTGTTCGGTCAGCGCGCGCTCGGCCGGCAGGCGCTCCATCGAGGAGGCGCCGTAGAAGCCGTGGCAGGCGGTGGTGTTCTTCAGGATGAAATCCGCGTCCTCGGGCATGGCGACCGGGCCGCCGTGGACGAGGACGATGACGTCGGAGCGCTCGCGCAGAGCCGCCTGAGCGCAGCGCTCGACGATCGCGGGGCAGTCTTCGAGCGAGAGCGCGGTCTGCGCGCCGATGCTGCCACCCGTCGTCAGCCCGAGATGGACGACGAGGATGTCGGCGCCGGCGCGCGCCATCGCCGCCGCCTGGTCCTCGTCGAAGACGTAAGGGGTGGTCAGCAGGTTCTTGGCGCGGGCCGTCGCGATCATGTCGATCTCGAGCCCGTAGCCCATCCCGGTCTCCTCGAGATTGGCGCGAAAGGTGCCGTCGATGAGGCCGACGGTCGGGAAGTTCTGCACGCCGGCGAAGCCGATGCGCGCCAATTCGTCGAGGAACACGTCCATCATCCGGAACGGGTCCGTCGCGCACACGCCCGCGAGGACGGGGGTGCGGCGCACGACGGGCAGGACCTCGGCCGCCATCTCGACGACGATCGCGTTCGCGTCGCCATAGGGCATCAGCCCGGCGAGGGAGCCGCGCCCGGCCATGCGGTAGCGGCCGGAATTGTAGATGACGATGAGGTCGATCCCCCCCGCCTCCTCGCATTTGGCGGAGAGGCCGGTGCCTGCGCCGCCGCCGACGATCGGCTCGCCGCGGGCGATCATGGCGCGCAGGCGCTCGAGGATGGCGGCGCGGTCTCTCATGCGGGCACCCGCTGTTGCGCGCGCCGGCGAGCCGGACGGTCGCCGTGCAGGTTGCGGAAGGCGGCGACGAGCGCCGCGGCGAAGGCGGGATCGTTGACGTGGTGGGGCACGCGGATCACCTGGCGCGACGCGGTCTGGCGAACGCCCCCCTCGATCGCCTCGAACAGGGCCCGGCGCGCGCGCGGATCGTCGAAGGGCTTCCCCGGCGCGTCGAGCGCCGAGACGCCGCCTTCCGGCAGGAAGAAGCGCACCTGCCCGTCCATCCGGTTGAGGCGCTCGGCGAGCCAGCGGCCCATCTGCGCGCTCTCCGCCGCATCGGTGCGCATCAGCGTCACCTGCGGATTGTGGTCGTAGAGGAGGCGTCCGCGATAGCGCTCGGGCACCGTGTCGCGCGGGCCGAAATTGACCATGTCGAGGGCGCCGACGGAGCCGATATAGGGGATGCGCGTGCGGATCACGGCGCCGAGCCGGTCCTCCGTGCAGGGGAAGACGCCGCCGAAGAGGTGGTCGCACAATTCGGTCGTCGTGACGTCGATCACGCCGCGCGCCTGGCCCCCGTCGATCAGCTTCTCCATCGCCTGGCCGCCGATCCCCGTCATGTGGAAGACGAGGCAGTCCCAATCCTCGCGCAGGAGGGCCTGGACCTGCTGCACGGCGGGCGTCGTCACGCCGAACATCGAGAGCACGACCGCGGGGCGCTCGCCGCGCGCGGGCGCCGCCGCCTTGCGGGCCTGCACCATGCCGACCATCGCCTGCGCGGCATTGCCGAGGACGGCGCGGGTGATGGCGTTGAGCCCCTGCACGTCGGCGACGGAATGCATCATCATGATGTCGGAGGGCCCGACATAGCGGCCGACCTCGCCCGACGCGACGGTCGAGACGATCAGCTTCGGCACGCCGACCGGCAGCGCGCGCATCGCCGGCGCGACGATCGCCGTGCCTCCCGATCCGCCGGCCGAGAGCACGCCGGCGATGCCCTCCTGGCGGGCGATCCAGCGCGCGAAGGCGAGCGTCATCCCCGCGACCGCCTGCCCGCGATCGCCGGTGAACACGCCCGCCGCCCCGCGCGGGTGGAAGGCCGCGACCTGATGGGCGGGCACGTCCGCGCCGGTATGCGTACCGGAGGTCGAGAGGTCGACGAGGCGTACCGCGAGACCCGCCGCGCGCACGAGATCGCGCATGTGGCGCAGTTCCTCGCCCTTCGTGTCGAGCGTGCCGGCGACGAGCACGACCTCCCCGCCCACCGGCGCGAGCGCGCGGATCGGCGTCTCCTGGGTCGGGAGCGTGGCGGCTCCGTCGCTCGTGACGACGCGCGCGAGACGCTCGTGGACGGCATAGGGCACGGGCTGCGACCAGCGCGTCGGCGGCTTCGGGTTCGCCTGCCAGATCCGCCGCAGCGGCGCGGCATCGGTCTTCTCCGGCTCGCGTCCGTCCGCCTCCGCCGAGCCGCTTTCGGTCTCCGGCGTCTCGTCGTGGGCGTGGCGGCCGACCCCGAGAAGGCGCTGCTGCAGCGCCCTGTCGGCGGAGAGCTCGCGGGCGGGGACCGAGCGGACGATGCGCCCGTTGAGCATGATCGCCACCGTCTCGGCGACCGCGCAGGCGACGCCGATATTCTGCTCGATGAGGAGCACGTCGACGTCGCCGCTCTCTCCGAGCCGGATCAGCATGTCCTCGACCTGCGCCACGATCACCGGCGCGAGGCCCTCCGTCGGCTCGTCCATCACGAGGAGCCGCGGGTTCTGGAGGAGCGCGCGGCCGATGGCGAGCATCTGCTGCTCGCCGCCGGAGAGCTGGGCGCCGCCGTTGCCGCGCCGCTCGGCGAGGCGCGGGAAGGTGTCGTAGACGCGCTCGACGCTCCAGGCGCCGCCCTTGCGCGCGACCATGCGCAGGTGCTCGTCGACCGAGAGCGAGCGCCACAGCCGGCGCCCCTGCGGCACGTAGCCGATGCCGAGCCGCGCGATCTCGGAGGGCGTGCGGCCGACGAGGTTCTGCCCGTGCAGCGCGATCGACCCGCCCGCGACCGGCACGAGCCCCATGATCGCCTTGCAGAGCGTCGTCTTGCCCATGCCGTTGCGGCCCACCACCGACAGGACGCCCGAGGAGAGGCGCAGGTCGACGCCCTGCAGCGCGTGGCTCGCGCCGTAGAAGACGCTCAGGCCGCGGATCTCGAGGGCGGGGGCGGAGGCGCGCTCAGCCATGGGCGTGGCTCCCGTCCCCGAGATAGAGCTCCTGGACCTCCGGATCGTCCTCGATCTCGGCCGGCGTGCCCTCCTTGAACACGCGCCCGTTGTGCATCATCGTCACGCTCTCGGACACGCGCAGAGCGACGTCCATGTCGTGCTCGATGATGATGAAGCCGATATGGGCGGGCAGGCCGTTGAGGATCTCGATGAGGTCGCGCCGCTCGGCGGGCGAGAGGCCGGCGGCGGGCTCGTCGAACAGCACGAAGCGGGGGGCGCCGGCGAGCGCGAGGGCGATCTCGAGCTGGCGCTGCTGGCCGTAGCTGAGCTCGGAGACGAGGGTGTCCCGCACGCCCGTGAGGTGCACCGCCTCGATCAGCTCGTCCGCCCGCGCGACGAGCGAATCGCCGCGCCGCGGCCGCAGGAGCGAGAAGCGCCCGCGGCTCACCCCGCGACAGGCGACGTAGACGTTGTCGGCGACGCTCAGGCCGCCGAACAGGAGGCTGATCTGGTAGGTGCGCCGCAGGCCGCGGCGGATGCGCTCGTAGGCGGGGAAGGTGGTGACGTCCTCGCCGAACAGCCGGATCGTGCCCGAGGTCGGCAGGAAATCGCCGGTGATGCAATTGAACAGGGTCGTCTTGCCCGCCCCGTTCGAGCCGAGCACCGCGCGGCGCTCGCCGGGGCGGACGCTGAAGGTGATGTCGGTGATCGCGGCGAGCGCGCCGAAGAGCTTCGTCACCCCGCGCAGTTCGAGCGCGTTGCCGGAGGCGACGGAGGTCGGGACGCGGGCGGCGAGCGCGCTCACGAGCGGCCTCCCTGCCGCAGCGGATCGGCGCGCCGACGCCGGCGCTCCTTCCAGCGGTCCCACAGCCCGAGCACGCCGTCGGGCGAGAAGAACACGATCGCGAGAAAGCCGAGCCCGATCAGGGTCTTGAAGCGCTCGCCCGAGAGGCCGAACCCGGTCAGCACGTCCGGGCTGAAGGTGCGCAGGAGGACGTAGATCAGCGCCCCGATGAAGGGTCCGATCGGCCGGCGCATGCCGCCGACGACCGCGATCACCAGAATGTCGATCACCGCCGGGATGCCGACCGTGCCCGGCGAGATCTGCGCGTTCTGCCACACGAGCAGGATCCCGCCGATCGCCGCGATCACGCTCGCGAAGGTATAGGCGGCGATGCGGATGGCGGTGACGTCGTAGCCGAGCGCCGCCATCCGCCGCGGCCCGTCGCGCGTCGCCTGCAGCGCGAGGCCGAAGGGGCTGCGCGAGACGTACAGGACGGCGCAATAGCAGAGCACCGCGCAGCCGAGGCTCAGATAGTAGAACGCCACCGGCTGGCGCCAGTCGACCCCGAACAGCCGCGGCGGGAGCACGAGGTTGAAGCCGCTGTAGCCGTTGAAGATCTCGTAGTTCTGGCGCGAGAAGTAGAAGAACGCCGCGGCGACCGCGAGCGTGATCATGATCGTGTAGATGCCCTCGGTCCGCACCGCGAGCGCGCCCACGAGGGTGCCGAAGGCAGCGGCGACGATGATGGCGGCGGGGATGTACACCCAGAACGGCAGGCCGAGGCTGATCTGCGCCATCCCCGACGTCCCGAGGATCGCGACCATGTAGCCTGCGATGCCCGCGACCGTCATCTGGATGAGGCTCACCATGCCCCCGTAGCCGGCGAGGAACATGAGGCTGAGCGCGATCATGCCCAGGATGAAGGTCCAGCCGAAGACCTGGAAGAGCCAGAAATTGTTGGCGACGAGCGGCATGATCAGGAGCACGAAGCCCACGATCCAGACCTGGACCGGGATGCGGTCGAGCCGCCATGCGAGCGGCTCCTCGCGCTGGGACTCGCGCGGCGCCTGCGCCTTCGTGTCGATCGCCCCGCCGGCCGCCATCAGCGCGTCCTCCCCATCAGGCCCTGCGGGCGGAAGGCGAGCACGGCGACCATGATCAGGAAGGTGAAGACCACGGAATAGGTCGGCGCGTAGACGAGCCCGAGCTGCTCGGACAGCCCTATCAGCACCGCGCCGATCGCCGCGCCCGGGATCGAGCCCATGCCGCCGACGATGACGACGACGAGGCTCGCCAACAGGAAGCGCGTGTCCTCGCCCGGCGTCAGCGATTGAAAGGTCCCGCCGACGATGCCGCCGATGCCGGCGAGCCCGGCGCCGAAGGCGAAGACCGCGAGGAACACCCATTGAATGCGGATGCCCGAGGCGGCCAGCATCTCGCGATCGTCGACGCCGGCGCGGATCAGCATGCCGAGCCGCGACTTGTTGAGGACGAGCCACATCAGGATGCCCACTACGATCGCCGCGATGAGGATCGCGATGCGCACGCGGGGATAGCGCAGGTAGACGGGATCGCCGTCGCGGTCGACGCCCGCCACGATCGGCACCTCGGCGGGCCCCGCGAGCCAATCGGGCGTCATGATCGTGTAGCTCTGCCCGCCCCAGATCCACAGCATGATGTCCGCGAGCACGACCGAGAGCCCGATCGTGACGAGCGTCTGGCGCAGCTCCTCGCCCTCCATCCGCCGGAAGACCTGGTTCTGGAGGACGATGCCCATCAAGGCGACGATGAGGAACACGGCCGGGAAGGCGAAGAGCCACGAGCCGGTACGCTCCGAGATCTCGAAGCCGAGATAGCCGCCGACGAGATAGAGCGAGCCGTGCGCGAGATTGACGTTGCGCATCAGCCCGAAGATGAGCGTGAAGCCGGAGGCGACGAGGAAATAGAGCGCGCCCAGCGTGATCCCGCTGAAGACGGCGTTGAGGAACACGCGCTTGCGGCCGAAGGAGGCCTCCATCCCGGGAGACCACGGGACGAGGATCAGCCACAACAGCACGGCCAGGACGAGCGCGATGATCGCCGACCAGACCGGATGGCGTCGCACGAATGCCTGCAAGGCGCCACTCCCCTCACGCGCGGCGTCTCTCTCGCGCCGCTCCGGACCTCCAAGCTAGCGGCGCCGCCCCGGCCCCGGCATACCCGAGAGTCTGACGCGTTCGCCGATCGTCGCAAAAGCGGGGGAGACGGGAGGCGGGAGGGCTCCAAGGGTGTCATCCCCGGCTGGAGCCGCGAAGCGGCGTAAGGGAAGGGGACCCAGCGCCAAGACATGTGCGGAGCACACGATCGTGCCGCCGACGAGGCGGCTGGTCGCCGCCGCAAGAGCTTGCTCCGCAAGCGTCTTCCTTTGCTGGGTCCCATTCCCTTCCGGTCGCTCCGCGACCTCCAGCCGGGGATGACACGGGGTGGCGGCTCGAGGCAGCCCTCACCCGACCTGCACGCTGCGCCGATACGCGCTCGGGGCGACGACGCCGTTGGCGATGAAGAAGCGCGAGAAGCTCGCCTGTCCGGAAAAGCCGAGATCGAAGCCGATGTCGGCGACGGGCTGCTGGCCGTCGGAGAGGCGCTCGATGGCGCGCTCCATCAGGAGGGCGTTGAGGTAGAGCTTGGGGGTCACCCCGACCTGCTCGCGGAAGAGCTTGTAGAAGTGCGGCCGCGACAGGCCGACCTCGCGCGCGACCCCGTCGACGTCGAGGCTGTCCCCCGCCCCCTCCTGGAGGAGGCGCAGCGCCTTGCGGATGCGGAAGTCGCGCGTGCCGCGGCAATGCCCGGTGAAGGCGCTGCCGCGCGGCGTCCATTGCCAGGACTGGTCGTAGGCGATCTGCGTGAGGCCCGACAGCCGCTCCTCCATCGCGGGATCGTCGCGGTCGGGGTCGAGCATGGCATGGGCGGTGAGGAAGACGAGCCGGGAGAGCTGGTCCGTCACCTCGATGCCGACGCGGCCGAAATTCAGCGACGCGGTGGCGCTGCGCGCCGTCTCGATGAACCAGGCGGGGCGGATGTAGAGGACGAGCGTCAGGACGGGGACGCCGGGAACGACGGGGCGGTAGATGTGCGTCTGCCAGGGGCTGACCGCGACCGCCTGGCCCGGCGCCACCGGCCAGGTGCGGCCGTCGACCTCGAGCTCGCCCGCGGGCCCCTCGACATGGAAGACGAGGTGGCCCTCGCGGTGCGCATGAGGGACCATCGCGCGGTCCACCCGAAACAGGCAGACCCGCCCGAAATTGCCGTGGCAGATCGCCACCGGGACGCTCATGGCTACCCCCGTCCAACAGGCAGGACGCAAGGGTAGCCGCCTTTATTGCGTACGGTAAAGGCATTTTGTGTGTTTCTTGCGCAGATCATGAGGCTTCCTCGATCATGCGCCGGTAGTCGGCGGCATTCGCGTAGCGGGGATTGTCGCGGTTGGCGGGCGCGCGGGCGGCGGCGGCGGCGATCCGGTCGATGCCGGTCGCGGTCAGGCCTAGATGGGCGAGGCTGCCGGGCAGGCCGAGCCGCGCGCCCAGAGCGGCGAGATGGTCGACGAGCCCGCACGCCTCCCCCCGCCCCTCCCCGCTCACCTGCAACGCCTGCGCGGCGATGGCGAGGCGTTCGGGCACCGCGGGGGCGTTGAAGGCGAGGACGGGGCCGACCAAGGCCGCGTGGAGTTCGCCGTGGCTGTCGGGGCGCACCGCCATCGTCTCCAGCGCGTGGGCGATGGCGTGGATCGCGCCGAGCCCCTTCTGCGCGGCGAGCGCCCCGTTGAGCGCCGCCGCCAGCATCTCTCGGCCGGCATCCGCATCGGCCGGATCGGCGACGAGGCGCTCGAGCCAGAGCGAGGCGCGGCGCAGCCCGTCATAGGCCATTCCGTCGGCCGGCGGGTTCCAGACATTGGCGAGGAACGCCTCGAGGCAATGGACGAGCGCGTCCATGCCGGACGCGGCGAGGCGGGCGGGATCGGCCGGCCGCACCAGGCTCGGATCGCAGAAGACGACGTCGGGCACTCTCAGCGCCGATGCCCCGCCGCGCCGCTCGCGCGCCGGCCAGGGCTGCGGTCCGAGGCCGAGGCAGCCGGGGAGCGTCGGCACCGTGAGGATGGGCATCGGCTCGCGCGCCGAGCGACGCGATCCGCGCGCGGGCGCCCGCTCGTCGCCCGCGAGCTGCTGCGCAAGCGACACCGCCGGCGCGCCGCCGACGCCGATGACCGCGTCGCAGGGCGTCGCTCCGCCGCCCTCCTCCGCGTCGGGCCCCTGCAGCGCGCGCGCGACCGCCTCGCCCATCGCCGCGCAGGTCGGCAGGCCGGCGAGATCGAGAACGCGGGGGCGGCAGGCGACGGGCAGGCAATCGAGCACGCGTGCGAGCGCCGGGCCGGTATCGGCGTCGACGACGACGAGGGGCGCGAGAACGCCGCGCGCCTTCACCTCCTCGGGGAGCGCGTCCTCGAGGACCCGTTCCGCGAAGTGGATGCGGGTGGCGTAGCGGATGAGGGACATGCCGGCCTCCAACATCCGCCGCGCGAGATCGCGGGCGGCATTCCGGCGGGCGGGCGGGGAGCGCGGCGGCGCCACGCTCCCCGTCGTCTCGTATCGGCCGGCGGCGCCGGATCAGCGCCCGGCGAGCGCGTCGCAATCGGGCGTGTCGCGCGAGGGCAGGCCCATGGCGCGGAACTCGTCCGGCGTCATTCCGAGCGTCTGGGTGACGCCGTCGACGCGGGCGCGGAAGACGCTCTGGAGGTTGCCGTCCGGCCCCTCGACGACCTCGGTCACGAAGACGGAGCCCGTCGCCTGGCGGTTCTCGTTGAGCGTGACCTCGCCGAGCGGCGTCTGCAGCGTCATCGTCGAGAGCGCCTCCTTGAAGCGGGCCTGGTCGTTCGAGAGATCGCCCTCGACCATGTCGAGCGCCTCGAGCGCCGCGAGCGTCGCGACGTAATAGCCGACGCCGAACAGCGAGGGCACGGGGAAGCGCTCGCTCTCGGGGAAGGCGGCCTGATAGGCGGCGACGTATTCCTGCCAGGCGGGATCCGGATTGTCGGGGGCGAAGGCGCCCGAGGTCGGCGTGCCGATCAGCGCCTCCTTGGCGCGCCCGCGCGAGGCGAGGACGGTGGCATCCGCCATGATCGTGCCGCCGATCAGGTTCGTGTCGGCGCCGGCCTGGTCGTACTGGTTGAGGAAGTTGATCGCGTCGGTGCCGCCCATGCCGAGATAGATCGCGTCGACGTCGTCGGGGAGCTGGGCGATCACGCCCGCGAAATCGGCGGAGCCGAGGGGCACCCAGAACCGGTCGACGATCTCGCCGCCGGCGCGGCAGAAATCGACCGCGAAGCCGAGGAAGTTCGTGTAGCCGAACGAGTAGTCCGCCGCCACGGCGGCGACGCGCGTCCAGCCCTTCTCCTCGACGACGTAGGTGCCGAGCCCCTGGCCCCATTGCGCGCCGTCGAGGTTGAAGCGGAAGAAGTTCGGCGCCGGGTCGACCCAGGTGGTCTCGAGCGCGCCCGAGATGCCGTTGATGATCGCCATCTGCGGCACGGTCTTGGCGTAGTCGCGGATGGCGATGCCCTCGGAGCCCGACAGGGGACCGATGATGAAGTCCACCCCGTCCTGCTCGACGAGCTTGCGGGCCTGGCGCACGGCCGTGTCCGGCGTGGTGTCGGTGGGCGCGACGATGGTCCTGATCGGACGCCCGCCCGCCGTGCCGCCACGCTGCTGGATCGCGAGCTCGATGTTGCGCACCCCGTCCGCCCCGCCGGCCGCGAAGGCGCCCTCCAGCGCGACGAGGATGCCGATCGTGATCGGCTCCTGGGCGAATGCCTGGCCGGAAACCGTCAGCGTCAGGGCCGATACCGTGGCGATGAGTGCCTTCTTCATGTCCGTCCTCCCTCATTGTCGTGGCGTGGGGCACGGAACCGGCGGTCCCGCAACCGGCAGCCCCGCCACGATAGGGAGGCGCAGGGCGCGAGGGGATCGCCCGCGGTTTCGCACAATAACCGACAGTCTGATTTTCACGCCGCCGCACGGCTCTTGCCGCGCCCCGACGGGTCGGCTAAGCGCGAGGCGACAGGAGTGCTCATGACGACAAGCGACGCCGCCGCCCCCCGCCGGGCTCTCGTCACCGGAACCGCCGGCTTCATCGGCTTCCACGTCGCCCGGCGTCTGCTCGAGGCGGGCTACCTCGTCACGGGCGTCGACGGCATGACGCCCTATTACGACCTCGCCCTGAAGCGGGCGCGCCACGCGCTGCTGCGGCGCTCGAACGCCTTCTCCGGGCACGAGATCATGCTCGAGGACGCGGCCGCGCTCGCCGCCGCCTTCGAGGAGGCGCGGCCGGACGTCGTCGTCCATCTCGCCGCGCAGGCGGGCGTGCGCTACTCGCTCGAGAACCCGCGCGCCTATGTCGACGCCAATCTGGTCGGCACCTTCAACGTCATGGAGGAGGTGCGCCGCCACGCGCCCGCCCACTTCCTGATGGCCTCGACGAGCTCGGTCTACGGCTCGAACGCCAAGATGCCCTTCGTCGAGACCGACGCCGCCGACCACCCGCTGACGCTCTACGCCGCGACCAAGAAGGCCGGCGAGGCGATGACGCATTCCTACAGCCACCTCTGGAAGATCCCGACGACCCTGTTCCGCTTCTTCACGGTCTACGGGCCCTGGGGCCGGCCGGACATGGCGCTCTACAAGTTCGCCTCCGCGATCCTGGAGGGGCGGCCGATCGAGATCTACGGCGAGGGCCGGATGGAGCGCGACTTCACCTATATCGACGACCTCGCCGAGGCGATCGTGCGCCTCGTCGACGTGCCGCCGGTCGAGGGGGCGCCGGTCGGCGCGCGCGACTCGCTCTCCCCCGCCGCGCCCTGGCGCGTCGTCAATATCGGCGCGGGGCGGCCGGTCGGCCTCCTCGCCTTCGTCGAGACGCTCGAGCGCGCGCTGGGGACGCCCGCGCGGAAGATCATGCTGCCGATGCAGAAGGGCGACGTGCCGGCGACCTTCGCCGACGCCGACCTGCTCGAGGCGCTCACGGGGTACCGCCCGGCGACGGGCGTCGAGGAAGGCGTGGCGCGTTTCGTGAGCTGGTACCGCGCCTATCGCGAGGGCCGCGCCGAGGCGTGACGTCGGAGCCCGCCGCGAAGGGTCACGGCGAGGTCGCGGGCACGCGCTTTCGGGCGAAGAAGGCGAGGCAGGCCGCGACGAGCGCGCCCGCGGCGAGGAGCGCGACGAGGTCGGTCGCGAGGCCCGGCCAGGCGATCGTCGCCGCGGCGATCAGCGCGAGCGCGATCCCGAGGCCGAAGACGGTGGTCGAGACCGCGAGCGGAGAATGCCCGTTGTCGGTCGCCCGCTGGTAGAAATGGGTACGGTGGGCTTCCCAGACGCGCTCGCCCCGCGCGAGACGCCGCAGGAGCGTCAGCGTCGCGTCCGCGCAATGATAGAGCGGCAGGACGATCGCGGCCGCGACATGGCCGCCGCTCGCGAGCGCGTAGAGGAGCCAGGCGACGAGGAGCCCGATCGGCAGCGAGCCGACATCGCCGAGGAAGAGCCGGGCGACGGGCTTGTTGAACGGCGCGAAGCCGAGGAGCGCGCCCGCGAGCGCGAAGGCGAGGAGCCCCGGCAGCGGATCGAGGGCGCCCGCGAGCGAAAACAGGCCAAGCGCGAGCACGATCGGCACCATCGCCGCGCAGGTGATCCAATCGAGCCCGTCCATGAAATTGACGAGGTTGACGAACCACAGCCCCGCGAGCGTGCCGAGGACGATCTCGACCCCCGGCGGCACCGGAAGGCCGAACCCGTCGCCGAGAACGCGCGCCTCGCTCGCCGCCGCGGCGACGCTCGCCGCGACCGCGATCGCCTGGGCGGTCAGCCGCGGCACGACCGGGAGGGGGCGGATGTCGTCGACGGCGCCGATGCACGCGAGCGCGATCGTCGCCGCGACGAGGACGAGGAACGGCGCGCCGAGGACGCCATCGGGCGCGACGACCGCCCCGAGCCCCGTGGCTACGAGGAGCGTCGCGAGGACGACCGCGATCCCGCCGCCCTGCGGCGTCGGCTCGCGGTGGCTCGAGCGCGCGTTCGGCCGCGCGAGCGCGTAGCGGCGCATCAGCGGAAACAAGGCGAGGATCGCGCCCGCCGAGATCGCTGCCGCGAGCACGACGGCGAGTACGGCATGCATGTCTCGGCGCGCCCCTGTCGGTGTCGACTATCCCGCGCGTCGCTTACGCGCTCGGACCCGATCCTTCAAGAGCCGTTCGCGCGCGCACGCGCCAGGTCAGGCCGATCGCGCCCAGGCCAAGGCCCGCATGCGCAGGCGCAGCTCTTCGAGGCGCATCAGATACGGCGCGCGCGCGGCCTCTCGGCGAACCGCCAGCGAGCGCTCCAACGCCTCCTTGGCCGCCGGCGCGGCATCCCACGCCTCCAGGCGCTCGCGCTCCTGCTCGTGCAGGAAATCGATGTCCGCGAGAATGGCGAGCGTCTCCTGGAGAGCCGGTCGCAGGTCGTCGGGATAGATGCGCAGCGGGCCGACGACGATGTCGGCGCTCTCTTTGTCGAGCATGGCGAAGGTCCCCGAGCGGACGATCACCCCCTGGGCCCGGCGCTCTTCGGATCCGGCCCGCAGCCGGCGGAGCGCTCCATGTCGTTGGGTCAACCATGTGACCCCCCAAATGTGGAGGGATCGTGGCGGACGGGTCCGTCTCGCGCGGGTCCTTGTCGCGCGCGTCCCCTCCCCTACCTCCCGTTCGGCGCGGCGCATTCCCGCTCGCGACGGTCGAACCGGAGACCTCCATGCGCTCGCTCTCCCTTCGCATGCGGCCCCTGCGCACGCTCCTCGCCATCGGCCTCGTGGTCGCATTCGCGTTCCTCGTGTCGCCGAAGGCGCCCGCCGAGCCTTCATCGGCCGACGCAGCCGCCATCCGCGCGGTGATCGAGGGCCAGATCGAGGCGTTTCGCGCCGACGACGGCGAACGCGCCTACGGCTACGCGGCGCCGGGGATCAAGCAGCTGTTCCCCTCCGTCGAGGGGTTCATGCGCATGATCCGCCTCGGCTATTCTCCCGTCTACCGCCCGAGCGCGGTGGTGTTCGGCGCGCTGCGCGAGAGCCCGCACGGCCCGGTCAAGGAGGTCTTCCTCACCGACCAGGCGGGCAATGCCTGGACCGCGCTCTACACCCTCGAGCGCCAGGAGGACGGCAGCTGGCTGATCAGCGGCTGCTGGCTCGTGCGCTCGGGCATCTCCGCCTGAGGCGGCCTACAAAGCCACGAGATCGAGCCCCGCCGCCGACAGAGGCTCCGCCCCCCGCTCGCCGACGAGCGAGGTCCGCGCGAGGCTCATCGCGAGGCCGGCCTGCGCGTCGAACAGGATCATGTGGGCGAAGATCACGTTGCCGGGGCGCGCCTCGTAGGATTGCCCGGCATAGAGCATCGGCCAATCCATCCAATTGGGCGCGAAGGTCGTCCCCAGCGAGTAGCCGCAGGCGTTGAGCCGGGCGTGGCCGAAGCCGGCGGCCTCGAGCGTGCGGGCATGCGCGTCGAAGGCCTCCCCGAGCGGACGCCCAGGCACGAGCGCGGCTTCCGTCGCGAGCAGCGCCTCGCGCGCGGCCTCGTGCATCGCCCGCACCCGCGGATCGACGCGCCCGATCACGAAGGTGCGCATCAGGGCGCTGTGGTAGTGCCGGTAGACGCCGGCGAATTCGAGCGTCAGGAGATCGTCGGCGTCGAGCCGCCGCCGGCCCGAATAATAGCGGCACATCAGGGCGCCGGGGCCCGAGCCGATGATGAACTCGTTCGCCGGGTCGTCGCCGCCCCCGCGCAGGATCGCGCCGTGCATGTCGGCGAGGATCTCCGCCTCGTCGACGCCCGCGCCGGCCCGCGCCTGCGCAGCCGCGAGCGCATCGTCGGCGAGGGCGGCGGCGCGGCGGACATGGGCGATCTCGGCCGCGCTCTTGACGGCGCGCAGCCGGCTCACGAGGAGCGAGGCGTCGGCGGTGGCGGCGAGCCCGGCGAGCGCCTCCTCGAGCGCCTTGCCCTTCGCCGCGGTGAGCCCGTAGGCCTCGTATTCGACGCCGACGCGTTTGCCCGAGAGCCCCAGCCCGCGCAGAATTTCCGCGAGATCCCGCGCCGGCTGCGCCCCCTCGCGATCGACCCAGATCCGCACGTCCTCCACGATCGAGGTGAAGGCCGCCTGCAGGCGGTCCGCCGAGCGGGTGAGGAGGACGATCCGCCCGTCGTCGGTCAGCACCATGCACTGGAAATGCACGTAGCCGAAGGTGTCGTAGCCGGTGAGCCAATACATGCTCTCCTGGCGGAACATGAGGAGCGCGCCGAGCCCCTCGCGCGCCATCTCGCCGAGCACCGCCTCCTTGCGGCGGGCGAATTCGTCGCGATCGAAATGCAGGTTCTTGGCGGCGATGGGGGCGGGCGCGGTCATGAGGGCTCCTCGATCGGGTCGTTCGCACGAGGTTACCCGCTCCCGCCCCGTCCGACCATCCGCACGCCCGCCACACGGGGTGGCGGTCGCGGAGCCTCAGAACTGCGCCCGCAAGAAGCTCCATGCCCAGTCCGTCACCCGCTCGCCGAGCGGGCGATCGCGCCATTCCGCCAGCGTCACCTCCCTGGAGCGGGCGAGATCGGCCTCGAACAGGGCGATCTGCTCGGCGACGACGTTTGCGTCGTAGACGAAGAGGTTCGCCTCGTCGTTGAGGCGAAAGGTGCGCTCGTGGAAATTGGCCGAGCCGATCGAGGCGAGCACGTCGTCCACGATCACGATCTTCGCGTGGTACATGGTCGGCTGGTATTCGTGGATGCGAACCCCGACCTCGAGCAGCGCCCCCCAATGGTGGCGCGCGGCGCTTTGGACGAATTCCTTGTCCATGTGCGGCCCGGGCACGATCACGTCGACCGCCACGCCGCGCGAGCGGGCGAGCCGGAGCTGGGCGAGGGAGACGTCGTCGGGCACGAAATAGGGCACGCCGATGCGCACGTGGCTCTGCGCCGAGGCGATCGCCGTCAGAAGCATCTTGTGGATGACGTTGCGCTCGCCCGTCTCGCTCGCCGCGATCTGCACCGCGACCGCGCCCGCAGGCGCGAGTTCGGGAAAGAAGCGCTCGCCCAGCAGGAGTTCCCCCGTCGCCTCCTCCCAATTCTCCGCGAACACGCCCTGGAGCTTGGCGACGGCGGGCCCGTCGAGCCGAAAATGCGTCTCGCGCCACTCGCCGGGATGGCGCGCGTCGCCGAGCCATTCGTCGCCGATATTGGCGCCGCCCGTGAAGCCGACGCGCCCGTCGACGACGAGGATCTTGCGGTGGGTGCGGTTGTTCGCCCGCATCAGGGTATGCCAGGCGATCGGACGGAAGCGCACGAAGCGCACCCCCGCGGCCTCGAGCTGCGCGAAATCGGCATCGCTCATGTGCCGGCTGCCGTACCAATCGAGCACGAGCCGCACCTC
Organism: Salinarimonas sp.; assembly: GCF_046292825.1. Lineage (GTDB taxonomy): Bacteria > Pseudomonadota > Alphaproteobacteria > Rhizobiales > Beijerinckiaceae > Salinarimonas. The sequence goes on along the minus strand of NZ_JBKBQG010000022.1, from coordinate 5,814 downwards.
GATCCCGGCCGTCGCGCGCTCGGCGAAGGCGTCGAGGAAGGCCTGCGGCAGGCGTCCTTCGCGGAAGACGTAGGTCTCGAAATTGACGCTCGCCTGCGCCTGCGCGATCGCGTCGAGCATCGCGGGGAAGATCTCGTCCCCGTTCACGAGCGTCTCGATCGCGTTGCCGGGAATGATGCGGCTGCCGAACAGGGCGCCCATCGTCGCGCGGAATTCCGGGCTTCCCGCGGCGAGCGCCGGCGGGACCGGGCTCGTCACGGCGCGTCGATCGGGCAGGAGGCTCATCACGAGGAGCGTGCCGAGGACGCCGGCCGCGAAGGCGACGAGGGCGACGGCGAGGCGCGACCGGACGATCGCCCGCAACGCCCCGCCGAGCCCATCGCCCCTGCGCCGATCCCCCACGCGTCCGACCTCCGCTCGCCGAATTCTCCTATGTGAGAATGTCGACGCGCGGCGATGGTTCGCGCCCATGCCGCCGAAACGAAAGAGCCGACCGGGTCGCCCCGATCGGCTCGTGTTTCGTCCCGCCGCCATCGGAGGCACGCCCCCTCTCCTTCCCCTCAGAGTTTTCATATCTTTCGTTGCGGTGTCATCCCGGACGCCGAAGGCGATCCGGGACCCATATCCACGACGTCTCAGTCGCAGCCTGTAGGCTGCGTTTCTCCAACGCAAGCTGTCCAACGGTAGCGGAACGAGCGCGGCATGCGCGCTCGAACGATCCTCGAGGATATGGGTCCCGGGTCCGCTTCGCGGCCCGGGATGACAGCCTCCGAAAGATTCACAGCCTTTCAAGGGAAGGTGGCTCCGACCCCGAGTAGGGGTCGGAGACGGATGGGGTCTCTCGACCCGAAGGGTCGAAAGGGGCGTCGGGCTTCTCCCTCGGGTCAGGCCGCGACGCGGCGCAGGAAGCCGTCGATCTCCGCCTCGAGACGCGCCGTCGCCCGCTCCAGCGCCTCGGTCGCGCCGTGGACCGAATGGGCGGCCGCGCTCGTGCGCTCGGACGCCCCCGTTACGGTGCCGAGGCTCGTCGTGATCTCGTCGGTGCCGCGCGCGGCGTGCTGGACGTTGCGCGAGATCTCGGCCGTCGCCGCGCCCTGCTGGGTCATCGCCGAGGCGATCGCGACCGTCGTGGCGTTGATCTCGCGCATGCGCTCGGTGATGCCGCGGATGGCGCCGACGGCGCCGTCGGTCGAGTCCTGGATGCCGGCGATGTGACGGGCGATCTCCTCGGTCGCCTTGGCGGTCTGGGTGGCGAGCGTCTTCACCTCGGCGGCGACGACCGCAAAACCCTTGCCGGCCTCGCCCGCGCGCGCCGCCTCGATGGTCGCGTTGAGGGCGAGGAGGTTGGTCTGGTCGGCGATCGAGCGGATCAGGTCGACGACGTCGCCGATCCGGCTCGCCGCCTCGGCGAGGCCGCCGACGCGCGCATTCGTCGCCTCGGTGTCCTCGAGCCCCTGCTCGGCGAGCGATTTCGCGCGCTCGAGCTGCCCGCCGATCTCGGCGATCGAGGCGGAGAGCTCCTCGGCCGCGCTCGCGACGGTCGCGACGTTCGCCGCCGTCTCCTGCGAGCCCTGGGCCGCGTGGCCGATCGCCTCGCTCGCGGATTCGGAGACGGAGGTCATGTCCTCGGCGCGGCCGCGCAGGTCGACGGCGCTCGCCGAGAGCGTGCGGGTGAGGTCGGAGACGGTGCGGCGGAAGTCGGCGATCGCCGCCTCCATCGCCGCGCGACGGCGCTCCTCGTCCACCCGCCCCGCGTCGCGCTCGCTCTCGAGCGCCTGAGCGCGGCTGCTCTCGTCGCGCAGGATTCCGACGGCGCGCGCCACCGCGCCGATCTCGTCCCCGCGCTCCGCGAAGGGGATCGGCGAGGCGAGATCGCCCTGAGCGAGGCGCTCGACGCGCGCGGCGATGGTGCCGAGCGGCCGGAACAGCGCCCGCGCCACGAAGCCGGCGATCGCGATCACGAGAAGCGTCGTCACGAGCGCGAGGATGGCCATGCCCGTCAGCGCCTCGCTGCGCGCCGCCGCCATGCGCTCGACCGGCAGGCCGATGAAGAGGATGCCGTTCACCCGCCCGCCCTGATCGACGGTGGGCTGGTAGACCGTCACGAATTCGCGCCCGAACAGCGTCGCGGGCCCCACATAGGTCCGCCCGGCGCGCACCACGGCCTGGGCCGGATGGTCGTCGGCGAGATAGGTGCCGACGGCGCGCGTGCCGTCCTCGCGACGCACCGTCGTCGAGCGCCGCTGGAAATTGTCGCGCGCGGGATCGAAGGCGAACACCGTCGCGACGCCCTCGGTCATGGCGGTGGTGCGATCGACCACACTGTGGTCCTCGAAGGTCGCGAGGCTCGGCGAGACCGCCCGGGTGACGCCGCCGTCGACGATGGTGACGCTCGCGTCCGGCACGCGGTCGGCGAAGACGAGGGCGAGGGTGCGGATGTGCAGGCGCCCCTCCTCGTATTCGCGCGTCTCGAGCTGCGATGCCATCTCGCGGGCCGTGAAGGCCCACATGCCGGCGGCGGTGACGGCCACGGAGACGAGGACGAGTGCCAGGATCTTTGTCGAAAGCTTGAGACGCGAGAGCATCGGGAGGGATCCTCCATCGGGATTTCCCCGCATCTCTACATGAACGTCCGTAAAGCAAGCGTTTCCGACCGTCGCCCGGATAGGAAAATACCACTCTGCGGCGTGCCGCCTCCTGCTCCACGCGCCATCGGCGAGCGCATCGGCTCAGACGGGCACGAGCGCGCCGAGAAAGCCGTCGACCTCGTCGCGCCGGGGCGCGCCGTCGCGCCCGCCGAAGCGCATGCACTTGAGCGCCGCCGCCGCCGAGGCGAAGCGCGCGGCCTCGTGCTCGCCCGCGCCTTCCGCGAGGCGCACCGCGAAGGCGCCGTGCCAGACGTCGCCCGCCGCGAGCGTGTCGACGACGGGCACGTCGAAGGCCGGGAGGTGCACGAGGTGCCCCTCCGAGCGGTAGAACAGCCCCTCCCCGCCATTGGTGACCGCCACCCAGCGCCCCGCCGCGCCCGTATAGGCCTCGAGCGCGGCGCGCGCGTCGGCGTGTCCGGTGATGTCGCGCAGGCCCTGCATGGAGAAGGCGACGTGGGTCGCGAGTTCCAGGATCTCGGGCACGATCGTCGGCTCGCGATCGGCGTCGAGCACGGCGGGAATGCCGGCCGCCCGGGCGAGGCGGAAGAGATGGGCCGTGCCCTCCTGCCAGCGCGTGTCCCCGAGGACGGCGCGGGCGCCGTCGGGCAGGTGGTGCGGCAGCCAATCCGTGTCGCGCGGCAGGAGCGGATCGGAATAGGAGACGACGAGCCGCTCGCCGCGCCCGTCCACGATGATCGCCGAGATCGGCGAGGCGCGCCCGGCGATGCGGCGCACGTGCGAGCAATCGACGCCCTCGGCGAGGAGGCCCGAGACGATGTCGCGCCCGATGCCGTCCTCGCCGAGGCTCGCATGCAGGCACACCCGCGCGCCGAGCCGCGTCATCGCGATCGCGGCGTTGCCCGCGGTGCCGCCGGTGGTGATCGTCAGGTCCTGCGCCCGGTATTTCTCCGCGCGCGTCGGCATCTCCGCGACCTTGTACACGTGGTCGAGGGTGGCGATGCCGACGCAGAGGATGACGGGCTGCACGACGCGAGCCTCCGGCGCGACCTCACCAGCTGCCGGTATTCGGCATCGAGGCCCAGGGCTCCTGGCTCGGCAGCGGCTCGCCGCGCTGGAGGAGCTCGATCGAGATCCCGTCCGGCGAGCGCACGAAGGCCATATGGCCGTCCCGCGGCGGGCGGTTGATGGTGACGCCCTGGTCCATCAGCTTCTGGCAGGTGGCGTAGATGTCGTCGACACGATAGGCGAGGTGGCCGAAATTGCGGCCGCCCTGATATTCGTGCTCGTCCCAATTGTAGGTTAGCTCGAGCAGCGGCGCCCGCGTGTCGCGCGACTTCTCGACGTCGCCGGGTGCGGCGAGGAAGACGAGCGTGAAGCGGCCCTTCTCGTTCTCGATGCGGCGCACCTCGACGAGGCCGAGCTTGCCGCAATAGAAGGCGAGCGCGGCGTCGAGGTCGCCGACGCGGACCATCGTGTGCAGGTATTCCATCGGGGCGTCTCCTTCTTTCGGCCTCTCGTTGACGAGGCTGCATAGAACAGGGCCGGGCGTGCCGCTGTCAAACCGCGTGGCCGCGCGGCTGGGGCTGCGCATCCGCGCCCGCGGGCTCGGCCGCCCGCTCGCGCTCGGCGATCTCGGCCGTGACGGCGGAGGTCGCGAGCACGTTCACGAAGCCGCCGCCCGCCGCCTCGCGGCTCTTGACGCGCATGCGCAGGGCGACGAACAGCGCGAGCGCGAGGCCGATCGTGCCGACATAGTAGAACAGGGCGGAGGGGCCGGCGACCTGCATCAGAGCGGTCGCCGGAAGCGGGCCGAGCGTCGCGCCGAGCGCCCAGGAGACGAGGAGGCTCGAGACGGTCGGCACGATCTCCTCGGCCGGCACGAGATCGCAGGCATGGGCGACGCACACCGCATAGATGCACAACGCGATGCCCCCGTAGAGGCCGAAGGCGAGGACGAGCCAACCGACCGAGTGCCACGCGCTCGCCGCGAGGATCGCGCCGCACGCGAGCGTCGTCCCCGCGAAGAGCGCCGCGATCACGCGGCGGCGGTCGACGCGATCGGAGAGCCAGCCGAGCGGCCATTGGAACAGCAGGCTGCCCGCCTGCAGCGCGAGGAGCAGCGTCGCCGCTTCCGCGACCGAGAGCCCGACGAAGAGGCCGTAGACCGGCGCGACCGCGATCACCGGGCCGTTGACGAGGCCGACCGCGAAGGCGCCGAGGACGGCGGAGGGCGCGATCCGGAAGAGCGGCCCGATCCGCACGCGCACGACCGTCGGTGCCCGCGGCTCGCGCGTCAGCGTCGCCGCGATCGGGATCAGCGAGAGGGCGAGGAGGCCCGCGACCACCATCACGAGCCCCGATCCCGCGACCGGGCCGAGCCCGACGCCGAGCGGCGAGACGACGAGCGCGATCTTCGTCGCGACGAGATAGAGCGCGATGACGCGCCCGCGATTCGTGCGCGTGGCGGTCGCGCTGACCCAGCTGTCGACGACGGTGAACAATCCCGCGAGCGCCATTCCCGAGAGGAAGCGCAAGCCGATCCACACCCCGGTCCCCGCGACCGCGTCGAAGCCGAGCACGACGACGGTCGAGAGCGCGGCGAGGCTCGCATAGGCGCGGATGTGGCCGACATGGCGCACGAGGTGCGGCGCGAGGAAGCAGCCCGTCGCGAACCCCAATCCGTAGGCGGTGGCGACCGCGCCGATCGCGACGATCGACAGCCCCTCCCCCTCCATCCGCAGGGGCAGCAGCGCCTGCAGGAGCCCGTTCGCGCCCTGGAGGAGGAAGGCGGCGAGCGTGATCGTCGCGATCGCGGAGGCGGCGGCGCCGGTGCGCTCGGGCGCATCGACGGAGGGGGCCTCGCTCTTCGGGCCGTGGGCGCTCATGATCGGGGGCTCTTTTTGGATCTCTCGTCGCGCGGGTGCGCATTCATCGCGCCGTCTCGTCCGAGAATAAAGACCTTTGCAAGGCGCCGCCCGACCTTTCTCTCTTCATCCCTCCTCTCCCTTCATCCCTCCCCATAGGGGAGGGTGGCCCCCGGAGCGCAGCGACGGGGGTCGGGGGGGGGCCCGAGGTCGTCGGACTGGCGCCCCCCTCCCCTCTGGCTCGGTCAGCCGGCGAAGATTTTTCCGAATCGGCTGTTGACGGGTGGGAGTCGTGTGGCCTATATCGCGGCTCCCGACGCGGCGGGGCCTTCGAGAGGAGG